>MELF01000033.1:15640-100458 GCA_001767525.1 Acidobacteria bacterium RIFCSPLOWO2_12_FULL_68_19 | reverse complement strand
GCCTCTCAAAACCCCTGCACCTTCGGTAACACCATTAATGGCGCGACGATGCGCCGCTCGGTAACACTTACTTATGGCTCGACACGTAACGGACGTCCGGAGGAGAAGCGGACGTTCGCGCAGGTGCTGCTCGACAAGAAGAGCTGGTGGGCGCATTTCGCGATCGTCTCTGCGATAAGCGTCATCGGGCTGCTCGCCCTGGGCACCTGGACGTACACAGGAGCGCCGCCAGTGGCCAACTTCGTGTCTCCTCGAGGGGAGACCGTGATCCCGGCCAGCGTGATCGTTCGCGGCAAAGAGGTGTTCCATCTCAAGGGCCTCATGTCGTGGGGCTCGTTCTGGGGCGACGGAGCGGACCGCGGCCCCGACTTCACGGCCGAGGCGCTGCACCGCACGATCGTCTCGATGCGCGGCTTCTATGAACAGGAGCTGAAGGCTCGGCCGTCGGGGGTCTCCCAGACCGAACTGGACGGGATCGCGCCGCGGGTGCAGCGGGAGGTCCGCCAGAACGGCTGGAACGAACAGGCGAATCAGATCGTCATCAACGACGCCCAGATCTACGCGTACGAGCAGTTGGTCGAGCATTACACGCGGATGTTCACCGACCCCGCGTATCCCGAGAGGTTCTCGACCTTCGTCACCGACTACATCACCGACCGGGACGACCTCCGGGCGTTGACCGGCTATTTCTTCTGGGGCGGGTGGGCGTCGGCGGCGAGCCGCCCGGGTGAGACGTACAGTTACACGCACAACTGGCCGTTCGATCCCGACGCGGGCAACTTCCCGACGACGCCGACGATGTTCTGGAGCTTCCTGTCGATTCTCGCGCTGTTTGGCGGCACGATGCTCGTCCTCTACATCTACGGTCAGATGAAGGAGCTGCCTGGCGATCCGTTCAACGGGGCGAGCGGCGGCACGCTGACGACGATCGAGCTCGAGAAGGGGTACGACTTCGTTCGTCCCACCCAGCGGTCGACGTACAAGTTCTTCGCCTTTGCGATCATCCTGTTCCTCGTTCAGGTGCTGGCGGGCATTCTGAGCGCCGAGGACTTCGTCGGAGGCGGGCCGGCCAGAGGCATCGTGAGCGTCCTCGGGATCCCGCTGACCTTCAGCATCACGAAGGCGTGGCACTCGATCGTGCAGATCTACTGGTTCTTCATGTGCTGGGTCGGCTACACGATCTTCTTCCTGCCGAGGCTGTCGCGGGTCCCGAAGGGACAGCAGTTGCTCATCAACATGCTGTTCACGCTCTGCGTCATCGTGGGGGCGGGCGCGTTGTTCGGGATCTACTTCGGACAGATGGGCTACATGAGCGACGAACTCAGCTACTGGTTCGGCAATCAGGGCTGGGAGTTCCTGGAGCTCGGGCGATTCTGGCACGTGCTGATGCTGGCCTCGTTCGTCCTCTGGATCGTGATCATCTTCCGCGGCGTCCGGCCATGGATCACGAGGCAGAACCTCTGGTCCGTGCCGGCGTGGCTGTTCTATGGCAGCGGGATCATGGTCCTGTTCCTGTTCTTCGGGCTGGGCGCGACCTCCACGGGCAACTTCGCCATCGACGACTACTGGCGCTGGATGACCGTCCACATGTGGGTCGAGGTCACCTTCGAGGTGTTCACGACGTGCATCGTGGGGTACATGCTCGTGCAGATGGGCCTCATCAACCGGGCCGTGGCCGAGCGGGTCATCTTCCTCGCCGTGATGATGTTCCTGGTCACCGCGACGGTCGGGATCTCCCACAACTTCTACTGGATCGGCAAGCCGACGGGGATCATCGCGCTCGGCAGCGTCTTCTCCACGCTGCAGGTGCTGCCGCTGCTCCTCATCACGCTCGACGCGTGGCGGATGCGCAACGAGAAGGTCCGCGCGGGTGAGCATCTGGCGGAAGGAAAACAGAAGTTCGTCATGGAGGGGGTCTGGCTGTTCATCCTCGCGGTGAACTTCTGGAACATCGTCGGCGCCGGCGTGTTCGGTTCGCTCATCAACCTGCCGATCATCAACTACTTCGAGCATTCGACGTACCTGACGGGCAACCACGCCCACGCGGCGATGTTCGGAGTGAAGGGGAACGTGGCGCTGGCGGGCCTCCTGTTCTGCTGCCAGCACCTGTTCCCGAGAGCGGCCTGGAACGAGAAGCTGGTTCGTACGAGCTTCTGGTCGCTGCAGATCGGGCTCATCCTGATGATGGTGCTCGACCTGTTCCCCGTCGGCCTCTATCAGCTCGCCGCGGTCTTCACGCACGGATACTGGTACGCGAGGACCAACGACTTCGTGACAGGGGACGTCTGGGTGACCCTGACGTGGCTCCGCTCGATCGGCGGAACCGTATTCCTCTTTGCCGGCGTGCTGCCCATGGTCTGGTTCATCCTGTCACGGGGCGGCCGGCTGGTGCGCGAAGTCGAGCTCGATGAAGGCGAGTGGACGGTCTACGACAAGGAATGGGCGTCCCACGAAGAGGAGCTCGCCCGCGTCGTCAAGGGAGCGAAGTAGAGGGCTTCCCGCGACGGTCTGACGTCCCCCCGGCACGGCGCCGGTCGTGCCCGGGGGGCGGTTTCCGAGGTCTTCCGATGTCCCGGCCCACGGGGGGGAGCAGCATGCGATGGTGCATCTGTCCTAGTCGAGTGAGTCACGCGTCCCATTTACACCGCCAATCGTGCTATGCCACCCTGAGAGGGGATGTGTAGACGGCTGGTGGCAGTCACCCGGGGTGCCCACGGCACGCCGTCAGGGGGTGTCGCATGAGTTCGAACCGAAAGATCATCCTGTTGCTGGTCGTATTCGTGCTGGCGCCGGTCATCGTCTTCCAAATCATCCGGGGTTCGTCGCTCAGCCAGGGGCCGGAGATGAACTTCACCCGGTTCATGCAGGAAGTCGAGCAGGGTTCGGTGCGGGAGGTCACGATCGCGGATTCCTTCGTCACCGGCCGGCTCGTCAACGGCGAGCGCTTCCGCACCTACATCCCCATGGCCTATCCCGAACTCATGACCGCCCTCCGGAGGCAGAACGTCGTCATCCGCGGCCAGTCGGGACGACCGAGCGCCTGGGTGACCGGCCTCATCGGGATCGTGCCGTTCCTGCTCATTATCGGAGTCTGGGTCTATTTCATGCGTCAGATGCAGGGTGGCGGCAACCGTGCCATGTCGTTCGGCAAGAGCCGTGCGCGCCTGCTGATGCCCACCCAGAAGAAGGTGACGTTCAAGGACGCGGCGGGAGTGGATGAGGCGAAGGAAGAGCTCAAGGAGATCATCGAGTTTCTGAGGGAGCCCCAGAAGTTCCAGAAGCTGGGCGGCCGCATTCCCAAGGGCGTGCTGCTCGTGGGACCTCCAGGCACCGGCAAGACGCTGCTGGCGCGGGCGGTGGCCGGCGAAGCCAACGTTCCGTTCTTTTCGATCAGCGGCTCGGATTTCGTGGAGATGTTCGTCGGCGTCGGCGCCTCGCGCGTGCGGGATCTGTTCGAGCAGGCCAAGAAGAATCGTCCGTGCATCATCTTCATGGACGAGATCGACGCCGTCGGCCGGCATCGCGGAGCGGGTCTGGGCGGCGGCCATGACGAACGCGAGCAGACCCTCAACCAGTTGCTCGTGGAGATGGACGGGTTCGAGGGGCACGAGGGTGTCATCCTGATGGCGGCCACCAACCGGCCGGACGTGCTCGACCCGGCGCTCTTGCGGCCGGGACGGTTCGACCGCCGGGTCGTCGTGCCGCGCCCTGACGTCAGGGGCCGGGAGGACATTCTCGGCATCCACGTCCACAAGGTTCCTCTCGCGGGGGACGTGGACATCAGCATCGTTGCGCGCAGCACACCGGGGTTCTCGGGGGCGGACCTCGCCAACCTCGTCAACGAGGCGGCGCTCAACGCCGCGCGCCACAACCAGAAGGCCGTCGGCAAGGACGACTTCGAGGCCGCCAAGGACAAGGTGTTGATGGGGGCGGAACGCAAGTCGCTCATCATCAGCGACCAGGAGAAGCGCATCACCGCCTACCACGAAGCGGGCCACGCGCTGGTCGCCACCATGCTCCCGGGCGCCGATCCGCTCCACAAGGTGACGATCATTCCGCGCGGGCTGGCGCTCGGCGTGACGATGCAGGTGCCCGTCGACGATCGCCACACCTACGCGCGGGCGTACCTGGAGGGACAGCTCGCGATCCTGATGGGGGGCAGACTGGCCGAAGAGCTGTTCCTGGACACCATGACGAGCGGCGCCGGCAACGACATCGAGCAGGCGACCGAACTGGCGCGCCGGATGGTCTGCAAGTTCGGCATGTCGCGGCTCGGGCCGCTGACCTTCGGCAGCCAGGAGGAACTGATCTTCCTCGGGCGCGAGCTCGGCCAGCACCGCGACTACAGCGAGGCCACGGCGCAGGCGATCGATCAGGAGGTCCAGAGGCTGGTCGGGCAGGGGTACGAGCGGGCGAAGCAGATTCTCGCGGAAAACCGGGAAGGGCTCGTGCGCATTGCCGACGCGTTGCTCAAGCTCGAAACGCTCGATGCCACCGACGTCAACCGGCTGATTGCCGGCCAGCCGTTGCAGGCGCGGCCGTCGCGCCCGGTCGAGCCGCCGCCGCAGGCGTCCGCGCCGGCAACGACTGAGGACGCCGTGCTGCCGGTGACGCCGCTGCAGGAAAAACCGGCGCCTGCCTAGGCGTCCTGTCGGAGCCGCGGTCGTCGGCGGATCGCCGTGGGGAGTCAGCCATGATGGAGTGGTTCCGCCCGCTGTTGAGGGAAGTGAAGAACCTGCTCGCCGCGTTCGCCCTGGCAATCGCCATCGGGCTGTACGGGTTTACGGCTCCCAACCCCCCGTTCATGATTGCGGGAGCCTGGGCGCTGGTGGTGACGACGGCGCTGGCGGTGTTTCGAAGCCTTCCGCGGGAAGGCAAGTAGACCGGAAGCGGGGCACGCATGAAGGTTGACATGTGGGCTGTGGCGGTTGTTGCGGTGGGCGTGGCCGTTTATATTGCCGTCCCCGTGGCTCTGGCAGTCATCTACGTCTCGCGCGCCTACACGACGATACGCCGAGGCATTCCAACGGCCAGCGAGTCAGCCTGGTTGGGTCTTTCTACGCACGCTCCTTCCAGTCGAAGCGGTTCAGCGAGCGTCGAGAGCAGGGACAACGGATGACGGAGTTCGACACGACGTCTGGATAGAACCGGGAGATGCCGGAGCCGCGATCGCCGGCGACGTGCTTCTGGGCGGAGCATCCGACGGGTGAGGCATGGGTCGTCCCACCGCTATGGCCGCAAGGGTCGGCCGGGTGGTGCTGCCTGCGTCGCGCTCCGGCGAGCTACGTCGCGGATGCGGACTGCACCGACTGCCCGCACTGGATGCCCCGCGACACCGCCCGAGGCCGGCCTGGCTGAGGCGAGCCCGAACCGCTGCGCTCATGCGGCCGGCGCCCCAGGAACCTTCCGACCGGAATTCTCCGCTTCTTGACGGCGGGCCTCCTCGAGGACCTCGATCTCGAGTTCGCGGTGGGCGACTAGAGTGGCGGAAGGCCTTCAACCGAGCGCCGCCCGGCTTGGGTGTCTCGCCACTGGCGCCATAGCACCCGTACCCAGAGGAGTGAGACATGGAACCACACGAAGGTAGGAACCACGACGGCTGCAGCCACGACAAATAAGGAAACCAACGTGGTTGGACGGCTGAGAGACAGCACTTGAAAGCGTTGCGAGAGCGTCGCTACCGGTAGGTTGTCCGACACGAGCGCTACTGCGAGCGCAAGAGCAAACCAGGCAACGACGACCTCGATCACCAGCACAAGAACCAGCCGCCGAAGGCTCGAAAAGCCGAGTAACTTCAAGAGCTCGCGTGGTGATTGTGGAGCCCGGGTGGTATCCCTCGCAGGATGCTTGGCGGGCGCCTCGCGCCCCGAGTGGTCAGAGTGGGTTTCGTCCACAGCGTGCGTCCTTCTCTGGCGCGTCGGCTCCGTCTGTGTACCTCATATACACCAACACCTTGCCGGGGCACAAGAATCCGTATCGCCTATTCTACGCGACACCGGCGGTCTTATCGTCGCGCCACAACTCGGGCTACCCATCACGGAGGATGTCGATAGGGAGACCCCTGGTGGGACCACAGAGTCACTGACATTCACACCACCTTGGTGAAGGAGCGGGCGTGGGCCGTTTGCCTCACGAAAAGGAAGATGAGGCAATCGGCTCATTGACGGCAGAGCCACCTGGTCATAGGGTGTGCGCCAGATCGACAGTCAGGTGCGCCCGGTCCTGGAGTCAGCGGCGCATCGGCGGTCGGCCTCCTCGGACCTTGCGAGTGTGGGGAAAGGGACGAGTCGGCTATGGCATCTCTGGCGCTCGTCGAAGGGCGGTCTTGCCACCCCGTTGCGGGAGTCGCCGGCGGTCTGCGACTGCGCGACGAGTGCTCGCGCCCCATCCCTCCAGACGACGCTTGTCCGAGACGACCATATCAGCGAGAGATCGAGGGGCTCGACGCGTTCAGCGGGTTTCACCGGGATGGAGATGAGCCATGATCTCCGAATACGCCCACCCCGAAGTTCTGGTGGAGACCGACTGGGCTGCCGCGCATCTCGAGGACCCCGGCGTCCGTGTCGTCGAAGTGGATATCGACACCACGCAGTACGACAAAGGACACCTCCCTGGCGCGATCGGCTTCGACTGGCAGCGCCAGCTCAACGATCAGATCCGCCGCGACATCATCGGCCGGCGCGATCTCGAAGCCCTGCTGTCGGCGCACGGCATCGAAAACCGGCACACGCTCGTGCTGTACGGCGACAACAACAACTGGTTCGCCGCCTTCGCGTTCTGGATCCTCAAGATCTACGGACACGCGGATGTGCGCCTCATGAATGGCGGCCGGAAGAAGTGGGTGTTCGGGGAAGGCCGCCCGTTGACGACCAACAAGCCCGCGTATCCGCCGGGCACCTACAAGGCGAAGCCGGCCGACCAGTCGCTGCGCGCCTACCGCGAGCAGGTGCTCGAGGCGTCGGCCGACGGGAAGCAGACGGTCATCGACGTCCGCACCCCGGAAGAATTCGCCGGTGAAGTCGTGGCGCCGCCCGGCCTGGCCGAGACCGCGCAGCGTGGGGGGCACATCCCCGGCGCCAGGAACGTGCGGTGGGAAGAGGCCGTGCAGGAAGACGGCACTTTCAAGCCGGCCGACGACCTCCGGAAGGTGTACGGCGGCAGAGGCATCACGCGCGGTCGAAAGGTCATCACGTATTGCCGTATTGGCGAGCGGAGTGCCCATACGTGGTTCGTGCTGAAGTACCTGGTCGGCGTTCTGAACGTCCGCAACTACGACGGCTCCTGGACGGAATGGGGCTCGGTCATCGGAGCGCCCATCGAGAAGGGTACGGATTCGCAGTCACAACAGCGGAGTTGACCCGCGCAACTTCCGGCCTGGGCACGGCGCGAGCCGTCCCGCCGGTGTGACCGGCGACGCGAGTCGGACGGCGCCGCCTACGTCGCACTCCCGCGAGCGACGTCGCTGATGCCGACTGCGTCGACGACCCTGGCTGGACGGCCCGCGACGGCACTGCTCGTGACCGCGGCGGCTTGCGCGGGCTTGAACGTGGCGTACAGCGGGAGCGCCGTGAGCAAGGCGCCGCCGATGATGTTGCCGATGGTCACCGGGATCTGGTTCCAGAACAGCCACACGGGCACCGACACCGGCGCCCCCAGCATCATCCCGACAGGAATCGCGAACATGTTGACGATGGCATGCTCGTAGCCGAGCGCGAAGAACGTCAGGATCGGCAGCCACATGGCGACAATCTTGCCGATCGTGGAGCGTGACACCATCGACAGCATCGTCCCGATGGTCACCATCCAGTTGCAGAGCACGCCGCTGACGACGGCGACGATCCATCCGGCGGCGCCGATCTTCATGTACGCCAGCGTCTTGTTCTGCGCGACCGTTTGCGCCTGTTCCGCCAGGAGACCGCCGTCGATGGTCCCGAACTTGGTGATGACGATCGCGAAGAGCAGCGCATAGAACAGAGCGCCGACCAGGTTGCCGAGGTAGACCCAGCCCCAGTTGCGCAGCAGCCCGGCGGCGTGCACCCGACCGGCTGCCGCGCTGAGCGGCAACAGGCAGAAGTTGCCGGTGGCGATCTCGAACCCGAGCAGCACCAGCATCACGAAGCCGACCGGGAAGACGAGCGCTCCCGCGATGGCGGGGAGACCCTGCGTGACGACCAGCCACGCCAGCGAGGTGGCGTAGGCCAGGAGCACCCCGCAGAGGAAGCTCCGCACGAGCAGGTCGCGGACCGGCAATCCCGCTTTCTTCTCTCCGAGCTGAATGGCTTCTTCGACCAGTTCCGCAGGCTTGACGTAGTCCATATGCTCATCCCCGGCGCGGGCCGCGCCGAAACAGTCCGAACGTCAGCGTGGCCGCCGTGAAAGCGGGCACGCCCAGGATCACCAGCCCCCAGTCCATCGCGAGACGACCGGTGGCGGGATCGAACGAGAAGCAGCGCCAGAGGACCTGGTTCGGCAGCGTGTACGCGGCGATGTACCGGCCGCGCAGCTCCCGGGCCAGCTCCCTGAAGCGTCCGGCCGCGCCGGGGCTTCCAAGGACCGCGCGCATCACCCGCCCGTCGTCGACTGCCGCCAGGAGTGCGGGGTGGTCGTACTGCCCGGTGGCCGGATCCAGCCGGTACCAGAAATCGAGGGCGTTCGTGATGCGCGCGATCGCTTCGCGATCGGCGGTCGCGAAGAGCCAGTCCGGATTCCCACCTACATCGAGCGCCTCGGCTTGCGCGCGCAAGTCGGCGGCGCCGTCCGTGTCATCGAAACTGAGTGCCAGGACGCGATAGTCGCTGCCGAGACCGCCGATGTCCCGCACGGCGTCGCGGACCCAGGCCAGAAACGGGGTGCAGATGCCGTGGCACTGGGCGTAGAAGAAGGTCACGAGCAGCGGCTTGTCCTGCCAGAGCGACGACAGCGCCACGGTGCGGCCATCGGCCAGCCGCAGCGGAATGTCCGGTACGCTGCGATTGAGCAGCCGCCCTTCCGCGCGGCTGACGGCCGCGGGCGGCTCGGCTCCGGCACCGGCGGTGACCGCCAGGACGGCGAGCAGGCAGGCCGCGCTCACCCGTACCAACTCACTCCTCCGCACGCGCTGCCGCCGGTGCGCCGATCGGCGAGGGGGCGCCGAGGCGGTCGTCTGCCCGGACGGGCGCCTGTTTCCGCCAGCTTCCCATGACGTCGATGAGGCACAGCACTGCCGCAAGCAGGAAGATGGACGCGAAGATGCCCGCCCACAGGGCGTAAGTGGTGCCGTGGGCGAGCTCGATCGGATAACCCGAGTACCGCCGCGGAACCGAATAGGCGCCGGCCCAGTAGAACATCGCCAGGAAGCCGACGGCGCCCGCCAGGATCCAGCTGAGGAGCACGGCCTGGTACCGACCGATGGGCTCGCTGATATCCGCCTTCGCCGACTGCCGGCCGCAGTGATAGAAATAGCCGCCGATGATGGCGAAGCCCGCGAGCATGTAGGTATGGAAGTGCGCCGGCACCCAGAGCGTGTTGTGGAGCCGGACGTTGGCGACGATCGTCGAATCGATGACCGCGCCGATCCCGCCGACGGCCCATCCCAGCAGTCCCAGGAAGAAAAGCACCGCCGGGAGACTCCACCGCATGGGCGCGTGGTAGACGAGCAGCAGCGCGCCGAAGATGGTCACGATGGCCGCCGGCAGCGAGGCGGCGTAGGAGGCGACCTGGCCGATGTACTGGAGCGCTCCGGGCTGCACGAAATCCATGTACAGGTGATGGAAGTACGCCAGCAGCACGATGAGCAGCACCGAGTTCCAGGAGATGGCGACGATCTTGTTCGCCTTCCACGGACGGCCGGCGTAGACGGGCAGCGCGTCGTACACGACGGCGAGCGCCAGGTACATCGCCAGGTTCACCAGCGTGTGGCCGAACAGGAACGTCAGGTTCTTCATGAGAAGCGCGTCGCTCGGCCGGCCGGTCAGGAGCTCGAAATAGAACAGCACCAGCACGATGACACCAGACACCAGCGCCACCACGTTGGCGATCATGCTGACGGTGACGATGATGACGGCCGGGGGAACGGCCGGCTCGGTCTCGCCGCGGAGGTAGTGCCAGCCGAGCGCGTTGCTCAGCGAGTAGCGCTCCGCCACCGCCCGCAGGACGTCGAGGCTCCAGATCAGCCAGGTCGCGCCGAGCACCGTGAGCGACGTCAGGAACGTCGCCGCGGACCAGGCGGGCCATTCGCCGAGGAGCGGCAGCGGATACAGGAAGTACCACCCGGCGGCGAACCGCCCGAGGAAGACGCTCACGAGCAACAGCACGACGCCGACGACCGTCCCGGCCAGCGCGAAGACGGCGACAGCGCTCGACGCCCGCACGTGCTTGCGCAGCGCCTCGCAGGCGCAGGCCATCGACCCGACGAACCAGAGGCCCGCCATGCCGACGCCGTGGAGCGTCATCATCGGATAGAACCAGGACCGCAGCCCGACGAGCGCGCCGCCCTGCGTCAGGCGCATGTAGATGCCGAGCAGCGCCAGGATGACGAAGAGCGCGACCGTGGTCAGCATCCAGAGGAAGATGGTCGACTGCGTCTCGGCCGCGGCGACTTCGCGCGCCGGGGCTACCGCCTCGGCCGCGCCGACCGTTCCCGGGTAGGTGTTCGACTGCGTCGTGTGCATGGTCATCTGCTCCGGCATGCCTAGTTGGCGGTGAGCGACGAGGTCGGGCGGTGACTCGCCACCGGGGTCGCGCTCTCGACGGTGAACGGGACGGACATGAGGTGATGGCCGCCCGCGCAGTACTCCATGCAGAGCGCCAGGTACGGCCCGGTGCGCTCCGGCCGCACGATCAGCCGGTTCACGTAGCCCGGCATCGCCTGCGTCTGTGCCAGCAGTTGCCGTTCGGGACCGTAAATGCCGAAGCCGTGCGTCACGTCGAGGCTCGTGACCCGGAATTCGACGAGCTCACCCGGGGCGAGCTCGAGAGACGCGATCCGCCGGCTTCGCGCGATGTCCTCGGCGGTGACGATCGGCTCTTCCGAGAAGACGAATTCGTACTGCCGCGCCGCCACGTAGACAACACGGTCGGCCGTCGTCCCCGCTCGCGCGTAGGGCGACTGCGGCATCGTGGCGACGAGCAGGCTGGCCACCAGGATGAGCGCAATCACGAACAGGACGCGGCGAAGCTGGTAGGCCCGCGCGATGTCGACACTGGCGGCCGGACCGCGGGTGCTCAGGGCGACGAAGGTGAATACCGCGACGATGATGACCGAGATCGCCAGGAACGTGTACAGGATGCTCGCTTGCGCGAGGAGCATCTCCGGTGGCGGCTGCGCCTCACGTGCCCTCGGGGGCGGCGCCTGAGCGGCCGCCCCGGGCGTACCAGCGAGATAGTCGATGATCTCTTCGACGTCCTCGGCGGAGAGGCCGGCATTGGGCATCTCGATCCCGTTGTATTTCTTCAGCAACTCGAGGGCGACCGAATCGCCGCCGGCGATCACGCGGTCGGGTTCGAGGATGAAGCGCGCAACCCATTCCCGAGGCCGTCGATCGAGGACGCCGGCGAGATCCGGTCCGATGTGGTCGCCGCCGCCGTTGGTGTGGCAGACGACGCACTTTTCGTCGAAGAGGGCCCTTCCCTCGTCTGCCTCGCTCTGGGCGTCCTGGGCCCACGCGGGCGCCGCCAACATCAAGAGTGCGGCGAACGCGGAACATTTCCCAATTCGGGGAAAAAGTCCCAGTCGCCCCGCACGCGTCCGCCGATCCGTATAGCAGGAGTTCAAATCTGTATCGCGCACGACACGACCTGAGCAAGGCGCGAGCCAGATGTGTATTCAGCGGAATTCGCTGAATTCCGCCGGTATCAGGAGCGCAGGGGAATCGTGGAACGCCTAGGTTGTATAGTCGCGGCTGCGGGCCTGTATACCGGCGTGAACAGGCTCTGGCGCGGCACCGCGCTGGTCGTCGGCATCGATATAGGCGTCGATATCGTCCTCGGTTCCGAGGCCGAGCCGTTTGAGGATTCGGTGAAGGGCGGCCCGGGTCATATTGGCCTTCCGAGCCGCGGCGCTGACATTGCCGTCGGCTTCGAACATCAGGTGCTCGATGTAGCGGCGCTGGAAGCGCTCGATGGCGTCCCGTTTCGCTTCTTCGTAGGGGAGCGACCCCGCGTTCCCGGCTTCGAGGAAGCCGAGATGCCCATGGGCGCGGTGATGGCCTCCGTGGAGCTCATTGAGGACCCGAAGCAGCAAGGGCCGACGCTCGGGCATCGGCACTGAGGTCGCCTGCCACTTCGCCCGCAGAGCCTCGGCTGCGGCGAGCCACGACGCCGCAACTTCTTCATCGGGCAGCACGGCGTCGATCGCTTCACTCAGGAGCGCCGCCAGCGCTGGTGACCGCCCGCTGGTCGAGATCGCGACAGCAAGGTCGGCACGCCGGATCACGGCGCCGAGGAACGCAGTCGCCGCCAGCGGGTCGTCTGCCGCGTTGACGAAGATCCGCCGCGCTTCGGCGGCCGCTTCCACCTGCCGGTTGACGGCCGGGGTCGCCGCTGCCACGACGAACCAGGCGTTGTCGAGATCCTCCTGTTGAAAGGGCCGCCGCCGGATCTCCACGCCAGGCAGACACATGTCCTCCCGAATCTCCGGGGCGACGACGGTGACCGACGCGCCCGTCCTGAGGAGCGTCTCCAACTTGGTGGCGGCGACCCGCCCGCCGCCGACGAGCAGAGCTCGGCGGCCGCGCAGCTTCAGGAAGACAGGAAGAAGAAAAGGCTCCATGCGCACCAACCCGTTCAGAATCGAAGCGTCAATTCGACGTAGCCGAGGTCTGCGTCGACACCGTTGGCGTAGATGGCGTCCGCCACCGACCCGCCCGCGGCATGGCCGTAGTAAACGGCCACCGACGCGTATCCATTCACCCGATAGTCGCCGCTCACGTCATAGAGCGTTGCCAGCCCCGTGCGGCCGCTCGACGGCCGGCCTACGAAGCCGAACGTGGAGGACTGGAACGCGCCGCCGCCCGCATACCAGAGGTCGTCCCGGCTCGCCAGTCGGATGACATGGACGTCGCTCCGGATGTTGACGCTGCGGGACGGTCTGAGGATGACCTCTCCGAAGCCGTCGCCGGTGTTCATCATGTTGAAGAAGGGAAACCTGGCGTAGGGGCGCGGCGTTGGCAGGATCTGGAAGAACGTGCCGTGCCGCCCGTCGTTTCGATCGCCATCGCCCGATCCGTAGTTGTAGCCGCCGCGAAACCACGGCGCGACCGCGTCGAGTCCCTCGGGCTGCCAGCCGGCCTCCAGGGCAAAGGCGCCGGCGCGCTGGTCCAGCCTGCCCCACGAGCCGATCTGCACGGCGCCCCAGGCGAGCAGGTCGACGACGCCCGCCTCGGTCGGGACGGTCTTGAGGTAGTGCCCGCCCAACGTGCCGATGTCAATCGATTCGGTATCCGCGACCCTCGCGGCAGCCACGCGGTTGTCCGTCTTCAGCACGCCGCCGCGGCGATCGTGGTATCCGATGCCGAAGGCCCGCCACTCCCCGGCGCCGGCCCCGGCACCCACCTGTCCTGTGAGCGCTCCGTAGTAGACGTTGATATCGAGTTCGCTCCATCCATCGACCACGAACACGCCGCGGGTCGGCCGGCCGGCGAATCCGGTGACGTTCAACGTCTTCCGGTTGAGCGCCCACTGAGCTCCGTCGAAGCTGCGGCCGACGTGCGAGAAGACGAAATTGCCGAGCAGGCGGTGGGCGATCCGGTCGCGTTTGACGGCGGCAAGCGTTGCGTTGCCGGGCACGACCTCGGTGCCGTCGATGAATTCCATCCGACCCACCTTGAGCGACTGGCCGGGCACGCCTCCCAGATTGAGGAACCGAACGGTCGCCTGCTTGATGAACAGCTCGGCGACGTTCGTCCTGTTGCTGTTGGCCGCGAAATACGAGGCGCCGAGGCCGAACTGCCCCTGCGGAGCCGGCGCAATCGCATGCTCCGGCAGCTCGAGGAGGAACGGCACGGCGAACTCCACCTGCCAGTCGTACCGCGGTTTGGCTCGCGAGAGCGAAATCCGAGCGAGAGAGCCGGGGTAGACGTAACGCTCGTCGGCGTTGCCCTCGAACCAGTTCCACGCCTCGGCTCTGGTGCGGAGCGAGCCCGACAGGACGACGTCGCCCAGTCTGACGGGTGGGGTCGCCGGCGCGGGAGGCGGGGCTTGAGCGGGGGCTTGAGCGAACGCGTCCGCCGAGCCAAGGAGAAGAGCGAGAACAATTACGTGGCGCATAGTTCCTCCGAGACTTCCACCGGCAGCAGGTCTTCGTAGCGTCCCCAGAGTCCGGACCGCTCGCACGCTGCGAGCTTCTCGCGCAGACCCACCACCCTTCCGACGACTGCCAGGGTCGGGGACTCCAGCCCGGCAGCCAGGGCGTCGGCGGCCGCGTGTGACACCGTCGTCACCACGACACGCTGGCGCGTGGTCGCGCCGGCGCTGACGAACGCAACCGGCAGGTCGGCAGGGTAGCCGCGCTCGAGGAGCTGAGGGCTCCACGTTTCGACCGTCTGGAGGGCCATGAGGAGCACGAGCGTGGTGCGCGGGTGGTAGGGCGGGATCGACAACTCCGGGTCGTGCGCCTGCCGATGCGCCGACAGGACCGAGACGCCGTCGGCGAGTCCACGATGCGTGATCGGCATGCCGGCCAGTGCCGGCGCCGCCACGGCGCTCGACACGCCGGGGACGATCTCGAAGGGGATGCCGAACTGCGCGAGTCGCAGCGCCTCTTCGCCGGTGCGACCGAATACGGTGGGGTCGCCCCCCTTGAGGCGCGCCACGCGCTTCCCCTCGAGCGCGAAGCGAACCAGCAGTTCGGTGATTGCTTCCTGGGGCATCGAGTGCCGGCCGCACCGTTTGCCCACGAAGACCAGCTCCGCGTCGAGGTCCTCGACGAGCCGCCTGTCCACGAGGCTGTCGTAGAGCACGACGTCGGCTTGCTGCAGCACGCGCCACCCTCGCAGGGTAATGAGCTCGGGATCGCCCGGGCCGGCCCCTACGAAGACGACGCTTCCTCTCGCGTCATGAGAACCATTTGGCTTGCCCACCCAGTGCTCCACGTCAGACCCACCCCGACGAGACCCTTCGCTGTCCACGGGGAGCTGAGCAAGGGACGAGCCAGGCCTGAACCGGGCAAAAAGTGGCCAATTACGCGGTTTTCTCAATGTGAGCTGAGTAGCGGCGGTTCGTAGATGTATAGAGCCGTAGACAGGCAGTTCTCATGAGATCCCGCGTGCTACGACCCCGTGCAATCGTGGGATTGAACGGTTGCGCGACGCGAAGGTGGTTGTGAATGAGGGGGATCGTGGCTCGTGGGCGCGTGGATGCCAAGACCTGCTGCTATCCGCGCTTTGCGCTCCGAGATGCGGCGAGGGAATGGCACCCAGCATGCACCTCGGAACGCTCGGTCACCGACGTGAACATCTCGAGCCTGCTGATATGTCTCGACCCGGCGCGCGCGGAGCAGGCGCGCGCGCAGATCGAACAGCTGCCCGGAGTCGAAGTTCACGCCGCCACCGCGGAAGGCCTCCTGATCGTGACCGTGGAGCAAGGTGATGACCTGGAAATGAGTCGGACGTTCGAGCAGGCGCGTGCGATTCCGGGCGTGCGTCTGACGACGCTGGTCTACCACCATTCCGAAACACTCGATGACGAACCACCTGCACAGGGAAAGAGCACGCCATGAGCACATCGCGACGCGGTTTCATCAAGTTGAGCGCCGTGGCGGCGGCCGCTGCGGCGGCCGACATCACGGTCCCTGGCCTCGATGAGGCCCTGGCACAGAGCCCGCCCGACACGGGCATCCGGTGGGACAAGGGTGCGTGCCGCTTCTGCGGCACCGGCTGCGGCGTCCTGGTCGGCGTCAGAGACGGGCGCGTGGTGGCCACCCAAGGCGACCCGGAGGCGCCAGTCAACCGTGGGCTGCTCTGCGTCAAGGGCTACTTTCTCGCCAAGATCATGTACGGCGCGGACCGGCTCACGCGGCCGCTGCTGCGCATGAAGAACGGGACGTTCGACAAGAACGGCGAGTTCACGCCGGTCTCGTGGAAGCAGGCCTTCGACGTCATGGAGGAGAAGTGCAAGGCGGCCCTGAAGACGAAAGGCCCGACATCGGTCGGCATGTTCGCTTCCGGCCAGTGGACCATCTGGGAAGGCATCGCCGGAGCCAAGTTCATGAAAGCGGGGCTGCGCTCGAACAATATCGATCCGAACGCGCGGCACTGCATGGCCTCGGCTGTCGCAGGCTTCATGCGAAGCTTCGGCGCCGACGAGCCGATGGGCTGTTATGACGACATCGAAGGCGCCGACGCGTTCGTGCTGTGGGGCTCGAACATGGCCGAGATGCATCCGGTTCTGTGGTCGCGGGTGACCGGGCGTCGGCTCGGCGCCAAGCACGTCAAGATCGCGGTGCTCTCCACGTTCACGCACCGCACGAGCGACGGGGCGGATCTCGAGCTCGTCTTCAAGCCGCAGACCGACCTCGCGATTCTCAACTATCTCTGCAACTACATCATTCAGAGCGGCGCGGTCGACGAGGCGTTCCTCAAACAGCATGTCAACTTCATGAAGGGAGTGACCGATATCGGCTACGGGCTGCGCCCAACGCATGCGCTGGAACAGGCGGCCGGCAATAACGGCTACTCCGGTCCGGACGGCAAGTCCAAGGGCGATCCCAACGCGGCGAGCCCGATCACGTACGACGAATTCAAGCGGTTCGTCGCCGACTACACGGCGGACAAGGTCGCTGATCTCTCGGGGGTGCCGAAGGAGAAGCTCGAGGCGCTCGCCCGGCTCTACACCGACCCGAAGACCAAGGTCGTCTCGTTCTGGACGATGGGCTTCAACCAGCACACGCGCGGCACGTGGGCCAACAATCTGATTTACGACGTGCACTTGCTGCTGGGAAAGATCTCGGAACCGGGCAACGGTCCCTTCTCCATCACCGGCCAGCCCTCGGCCTGTGGCACCGCCCGCGAAGTCGGCACGTTCTCGCACCGCCTGCCCGCCGACCTGCTGGTGGCGAACCCGCAGCATCGCGCCACCGCCGAGCAGATCTGGAAGCTGCCGGCGGGCACGATCCCCGGCCAGATTGGCCTCCATGCCGTGGCGATGGACCGAGCGCTCAAGGACCGCAGTCTCAATTTCCTGTGGACCTTTTGCACCAACAACATGCAAGCCGGGCCCAATCTCTCCCAGGAACGTTATCCCGGTTTCCGCGACCCGGCCAACTTCGTGGTCGTGTCCGACGTCTATCCGACGGTGACCGCGCTGGCCGCCGACCTGATCCTGCCGGCCGCGATGTGGATGGAGAAAGAAGGCGCCTACGGCAACGCCGAGCGGCGCTCTCAGTTCTGGCGGCAGCAGGTCAAGGGGCCCGGCGACGCGAAGTCCGACCTGTGGCAGATCCTCGAGTTCTCCAGGCGGTTCAGGACCGATGAGGTGTGGCCGGCGGAGCTGCTCGACAAGACGCCCCAGTATCGCGGCAAGACGCTGTTCGACGTTCTCTACGCGAACGGTCAGGTCAACCGGTTCCCGCTGGCGGAGGTGGAGAGGGTGAACGCACACGCCATCAAGGGCTATTCGAACGAGGAATCGAAGACCTGCGGTTTCTACGTGCAGAAAGGCTTGTTCGAGGAGTACGCGAGGTTCGGCCGCGGCCACGGTCACGACCTCGGGGCCTTCGACGTGTACCACCAGGCCCGGGGTCTGCGTTGGCCGGTGGTCGACGGCAAGGAGACGCTGTGGCGTTACCGCGAAGGGTACGACCCGTACGTGAAACAGGGTGAAGGCGTGAAGTTCTACGGCAGGCCCGACGGCAAGGCGGTCGTCTTCGCGCTTCCGTATCAGCCGCCACCTGAATCGCCCGATCGCGAGTACGACTTGTGGCTCGCCACCGGCCGCGTGCTGGAGCACTGGCACTCGGGTTCGATGACCCGTCGCGTCCCCGAGTTGTACAGAGCCGTGCCGGATGCATGGGTATTCATGCATCCGAAGGACGCGGAGGCTCGGGGCCTCAAGCGTGGCGACGTGGTGAAGGTCATCTCGCGGCGAGGCGAGATCCAGACCCGCGTCGAGACCCGCGGCCGCAACGAACCGCCGGTCGGATTGGTATTCGTCCCATGGTTCGACGAATCGCGGCTCATCAACAAGGTGACGCTCGACGCAACCTGTCCGATCTCGAAGCAGACCGACTTCAAGAAGTGCGCGGTGAGGGTCGTCAAAGCGTGAGGGCATGACGGTTCGAGGCATGGTCGAGGCGGCAACGCGCCGGCAGTTCCTGCTCGACGCCGCGAGGAGCGCAACCAGCGTGGCGCTGCTGGGGGGCGGGCTCGCGCTCCACACCGGCCAGGCCAGGGCGCTGCCGCCGACGGCCCTCCGCGCCCCGGGGGCACGCGACGAGCCGGAGTTCCTCGCTGCGTGCCTGCGCTGCGGGATGTGCGTGCGTGAGTGCCCCTATCAGATCCTCGATCTCGCCAGGCTCGGAGAGCACATCGCTGTCGGCACGCCATATTTCGTGGCGCGGAGCGGACCGTGCGAAATGTGCCCGGAGATCCCGTGTGTGAAAGCCTGTCCGAGCGGTGCGCTCGACCCTGAGCTCACCGACATCAATCGGGCGCGGATCGGCGTTGCGGTGCTCACCGATCAGGACACCTGCCTCAACTTCCTCGGCCTGCGCTGCGAGGTCTGCTATCGGGCGTGCCCGCTCAGCGACAAGGCAATCACGCTCGAGCCGCAGCAGAACCCGCGCAGCGTGCACGCCATCTTCATTCCGACCGTGCACGCCGACCAGTGCACGGGCTGCGGCAAGTGCGAACACGCGTGTGTACTGGAGTCGGCGGCGATCCGGGTGCTGCCGCGCCGTCTGGCGAAAGGCGAGCTTGGCGGGCACTACCCCCGCGGTTGGGAAGGGGAGGCGAAGACGGATGGACCGCCCCTCGGGGACGTCGTGGGCCTGCTCGGGGGCATGCCGGAGGCCACGACATGAGAGCACGCATCGGCGCCGAGGCGACCCGTGCAAAGGGGTGGCTTGCAGCCCACCGGTGGCTGCTGGCGCGCCGCAGCACGCAGTTCGGCGTGCTCGCCCTCTTTCTCGCCGGCCCCCACCTCGGGTACTGGATCGTCAAGGGGAACCTCAGCTACAGCCTGACCCTCGGCGTGCTGCCGCTCGCCGATCCGTACGTGCTGATGCAGTCGCTGATGGCGGGGCACAGCCCGGAGCGTAACGCGATCGTTGGCGCGGCGGTCGTTCTGGTCGCGTATTTCCTCGTTGGTGGGCGCGCGTACTGTGCGTGGGTGTGCCCGGTCAACGTCGTCACCGACACGGCGCATTGGCTGCGCGCACGGGTTGGCGTGCCGGGTGGCGCCGGAATCTCGCGCTCCACCCGCTACTGGATCCTCGCCATGACGCTGGCGGTCGCGTCGACGACCGGCTCCATCGCCTGGGAACTGGTGAACCCGGTGTCGATGCTGCACCGGGGGATCATCTTCGAGATCGGCGCCGGCTGGACCGTCATCGGCGCGGTGTTCCTTCTCGATCTGTTCGTCGCCGGACGTGCCTGGTGCGGGCGCCTGTGTCCGGTCGGGGCCTTCTACAGCGTGGTGGCGCTGTGCAGCCCGCTGCGCATCGCCGCCGTGCGGCGCGACCGGTGCAACGATTGCGCTGATTGCTATGCGGTGTGTCCAGAACCGCTGGTCATCAGGCCCGCGCTCAAGGGCGGGGATGACGGCATCGGCCCGGTAATCCTGTCGCCCCTGTGCACCAACTGCGGCCGTTGCATCGACGTCTGCCCGACAGACGTCTTCGCCTTCGCCTCGCGTTTTTCCAAGGGAGCCGCTCATGACCAAGTTCACCGGGATTCTCCTGGCAGCACTGGCGCTCGTCCTGTGGCAGCCGGCGTCGGCACAGCAGCCCGCGCCGAGCGTGCAGACGCTGCGTGGAGCCAACGTCGATGACGCAGACACCGCACCGGAAGAGAGGTCCTACGTCGGCAAGGCTCCCGGAAGCCAGAAGCCGATTGAACGCACGTTCAGAGGGCAGCCGCCGTTGATTCCCCACAGCGTCGAGGGGTTCCCGGCGATCACGTTGGAGAGGAACGGGTGCCTGTTCTGCCATGGACCGCAGTCCTACAAGACGGCCAAAGCGCCGAAAGCGGGCGACAGCCACCTCAAGGACCTGGACGGCAACGCTCTGACGGAGGTCGCCCCGGGACGAAACAATTGCACCACGTGCCACGTGCCGCAGGCCGACGCCACGCCGCTGGTGAACAACACGTTCAGGGGCGCGGTCGACCCGAAGAAGAAGTGAGCGCGAGGCGCGGCATTCCTGCGGTCGATGAATCGTGCCGGGCGCCACGAGCATGAAGCAAGCGCTGTTTCCGGATGTGCCGCGAGACTTCCCTCTCAGGCGGGGCGTTCGAGCGGCGCTCCGAACGATCCACATCTTCACGACCGGCGTTCTCGTTGGAGGCCACATCTTCGGGCAGGCGAAAGAGCGGCTCTTCGGCTGGCTCGTGGGCAGCGTCGCGTCCGGCGTGGTCCTTCTCGCGACGGACCTCCACGCGACGTTCGCCTTCCTGCTCCAGGTGCGGGGTCTTCTGGTTCTCGTGAAGATCGTCCTGACGGCGATGGCGCTGTTCTTCTGGGAGGCCCGCGTGCCCCTGCTGGTTGTCGTGCTCACCTGTGGTGCCGTGGGAAGCCACATGCCAGGGGCGTTGCGCCACCGGCTCATCCTGGGTCAAGGCATGTTCACTGGCGACCGGCGGAACGGATGACGGACTATGACGAGATCGACCCCGTGGCATGCCGGTCCGCCCGTCTGATATTGCGATAGAGCCACGTCGCGACCCCGAGAACCATGCCGAGTGGAAGCGCCGTGAGCACCAGGCTCATGCTCACGTACGCGGCCGCATTGTCCGAGATCCCCGCCAGCGCGCACGCCGAACAGGCAAGCGCCGCCCGGGGCGCCAGGCCAAGGATTGCGGTAGCCACAACAACGCGCATCGCTGCTCCCTCTAGAAGTACACGCGGCCGTAGATGACGGGCCAGACGCCGACGACGAAGTACCAGAACGTCTGCGCGCCCAGGAGGAAGCCCGGCGACAGCGTCCCCTGGCGGAGGCGCCACCATGCGACGCCAAGACCGACGAGCGCGCCGGCGGCATGGAGTCCGTGGGCGCCGACGATCAGATAGAAGAACGAGCCCAGCGTGCTCGATCGAATCGTCAAGCCCTGGCCGAGCAAGCCGATCCACTCCCGGCCCTGAAGCACGACGAAGACGGCTCCGAGCACCCATGCCAGCAGGACCGTATTGGTGGCCGACGCCGGCTCGCGCCGGTACTGGCGGCCGGCCCGGACGAGGAGCAGGCCGCTGGCCAGGAGCGCCGTCGTGTTGAACGCGGTCGCCGCCGCCGGGAGCACGGGCTCGCTCGGCAGTCGCCACGTCCCCGGCCTGGCGCCCGCCTGTGTGATGGTGAACGCGCTGATCAGCCCGGCGAAGAACATCACCTCGGCGCCGACCAACAGCAGCATCCCGAGGACGCTGGTCGGCACGACCTCGCGGCGCGGCGCCGGCAGCGCACGCGCTGTGGCGTCCATCGGCCCCGGCAGCCTACCGGTTGCCGCCCGCACCGGCGTCCCTCCCGCGCTCGACCGCCGCCTTGGCGGCCGTGTTCTCCCAGAGCAATCCGTCGTGCTTCATGACGTCGGGTGCGATGCCGGCGAACATCACCACGATGAAGGCGACCATCGCGAGGAGCACGTACGCCACCCATCGCTTCTCGATGTCCAGGTGCATGAAATGCTTGGCCACGAGGTACGCCTTGAGGATCGCCACCCCGAAGGCGGTGATGAGCGTGAGCATCCGGATGCCGATCATCGGTCCCAGGATGCTCACGCCGAGCAGGGCGCAGAGGACGGCCCAGATTCGGACGTAGTTCCGATGCACCTGTTCGGTCATGGCGCTCACTTGGCGATGTAGAGGAGCGGAAAGAGGAAGATCCACACGATATCGACGAAATGCCAGTAGATGCCGACGTTCTCGACCCTGTGCAGCTCCACGTTCCGCGCGGCCGTCGCCGCCACGAACAGCATGATCACCATGCCGGCGAGCACGTGCAGCCCGTGCAGGCCCGCCGCGGTGTAATAGAACGACCAGAAGAGATTCGATCCGATAGTGAATCCGCTGCCGATCTCGGCCGTCCACTCGAACGCCTTGACGAGGAGGAACGTGGCGCCTCCGGCGGCCGTCAGCCGCAGGAGGATCGCGGCCCGCGCGCCGTTGCCGCGCTCGGCGGCCTGGTGTGCGAGGACGGCGGAGAGGCTGGAGGAGAGCAGCACCAAGGTGTTGAACCCACCGGCCCAGACGTTGGTGTGAACCGCCTGGTCCCCCCATTCGGGATGACCGACGCGGTGCATGATGTATGCGCCGAGCAGGCCGCCGAAGATGACGGTTTCGGAGGCGAGGACCCACCAGACCCCCAGGCGGCCCGTGGGGATTCCGGTGACGTTTCGTGTCGCAGCCACGGTTCTCGTCACGTCCTGCTCCTCTCAGGCGCCCTGTTCGACCGATCGGGGGCCGCTTGGCGCTCCGTCATCGGCGGTATCACCCGGCTCGTACTGCGGCCAGTAGTCGTCGTCGCGGCTCGGCACGCTGTATTCGTACGGGCCGCGGTAGACGACCGGCATCGTCTCGAAGTTGCCGTGGGGCGGCGGCGACGAAGCGAGCCACTCCAGCGTGTTTGCCTTCCAAGGATTCGCCTCGGCCGCCTCGCCCTTGAAGAGGCTGTAAACGAAGTTCACGAGGAACACGACCTGGAAGGCCAGCATCGCCAGCAGCGCCCAGGTAGCCAGGATCCGCAGGTTCTGCATCTGCGGCGTCGCCAGCTCCGCAAACCCCGAGTAGTCGAAGACCCGCCGGTGATCGCCGGCCGTCCCGGTCACGAAGAGCGGGAGGAAACAGACGTTGAAGGTGATGATGGTGCCCCAGAAGTGCACCTTGCCGAGCGTCTCGTCCATCATGCGTCCGAACATCTTCGGGAACCAGAAGGTGATGCCCGCGAACGCTGCGATGAACGCGATGGGGAAGAACGTATAGTGGAAGTGCGCGACGATGAAGTACGTGTCGTGGAAGTAGATGTCCGACCCCGCCGAGCCGAGGAAGATGCCCGTCACGCCGCCGAGCAGGAACTCGGCGACGAACGCCAGCGCCCACAGCATCGGGGTGGTGAGCCGGATCGAGCCGCCGTACAGCGTGGCGATGTAGACGAAGAACATCTCGGCGACGGGAATCGAGATGATGAGCGTGGTCACGCTGAAGAGGCTCGCCATCCGCGGATCGATCCCGGCGACGAACTGATGGTGCGCCCAGACGAAGAAGCTGATGATGCCGGTGCCGACCGCCGAATAGACGATCGTCCGGTAGGCGAAGAGCTTCTTCCTGGCGAACACCGTCATCACTTCGGCGACGATGCCCATGGCCGGCAGCAGGAGGACGTAGACCTCGGGATGGCCGAAGAACCAGAAGAGGTGTTGCCAGAGCACCGGATCGCCACCGCGCGACGGGTCGTAGAACCCCGTGCCGACCACCTGGTCGAGGAGCAGCATGACGGCGCCGGCGACGAGCGGGCCGACCGAACCCATGAAGAGGACGCTCGCCAGCACGATCATCCAGACGACGATCGGAATGTCGAACATCTTCATACCCGGCGCGCGCGAGTTCATCGTCGTCGTGATGAAGTTGATTCCCCCCAGGAGGAACGCAACGAACTCCAGGGCCACCGCCAGGAGCCACAGCGTGGAACCGTAGGGCGTCAGGCTGTAGGCGCTGTTGGCCGAGAGCGGAGGATATGCCGTCCACGCGCCGCCGAACGGCCCTCCCGGCACGAAGAACGAGGCGACGAGCACAACGGAGCTGAGGAGGAAGATCTGGTACGAGAGCCGATTGACCCTCGGGAACACCATGTCGTCGCAGCCGAGCATCAGCGGAATCAGGTAGTTCCCGAACCCGCCGATGAGCACCGGCATCGCGACCCAGAAGATCATGATGGTCCCGTGCATCGTGACGAGATAGTTGTAGTCGGCCGCGGCGACGCGGCCGAACAGCGGCACGCTGGATCCGGGATACGCGGCCTGCATGCGGAACACGTAGACGGTGAACGCGCCGATGAGCGCCATCGCCATGCCCGTGAGCATGTACTGGAGCCCGATGGTCTTGTGGTCGGTGGAGTACAGGTACTTTTCGACGAATCCGGGATCGCGGCCCGCGTCGTGCGCGCTCATCGCGTCTCTCCTGGATGCGCGTACGCCGGATCGTTCGCCGCGACGCGGGTCACCGGAGTCGCAGGGGTGACCGTGCGGGCCGTGGCCCCGGGGTTCGTGAGTCCGCGCATCCACTCCTCGTGTTGCGTCGGCGAGCCGATGTGGACACGTCCCGGCATCAGCCCGTGGCCCAGGCCGCACATCTCGGCACATTGAATATCGAACGTCCCTTCCAGGGTCGGCCTGAACCAGCCGCGGATGATGCGGCCCGGAACGGCGTCCTGCTTCAACCGGAACGCCGGCACCGAAAAGCTGTGGACGACGTCGCGCGAGTGCAGCTCGAAGGTGTAGACACGGCCGCGCCGGACGTACATGTCATCGACGGTCCGGATGTCGTCCGCCGTGTCGAGCCTGCCGTCGAGGCCGGCGTGCACGAAGGTCCACGACCACTGCTGAGCGACGATTCGGACCTGCTCTTCGCTCGGAGGGGCGACGACCTTCACGTCGTTCCAGACGCGGAGCGCCGCCGCGATGATGATGATGTCGAAGACAATCACGGCGTAGTGCGGGTACGACACCCAGCGCTTCTCGGTCTTCTCCTCGCCGGACACATACCGTCCGCGGACGCCGTCGCGCGCCTGGAACTTGACAATCAGTCCGAACAGGACAGCCTCTGCGAGGATGAACCAGACGCCGACGATCACGGAAATGAGCAGCACGAGACCGTCGACCGTGGATGCGAACGAGGAGGCCTGCGGCAGCAACCAGGAGATCATGTTCGCGTCTCCTCACCGGATGAAGTAGAATGCCGCCGCCGCGAAGACGATGGCGCCTGCGATGGTCATCACGAAGATCGTCCTGGCGATGGCGTCTGAATCGGCGTTGCCATGGGTCATGTCGCGCTCCCGATCCCGCTCAACGCGAAAGCGTGTGCAGGTAGGCGCTCACGTGCTGGATCGAGTCCGCGTCGATCGTCGCGGCCACGGCCTGCATCTGCCGGCCGAGCTCGTCACCGGCAGCGGTGCCCCTGACTCCGGCCCGGAACTTCCGAATCTGCTTGTCGATATACCAATCGTCACGGCCCGCGAGCGGCGGCGTCCGGAGCTGTTCGTCGCCTTCGCCACGGGCTCCATGGCACGAGGCGCACTCCGCGTAGAGGGCCTCTCCAGACGCCATGTCGCCCGCTGTCAGCGACGCCGCGGTGCTGACAGGCACGAGCTGCGACACGTACTCCGCCACGGCTGCCACTTCGGCGTCGGAGAAGAGCTGTCGCGCCATCGCGCGCATCCGCAGCCCGTCGGCATCGTCGGGGTGTTTGCCCCGCAGGTTGTGCTGGAACCGCTGCAGCTCCGACGCGATGTACCAGCTTGGCAGGCCGCCGATTCGCGGTGCGCGGACCGCCGCGTTGCCCTCGCCCGACGCGCCGTGGCACGCGGCGCACGCGCCGTACAGCTCTGAACCTGTGAGGCTGACCTGCTCGCGTGCCGGGTCACTGGCCTGCGCACTGACGTGGTTACATCCTGCGGTTGCGAGTGCGGCAACCACACAGCAGCCCGCCAACACCGAGATCGAATAGCAGCGGATCATACTCGCACCTCCGGTAACGGCGTTCGCTTACCAGCGTGAAGTTGTCGTGCGGTGAAATTCATGCGGTCGGTAACGATCGGGTGCCCGTTGAGCAAACACAGTGCCGAGGGGACGGCGTCGCGATGGTTGCGATTTGGCCGAGAATAAGCAGTTCAGCTCAAGAACGTAGTTCGTTTGGCTCACTACGCTGCGAAGATTTTCATCGGCGCGGCGTAAATTTGCTTCACTGTTCCGTTGCGAAGCGACTGTTTAGTCTGGAAACGACTCGTGGTGTTGCCTCCACCACGAGTCCAACTCGAGAAGGAAATACCGAAGGCGACACTTCTTGATCTCGCGCGTGGTCACCAGCACCGCGTAGTCTTCGGTGCCGACGACGGCAGCCAGTCGAGCCACCAGATCCCGGCAGCGCGCATCGTCGGGACCATGAATCATGCTGTAGAGCGTGTACGGAAAATCCGGAAGCGCCTCGCGCGCGTAACAGTGGCTCACCTGCGGCGCCGCTGCCAGTCGGCGCCCTGCCGCATCCAACTCCTCGCCGGGCACGTTCCACACGACCATGGCGTTGCCGCGCACGCCGAGGTGCCGCTGGCGGAAGGTGGCCACGTAGCGCCGGATGGCGCCTCCCAGGTGCCGGCGCGCGAACTCGAGCAACTCCTCCTCGTCGCAGTCCGCGAGGTTCGCCAGCGCGGCAAAAGGCCTGTCGATCAACGGAAGCGGAGTCTGCAACGCGCGGAAAAGGTGCTCCTGGCGCGCCGAGAGACTGATCGGGGGCAGCTCCGGCAGCTCTTGCAGTCGTGTCGAATTCTCGCCGGACAGCAGGTCGAAGTTGACGCCCACCTTGTAAGTTCGCGTCCGCCGGGCCGGGAAGAAGCGCGCGCCGGCGCGGCGCTCGAGCCGTGCGAGCGTCTCCTCGAGCCCCATCGCCCGGGGAACGGCGATGGTGAACCAGAGGTTGTAGGCGTGGTCGCGCAAGTAATTGTGGGTGACGGTCGGATGGGTATTGACGACCTCGGTCACACGGGACAGCTCCTGCTCGGGTACGGCTGCCGCGCACAGCGCGCTCTCGTACCCGAGCAGGCTCCCTTCGAGCACCGCCGAGATCTCCCGGAGCTTTCCTTCGCTGCTCCACGTCTGGAGTTGTCCCAGCACGTCGCTCGACCGGAGTTCGAGACGCTGCCCCAGTTCGTCGAACGGGCGGGCGCAGAAGGGGACGCCGTCCTGCGTCGCCCTGGCCAGCGCGTTCTCTTCCGAAGGCGACAGCGTCACCGACAGTTGCATCACAGTCCTATCGTGAACGCCCGCCACGGGCCAAAGACACCCGAGGGAGAACGCAGCGCTTCGGTATCCTCGACGGCGTAGGTGCGGGCGTTGACGAGATAGAGCTTGTCGTCCGCGTTGGCCGTGATGAGCGCGTGGCTCCCGCGCGGCGTGAACTCGACGTGATAGATCCTGGCGCCGACCCGGAACGTGTGGACCACGTTCAGCGACTCGACGTCGATCACCTGCACGAAGGCGTCGTCGGCCTCCCCGGAGAAGGTCACCCACACGTAGCGCTCGCCCGGTGCCCGGACGGCGTACACGGGATGGCCCCGCAGCTCGATCGAACGCTTGAACGTCCACGTGTAGCGGTCGAGCACGGCGAGGCGCTTCTCACCGACGAGCGGGACGAAGACGGAACCCTGTGCCACGGCCCACGAGGCGAGGTGGGGGAGCTTCTTCGGCGCGTTCTGGTCGTAGGTGCGGCCGGGTTCGCGCAGCGACACGATCCGTGGGGACGGCTCGGGGGCGTCCAAATCGAGCACCGTCACGTCCGCCGAGTCGAGATGTCCGACGACGTAGTAGCGGCCGTCCGGCGTGATCATGGCGTCGTAGGGCTCCTGGACCGGCGTGGCGATGCGGCGCTCCAGCACCGGCTCGGCGCCGGAGGCGTCGATGATCCAGATTTCTGCCCCCTCGATGAGCACGCAGACGAAACGGTTACCCGGCGCATCGACGATGCCCGTGACGCGAGACGGGAGTGTTCTGCCGTTCCTCTCGAACTGTCCGGGAATCCGCCGCACGACGTCGAGGGTGCGCGCATCCAGGATCGTGACGCCGCCCGGCGCGTATTCGGCCGTGGCCACGAACCGGCCGTCCTGGCTGATGGCGATGTCGATGGAGCTCTTCGACGTCTGGACTTCGCCGGCGCGCTCGAGCGTCTGCAGGTCGATGCGGGTGAGCTGGCCGCTCCGGCTCGCGACGTAGCCGTAGTCGAGCTCCCGCGAGAAGGTCATCAGCGCATGCTGCAGGTTGCCAAGACCTTCGATCCGGCCCAGCACGCGCCGCTGGATGAGGTCGTAGACGGCCAGGCTGGCCGAGTTCCGCTCGACCACGAAGACGCGCGATCCGATGCCGCCCAGCCGGCCTTCCGAGTCCGCCGCCATTCCCGTGTCTGCGACTCCCGCAAGACACGCCGCGACGAGCGCCGCTCCAAGCAGTCTCACGCTCATACGACAGCCTCCCGTGTGCCGGCCTCAGTCGATTCGAGATCCGGTTCCTCGAGCGGGGCGCCGATTTCGGAGTCGGTCATCACGCAGGCCGGGTCCGGCGCCCAGAGTGCTTTGAACCGGGCCAGCGCCCGCTCCCGATGCGACCCGCGGCAGAGAGACTTGTACGCGCACACCCCACATCGTCCCTGCAGCAGCGTCTCGCGGCGGGCGAGCGCCTCGCGGAGCGGGTGGGCGAGGATCTCGGCGAGCGGCTGCCGCCGGACGTCGCCGAGCTCGCACGCCGTGAAGAACTGGTCGGGATGCACGCGGCCGCGGTGGTCGATGGCAAGGATCCGCTCGCCCGCCGAGTTGCCGCCGCGGCGCCGCAGCACGGCCTCCACCCGCCGGGCGGCGCGCCGGCCGTGGCGCGCCTCGATCCAGGCGATCAGGCAGGGACCGTCCGAGTCGTTGCCGCCGGTCACGAGGCGAATCGCCGCGCCTCGATGAATCAGGCGTTCCGCGGCCTCGAACAGCCGTTCGAGCAGGGCACGGCTTTCCTCCGGCCGGAGGTCGTCGCCGGCCATCCTGAACCCCCGCCCGGCGTACAGGAGATGGGAGAGGTAGAAGCGATCCACGCCGCGGGCGTCGGCCCACTCGACGAGCGGCGCCACCTCCCCGGCGTTGCGCTGGGTGACGGTCAGCCGGACGCCCGTGGACATGCCGGCCGCCCGGGCGTGGGCGAGGCCGGCGGAGGCGCGATCGAACGCGCCCGGCATGCCGCGATAGGCGTCGTTGAACGGCGCGAAGCCGTCCAGGCTGACGCCCACGTACCCGACCCCGGCGGCTGAGAGCGCGCCAGCCATGCGCGCGTCGAGCGGCACGCCACTGGTCGAGACGACCGGTCGAAGACCGGCCGCGCTCGCGTGGGCGGCCAGCTCCACGATGTCGTGGCGCAGCAGCGGCTCACCGCCGCTCAGGATCAGGACGCGGACGCCCGCCGCTGCAAGCCTGTCGATGAGCGCCCGCGCCTCCTCCGTCGTCAGGTCGTATGGTGAAGGAGTGGAGGTGGCCGACGCGTAGCAGTGCGGGCAGCGAAGGATGCAGTGGCGGCAGACGTTCCAGACCACGACGGGCGGCGCGGCGGCGCGCGGCGCGTAGCGCGCCGGGACGCGCGCCGCGACCCTGTCGGGTGCGGCGCGCCCCAGCGCGATGTCGAGCAGTCCGGAAAGGTCGAGCATGGCGCCCCGTCAGTAGACGTCGCCAGCCGTGTTGAAGACGTTGAACTTGCCCGTGGGCGTGACGAGCCAGTCGCCCTTGATCCGGGTCTTCTCCTTCAGCGTCTTGTCGTCATAGACAATGAGTTCGCCGTCCTTGTCCCAGACGGAGACCCAGACCTCGTTCCCCGCCTTGTCGTACTCGAAATGGACGGCGCGCCCGCGATCGGAGGCGACGAAGCAGCGGTCGATCTTCGCGGCCTTCTTCGAATAGACGCAGATCTGCCGCGTCCCCTTCGGGTCGTTGGACAGCGGCGAGTCGAGCCACACCCACGGCGACTTCGGATGCGTCTTGATGAAAAGGCCTCCCGGCTCGCCGAGCGGCACCTCTCGCACGACCTTCCAGGCGTACTGCGGCTTCTTCACCGGGTCGGCGCCGTAGATCACCAGCTTGCCCTCGCCCAGGTGCGTGGTGCCGTTCACCCAGCCGAACTCGGGATCCTCCCAGTTGGCGCCCCTGCCGGGATGCGGACGCACGCCGGTCTTGAACTTCGTGACCAGGGTGCCGTTCTTCACGTCGATGACCGCCATCTGATCGCGCATGTTGGCTGCCACCATGAAGTACTGCTTCGTCCGGTCCCAGCCCCCGTCGTGAAGGAAGCGCTCCGCGGCGATCTTCTTGGTCACGGGGAAACCGGGCTTGGAGTAGTCGACGAGCGCCACGTGCCCGGATTCCTTCAGGCTGATCACCCACTGCGGCCCGTGATGCGAGGGCACGATGGAGGCCACGCGAACCTCTTTCAGTTCCTCGCCCGTGTCGTAGGCCGGCGTCGTGATGTCGACGACCTTCTTGGGCTCGAGCGTCTGACCGTCGAAGACGACGTACTGCGGCGGCCAGTAGCACCCTTCGATGAGCAGCTTGTCCTCGTACCCCTTGTACTTCGAGGCGTCGATGCTCCGCGCGTCGACGCATCCTTTCACCTGGGCGACGAGCGTCGGCTTCTCGGTCCAGAGATCGATCATCGACACGCGGCCGTCGCGGCCGACGGCGTAGAAGTAGCGGCCGGTGGACGAAGACCGCAGGATGTGCACGGCGAATCCGGTGTCGATGACAGCCGCCATCTCCTTGGTGTCGCCATCGACGATGGCGACCTTGCCGGCGTCGCGCAGGATGATGCCGAAGTAGTTGTCCCACTGATGCTTCGTCACGGGAGCCTTCGGCCGGCGCGCGACCGGCACCAGCAGCTTCCAGCTCTCGCGGATCTCCTCGAACGACACCGCAGGCGGATCGGGTGCCGGCAGCTGCAGGTACGACGCCATGACCCGGACGTCGTCGGGTGTCAGGATCTTCTCGACACCGAAGGCCGGCATCCCGCCGGGCGTGCCGTTGGTGAGGATGTTCTGAATGGCCTTCACGCCCAGTTCGGCCGAGCGTTTCGGCTCGATGTTGGGGCCCGTCGCGCCCTTCCGGAGCAGTCCGTGGCAGCCGGCACACCGGTCGAAATAGAGCTCCTTGGCCTCTTCGAACGCTTCCCCGGCCAACGCTGGGGAGGCCTGCGCCGGCTCCGGCGCCCCCGGCGGCCTGGCGCTCTCACCTGCGACATAGGCGACCAACTGCTTGGCGGCCACCGCGCTCGGCGTCGGCGGAACTGCCGCGTCGGTTCTCTCCACGACCATCTGCACGGCTGCGCCTTCGGACTTCCCGCTCTGTGTCTCGATGTACGCGAGCACCTGCTGCGCTTCGAGATCGTTCAGGCGGAGAGACTTCATCCGCGTCTGCCCTCGATCGGCGACGAGCTTGCGCGCCTCGGGATCGCTCTCCACCATCGCGCCGGAATCCATCAGCCACCGGACGAGCCATGTGCGCTCCCGGCGTCTGTGTACATCGCCCAGGTCGGGACCGAGGAGTGCTCCCTCGCCGATGGTGTGGCAACTGACACACTTCTTCTGGAAGATGGTGCCACCTGCCGTGATGTCTTCCGTGGTGGCCGCGGCCGACGCTTCACCGGCGACAAGAACCACCAGCGCAATACACGCCGCTATCAAGATGGCGACGCGCACGAGGCGCCGCCCACCGCACCGAACCGACACTGTATCCGTCCTCATACCGAACCTCCGTTGCTCACACGGCCAGTCCACACGCGGGCAAGTGAGCAAGGCGCGAGCCAGCCCGTGGCCGCTCGAAAACCGTTGATATTCAAGGGTTTCCGAATCGGAACGGCTGCGGGCCTGGCTAGTGTCGGTTTCGACCTGTATAGGGCTCTATACGAGCGAGGAGGGCTCCTCCTCGCGTCCTTCTTCGAGCTCGGCGTCGATCTCGCCTTCCGCGGCGAGCCCGAGCCGCTTGAGGATGCGGTGGAGTGCGGCGCGCGTCATGTTGGCCTTGCGCGCCGCGGCGCTGATATTGCCTTCGGCCTCATGCATCAGGTGTTCGACGTAGCGGCGCTGGAAGCGCTCGATGGCGGATCGCTTCGCTTCTTCGTAGGGGACCGACTCGGCGTCTTCGGGCTGCCAGTCGAGGTCGTCGTCTTCCAGGGTCATGTCGGCGGGGCTGACTTCCTCGCCGCGCGCCATCAACGCGGCGCGCTCGACGACGTTCTGGAGTTCCCGGACGTTGCCCGGCCAGTCGTGGGAGATGAGCAGCCGAAGGGCGCCGGGCGACAACCGCTTGGCAACCTTTTCCGGCGACGTCAGACGCTCGAGGAACAACTCCGCGAGCAGCGGGATGTCTTCGATCCGCTGGCGCAGCGCCGGCACGGCGATTCGCATGACCGAGAGGCGATAGTAGAGATCGCGCCGCAGCCGGTTCTCCCGGAGCAGGCGCCTCGCCTCCTCGTTCGTCGTAGCAATCACGCGGGCATCGACCTGGATGGGAGTCCCCGAGCCGAGCGGCAGCACCTCTCGTTCCTGCAGCGTGCGCAGGAGCTTGCCCTGAAGCCCGATCGGCATCGACGCGACCTCGTCGATGAGCAGCGTCCCTCCGTCGGCCTCGAGGAAGAGCCCTTTCCGATCGCGGTCGGCGCTGGTGTACGCGCCCTTCTTGCAGCCGAAGAGCTCCGCTTCGGCCAGCGTCTCGGGCAGCGCCGCCGCGTTGAAGGCGACGAACGGGCGGTTCGCCCTCGGGCTCTCGGCGTGGATCGCCCGCGCCACGAGCTCCTTGCCCGTGCCGCTCTCGCCCCAGATGAGCACGGTGGCGCTCGTCGGCGCCACGCGCCGGATCGCTTCGATGACGGGCTGCATGTGGCGGTCGCGGCTGTAAATCCCGTGAAAATCGTAGGTGCCCCGGAGCTCCGCTCGGAGGCGGGCGATCTCCTGCTGGTCCCGGATCTCGTTGAGCGCCCGTTCGGTCACCACCAGCAGCTCGTCGTTGTTGAACGGCTTGGTCAGGTAGTCGAACGCCCCGCGCCTCATCGCGTCGACGGCCGAGTCGATCGTGCCGTAGCCGGTAAACAGAATGACGTGCGCCTGGGGCCATCGCTCGCGCACGCAGTCGAGCAGCGACAGGCCGTCGCGACCCGGCATGCGGATGTCGGAGAGCACCACGTCCGCGGGCTCGCGCTCGAGCAGTTCGAGCGCTTCTTCAGCCGAATGAGCGACGGCAATTTCCGCCTGGAGCTTGCTGAGGACCAGCGCGACGCCGCGAGCCAGGTCACGCTTGTCGTCGACGACGAGGATTCGTGCGCTCATGACGAGGACACCTCCACAACATCGGCGCTGGTGTCGCTCGCCTCGAAGGCGGGCAACACAACGGTGAACGTGCTGCCGCGCCCCGGGGCGCTCGCGACCGCGAGCACGCCGCCGTGGGCGGCGACGAGATCGCGCGCGACGGTGAGGCCGAGGCCAGTTCCCTCGGACTTCGTCGTGTGGAACGCGGTGAAGATCCGCTCCTGCTCCTCCGGCAGGATGCCGACGCCCGTGTCCACCACGGCGATGCGCAGCCGGCCGTCCTCGGTCCGGTCGAGGCGGAACGTCAGCCGACCGCCGTCAGGCATCGCCTCGATGGCGTTCAGGCCGAGGTTCACCAGCACCTGCCGGAGCTGGTCCGGGTCGCCATACACGCGCGCGCCCGACTCGGTGACGTCTTCGCGATGCAGCGTGACGCGGCACGCCTCCGCCTGAGGCATGAGCGTCCGCTCGGCGTCAGCGACGATTTCGACGAGCGGAACCTCCCGCCGCTCGGGCGGCCGCTGCCGCGCGTACTCGAGCAGGTCGCGCACGATCTTCTTGCACAGCATCGCGTTCCTGAGGACCGTGCCGAGATGCTCGTGCAGCGGATCCCGCGGCCGCACGCTGTCGAGCGCATGCTGCGCGAAGAGGGCGATGGCGCCCAGCGGGTTGTTGAGCTCGTGGGCGAGCGCTGCGGCCAGTTTGCCCACGACGGCCATCCGTTCCTCCTGCATGCGCCAACGCTGCGTTTCGAGGCGCTCGGTCACGTCACGCGCCTCCATGACAACGCCCAGCATCCGGCCGCGCTCATCGTCCACGCGGGCGTAACTGCCCTCGTAGAAGCGGCCGTCAGCCTCGAACACCGGGTGCACTTCGGCGGATCCGGGCGCCGACAGCGTGTTCAACAAGTCCCGCCATGGTCCGGGGAGGCTAACCGCCTGCCGATTATCGCCTGGCGGCGCGGCGTCTGGCCAGAACCGCTGCGCCGCCCGGTTGCGCAGTTCCACCGCGCCGGTGGGCCTGACGTAGACGACCGCATCAGCCATGCAGTCAATGATGGCTTGGAGCTTCTCGCGTTCCTCGAAGACCTGAGATCTCGCCGCCGCGAGGCGTTCCCGGTCGGCGTGAAGCACCCGTACGAGACTGGCGACAATCAGACCGCAGACGACGACCATCACAGCAATCGCCGTACCGGTGGCCGCCTGCAGCATCCAGTCGTCCGGTGGCGCGACGCAGGCGCCGCTGTCGTCCAACACGCACCCTGGCGGGAGCCAGCCGGTGCCCTCGGCGACGGCCAGCGCGAGGACGAACAGCGCAAGGCCGACCGCGGCGCGCCGGGGCCACGGCGGATCGAGCACGACGGCGGCGATGGTGGCGTGAAACACGAAGAAGCCGGCAAACGGATTCGAGAGCCCGCCGGCGTTGTGAGCCAGCCAGGCGAGGATGGCGACGTCGACGGCCACCTGACCCACCAGGGCGTGCTGGGTACCGATGAGCCTGGTGCCATAGAGGCTCAGGACCGTGTTGAAGAGAAAGAGGAGGACGACGCCAACCCACAAGTACGGGACGGAGCCGGGCTCCACCCGGGGGCCGTACCAGGTCGCGAACGCCACGACGGCGACCGAGACCAGCACAGCCACCCACCTGAGGCCCAGGAGCCAGCCCGCGAGCGCTTCCCGGAGCGAGACCGCGGCGCTCTCCGGAGGCGCCGGCGTCTCGAGACCTCGATCCAGCGATATCGCCACACGTCCGAAGAGGTAGAAGCCGGCGGCAACGCCGCCCAGGAGGGCGGCCGTGAGGTCACGGCCAATGTGCGCGAGACGGCGGGTCTCGGGCGGGTACTGCCCGAGCCAGAGGCCCTCGATGATCCCGTAGCCCGCGAAGATGATGGCCGCCGAGCCAAGCCAGACGAGCAAGGCCACCGCAAGGCGGCCCGCAAGGAGTGGTGCCGTGTCGATTGGTCCGCTGCCCGGCCCCTGCTCGTTCATCGTTGGTGCCTCTTGCTGCGCCTTCACGCCAGACCCAGAATCCTAGCCTGGATTATTCACGAACGCGTCGTTCACGCTGCTGGGTTCTCCCTTCTCCGTTCGTGTTCCGGTTCGGTGCTGCCGTTCCTCGGTCCCCGTCGAGCCGGTTCGAGGTGTTCCGGCGAGGACGAGCCAGAGACCTCCGACCAGTGAACCGCGAACCCGCGAAGGGAACGTGAACACGAACCGAGCACCACGCACCGAGAAGCGTGAACGACTGATTCATGAATAGTGCGGGCTAGGCGGATGCACAAAACCAGAAAACACGCAGATTGCAGGCCAGAACCAAAGGGGTCCACTTGTGGACGACGATCTCGGGTTCTTGGCCGTGACGGGACCGATGGTCGGAATAGATCGCGGTCGTTGCGAAATAGTTCGCAGTTGACGTCGGTGCGCCTTGCGAAGAGGCGCGCCCGCGCGCCGCAGACGCCACGGCGCTGGTACGGTTGATGCTCTGGTCCGCGCAACGTCGGTCGATTGCTCCGGCCAAGGTGCGAGAGACCGAGCCGAATCGGTGCAATCGAGGCGGCGGTTGTGCCGGGAATTTTCCCTGGGGCTGCGAATTGTTCATGACGCCACCTCCTCATCTTCGTGTGCTTATCGTCGAGGACGAGACCCTCATCCGCTGGTCGATTGCCGCGACGCTGACCCAGAAAGGGCACACGGTCATGGAGGCCGGCAGCGCAGCGGCCGCGGTGGAGACCCTCAGTCAGGCGTCCCCGCCGGTCGATGTCGTGCTCCTGGACATCCGCCTGCCCGATTCGAGCGATTTGGGCCTGCTGGCCGATATTCGGCGGATCACGCCTCAGAGCGCGGTGTTGATGATGACGGCGTACGGGACCCCCGAGCTCACCAAGAAGGCGCTGGCGCTCGGAGCGCGCCGGGTGTTGAACAAGCCGTTTGACATGCACGGGCTCGAATCACTTATTCTCGAAGCGCGCGGGGCGCAGCTCGACAGCCTGCCGAGCCGGCGTTGATCCCGTCCTGATCGGATTCACGAGATGGAAGTCAGCTTCTGGATGGTGCTCGCGGTTCTGATCTTCATCGGCATGTACATCGCCATCCCGCTTTCGGTCGTCGTGTTATACGCCTCCAGGATGCGTCAACGAAAACCAAAAGAGAAGGGGAGCCCAGCAGCCGGCGTGGAGACCAAGAATGACAGACACTGAAATCTATTGGGAAGGGCAGTCAGGAAAGGACTACTTGTACTGGATTCACCGGATCGGGACGTTCTTCAACGACGAGCCGGGGAACTACATCCTGGCGAAAGAGGTCGAGGCGGGGTCGTGGGAAGCGGTCTACATCGGTCACACGGCCAGTCTTCAGAAGCAGCTCGTGGATCCCGAGAAGGAGGCGTGCGCGAAGCAGAACGGCGCTACGCACGTGCACGTGCACTCGACACCGACTGGCGAGTCGCGACGTGCCGCCGAACAGATCGACCTCGTCGCGAAATGGCGGCCGGTCTGCAACGAGTGAAGGGACGACCGCGACCTATCTGCCCAGGTAATACCAGGCGAGAATGCCCACGAGCGCCAGGACCATCACGAGTCCTTCGGCGCACGCGACCAGAATAATGACTTTCCTCCCAAAGTCCATCGGCGGCTCCTGTCATGCCGGGCCCGGCGCACCGGCGGTCCGAATCAGCGGGCCTGTCGGGTTCGGCCCTCCGCCGGCACCTTGTCGTCTTCCTTCGTAGGGTCGGCCGCCCACCCAATGTCGATGCTGCCGGTCGGCTCCAGCCGCGCGATCCGGTTCACGCAGGCCACGGCCTCGAGCCGCGTGTGCACCTTGAGCTTGCTGAAGATGTTCTGGATGTGGTTTCTCACCGTTGCCTTGCTGATGCAGAGCTGGTCGGCAATGGCCGCCGTGCTCGCGCCCGTCCGCATGACGGTGATGACCTGCAGCTCCCGCTGACTCAGCTCGCCGATCGGGGCCAGCACCTCCTGGCTCGTCGTCAGTTTCAGCTTCGTCTGCGCCAGTTGCTGGCGAACCAACAGCTCGATCTGGTGTGCCGCCGTCACGTCGCGAAAGAGGTGAACGATCGTCGGCGGGCCGTTGTCGGCTGAAGGAACCGCGACGCAGCTCACGTCAATCCAGAGCGGCTGCCCCGTCTTGGTCTGGGTGGCCATGTCGAAATGCTCGACCAGGTCGCCGCCGTGCAGCAGCGTCTTGATCGGGCACGGCCAGCCGCACACACGGTTGCCGTTGGCGTCGCAGCCGCCGAACACGTCGCGGCAGCACCGCCCCACGACCTGCTCGGCTGGATAGCCCATGATGGTTTCGGCGGCCTGGTTCCAGAAGAGAATCTCCCCTTCTTTCCCGCTCACCCAGACGCCGTCGGCTGTATTGGCGAAGAGCTTGGCAACGGCCGCCAGCTCGGCTGCGGGCGGAACGCTCGGGAGTGTGTTGTGCGAGGAGGAGACGGCACTTTCGGGCTGCGGCTTGTCGACCTGGCGCGGCGTCGGCTCGCCCTCGGGCGGCCCACTCTGCTGCCCGCGGCTCTTCCATCGGCCTCGCGCCAAACGCTGCGGTCCGCTGCGTGTCTGTGCCATCTCGTCCCTCTGTTCACGTCAAGCCGGCACGGGTCGCTGGAAAGAAGAAAGGGGACGGAGCGCGTCTGAGCTCGCAGGTGCGGGAGGCTCAGATAAAGGTCGATATAAGGGAAGCCCCCCCAAACCACACCATCTCATCGCTCCCCGTCCCCAGCCGAAAGCCCGAACACGTGAACAACGCTGTCCACGACATGCTGCTCGGGCTGTGTCGCGAGCAGGCGCACGGCATCGGCCGCGAGCGCCTCCACGACATGCGCCACCACGCCCTCCACAATCGCGCGCTGCTGCGCGTCGAGCATGGCAAGCTTGCGTCGGAGTCGGACCATTTCGGCGCGCCCTACGCGTGCGAAACCCTCCTGGAGCATCCGCGCGGCGGTGACCCCACTCACACGGCAACTGCCCATGCTCTCAACCCTCAGAGACGCGCGCATAAGCTGCAACCCAGGTACCAGTCGCTTACCGCGCGTGCTGCACGTATAGGGCGCGCTTACTTGAGTTGCAGCGTACGATCACGGGAAAGGCCTGTAAATCCATCGGTCGCCTCAATTGCCTGGTGCAAATGCACCAGTTCTATGCCGACGGCCGTCCGTCACGAATCACACGACTTGGCCGCAAAAGTCCCCCAAGTACGTGGAAAAATCCCCAGCGGCCTATAACCCCGAAAGCTCCGCAGCGTCAGGGCATTCACCGAGGCGCGAGCGCGCCGGTGAATGCCCTGTGCGGGCATGTTTGTTGCTCGCCCACGCACCCGTTGAGCGCTATCGCGCTGGAGAGTGCATGGGATTTCGATGTAACACGCTGCTCGTCGCGGGGATTTCCGCCTGTGCTCTCGGGGTGATCGCAGTGCCAGCGTCGGGGCAGGAAATTCCGTCCATCCCGGGCGCGCCGCAGTCGGCCTGTCCTGACAGCAATCCGGTCCCGTTGGCCTCGTGCGCTCGGCAACAAGTCAAGTCCTTCTCCCCGCCCCGTACGCACGACGGCAGGCCGGACCTGTCGGGGTACTGGGGTGGGACGCAGGTGCCGCACGAAAGCCTCGAGGCGCACCCGCGGACGCTCGACGACAACGGAGGCCCCAGCTTCGTCATCGACCCGCCGGACGGCAAGGTGCCGATGCAGCCGTGGGCGGAGGCGCACCGGGCCCGGAATTTCGCGAACTACATCGACCACAACGGCCAGTGTTTCCAGTCAGGCGTGCCGCGTCACCTCTACATGGGCACCTACCAGTTCCTCCAGACGTCCACGCGGCTGGTGATGCTCTCGGAGGAGGCCAACGCGTTCAGGAACGTGATCCTCGACGGTCGTCCGCATGTCGGCCGCGACATCGTGCTGTGGCAGGGAGACTCACGCGGCCGGTGGGACGGCAACACGCTCGTGGTGGAAACGACGAACCAGAACGGGCGGGCGTGGCTCGATCAGCGCGGGCGGTTCCTGACGGATGCGTCGGTCGTCGTGGAGCGCTTCACGCTGTTCGAGAAGGACTCGATCTTCTGGGAGATCACGATCACCGACCCGCTGGTGTACACCCGTCCCTTCACGATGGCGTCGGTCCTGCGGCGCAACATGCGCCAGGGCTTCGAAATCTGGGAAGAGGGATGCTACGAGGGCGATACCATCGGGAACGACCTGCGCGGCCTCGGGCTTGGCACTCATCCGGGCATTTCCTCCAGTGAGGCACAGCTCCGTAAGGAGGCGTACGAGCGGGCGATTTCGGGCCGGGGCGCCAGATAACGAGTTCCAAGATTCAGAACCCACAGAGGAGAATTCACACGTGAAGAAGCGCACCATCATGTTATTGGCGGTTGCCTGCCTCGTGACCGCCACAATGGCGTTGACGCCGGCGGCCGGGTCGGGACAGACGACCCCCGCGACCTCGACCTACAAGGCGCCGCGCACGCTCGCCGGGCACCCCGACCTCCAAGGCATCTGGCAGGCGGTGAACACTGCCGTCTGGAACATTCAGGATCATCCCGCCACGCTCGGCATTCCCGCCGGACTGAGCATCGTGGAGGGGAACGAGATTCCGTATCTGCCCGGCGCCCTCGCGAAGCGATACGAGAACTACCGTAACCGCGCGACCGGCGATCCGGAATTGAAGTGCTTCATGGTGGGAACGCCGCGCGTCAACTACATGCCGTACCCGTTCGAGATCGTGCAGACGCCGACGCAGGTCACCGTGCTCTACGAGTACGTGCACACGACGCGGTACATCTACCTGGGCGGCAAGCACCCGCCCGGCCCGATTCAGTGGTACATGGGGGATTCGCGCGCGCGCTGGGAGGGGGACACCCTCGTGGTCGACGTCGTCCATTTCACTGACACCAACTGGCTGGATCGATCGGGCAACTTCCATAGCGCGAACATGCACCTGGTGGAACGGTGGACGCGCATCGGCCCCGACCACCTGATGTACGAGGCGACCATCGAGGACCCGACGGTCTTCTCCCGTCCCTGGACGATCCGCTTTCCGCTCTACCGCCGGATCGAGCCCAACGCGCAGCTCCTCGAGTACGAGTGCCCGTCCTACCTGGAGCTCGAAAAGGATCAGCGGCACGGCCTCAGGCCGACCGATCGATAGCGATCTCGAATCCATGTGGGAGGACGCATGAGGAACCTACGTTTCTGGCTGGTTGTTGGTGCGGCGGGTGCTGCCTGCACTCTTGGTGTGGGCACGGCGCGCGTGTGGGGACAGGAGGAAGGGAAGATTCCCAACGTACGGCGATACGAGCAGTCCGCCTGCCCGATGGGCGACCCGGTCCCGCTGCGGGCCTGCGCGCGCGAGCAGATGAAGACCTTCACGCCGCCGCGGACGCCCGAGGGCAAGCCGGACCTGTCGGGCTACTGGAATGGAACGCAACCGTGGTACGAGAATCTGGAAGCGCATCCAAACACGTGGAACGACAACGGCGGCCCCAGCTTCATCGTCGATCCGCCGGACGGCAAGCTGCCGATCCGGCCGTGGGCGGCGGCGCATCTGGTCGAGAAGAACGCGCGGTATATCGACCACAACGTACAGTGCTTCCCCTCGGGCGTGCCTCGTCATCTCTATTCGGGGAATTCGCACCAGTTCATCCAGACTCCGACCAAGTTCGTGATGCTCTCGGAGGAGGCCAACGCGTACCGGATCGTGATCCTCGACGGCCGCCCCCATGTCGGTCGCGACATTCCGCTCTGGCAAGGTGACTCGCGCGGCCGGTGGGACGGCAACACGCTCGTCATCGAAACGAGGAACCAGAACGGGCGCGCCTGGATCGACCAGAAGGGCCGCTTCCTGACGGAGGCGGCGATCGTGACCGAGCGCTTCACGATGTTCGACAAGAGCTCGCTCCTCTGGGAGATCACAATCGACGACCCGCTGGTCTACACCCGTCCGTTCACGATGGCGGCAGGGATGCGGCGCAACCTGCGGCCGAACCCCGAGCTCTGGGAAGAAGCGTGCTACGAAGGCGAGGCGAGCGCGGAAGACATGCGCGGTCTCGGGTACCGCACGACGCCGGGCATCTCGGCCAGGGAAGCGCAGATGCGCAAGGAGGCGTACGAGCGGGCCATGTCGGGCGCGCCAGTGCAGTGACGCCCGGGGCGCGGCCTCGACGGGTTCGAGGTCGCGTCCCTCCTGTCTCCGGCCTCCTTACCTCCCGACGTTTGCGCTAGACTACCGCCCGTCCAATGAGGCCCGGGCGCGGTTGTCTCCTGTGTCTCGCCGTGGCGCTGTCGCTTGGCCCGGTGCCTGCCGCGGCGCAGACGGTGACGACCGGCACGCCGGCGATCCCGGCGCCGGGCGTTCCGCGCACGCGTGACGGCAGACCCGACCTGTCGGGCATCTGGCAGGCGTTCGGCACGGCCAACGACAACCTCCTGTCCCATTCCGCGAGCCAGGGCGTGCCCGCCGGTCTCGGCGTCGTCGACGGCGACGAGATCCCGTACCGGCCGGAGGCGCTCGCCAGGAAGCAGGAGAACTTCGCCGCTCGGGCGGTGCGGGACACCGAGGCGAAATGCTTCCTGCCGGGCGTGCCGCGCATCACCTACATGCCGTTCCCGTTTCAGATCGTTCAGATGCCGGATCTCACCACGATCCTGTACGAGTACGTGCACGCGGTGCGCACCATCTACACGAACGGGACGCCGCATCCGCCGGGGCCCATCGAGTGGTGGATGGGCGATTCGCGCGGCCGCTGGGAGGGGGACACGCTCGTCGTCGACGTCGTGCATTTCGGCGCCGACACCTGGTTCGATCGGACCGGCAACTTCCACAGCGAGGCGCTGCACGTCGTCGAGCGGTACTCGTTGATGGATGCCGATCACATCAACTACGAGGTGACGATCGAGGACCCGAAGGTGTTCACGCGCCCCTGGAAGATCCGGATGGTGCTCTACCGCCGCAGGGAACCGAACATCCAGTTGCTCGACTACGACTGCTACGCGTTCGAGTGGGAGCAGTACTATCCGTATCCTGGACTCTGACCGGGGAGAAACGGAGCGTTCAGATGCGCGTGCACCGGGCGGTGAGGACGCTGGGGGTTGGCGTGGCGCTCGTCGCGCTGTCGGCGTCGCTGGCCGGGCAGTCAGCCCCGACCCGACCGCTGGCGTCGACCAGACCGTGGCCTCCGCCCCTCGGGCCCGACGGCCAGCCCGACGTGCAGGGGTCGTGGCGTCCGGTCATCGGGGGCACCCATTCGCTCGATCCGGCCAAGAGCGGAGCGTCGGACTTCGAGGAGCGGATCGGCGGAGTCGTTCGGAACAACCCGAGCCGGATCGTCGATCCGCCGGACGGCCGCATCCCGTATCAGGAGTGGGCGGCGGCGCTGCAGAAGGGACTCGAGGCCGTGTACGAGAACCCCACCAGGCCGGAGCACATCGACACCCAGACGCGGTGCCTGGTGCCAGGCGTCCCGCGCCTGTACTACTTTCCGACGTTTCGGATCCTGCAGCCTCCCGGCAGCGTCGTGTTCGTCTGGGACGAGTATCACGCGTTTCGCGTCGTTCCGGTAGACGGCCGCCCGCACGTCGGGTCGAACATCAGACTCTGGATGGGCGACGGACGCGGCCGCTGGGAAGGACATACGCTGATCGTGGAGACGGCGAATCTGAAGGCGAAGTCGCGCCTCGACGTCGTCGGCGATTTCTTCACCGATACAGCACGGATCGTGGAGCGCTTCATCTTCGTCGACGGCGACACGATGCGGTACGAGGCGACCATCACCGATCCGAGGGTCTTTACGCGGCCGTGGACGATGCGCGTCGCCAACAGGCGGATGCCGGAGGAAGAGTTCTGGGAGTGGGCGTGCCACGAAGGCGAACGCGACGCGGCCAACTCCAGCACGCGCATCGACGGGAGCGTCGATAAAAGATAGCAGTCGCGCCACCTGTGGCAATGTCAGCTAGAATACGCGCAGCGTCTCGGTACGATTGCGGGACAGCGGCGCCGGCGGCGCCAGATCGGTCAACCACAATTAGGGAGGTCAACCATGAAACGGATCCTTGTCACGGTGGTGAGTGTGCTGGCCCTGGCGACCAGCGCCGCGGCGCAGCAGGGTCGTGGCGCACCGCCCCCGCCGCCGCCACTCGAGCCGGGCGCCTCGCAGGCCGATGTCGACCTGGCGGTCCTCGCCGCGCCGCCGAACCTGGCGGCCCAGGCCACGGTCGTCAAGTGGAAATCCGATTTCACCTACGACACGTTGCGGAAGGGCACGAACCGTCTGGTCTGCTACGACCGATCCGGACAACCCAATCAGCAGCCGTTCGCGGCCGAGTGCACCAGCATTGCCAACCTGGAGCGCGTGGCCCAGAACATGCGTTTCGAGGCGGCGGGCGACAAGCGGCAGGCGATGCTCGACGCAGCGGAAAAGGACGGCACGCGCGTCAAGCCCGAGTACGGGTCGATCTTCTACAACTTCGGGGGGCCCGACCGGGAGCGCGCGCGGGGGCACATGACCGTCGCGGTCCCGGGTGCGACGACCCAGTCGACGGGACTTCCCGACAACAACAAGATGGGCGGAGCCTGGATCATGAACGCGGGCACGAGCACGGCCCACATCATGGTTCCCGGCCACTGATCGTGAAGCCCCTCGTTGTCGGTCTGCTCGTCCTGGCCGCGGTCTCGCCCGCGGCCCAGGACGCGCGGACGTTCACCGGCGTCGTCACCGACGGCATGTGCGCGTACACCGGGCACGCCGGCATGCGCATGGGGCCGACCGACGCCGAGTGCACCCGGGCCTGCGTCAGCGCCCACGGCGCGCAGTACGTCCTGCTCGACGGGAAGAACGTCTACGGGCTGAGCGATCAGCAGACGCCCGAAACGTTCGCCGGGGGGAAGGTGACGGTCGTCGGCACCCTGGACGAGAAGACGAAGATGATCCAGGTGAAATCGATGAGCGCGGCGAAGTAGCGCAAGACTGGAGCTCCGGGGCGTCACCGCGTCCGCGCCGTCGCGCGCTCGAGAGCTTGGCAATAGCAAAACGCGGCCGGCCGGGAGTATCCTGTGCCAGCCAAGACAATCCAGCAAGCCGGGAGGATCCATGCGTACGCGCCTGTTGCTCGTCGTCGGGGCCGTGGCACTGGCAGCGGCCCTCGTCGTGCTGGCCCGACCGGGGGGCATCGCCGCGGCGCAGGAAGGCGTCTCCCGGACGCCGTGGGGTGAGCCGGACCTGCAGGGAATCTGGACCGACGAGTACGACACGCCGCTGCAGCGGCTCGCGAAGTACGGCACCCGTGAGTTCTTCACCGAGGAGGAGCGCGCCGATCTGGATCGCCAGCGCGTGGCGCTGCTCGGGCGCGATCGCCGCGTCGAGCGCGGTACGGAGCTCGACGTGGCCGGCGCCTACAACTCGGTGTTCATGTCGATGAAGCGCACCGGCCGCCGCACCTCCCTCATCGTCGATCCGACCGACGGCCGAGTGCCGCCGCTCACGCCGGAGGCGCAGAAGGTGGCGGCCGCCGATTCGGCGTTTCGTCTCGCCCTGCTCCGTGCGACGGCCACCTGCAGGAACAAGTCGCCTGCCTGTGCAGGGGGCGTCTACGATCCGACGCCGTCACCACGCCGGGACGACGTGCTTGCGCGCTACAACACGGCGCGGATGAACCGACACAATGGCCCCGAAGACGGGAGCCTGGCGGATCGGTGTCTCTCCGGGGCGATTCCGGAGTTCGGCACGGCGTACGGTGGCAGTTTCCGCCGCGTCGTGCAGACGCCGGGCGGCGTCACGATCTTCTACGACGTCGGCCAGGGCCAGGGCTTCCAGCGCAACATCGTGATGAACGGCAGTCCGCACCTGCCACCCGGCGTTCGCCAGTGGCACGGCGACTCGCGCGGGCGGTGGGACGGCGACACGCTGGTCATCGACGTGACCAACTTCAGCCCGAAGGTCGACTTCCGGGGGTCGCGTGAGAACCTGCATCTGGTCGAGCGATGGACGCGGACCGGGTCGGACACGCTCGAATACCGTGTGACGATCGAAGACCCCACGGTCTGGACGCGTCCCTGGACGGTGGTGGAGGAGTTCACGCGACAGAACGACAAGGAGAATCGGATCTACTACGAGCCGCGTTGCCACGAAGGGAACTACGCCTTCCCGTCGCTGCTGCTGGCGGCGCGCCTGGCCGACAAGGCGTATGCCGAACGGCGCGGTCCGCATCCGGCGCTGATGGACAATGCCACCGACTTCGTGGGCGTCGAGGAGAACCCGCTGGGACAGTAGGCGGGTGCGGCGCAGCGAACCCGCCGGGAGCGCATCATGCGGATCCGATTGATCGGCGCGTTCGTCGTGGTGGCGGTGGTCGCCGCCCTGGGGGGCGCTGCCATGTCCCGGTCGCTCGCGCAGGCGCCAGGGCCCTCGCCGCGGACGAACGCGCGTCCGGAGCGGGTCGAGGGGCGGCCGAATCTCAGCGGCATCTGGCAGGCGAACAACGAGGCGCACTGGGATCTGCAGGCGCACGCGGCGCGGCCCGGCGCCGTGACGCAGCCCGGCGTCTATCCGTTCGAGTACGCCCGCGTCGCCGCCGCGCCCGTCGTGGCGCTCGGCGCCGCCGCCGGGGTGCCGGCGTCGCTCGGCGTGGTGCAGGGGGACGGCGAGATCCCGTACACCCCGGAGGCGCGGACCATCAGGACGGAGAACGCCGAGCACTGGATCGACCGCGATCCCGAGCTCAAGTGCTATCTCCCTGGCATCCCGCGCGCCATGTACATGCCGTATCCGTTCGAGATCACGCAGAGTACGAACAAGATCCACATGGCGTACGCCTTCGCCAGCACCGCGCGGACGATTCACCTGGACGCGGTGGATCCGCCGCCCGCCGAGACGTGGATGGGGCACTCGGTCGGCCGCTGGGAGGGCGACACGCTCGTCGTCGACGTGAGCAGCTTCAACGACAAGGCGTGGTTCGACCGGGCAGGCAACTTTCACAGCGACGCGCTGCACCTGACGGAGCGTTTCACGCTGCTCTCGCCAGACGTCATCCAGTACGACGTGACGATCGAGGACCCGAAGGTGTTCACGCGCCCGTGGCGCATCGCCATGCCGATCTACCGCCGCCTGGAGCCGAACATGCAGCTGCTCGAGTACCGGTGCACGGAGTTCGCCGAAGAGTTCCTCTACGGGCACGTCCGGAGCGAGCCGCTGGTGAAGCGCTGGGAAGGCGAGACGATGACCGTCGAGATTACGCGCAGGGTGCCGCCCGGCGACCGATTCTACGAATGGTTCCGCAAGTGAGGTACTGCCAATGCGAACACAGCTAGCCACCGTAGTCGTCGGTGCGAGTCTGCTCCTGGCGGGCACGCCCGCGCCGGCGTCGGCCCACCACTCCTTCGCCGCCGAATTCGACGCGAAGAGACCGATCACCTTCAAGGGGAAGGTCACCAAGGTGGAGTGGGTGAATCCGCACGTCTGGATTCATGTCGAGGTGCAGCGGGCCGACGGCAAGATCGAGCCGTGGGCGATCGAGGGAGGCACGCCCAACGTCCTGTTCCGCCGCGGCGTCACCAAGCAGGCGCTCGCGCCGGGCACCGAGATCGTCGTCGACGGCTATCAGGCGAAGGACGGCACGCGCCGCGCCAACGGTCGCGACTTGACCCTCGCAGACGGCAAGAAGCTCTTCCTCGGCTCGACCGACACCGGCGCGCCGTACGAGCTGCGGCCCCGCAGCCAGCAGTAAGCCCTGCGGGGCGGGGCCGGCGTGGTGGCACCCTGGCCGGTGCGCAGTTGACGGGGGGACGCCTCGTGCCCCTCGACGACCTCCTGCCACGCCCGAGCCATGGTGCGTCGCCTTCGCGTCCCCCTGGTGGCGTCGAACGTGGCGTCAGGCCGACCGGCACGGCCAGCAGGTCGCATTGCTCCCGAGCATCGAGACGCCTGAGGCCCCGGCGCTCCGCGCGGTGATCCCCGGCGCGCTCGGGACGATCTGAACTGAGCCGTTCAACGCTCAAGTACCCAACGCCCAAGACCCAACGCCCAACGCCCAAGACCCAACGCCTGAAGCTTCGGTGAACGCCTGACGAGTGATCCCGGGCGGCTGACAGGGCGGCTGACACCGGCTTGAGTTTTCCCGGAAGCGGTGCGACACTCTGCCGCACACAGGAGGCGCGTATGCGAGGGATGCTGTTGTTTGCTGCCGGTCTGATGGTGGGGGCGGCCGTGCAGGTGCCGCTGGCGCAGTCGTCGAACGTGGTGATGATGAATCACGTCGGTATCAACGTGCCGAACATTCCCGAGGCGATCACCTACTACACGCAGAAGATGGGGTACCGGGAGGCGTTTCGCGCCAGCAACCCGCAGGGGCAGCCGACGCTCGTCTACCTGTACATCAGCCGCAACACGTTTCTCGAGCTGGGCCAGGCCAACGCCGAGCGGCCGACGGGATTCACCCATTACGGCCTTCACGTCGAGAACATCAACAACGCCGTGGCCATGTTCCGGCAGCACGGCGTGACCGTGAGCGACGTCAACAAGAGCGCGAGCACGAACGCGATGTTGGCGAATATCACCGACCCGTACATGGGACGGATCGAGCTCGCCGAGCTCACGCCCGACTCGCTGCACCGCAAGGCGCTCGACGCCTGGAAGCCGTAGGACCGGTTCTCCCGTTTGCGCGACCGACGTGTCGGGCCAGCGCGACTGCCGCTCGCCCGACGCCACGCGCTGGAGCACGGACGGGAGTTCTCTGAACGGGCGGGGCTGGGCGGCGACTGCCGCACTACCGGCGAATAGATGGCGGTCGGTCAGGCCGCCGTGCGAGGGCGCGACGAGTGCCGCGACCGGGGAGCCCGTTGCGACCAGACGCGCGTGCGCTCCTCCCATGTCACGACCGTCGTCTCACCCCGCAGGGCCGCAGGGACCGGACTGCATTATCGCGATTGTGTCGTTCCCACACGTTTCTCTCCGGATTCCATCTGGGGTGTGAAGGACGAGGAACCTACGATGCTGCGTCGCACGATCGCGCTCGGGTTCGTCACGCTGCTGGCGATGGGTCCTGCCGCGCGGCTTGCCGCGCCGCAGGCAGGGCCGGTGCTGTTCGAGGGGGCGCTGGTCGTCGCCGGCGACCTCAGCGCGCCGATCGTCAACTCCGCGTTTCTCGTCGAAGACGGCACGATCCGGCGCGTCGGAAGGAGGGGAGAAGTACAGGCGCCCGCGGGTGCAGGGCGCGTCGATCTGGCGGGCAAGGTCGTCATGCCGGCGCTCATCAATGCGCACGGCCACCCGGGATTCCAGAGAGGGCTGACCTTCAGCCGCGACAACTACACGCGCGACACCTATCTCGACGACCTGTATCGTGCCGCGTATTTCGGCGTCCGTGTCGTGCTGTCGCAGGGGATTGACGCCGGCGACCTCGCGTTCGAGATTCGCCGCGACCGGCAGCGGGCCGGCGCCAGCGCGGCGCGGCTGCTGACGGCGGGACGCGGCATCGGTGCGCCGAATGCCGGTCCGGGCGCAGCGGCGTTTCAGGGGATTGCGTACGAGGTCACGACTCCCGAGACCGGGAGGGCGGCGGTCCGCGAGCTCGCCGCGAGGAACGTCGATGTCGTGAAGATCTGGGTGGACGACCGCGGCGGCCGCGCGGTCAGGCTGGCGCCGCCGGTCTACCGGGCGATCATCGACGAGTCGCACCGGCGCGGCCTGAAGGTCAACGCGCACGTCTTCTACCACGACGATGCGGTCGATCTGGTGGAGGCCGGAATCGACGGGCTCGCGCACCTGGTGCGCGACCGGGAGATGGACGGGCCGCTGGTGGCCTCCATCGTCCGGCGCGGCGTATACGTGATGCCGAACTTGAGCGGGAGCGAGCGCGGCACGCATGCCGGGCTGCCGCCGTGGTTCGAGGAGCCGGGCCTCGGCGCCCTGCTCCGCGACACCGTGTCGGCCCCGGTCGTGGCTCGCATGCGCGCGGCGTTCACCTCGCGCGAGCCGGCCGCTGCCGCCGCCGCGCGGGAGCGCTACGCGGTGCTGCAGCGCAGCCTCCGCAGGCTGAGCGCGGCTGGTGCCCGGATCATCCTTGGCTCGGACACCGGCCTGGAGGACCACGTCTTCGGCCACGCGGAGCAGCGCGAGCTGGAGGCGATGGTGGACGCCGGCATGACACCGGCGCAGGTCGTCGCCGCGGCGACGAGCCGGACGGCGGAGTATCTCGGCCTGCGCGACATGGGTGCGATCGTGCCGGGCAGGCGCGCCGACTTCCTCGTGCTCGGCGCCAACCCGCTCGACGACATCCGCCACACGCGGCGCATCGAGGCAGTCTACTTCGACGGCCGGAGGCTCGATCGATCGGCGATTCGCGCGCGTGTGCACCCTGGAGAGTAGCCCGATGCAAGACAACTTCGACTACGCGTTCGAGATGGCCGCCTCGGCGGTCCGCTTCGGCGCCGGCGTCACCCGGGAAGTGGGGATGGACCTGGCCGAGCTGGGCGCCCGGCGCGTCCTGGTGCTGGCCGATCCCGGAGTCAGCCGTCTCCAACCCGTTCGGACGGTCCTCGAATCGCTCGACGCCTGCCGGATCGCGTTCGCGCTCTACGACCGCGTGCGCGTCGAGCCGACCGACGAGTCGTTCCTCGACGCCATTGCGTTCGCGCGTCTGCAGCCGTTCGACGCCTTCGTGGCGGTCGGCGGCGGCTCGACGCTCGACACCGCGAAGGCGGTCAATCTCTACACGGCGCATCCGCCGGCGGACTTCCTCGATTACGTGAACCCGCCGATCGGCAGGGGGCTGCCGGTCCCGGGCCCGCTCAAGCCGCTCCTGGCCGTGCCGACGACAGCAGGCACCGGGAGCGAGACGACCGGCGTGGCGATCTTCGACTTGAAGCGGCTGCACGCGAAGACCGGCATCGCGAATCGGCGCCTCAAGCCGACGCTCGGCTATCTCGACCCGGAGAACACGCGCACGCTCCCGCCGGCGGTTGCCGCATCCAGCGGGCTCGACATCCTCAGCCACGCGGTCGAGTCGTTCACGGCGGCGCCGTTCACCAGCCGCCCGCGGCCGGAGCGGCCCGCGCTGCGGCCGGCGTACCAGGGTTCGAACCCCATCAGCGACATCTGGGCGCTGGCGGCGATGCGCATCGTCGCGCGCTGCCTCGTGCGGGTCGTCGACGACCCGTCCGACGACGAGGCGCGCGCAAGCATGCTGCTGGCAGCCTCGTACGCGGGCGTCGGATTCGGCAACGCCGGCGTGCACCTGCCGCACGGCATGTCGTACGCGGTATCGGGCGGCGTGAAGAGCTTCCGGCCGTCGGGCTACGCCGCCGACCATCCGCTCGTGCCGCACGGGATGTCGGTCGTCCTCAATGCCCCCGCCGTGTTCAGGTTCACGGCGGGGGCGAGCCCCGAGCGGCACCTCCTTGCGGCCGAAGCGCTCGGCGCCGACGTGTCACACGCCCGCGCCGAGGACGCGGGACGGATCCTCGCAGATCGAATCACGTGGTTCATGCACCGCCTGAAGATGCCGAACGGGCTGCGCGCGGTCGGCTACACGCCCGCCGACGTGCCCGCGCTGGTGGAGGGAACGCTCCCCCAGCACCGCGTCACGAAGCTCTCGCCGCGGCCCGCCGGGCCCGACGAGTTCGCGGCGCTCTTCGAAGAGGCGATGACCGCGTGGTGAGAGAGGGCGGCTACTGGACCTCCACCTTGTAGCGGTAGCAGCCGGCGGTGCCGCGCCAGCCGCCCACGAACAGCGCGAGCGTACCGGCTTGCGCCGTCGTGAAACGAAGCTCCGGGGCGAGATTGCCTCCCGAATCGTCATCGAACAGGTATCTCCCCGTCGGCGATGCGGCCTGTAAGTCGAGCGTCGTCACGCCCGCCACGGCGTCGAAGTCGGTTGCGAACGTGACCGTCACGCCCCTGCCAGCACCGATGTAGCCGATGCCGTGAATGTTGGTGACCGCTTCCCCAGCCACGCAGTGCTCGGCGCTCGACGCCTGGCCCACGATGGCGCGTGGCTGTATCGCGGCGTCCTTCGGCGCTGGGGGCGGCACGAGCGGCGTGGAGAGGACCGACGGCACGATCTCCAACTGATACCGGTAGCAGCCGGATGTGCCGTGGTAACCGCCGACGTGCAAGGCGGCATTGCCCGAGAACGACGCGGTGAACTGAATCTCCGGTTCGAGGTTGCCTCCCGAATCGTCGTCGCTGATATAGCTGGCACGACCGTCTGCCGTGTCGATCGCCAGCAGGGTGATTCCGGCGATCGGATCGAAGTCCGATTCGAACCTGACCGTGACCCTGCTGTTCGCCCTGATCCAGCCGAGCCCGTGGACGTTGGCGGCGGTTCCGGACACGCACAATCTGGCGCTCGAGGCCGAGCCCGAGACCGCCATGACGTCGGCCACATGGCCTTTGGCCGGCTTGGAAATTTCCGCGCTGGCTGGTGAAAGATACGCGACGCTGAACACGCAGACGAACACCCACCCACACCGCGCTGAGACGACCGGATGAAGGCCTGTGCGCACGCGCATGGCACCCTCCCTTCCGAAGGTCGTCAGCCTCTGGACCGATGGCTGGCGGCTATGCGTGTGCGTGGTGCAAGGGTGAAGCCACGGTCGGAACAGGGGCGGAATCCGTCGATGCATGGCGCCCTCGTTCCAGGGCGCCATGCATCAAGGGACACGTCGACCGGGGCGGTTACTTGAGCTCGCGGATCTGGACGTTGCGGAATCGGACGACCCCGAGCCCTCCTTGCAGCGCGAACGGGCCGCGGGCGAACTTCCGGTCCTCCACGTCAGCCGTCGTCTCGCCGTTGAGCCGGACGATCAGCCGAGGGCCCTTGGCGGTGATCTGATACGTGTTCCACTTGTTCCCCGTGTTGATCGACAGGTTGCTCGGCTTGGCCACGTCGACGATCGCGCCGGTGCGGAAGGCCGGATCGGGCCGAGTGTCGTAGATGTTCACTTCGTAGCACGTCGCCGCACCGACCTTGTTCGGGTCCTGGCAGCGGATGAAGATGCCGCTGTTGGCGTCGGGCGACACCCAGAACTCGGCACGGATCTCGAAGTCGCCGTACGACTGCTTCGAGAGGAGGAAGCCGTTGCCGTTGGTGGACCAGAGCTCCCGCCCGATCGTCTTCCAGTCCACCTTGCCGACCGGCGTCCAGTGGCTCATGCTCATCAGATTCGTAAAGCCGCCCTGACCCGAGACAGTGGGCGCGAGCACGGCGCTCCCGAGGAGCAGTGCCAGTGCAGTCACATATGTACGCTTCATGATCGACCCTCGCTTTCGGGGCTCTCTTATACCATGCCGAGGCTCGCCCACGCGCGACACGCGGGCGGCCCCGGGCGCCGACCCGCCGAGCGCGGAGGCACTTGACGCGTTCGGGCGTCTGGGGACAGAGTGAGCCCATTCCCATGGCCAACAAGACGACTGCGGGCCGTCGCGAGGACCAGCGCAAGGTGGCCGACCGCCGAGCGGGAGGAGAACGCCGGACGATGAACCTCGGTCCACCGACGCCGCCCGGCATCGAGCGCCGCAGAGGCGAGCGCCGCAGAGGCCGCGATCGGCGCAAGGACGCATGATCTGAGGTACGCTAGCTCGCGTGCCTCCCGCGCCACCACGCATCCTCGCCGGCCTGGTCGCTGCGCTCGTCGTGTCGGCGTGCGCGGGACCGGACTCCGGCGCGGACGTCGACCTTCCGCCGGCGGAGTTCTACCGCGGCAGGACGGTCAGCATCATCGTCGGGTCTGGTGCGGGCGGTGGCTTCGACACGACCGCGCGTCTGGTCGCGCGGCACATCGGCAGGCACATTCCTGGGACTCCCACCGTCATCGTCGTCAACATGCCCGGCGGCGGCGGGCTCGTGGCGGCCAACCACGTCTTCAGCGCGGCGCCGAAGGACGGGACCGTGATCGGCCTGTTCCACGAAGCGCAGATGATGAACCAGTTGACGGGCGGCGAGGGCGTGAACTTCGACCTGCGGCAGTTCAACTGGCTCGGCAGCTCCTACGACGACCCGAACGTCTGCATCCTGCGCGGCGACGCCCCGGTCACCACCTTGAAGGCGATGATCGGCCGCGGGACGCCGATTGCGGTCGGCGGCACCGGACCGGGGTCGAACACTTACGACGCCCCGCGGGTGCTCGCCGCCGCCACCGGCGCCAGCCTGAAAGCCGTGTCCGGCTACCCGACGACGAACGACGTGCGGATTGGCGTCGAGCGGGGCGAGATTCACGGGATGTGCCTCGGCTGGGAGTCGGTGAAGTCGGCGTCGGGACAGTGGCTGACGGACGGCTACGCCGTGGTATTCGTCCAGAACGGCACGACGCGCCACGGCGACCTGCCGGACGTGCCGCTCGCGATGGAGTTCGCCCGGGACGAGGTGAGCCGCACGCTGCTGCGTCTCGTGGATGCACCGGGGGCGATGGCCAAGCCGTTCGCGCTCCCGCCCGGCGTCGCGCCCGTACGGGTCGAGGCGCTGCGCGCTGCGCTGGCGGCCACGTACCGCGACCCGGCCTTCGTTGAGGAAGCCAAGCGCATGAATCTCGAGTTCCAGCCGAAGGACGCGGCCGGGATTCAGCGGATCTTGAGCGACGTGCTCGCCACGCCGCCCGAGGTGGCGGCGAAGTACCGCGAGATCATTCAGCCCTGATGTCCCACCCCTCCGAGAAGAGCCAGGGACGCCCCGAGCACGTCGAGGGGCACCCCGCCGACCCTTCGAGCGCCTCGGGGTCGCCCCGAGCGCAGTCAATGGGCGACCTGCGCGGCTGGCTTGCGCGGGCGGACCAGCTGGGGGAGCTGCAGCGCGTCTCCGGCGCCCACTGGGACCTGGAGATCGGCACGATCTCGGAGATCAACTACCGCCGCAGGCCGCCCGCCGCGCTCCTCTTCGACGACATCGTCGGGTACCCCCGGGGCTATCGAGTGCTGACCGGCGCCCTCAGCAACGCGCGGCGTATGGCGGCGACGCTCGGGCTCGATCCGAATCTCGACACGCCTGGGCTCGTCCAGGCGCTCCGCGGCAGGCCGCTCGCGTGGGCGGCGGCGGCGCCGCGCTACGAGCCGCACGTCGTCACGAGCGGGCCGATTCTCGAGAACGTCGTCGCCGGGCGCGACGTGGACCTCACGCGCTTTCCGGCGCCGCGCTGGCACGAGCACGACGGCGGCCGCTATATCGGGACCGGCGTGGCGGTGGTGACGAGCGATCCGGACACCGGCCGGATCAACGTCGGCGCCTACCGCATGATGATTCAGGAGGACGGCCGGTCCGCGACGATCAACGCCGAGGCGGGCAAGCAGGGGCGCGCGCAGTACGACCGCTGGTTCGCCAGGCACGGCAGGGCGCCCGTCCTAGCGTCGTTCGGCCACGATCCCCTGCTCCTGATGGTGGCCGGCACCGAGGTGCCGGACACGATCAGCGAGTACGCGTACGCCGGCGCGATGATCGGCGAGCAGCTGTGCGTCGTCCGCGGCGAGGTGACGGGCCTGCCGATGCCCGCGGCGGCGGAGATCGTCGTCGAAGGATGGCTTCGCCCCGAGCGTGTGCTGCGGGAAGGCCCCTTCGGCGAGTGGACCGGCTACTACTCGGGCTCGCTGCGGCCGGTGCCGACGATGGACATCGAGCGCCTGTATTTCAGGACCGATCCGATCATCCTCGGCACGCCGCCAGGCAAGCCGCCGAACGACTACTCCTACATGCGCGCGCTGCTCAAGTCGGCGATGATCCAGGACGATCTGGCGAAAATCGGCGTGCGCGACGTCCGCGGCGTCTGGGCGCACGAGGCCTGCGGCGGCCGGCTGCTCGTCGTCGTGTCGATCACGCAGCGGTTCTGCGGCCACTCCCGCCAGGCCGGGTACCTGGCGGCCCAGTGTCCGGCGGCCGCCTACATGAACCGCTTCGTCGTCGTCGTCGATGACGACGTGGATCCGATGAATCTCGAGGAAGTGATGTGGGCGGTCAGCACGCGGTGCGATCCGTCGGACGACATCGAGATTCTCCGCAAGTCGTGGGGGAGTCGGGTGGACCCGCTGCTGGCCGACCCCGCCGCCCCGTACAACACCCGCGCCGTGATCGACGCGTGCCGCCCGTTCGAGAAGCTCGCCGCGTTTCCGCGCGTGGCGCAGTCGAGCCCGAGTCGGGTGCGCGAGACGGTCGCGAAGTGGAAGGAGCTGTTCTCGGATCCCCGGTTTCCGCTGCCCGAATCGGTGATTCCCTCCGGCGCCGTCGACCAAGACGCGCCCGGGAGCGGCCTCACGGCCGTGGACAAGAAGGACTGACGGGCGCCGGCGGTGGACGTCTTTTTCTCCGCCCTCCTGCAGGTGCTGGCGCCGCAGACCTTCGCCGTCATGCTGGTGGGGATCGCCGTCGGCCTGCTGGTCGGCATCCTTCCCGGGCTCGGCGGCGCCGCCACGCTCGCGATGATGCTGCCGTTCGTCTATCCGATGGACGCGATCTCGGCGTTTGCGTTCCTCCTCGGCATGCACGCGGTGACCGCGACGACGGGCGACATCACGTCGGTGCTCTTCGGGATTCCCGGCGAGGCGACCTCGGCCGCCACCGTCCTCGACGGCTATCCGATGACGCGGCGCGGCGAAGGAGGCCGCGCGCTGGGCGCCGTGCTCTTCAGCTCGCTCATCGGCGCGCTCGTCGGCGCGGCGGTGCTGGCGATCTCGGTGCCGGTCGTTCGGCCCGTCGTGCTGCAGCTCGGGCCGCCGGAGTTCCTGATGCTGACGGTGCTCGGCTTGAGCTTCATCGTGTCGCTCTCCGGGCGGAACCTCGTCAAGGGCTTCATCATGGCGGCGTTCGGATTCCTGCTGGCGATGGTCGGTCTCGATCCGCAGAGCAGCATTCAGCGCTTCACCTTCGGCCAGCTCTATCTCTGGGACGGGATCAACGTCGTGCCGGTCGTCGTGGGGCTCTTCGGCGGCGCCGAGGTGCTGCAGCTCATGATGACCAAGCAGAGCATCGCCTCCAGGCGCGGCGACGAGCGGCTGTCGCGCGTCTTCCAGGGCGTGCGCGACACACTCGAGCACCGGTGGCTGACGCTCCGCGCGAGCGCGATCGGTCTTGGCATCGGCGTGATTCCCGGGATGGGCGGCGCCGTGTCGCAGTTCATCGCCTACGCGCACGCGCAGCACTCGTCGCGCCACCCGGAGACGTTCGGGCGCGGCAACGTCGAGGGGGTGATCGCGACCGGCGCGGTGAACAATTCGCGCGAGGGCGGCAACCTCATCCCCACCGTGGCGTTCGGCATTCCAGGCAGCATTTCCATGGCGATCCTGCTGAGCGTGTTCCTGCTGAAGGGGCTCGTGCCGGGGCCGGCGATGCTGACCACGCACCTGGACGTGACCTACGCGATGGTCTGGATCATCGTCTTGTCGAACGTCATCGCGGTGGCGGTGTCGTTCCTGTTCCTCAATCAGCTCGTCCGGCTGACCTACGTGCGGGCGGTGCTCCTCGTGCCGTTTCTGATGGTGTTGACCGCGTTCGGCGCGTACACGGCGCACAACAGCTTCGCCGACATCCTGCTGATGCTCGGCGCGACCGTCCTGGGCGTTGCGGCGGTCCGGTGGGACTGGCCGCGCGCGCCGCTCCTGCTGGCGCTCGTGCTGGGGGACATTGCGGAGCGCTATCTCTTCCTCTCGTACTCGCTCTACGAGTGGCGCTGGATGACGCGACCGCTCGTGTTGGCGTTCGCGGTGGTGATCGCGGCCGGGCTGGTGTGGCCGCTCCTGCGTGGGCGGCCCGGCGCCCAGGCCCTGCCCGCGCACGGCGCCGACGTGCCGATCGCGGCCGGCTTCCTGCTGGCGGCCGCGTGGGTGCTGTACCAGGCCGCCGGCTGGCCGTTCCGGACCGCGGTGTTTCCCGTGACCACGGGCGTTCTGCTGCTGGCGTTCGCGGCTGCCCGGCTCCTCCAGTCGCTCGCCGGACGGGGTTCGCCCGCCGGCCTTCCTCGGGGCGCCCCGGGCCCGAGTCGAGGAGCGCGGGGCGACGCGAAGGAGGGGCCGGCCGGACCCGTCGAGGAAATGCCGAACGGACCCGCCGACGAGAACGATCTCCCTGACGTGTTCGCCACCGCCTCACGCGCAGAGTGGGTGTCGGCCCTGGCGTGGATGGCGGCGTTCTTCCTGCTGCTGTGGCTGGCTGGGGCGCTCGTGGCGGTGCCGCTCTTCGCGTTGGCGTACCTGCTGGCGGTCGCGCGGCAGTCGGTGGTGCTCGCCGGCACCTACGCGCTCGCGTCGTGGCTGTTCATCTACGGATTGTTCGACCGCGCGCTGCGTGTGCCGCTGCCGCCGGGCGTGCTGTTCGTGTCATGACGCATTCGATCCGCCTCACGGTGAACGGAGAGACGTACGAACGCGAGGTCGAGGCTCGAACGCTGCTCGTCCACTTCCTCCGGGAGCAGATCGGATTGACCGGGACGCACGTCGGCTGCGTCGTGGGGGAATGCGGCGCCTGCTCGGTGCTCGTCAACGGCGCGCTCGTGAAGGCGTGCCTGATGCTGGCCGTGCAGGCGGACGGGTGCGAGGTGACGACCGTCGAGGGGCTGAGCACCCGGGGCGCCCTGCATCCCGTCCAGCAGGCACTGGTAGACGGCTTCGCGCTCCAGTGCGGCTTCTGCACGCCCGGCTTCGTGATGGCGGTGCACGCGCTGCTCGCCCGCACTCCCGACCCGACGGAAGAGCAGATTCGAGAGGAGCTCTCGAGCAACCTCTGCATGTGCACGGGATACGTACAGATTATCGAGGCAGTCAAGGACGCGGCCTCGCGGCTGAAGTCATGGAATCGCGGAAGTACATAGGCCGGAGCGCCCGAAGCAAGGAAGCGCCGCGGTACGTCACGGGGCGGGGCCGGTACGTCGACGACCTGGCGCTCCCGCGCATGCTGCACGCCTGCATCCTGCGCAGTCCCTACGCGCACGCGCGCATCGTGGCGGTCGACGGCAGACGAGCCGAGGCGCTCCCGGGCGTGAAGGCGGTCGTCACGCCGGAGGCGGTGAAGCGACTGTCCCGGCCGTTCAAGCCCGGGCGCTACGCCGCCGGCCTGCGCGTGCCCATTCCGGAATACGCCGGGGCGATCGACAAGGTCCGGTACGTCGGCGAGCCCGTCGCGATCGTCGCCGCCGAGACGCGCGCGGGAGCGGAAGACGCGCTCGAGCTGATCGACGTCGAATACGATCCGCTTCCATCCGTTGTCTCGACCGAAGAGGCGGCACTGCCGTCGGCGCCGGTGCTGTACGAGGAACTCGGCGGCAACGTCGCCTGGGAGGGGCACGTCGCCTACGGCGACCCCGACGCGGCGTTCGCGCGAGCGGACCGGATCGTCCGGCAGCATCTGACGATGCACCGCTACAGCTCCACGCCGCTCGAGCCGTTCGCGTGTCTGGCGGAGGCCGCCCCGGAGCGGCTGACGATCTGGTGCAACTCCCAGTCTCCCGATGTGATCTACGAAGCGCTCTCGGAGGCGCTCGGGATCGACGCCGTGCGGGTGATCGTGCCCGACGTCGGCGGCGGGTTCGGGCAGAAGATCCACCTCATTCGCAAGTACGCCGTGCTGACGGCGCTCCTGGCGGTGGAGGCCGGCCGCCCCGTCAAGTGGATCGAGGACCGGAGCGAGCACATGACGGCCGGCGGGCACTCGTGCGAGCAGGAGTTCGACGTCGAGGCGGCCGTCACGGCAGAGGGAGAAGTGCTCGGGCTCAAGATTCGCGACACCGACGACGTGGGCGGGTCGGTGAGCACGCTGACGATCCACTTCACCAACAAGCTGAACAACCTGTTCAACACCTACAAGGTGCAGCACCTCCGGCTCGACGGCCGCTCGGTGCTCACGAACAAATGCCCGGTGGTGCCCAACCGCGGAATCGGCAAGCCCGGCATGTGCTTCGTGTGGGAGCGCACGATGGACCTCGTCGCGCGGGAGCTCGGACTCGATGCGATCGAGGTGCGGCGCAGCAATCTCGTCCGGAAGGAGCAGTTCCCCTACACCACGCCCAACGGCAATATTCACGGCAGCGGCGACTACGAGGCGCTGCTCGACAGGGTGCTGGTGAACGTCGAGTACGCGGAGGTGCGGCGCCGGCAGGCGGAACGGCGGGGCGGTTCGACGCTCCTTGGCATCGGCGTTGTCATCGGCGTCGAGCCCGGGGGGCGGAACGCCGCGCGCGACATGGCGATCTTCCCGCAGTCGGCGCAGATGCCGGGCTCAGGCGGCGTGGAGGGCGCGACGGTCAAGATCGAGAAGAACGGCTCGGTCGTCTTCACGCTGGGGTCGCCGAGCTGCGGTCAATCGCACGAGACGACGGCCGCGCAGATCGTGGCCGACGTGCTCGGCGTCGCGCTCGAGCGGGTGTCGGCGGCCGGCACGTTCGATTCGGTGTCCTCGCCGTGGGGCATCTCGTCCTCGAACAGCGGCAACAATTTTCACCTCTACGACGTCGGCGCGGTCCACGGTGCGGCGACACGGCTGCGCGACAAGGTCCTCACGCTCGCCGCCTCCGTCCTGCGGGCCGATCCGTCGTTGCTGCGGATCGAAGACGGTGTCGTCATCCCTCGTGGGACGGGTCCTCGTGGACCCGTCGAGAGCGTCACCTTCGCCGAACTGGGGAAGATCGCCTACACGAACCAGGCGTTGCTGCCGCCGGGCTTCGAGCCTGGCCTGCAGGCGACCTACTACCACAGCCATCCGCATGCCGATCCGCTGATGCTCCCGGACATGCAGGGGCGCGTGCGGGCCCAGTACACGTTCTCGTCCGCCGCGCACGCCGCAGTCGTCGAGGTCGACGTGGAGACGGGACGCGTCCGCGTCGTCCGCTACGTCATCGTCAGCGACAACGGGACGCTCATCAATCCGGCGGTCGTCGATGGCCAGATCTACGGGTCGGCGGCGCACGGTATTTCGGTGGCGCTGGGCGAGGGATTCGTCTATGGCGCCGACGGCCAGCTGCTGACGCTGACGCTGCTCGACTACGGCAAGTCGACGACGCTCGAGACGCCGAGGATCGAGGTGGAGCACTGCCCGGTGCCGGATCCGTTCACCACACTGGGACAGAAGGCGGCCGGAGAGGGCGCGGCCATCCCGTCGCCCGCGGCGATTGCCAGCGCCGTCGAGGACGCGCTGGCGCCGTTCGGCGTCGAAGTGCGGGAGCTGCCGCTCTCGCCCGAGCGCGTCTGGGAGCTCATCCGTGCGCGAGCCTGAACACCCGGCGCGCGTTGCCTTCGAAGATCTGCGCCTTGTCGCCGGCGGGGGCGTCGAGCGCCTGCATCGCCTGGAGCGCCACCTCGACCAACGTGCGCCCGCCCCGGGTGTCGAACGGCATGTCGGTGGCGAACATCACCCGGTCGACGCCGAAGAACTCGAGGCCGCAGCGGAGCGCCGGCACGACGCGCTCCTGCGCGGCGAGGCGCGGCGCGACCCGGAGCCGGGCGTCGCGGTAGCGCGGCGTCACGATGTGATTGAAGACGTCGATTGTCACGAACAACTCCCAACTCCCAAGGCTCCAACGTCCAGGACGGCAACTCCCAACCGTTGGGCGTTGTGGAGTTGGGCGTTGGACATTCGTGGCAGTGGAGTACCGAGTGTATCCCGCAGCGTTTGAATACTTCGCGCCGCGCACCGTCGACGAGGCGCTCGAGCTGCTCGGGCGCTACGGCGACGAAGCGAAGATCCTCGCCGGCGGCCAGAGTCTGCTGCCGATGATGAAGCTGCGCATCGCAGGGCCGCGCTGCCTGGTCGACGTGAATCGGATTGCCGGCTTGGACCTCCTGCGGCGCGAGGGCGACCGGCTCGAGATTGGCGCGCTCTGCCGGCACGCCGACATGGTCGAGTCGCCGCTCGTCCGGGATCTCCTGCCGATCATGACCGACGCGGCACGGCAGACCGCCGACGTGCAGGTGCGCCATCGCGGGACCGTGGCCGGGAGTCTTGCGCACGCCGACCCGGCCGGCGACTGGCCCGCGGCCCTGATGGCGCTCGACGCGGTGGTGCGCATCGCCGGTCTGGGCGGCAGGCGGACGATGCCGCTCCACGAGTTCATCGTCGATGCGTACTCCACGCGTCTCGACGCAGCGGAGATGGTCGTCGGTGTGTCGATCGGCATCCCCGCGAAGCCGAGCGGCGGCGCCTACGTGAAGTTCGAGAAGCGCGCCGGTGATTTCGCGGTTGCCAGCGTCGGGGTGCAGATCGACCTCGAGGGCGACCGTTGCCGGAGTGTGGCGGTGAGCCTGGGCGCGCTCGGTCCGACGCCGATCCGCGCGCGCGCCGCCGAGGACGTCGTGCGGGAGGCGGCGCCGTCGGCCGATCGTGTGGACCGGGCCGCCGAACTCGTGCGCGAGGCGGCGCAGCCCTTTGCCGACACGCGCGGGTCGGTCGAGTACAAGCGACATCTGGCCGGCGTGCTGTTCCGCCGCGCCTTCGCCGCCGCGCTCGACCGCGCGCGCGGCCGTCAGGTCGAGACCATTCATCTGTAGGGGAGACGCCGCGACGCGCACCCGCACGAGGAACCGATGCACCTTGAAGGACAGTTCACCGTCGCCGCGCCGCAGGCCGACGTCTACCGATTCCTGACGGAGCCGGCCAAGGTCGGCCGCCACCTGCCGGACGTGACCGACGTGGTGATTGCGGACGCCGACCACTTCACCGTCACCGCGCGGGTCGGCGTGTCGCACATCAAGGGGACGATGGTCGTGAAGCTGGAGATTCGGGACCGGCAGCCGCCCGTCAGCACGACCCTCGTCGGCAAGGGGAGCGGGCTGGGGAGCGTTGTCGACATGGTGACGAGCTTCACGCTCGAACCCGCGTCCGGCTCGGAAGGAACGGGCCTGCCCCGGCCGACCACCGTTGGCTGGCGGGCCGACGTGACGATCTCCGGCAGGCTGGCCGCGTTCGGACCCCAGGGACTGCTCGACCGGATCGCCCGCAAGAATGTCGACGCGTTCGTCGACGGCATTCACGCGGGGCTGCGGGCTGAGACGCGGGCGTAGCCCGACGACAGGCGGCGGTATGCGTCCGGCGAAGAGGCCGGGACGACCGCCTACGAGCGATTGGCGCCGTTCCTCGGTACCGTTCGGTCGGGTCGGTCCGATCTCTCGCAGCACACCGGCCGGACATTCACCGAGCTGCTGAAGAGGAAGCGGGCGGCACGTGCGCGGCGTGCTCGTTGACACCGGGCCGCTCGTCGCCATTCTCGACGCCGGCGACGCCTTCCACGATTCCTGCGTTCGGGCGCTCGAGAAGATCCGCGAGCCGCTGTTCACGGTCTGGCCGGTGATTGCCGAGGCGATGCACCTGGTCGGGTCGTTCGGCGCTCAGGACAGGTTGTGGGATGTGCTCGAAGAGGCGCCCGTGCGGCTGCTGGCGCTGGAGGCGGCGGACATTCACGGCATTCGAGCGCTCATGAAGAAGTACGCCGATCGTCCAATGGATCTCGCCGATGCGGCTCTCGTCCACGCTGCGGCCAGAGAGGGCCTCCACACGGTCTTCACCGTCGATCGCGCCGGTTTCGCCGTGTACCGATTGCCCGGGGGTCGCCGCCTCCGCCTGCTACTCTGAAGAGCGCCGATCGGGACCGAACTCACGCTGCTTGGGAGTTGTGGAATCGGGCGTCGGGAGGCCCTATTTCAACAGCAACGGAATATTCTGCGGAGGCGCGGGACGCGACTGGACGTACGCGTAGATGTGCGCGAGGTCGGCCGTCGGGAGCGCCTTCTCCGTGTAGAGCGGCATCTGGTTGGCCGGCCGCCGCACGTAGGCGGAAAATCCGGTCCACGGCAGATTGCGCGCAGCCAGACGCGGTCCCGCCGCGCCCCCCTGCGCCTCGTAGCCGTGACACTGCCAGCAGCCGACGCTCTTCCAGACCTTCGCGCCGCTGTCGGCGTTGCCGGCAGGGGCGGTCTGCTGCGCCGGGGCCGGCGTCTGCGCGCCCGCCACGGCGGTGACCAGGAACAACACGGCGGCAGCAGCCATCATCGTCTTCATGATCGTGCCTACCGCGGCTGCGTGACCACGTCGACGAGCGCCGGCTCGCCCTTCCTGACGACGGCGAGCGCGCGCTGGAAGGCCGGCGCCAGATCCCGCGGATTGGTAATCGGCCCTTCGGCGTGGACCCCCATGCCCTGGGCGATCTTCGCGAAATCGACGTTCGGATCCTCGATGGTCGTCCCGATGTTCGCCCGGGTGATGCCGCGCTGATGGCGGTTCGCCATCCGCTGGATGTGCATCACTTCCTGGTGATACGCGCGGTTGTTGTGCATCACCGTCAGCAGCGGAATGCGGTGGTGCGCCGCCGTCCACCACACGCCCGGCGCGTAGAGGAAGTCGCCGTCGCCCTGGATGTTGACCGAGAGGCGTCCGTGCTTCTTGTTGGCGAGGGCCCCGCCGACCGCGGCCGGCGCGCCGTAGCCCACGCCAGCGCCGCCCGAGTCGCCCAGGTGCTGGTAGTGCTTGTCGAAGTCCCAGAGGCGGAACGCCCAGCCGCTCGTGTTGCCGCTCTCGGAGACGAGCGCCCAGTCGTCGTTCCGGATTTGCGCCCACAGTTCCGCGGCCAGCCGGCCCGTGCTGATGGGCGACGCCTCCCAGGCATGGGCCGCCTCGTTGCGCGCCGCCTGCCGGGCGCGTCCGTGCGCCTCCTCGAGGCGGGCGCGGCGCTCCTGGAACGCGCGGCGGCGGTCGTCGGTCGCGAGTCGCTTGACCGCCTCGGTCAGCGCCGGCAGCGTCGCCTCGGCGTCGGCCGCCATCGCCACGTCGACTTCCGGATAGCGCTGGAAGTCCTGGAAGTTGCTCTTCACGAACAGGTCGACGGCGTTGATGCTGATGAGCCGCGTACCCGGCCTGATGCGGGAGCGCGAGGTGCGGTGCTGTGCGTCGCGGAACGCGTGCACCGTTCCCCAGAAGTCGGTCAGCTCCAGTCCGAGGATGACGTCCGCGTTGGCAATGAGCTGCCCGGCGTTCTCGCTCTGGTTCAGCGGGTGGCGCGACGGGAAGTTCATGCGGCCGTGCTGATCGACGACCGGCGCCTGGAGCGCCTCGGCCAGCTCCACGAGGCGCGTGATCCCGGCGGGCGTGCGGGCGAGGCGGTCGGCGACGACGACCGGGTTCTGCGCGTCAACGAGCAGCCGTGCCGCTTCCGCCACCGCGCCCGAGTCCCCCTGCGGCGGCGCGGCCAGCGTCAGCTTCGGCACGCGGAGCCGTGAGGCGACGTCCGGCGGAATCGGATCCTCCTGGAGGCCGCCGTCCAGCACGATGAGGACCGGCATCATCGGCGGCGTCATGGCGATCTTGTAGGCCCGTACGGCCGATTCGGCGAAGTGGGGCAGCGAGATCGGGTTGTCGTCCCACTTGATGAAGTCGCGCAGCATCGAGGCCGCGTCCTGCACGCTGTGCGCCCATTCCACGCCCGGCCGCCGCATTGTCGCGTCGAGCGAGTTGCCCGCGAGCAGGTACACCGGCACGCGGTCGCAGTAGGCGTTGTAGATCGCCATGGCCGCGTGCTGGAGGCCGACGGTGCCGTGGCAAAGCACCGCCATGGGTTTGCCTTCCGCCTTGAAGTAGGCGTGGGCCATCGCCACAGACGATTCCTCATGGCAGCAGGTGAGGAACTCCGGCATCGCGTTGCCGCCGTAGTTGATAATCGACTCGTGAATGCCCCGGAAGCTCGAGCCGGGGTTCGACGCGACGTACTCGATGTTGAGCGACTTGAGGACGTCGACCATGAAGTCGCCGCCTGGCCGGTCGGTCGTCTCGCTGACCTCGACAAGGGGGTCCGCCTCGCGGACCGCGCCTGCCGCCGCCGGGCGCGCCGCCTGGCCGGCCGCCTCCGCCGGGGGGGCCTGGGGCGCCGCGGCCGCCACCGCATCGGGCACGAGCGCCGCCGCGCCCGTCACCGCCGCACCCTTCAGAAAGTCCCGCCGATCCACGGAACGCTTCCTGCTCATCGCGCCTCCTCCAAGTGTTGGCGGAAAGTGTAAACCACGAAGGGGACCGAGGTCACCAGGAACAGCCAGATCCCGCTAGGTCTTCCCGAGCAGCCCGCGCAGCATCTCGGCAATCGCGTCGGGGCGCTCGACCGGCGTCAGATGCCGGGCCTTCGGCAGCACGGTGAGCGTCGAGTGCGTGATGGCCGCATGGAGCTGCCGCGCCATCTCGATGGGGGTGGCGTAGTCCTCCTCGCCAACCACGATGCCGACCGGCATGCGGAGGGCGGGTAGATGGGCGCGGAGGTCGGCGTCGCCGAGCAGCGCGCAACTGCTCGCGTAGCAGTCGAAGTCGTTCGCGACATAGACGGCCGACAGCCGCTGGAGCACGTCGGGATGGGCGGAGCGAAAGGCGTCGGAGAACCAGCGCGTCAGTTGGAAGTCGATCATCCCGGACAGCCCCTTCGCCCGGGCCGCCTCGGCGCGCTGCCGGAACTGCGCGGCGGCGTCGGGCCCGTACCAGGCGGTCGTGTCGATGAGGCCGAGCGCGGCCGTACGTGCGGGAAAGAGACCGGCAAACGCCAGCGCGACCGAGCCGCCCATGGAGCAGCCGACAATCGCGGCCTTCTGCCAGCCGACCCAATCGAGCAGTTCCGCCAGGTCGCGCGCGAACGAATCGGCGGTGAAAGCACCCCAGCGCGCAGGCGTGTGCGCTGGGGACCCCGCCGGGTCGGAACCCCGTCGATCCGACCGGCCGTGTCCGCGGCAGTCGTAGGTGAGGATCTCGGCCTCGTCGCCGAGCGCGGCCACGACCTCGTCCCAGACAGTGCGGTCGAGCGCGAGCGAGTGAATGAGCACGAGTCGTCCGCCTTTGCGCACCGGCGGCGCGCCTGGGCGAGGGACGTGGAGCGTATAGGCGAGACGCGCGCCGTCGGAGAGCACGATGCTTCGATCGCTTTGAACGACGGTCTGCATCGGTATAGCGTATCGCAATGCCCGGCGAGACGACGCGCGAGCCGGTGGCCGGTGGCGGACCCGTCGGGCGCTTCGCGGCGCTACTCTTCGGCCGCGTTGCGACGAGCCACAGCGCCACGGAGGTCACTGCGATCAGATTCCACTGTGTCTCTGCGCCTCTGTGCCCCGCGGGCGGTGCACAGCGGAGGACGAAGTGAAGCTCGCGGTTCCCGACATGGTCTCGCCGTCGTATTTCCCGGTGGTCGCCGCCGTGGAGCTCGGCTTCTTCAAGGCCGAGGGGCTCGACGTCGAGCTGGAGCTGCTGTTCCCGATCGATGCGGCCTACCGCGCGCTCCGCGAGGGGGCCGTTGACTTCGTGGGCGGATCGGCGCACGCGGCGCTGTCGGCGTTTCCCGAGTGGGACGGCGTGAAGCTGCTCGGCGCGCAGTCGCAGGGCATGTACTGGTTTCTGGTGATGCGCGCCGACCTCGGCATCGGCCGCGGCGACCTGGGCGCGGTCAGGGGCCGGCGGATCGGCGCATCGCGCTGGGTCGACATGGGACTGCGGGCTCTGTTGGAGGACGCCGGAATCGACACTGCACGAGACCACGTGGCGATCGCGCCGGTCGAGCGTCGTCCCGGCGAGGTGAACTTCGGCGTGACCGCCGCGAGACGACTCGAGGAACGCGCCATCGACGGGTTCTGGGCGAACGGGATGGCCGCCGAGATCGCCGTCCGGCGCGGCTTTGGCACCTTGGTGCTCGACGCGCGGCGCGACGTCTCGGCCACCGCCCGCCGGTACACGTTTGCCGCCCTCGCCGCCAGCGACAGGCTGATCGCGCGCTCGCCGGAACGAGCGGCCGCGGCGGTGCGGGCCGTGGCGGCGGCGCAGCGGGCGCTCGCCGCGCAGCCGGCCCGCGCGGCGGAGGTCGGCCGCCGGCTGTTTCCGCCCGAGGAGGCCGAGCTCATCGCGGAGCTGGTGCGGCGCGACGCGCCCTACTACAGCGCCGCGGTCGCCCCGGCGACCGTCGAGTCATTGAACCGGTTTGCCCGGCGCATGGGGATCCTGCAGGGCGACGCGCCGTTCGAGGCGGTGGTGGCGGCGCAGTTCGCGCCCCTCTGGACGTAGACTTGGAGACGTTTCCATGGGTCACGACAGGCCAATCGCGCGGATCGCGCCGAATAGTCCGGTCCTCGATCTGCCGGCCATCGACCGGAGATGACTGACGACGCCCGTCGATCCGACCCCGGCTCCCGGCTCCCGGCTTCCGGCACGCTGCCGTCCGTCTGGCTGCACGAGCTGACGTGGGAGGAGGTGGCGGCCTACCTCCGCGAGCGCGACACGATCCTCGTGCCGTTCGGCACGACCGAGCAGCACGGACCCGCGGGTCCGCTCGGCCTCGACAGCTACGTGGCCATCGCGCTGGCGGAGGACGCCGCGCGGCGGGCGGGTGTGCTGGCGGCGCCGCCGGTCTGGTACGGCGATTCGAGTCACCATCTGGGCTTTCCCGGCACCGTCTCGCTGCGCACCGAGACGCTCATGCAGGTTGTCTCCGACATCGTCCGGTCGCTCGCGCGCCACGGGTTCAGGCGGATCCTGCTCGTCAACGGCCACAAGTGGACGAACCTGGCGGCGCTCACGAGCGCCGCCCGCAACATCCGGGAGTTCGAGCTGCCCGGCGTGCGCACGGCGGTGGCGGATCCGGTGTACCTGGCGCGCGGCATCGCCGGCCGGCTCAAGCATGCCGACGAGCACCACGCGGGCGAGCTCGAGATCTCCCACGTGCTCCACAAGTTCCCGCACACGATCCGGACCGAGAGGCTCTCCGACGCTGGGTGCGATTTCGACCGGCTGGTCGGTCCGTTCGGGACGCGGGATCTGTTTGGCGCCGGCGGGCGCGACACGATCGACCAGCCGTGGACCTCGAGCGAGCAGAAACAGCGCGCGCCGACGGGGCAGTTCTCGTCGAACCGGGCCGCCTCGGCCGAGACTGGCCGGCAGTACCACGACTACATGGTGGAGCGGCTGGTCGAGTTCCTCGCCTGGTGGGTGGGGGTCAGACCCCGATGATGGGGCGAGTCAAGGTCATGCAGCGAACCGGCAACCGTGAGTCGCCCCATCATCGGGGTCTGACCCCCACCCACCAGGCGACCGACGTGCTCGTCGTGGGCGCCGGGGGCGCCGGGATGTACGCCGCGATTGCTGCGGCGCGCGACGGGCGCTCGGTGCTGCTGCTCGACAAGGGGCTCGTGGGCCGCGGCGGCGCCACGGTCATGGCGCAGATGACGGTGGCGGCGGCGATCGCCCAGGAGGAGCCGGACCACTGGACGCTCCACCTCGAGGACACGCTCGAGGCCGGGCGCGGTATCTGCCACGAGCCGCTCTCGTCGCTGCTCTGCGAGCGCGCGCCGGAGCGCATCCTCGAAATGGACGGCTGGGGCACCCGGTGGGCGCGCGAGCACGGCCACATCAAGCAGGTGACGGCGCCGGGGCACCGCCGCAGGCGCTGCTGCTACATCGACTTCCTCGGCACCGGTCCCGCCGTGGCGGCCACGCTCCGGCACCAGGTGGCAAGTACGGACCGCATCCGCCGCCTCAGCAACGTCGCCGCCATCGAGGTGTGCGTCGCCGGCGGACGCGCCCGCGGCGCCGTGGCGCTGGATCTGTCGGCCGGATCGCTCGTGACGATCGCGGCACGGGCGGTCATTCTCGCCGCCGGGGGACTCACCAAGATCTTCCGGCGCAACAGCGCGTCGGCCAACATGGGCGGCGAGGCGTACTGGCTGGCGCTCGAAGCCGGCGCCGAGCTCGTCGACATGGAGTTCGTGCAGTTCTTTCCGATCGCCCACCTGGCGCCGAGGCTCGTCGGCATGGACCCGATCATGTGGGACCCGTTCCGCTACAAGCTCGGCGGCCGGCTGCTGAACGGGAGCTTCGAGGAGTTCATCAACCGCTACGGGGGCGAAGACGAGGGGCGCTACACGGCGCCGCGGGATCTCGCCTCCTACGCGATTCTCAAGGAGGCGGAGGCGGGGCGCGGTTCTCCGCACGGCGGCGCCTACCTCGATTTCCGCCACATTCCCGAGGACCGTCTCCGGCAGGCATTCGGTCCGGTGATCGACCGGCTGCTCAGAAACGGCATCGATCTGACGCGCATGCCGGTGGAGGTGGCGCCGACGGCGCACTATCACATGGGGGGCGTTGCGGTGGACGAGCGGCTCGAGACGCGCGTGGCCGGGCTGTTCGCGGCGGGCGAGGCGGTGGGCGGCCCCGGCGGCGCCAATCGCCTGTCGGGCAACGCCATCAGCGAGGCGCTCGTCTTCGGCGAACGGGCGGGACACGTCGCCGCGGAGGCCGCCGGCGGAGCGGATCCAGGCTGGCTGCCGGCGTACGCGGAACGGGCGCGGGCGGAACTCGCGGGGCTCCGCGCGCGAACGGGGGAGGGTCCGGCGCCGGGCGTCGTCCAGACCGAGCTGCAGGACGTGATGTGGGAGCGCGCGGGGCCGTTCCGGACGGGGGAGGGGCTGGCGCGCGCGCTCGACGCGATTCACCGGTTCCGCCGCGGTCTTCCGGACCTCGCGCTGGCCGAGGGTGACGTCTTCAACCTCGACCTGCAGGACTGGTACGAGCTGAAGGCGATGCTCCGGAGCGCGGAGGCGGTGGTCGTCTCGGCGACGAACCGCACCGAGAGCCGCGGCGCCCACCAGCGCCTCGACGCGCCGCAGCCGTCGCCGACCTTCGAGAAGAATCAGCGCCTGTCGCTCTCCGGCGACGCGCTGACGAGCCGCTGGACGCCGGTCGTACGGTCGGGGGTCCGTTCGGCGTGAGCAACCGCGTGGCCGGCGCCCACGGCGTGGCTGCCCTGACGGTGTGGCGCGGCACCGGCCCGGACGAGGGACGGTTCCAGACCTACGAGGTGCCGTTCGAAGAGGGGATGTCGGTGCTCGACGCGTTGCGCTGGATCCGCACGCATGCCGACTCGAGCCTGGCCATTCGCTACAGTTGCATCAACGCCAACGCCTGCCACACGTGCATGGCGCTCGTCGACGGCCGCGTCGAGTACATGTGCACGGCGCGGCTGTCCGCCGCCGGGGCGAGGGTGGCGCCGCTCCCGAAGCGGACGGTCATCCGCGATCTGGTGACCGACACGATGCCGGCCGAGGAGAAGCTGGCCTGAGCATGCCGAAGGACCTTCGTTCGTTCCTCCGCGACCTCATCGCCGCCCGTCCGGGCGAGGTGAAGCGCGTCACGACGGCGGTCGATCCGCGGTTCGGCGCCACCGCCATCGCCGAGCGCTTCGCCCGCGATAACCAGTACCCGGCGCTCTATTTCGAGAAGGTCGGCGCGAGCTCCATTCCGCTCGTGCTCAACCTGACGGCGACCTACGACCGCCTCGCCGTCGCGCTCGAAACGACGCTCCGGGAGCTGGTGCCGGTGTTCGGGGAGCGGATGACGCGGCCGGTGCCGGCGCGCGAGGTGCCGCGCGAGTCCGCACCGGTCAAGGAGCAGGTGTGGAGCGGCGACGGTGTCGATCTCGGGAAGCTGCCGCTCCTGACGCACAACGAGCTGGACGGCGGCCCGTACATCACGAGCGGCATCGGCATCATGCGCGATCCCGAGTCGGGGCAGGTGAACGCGGGCCTGTACCGGCACCAGGTGTACGGCCGCAACGAGCTGGGCGTCTGGTTCATCGACGGGCATCACGGCTCCTACATCTACCGGCGCTACGAGGAGCGCGGGCAGCCCGCGCCGATCGCGATTGCCATCGGCCATCACCCGGCGGTGGTCATGGGCGCGGTGTCCCGCCTGCCCGGCATCGGCGGCGAGTTCGACGCCGCCGGCGGCCTGCTCGGGGAGGCTGTCGAGCTGACGCGCGCCGAGACGTGCGACGTGCCGGTGCCCGGGCGCGCCGAGATCGTCATCGAAGGGGAAGTCATCCCGCACGAGCGGCGGCACGAGGGGCCGTTTGGCGAGTGGCCGGGGCATTACACGGCGGACGGGCCGAAGCCGGTCATTCGCGTGAAGACGATCACGATGCGGCGGAAGCCGATCTACTACGACGTCTTCTCGGCCAACCGCGAGCACCTGGTGCTCGGGAGCCTCCCGCGGATGGGGAGCATCTACCGCAACGTCAAGCAGGTCGTCCCGGGGCTGGCGGCGGTCAACGTGCCGGCGCACAGCCGGATGCACTGCTATCTCGCGATCGCCAAGACGCGCGACGCCGAGGTGAAGAAGGCCGCCTTCGCCGCCCTCAACACCGAGCCCGAGAACCTCAAGATGATCGTCGTCGTCGACGACGACATCAACGTGTTCAACGACGGCGACGTGATGTGGGCGATCGGCACGCGCTTCGACGCCGCCCGCGATCTGCTGGTGATCCCGCGCTGGTCAGGGCCGGGCGGACTGCTGCCCGTCGGGTGGGACTATCACCCCGACGGCACGCGCACGCCGCGAATGATCACCGCGACCGTGATCGACGCCACCAAGCCGCTGCCGCCGGCGGCGTATCCGCCGCGAGCCATCGTCCCTGCGGCCGCCGTTGATGCGGCGAACGTCGCTGGGATCACAGACCTTCAGCAGTTGCCCGAGTAACTGCAACGGACGCGGGGTCCGGCCGGACCAGGGCGCGGCCCCTGGGGCATCCTGCCGCGCGTCCCGCTCGGAGCCGCGAGTTGCCAGGTTGGCGATCACGGAACACAGAGGCACCGAGGCACCGAGGCGATCTGGCTGGACGTTCTTCTGTGGGCGTCACGGGTGTCGACACGCCATCGAGCTGCAGAGGGAAATCGTAACGTGCGCCCGAAGACTGTGAAGACACTTGACGCACGGACCACTGAGAAGTGGCGGAGGTGGCTCGCCGATCATCACGACTCGGAGTCCGAGGTGTGGCTGATCTTCCACAAGCGCCACACCGGTCTGGCGTCGATCGGCTACGATGATGCTGTCGATGAGGCCCTATGCTTCGGCTGGATCGATAGCCTCATTAAGCGCTTCGATGATGCACGTTATGCCCGCAAGTTCACGCCGCGGAAGCCTGACAGCAGGTGGTCGACCGCGAATCGCAAACGCTATGCGCGGCTGAAGGCAAGAGGGCGGCTCGAGCCGGCTGGGCTGAGCCGAGCGCCAACTGAGCGAAGCGGTGATGCGCCGAGGCCATCGCTTTCGAAGGTTCCACAGTACATTCAACAAGCGCTCAGAAAGAGCCCGAGGGCCTGGACGTACTTCGAGAGCCTTGCACCATCGTACCGGCGTCTGTTCGTCGGTTGGATCGATTCGGCCAAGCAACAAGAAACGAAGATGAGGCGGTTGCAGGAGGCCATCCGCCTGCTCGAAGCGGGCAAGAAGCTGGGATTGAAATGACGTGTCGCCCAATAAGGAGGAACAGCGATGCTGTGTGCAGTCACGTGGATTCCCACGAGTGGCTCGACCGAAGATCGAGACAAACGCACGCTCAAGCTGTTTCTGCCGGTGATCCAACGCGCCGCAGTCGGCGTTCGGGCGCGCGTGCGCTGGTAGCAGCGCCGCGGTCGGCGTTCGGACGCGACGCCTCTACGGCGTCGGACTCACTCCGCGACGAGCTCGGCCGCGCGCTTGACGGCGGCGATGATGTCCGGATAGGCGGCGCAGCGGCACAAGTTGCCCGACAGGTAGTGCCGGATCTCGTCCTCGGTCGGGTGCGGATGACGGCTGAGGAGCTCCTTCGTCATCAGGATGAACCCGGGCGTGCAGAAGCCGCACTGGAACCCGCTCTTCTCGACGAACGCGCGCTGAATCGGGTGCAGCGTGCCCCTGTGCGCGAGCCCTTCGACCGTCGTCAGCTCCGCGCCGTCGGCAAACGCCGCCAGATAGAGGCAGCCCGAGACAGCCGTCCCGTTGACGAGCAGCGTGCAGCAGCCGCACAGCCCCTGCCCGCAGCTCTCGCGCGCGCCGAAGAGGCCGAAGTCGCGCTGGAGGATCTCGAGAATCGTCTCGTGCGTCGCAGCCGTCACTGTCACGAGACGGCCGTTGAGGGTGAACGAGATGGGTCGCGTGTGTCTCATCGTCCCGTGCTCAGCGTCCACGGAACACCGAGCCGCCGAGCCACAGAGTGTTCTTGAGGAGAGGTTCTCGGTGCCTCGGTGCCTCGGTGGTACGTGAATGCCGTCAAGGCCATCACTGTCTCTCCAGCGGCCGTCCCTCGGCCTCGCGGATCGCCCGCAGGACGCGTTCGGGCGTGAGCGGCGTCTCGTAGACCATCACGCCGGTGGCGTCGTAGAGCGCGTTGGCAATGGCGGGGGAGGGGCTGAAGACGCCGGTCTCGCCGACGCCCTTGGCGCCGAACGGGCCGTCCCGGTGCGGAATCTCCACGAACGACCCGGTCAGCTCCCGCGGCAGGTCGAGCAGCCCGGGGATCTTGTAGTCGGCGAGGCTCGCGTTGAGCACCTGGCCGTCGCTCAAGGCCATCTCCTCGAACAGCGTGAACCCCGTCTGCATGATCGCGGCGCTCGTGAGCTGGCGTTCGACGGAGGCCGGATTGATCGCGCGCCCGACGTCGGCCACGTTCACGAGCCTGGCCACGCTGATGCGTCCGGTCTCGCAATCGACTTCGATCTCCGCGCCCGCGCCGCCAAGCATCCAGAACGGCGTGATGTCGGGCGATCGGCCGGTCTCGAGGTCCGGCTTCTTGTAGGACGGCGTGTAGGCGCCCAGGCCGACGATCGTCCCCGCCTGCATCGCAAAGCGCGCGCGCATGACGTCGCGAAACGTCATGCGCGTGCCGGTGCGTGAGACGATCGCGCCGTCCGTGCACTCGAGATCGTCGATGACGACGCCGAGCGCGCCGGCGGCGATCCGCAGGAGCTGCCCGCGCGCGTCCTCGGCCGCTCCGCGCACGGCGTTCCCCATGTGGAAGGTCGATCGCGATCCGAGCGTCGCCATGTCGTAGGGCGTGACGTCGGTGTCCGGGTGGACGACCCGGATGGCGGCGGTCGGCAGGCCGAGGACCTCCGCCGCAATCTGCGCGAGCGTCGTGTCCGACGCCTGCCCCATGTCCACCGTGCTCGCATGGACCGCGCAGCTCCCGTCGCCGTTCACGTGCACTGCGGCGGTCGAGGTCGTCGGCGACACGCACGCCTTGACGCCAATCGCGATGCCGCGGCCCCGGCGGACCGTCCCCGACCCGCGGTCGATCGGCCGGTGCCACTCCATCTCCTCGGCGAGCCGATCGAGCACCGCGTCGATCTCCATGCCGTAGACGATCGTGCCGGTCGCGTGCCTCCCTCCGTTCCGGAGCGCGTTGCGCCGGCGGAACTCCAGCGGGTCGATGCCGAGGGTTCGCGCGATGATGTCCGACTGCCGCTCGTACGCCCAGACGAGCTGCGAGATGCCGAAGCCGCGCAGCGCGCCCGCCGGCGGGTCGTTGGTGTAGACGGCGTAGTTGTCGAGCTTGATATGTTCGATGTCGTAGGGCCCGGCGGCCGTGAAGCCCGACTTCTGCGTCACCCGCGGGCCGATGTCGGCGTAGGCGCCGCCGTTCCAGAACGTCTCGACCTGCCGCGCGATCATGCGGCCGTCCCGGGTCACGCCCGTCTTGATTCGCACCGTCGCCCCGTGCTTGGTAATCGTGGAGAACTGCTCGTCCATCGTGAGCGCAATCCGCACCGGCTTGCCGACGAGCAGGGCGCAGACGGCGGCCATCGCCTCGAGCTTGATGTAGAGCTTGGCGCCGAAGCCGCCGCCCAGGAACGCCGTGCGGACGCGGACACGGTTCTCGGGCCAGCCGAGCAGCCGGCTGATCTCGGTCCGCACGAACGACGGGCTCTGCGACGAGGTGTGAATCGTGAGGCCGTTCGTGCCGTGGGGCTCGGCGACCGACACCATCGGCTCGAAGGTCGTGTGCGTCACCTTGCCGGTGCGGAAGGTGTGCTCGAACAGGTGATCCGCCCGGGCAAAGCCCTCCTCGACATCCCCGCAGCGCAGGCGGGCGTCGAGCGCCACGTTGGTGCCCCGCCGGCCGGCCAGGTGCTCGAGATCTGTGAAGGTGCCCGCCGGCTTCAGCTCGTCGTGCAGGATCGGCGCGCCCGGCGCGGCGGCCGCCACCTCGTCGAACACCGCCTCGAGCGGCGCGTACTCGACCGACACCAGGTCGGCCGCTTCCTCGGCGACGTGCGGGTCGGAGGCGAGCACGACCGCGACCGGCTCGCCCACGTGGCGGACCTTGCCGGTGGCGAGGATCGGCTGGTCGTGGAGCGCCGGCCCGTAATAGGGGTCGGGAACGAGCGTCGCGACCTCGTCCGCCGTGACGACCGCGTGCACGCCATCGACGGCGAGGGCGGCGCTCGCATCGATCCGGACGATCCGCCCGTGCGCGATGGCGCTGCGGTGAATCCTGCCGTACAGCATCCCCGGCAGCCGGAGGTTGTGGATGTACTCGGCGCTGCCGTCCACCTTGGCGGTGCTTTCGAGCCGGGGCATCGAGCGCCCGATCTCGCGCAACTGCGGGCGGACCTCGGTGTCGGTGCCCGGGGTCTCCGGTGGGACCACGATCGTGTCGGCCATGGGTTATTCGGCGGCGGGTTCAAGAGGACCCGCCCCACGTTGTGCATTCGTCAGCGCGCGGCGGACGTGCACGCGCACCATCTCGCGCTTGTAGGCGGCGCTGCCGCGGATGTCGGCCAGCGGGTCGACGCCTTCGGCGGCGGCGTCGGCCGCCCTCCGGAACGTCTCGTTCCCGACCGCCTCTCCGGTCAGGATCGCCTCGGCGGCGGCAATTCGAACGGGGCGTTCCGTCGCGGCGCCGACGGCCACGCGGGCCTCGGTAATCCGGCTGCCTGCCGTGCGGTACCAGACCGCGACGCCGACGGCCGGCCAGTCGTCGGCCGACAGCGCCGTGAACTTCTCGTACCAGGCACGCGCATCGGCAGGCTGCGTCGGTACGTGCAGGTCGGCGACGAGCTCGTCGGCGGCGAGTGCCGTCCGGTAGTAGCCGAGGATGAGGTCGTCCACCGTGATCCAGCGCTCGCCGCGGCGGCCGACCGCGCGGACGCGCGCGCCCAGCGTCATCAGCACGGGCGGCAGGTCCATGTGCGGGTCGCCGTGGGCGAGGTGGCCGCCGAGGGTGGCAATGTTCCGGATGCGGACGTTCGACAGCGTTCGCAGGGTGCGGCTTACCACGGGCGCCGCCGCCCGGACCTGTGCCGACTGCTCCAGCTCGGTCAGCGTCGTCAGTGCGCCGATGCGAAGGCCGCCGGTCTCGGCCCGGACGCCCCGCAGGGCGCCGTCGAGGCGGCGCAGGCTGACGAGCCGCGTCGGCCGGAACAGGCGCGCCTTCATCATCGGGACGAGCGCCGTCGCGCCTGCGATGACCCGCACGCCCGGGTCGTCGGGATCGAGCAGCCCGATCGCTTCGTCGAGCGTGGCCGGTTCCAGCAGCTCGAAGGGCGTCACGCGGGCGTTCCGGTCCGCTGCCTTTCGAGCGCGGTCTTCAGATTGGCGCCGAACTCGCGCGCCAGTTGCGCGCTGGTCGCGCGGAAGACCGGCTGGCCGAGGCCGCCCAGCTTGCCCGTTAGCGCGATGTCGGTCGTGTGGCGGATGGTCGTTCGGTCCTGGCCCTGCTCGACCAGTTGCACGGTGGCCGTCGCGGCCACGTGTCCCGCCAGACCGACCGCGTCGCCGGTAATCGTCGCGTGAATTGCGTGCGGTGGATCGACCCGTTCGACGTCGATGGTGACATTGAAGCTGACGGTCATGAAGGCGACGCGGCTCGAGAGCGTCGCCGAGTAGCGGTTCGGACCGATTTCGCGGAGGTCCCGGCAGCCGGGAATGCAGGCGGCGAGACGACGGGGGTCCTGCAGGAACGTGAACGCCGCGCTCCGCGGCACGTCAACGGAGATGTCACCGGAGGTCTGGAGACCCATGGACCGCCGTAAATCGTACATCATAAGGACGTATGTCGACGCACGTTGGCGACCAATTGCCGGACGACCTGTTCCGCGCGCTCGGCGGTGACGATCTCGCCGGCGTCGCCGACCGCGTCGTCGTGGTGAGCACGGTGGACGAGCGCGGGTTTCCCCACCAGGCGCTGCTGAGCTATTTCGAGGTGGTCGCGCTGAATCGCCGGACGATCCGCCTGGCGACCTACGCCGAGAGCCGCACCACGGGCAACGCGCGGCGGGACGGGAAGCTCACCCTCGTCTTCGTGGACGCGGAGTTCGTCTACTACGTCAAGGGCGTCGTCCGGCAGCTCGCTCCCGCGATGCGGGCGACGCCGTACAACGCGAAGCTCGATCTTCAGGTCGTCGAAGTACTGCGCGACGCGCCGGATCCGGTCCACGAGCCGGGCGCGCACATCGCCACCGGCATCCGCTACGTCAATCCGCAGCGGGCCGCGGAGCGGGCGCGCGCCGAGCGCGTCATCGCCGAGCTGCGCGAGTAATCACGGCTGCGACAGCGGTTCGCCGTGAGGCGTCCGGTCGGTGAGCCGGTTGACCAGGTGCACGGCCACCGACACGGCGACGATGAGCGCGACCGCGACCGTCAGCTCCCACAAGACGTTCGCCGGTCCGCCGGCCAGGAGCAGGCCGCTGTAATACATGCAGAGGAACGGGATGATGTAACCCGTGATCCCCAGGCGGAATGCGAGCCAGCCGGTCCGAGTGACGTCGGCGCCCGAGAGGGCGGCCGCCGCGTAGGCCGCCAGCGCCACCGGCGGCGTGACCGCCCCCATCGAGCTGAAGAAGAAGATGAAGAAGTGCGCCGCCATCGGCTCGAAGCCGGCGGTCGTCATCGCCGGCACGCTCAGGCCGGCCAGCACCAGATAGACCGCGGTGGGCGGAATCGCCATCCCGAGCAGGAGCGCCGCCGCCATGATGAGCGTGAGCAGCAGCAGCGGCTGCCCTTGTGCCAGGCCGGTGAGCGTCGCCGACAGCGTGAATCCGATCCCGGTGAGATTGATGACGCCGACGATGATGCCGGCGGCGGCGCAGGCGACCGCGATGGCGATCACGCCCCGGGCCCCTTCCTCGAGCGTGCCGATCAGTCGCGCGAGGCCGACCCGTGTGTGCGAGCGGAGGAGCGAGCACGCGAACGTCAGCACGATCGACCAGAAGGCCGCCTGCATCAAGCTCCGCCCGGTGTAGATCAGCCCGACCAGCGCCACGACGGGCGGCATCATGTGGCCGTAGCGCGCGAGCGTGCGGCCCACCTCCGGCAGCGGCTGCTCGGTGTCCGGCCCGATGCCTCGCTCAACGGCCCACAGGTACACGGTGATGATGAGCGCGAGGTAGAAGAGCGCCGCCGGCAGGATGGCGGCCTTGGCGACCTCGCTGTACGGGACCTGCAGGTACTCCGCGATGAGGAACGCCCCGGCGCCCATGAGCGGCGGCGTGAACATCGAGGCCGTGGAGGCGACCGCGACGGTGGCGCCGGCGAACTCGCGGCCGAAGCCGGTCCGGGTCATCAGCGGCACGGTGAAGTTTCCGACCGTCACCACGCAGGCGACCGGCGAGCCGGAGATCATCCCCATGAGCGCGCTCGACGTCACCGCGCTCATCGCTGCGCCGCCGCGCAGCCGGCCGGTCAGCGCCAGGGCGAGATCCATGAACCAGCGGTCGCCGCCCGACTGTGTCAGCAGGGCGCCGAAGATCACGAACATGATCACGAAGGTTGCCGAGATCTCCATCGGCAGCCCGTAGATGCCGTTGCTGCCGAGATAGAGCGCTCCGACCAGCCGCGACAGGTCGTACCCGCGGTGCGCGAAGAGCCCCGGCAGGTGCTGGCCGGCCAGGGCGTAGGCGAGCGCCGCCACCACCATCAGCACGAGGAACCAGCCGACGACCCGGCGCGTGGCTTCGAGCACGAGCGCAATCATCAGGACGCCGAAAGCGAGCTCGGCCGCCGTGACGATGCCCGTGCGCTGGATGTAGTCGGGGTAGTCGACGATGAGAAAGACGGTGGAGGCGGCGACGAGGGCCGCGAGTCCCAGATCGACGGCCCGAAGTGCACCGGGACTGGTGCGGCTCCGCCCGTATGTCAGCAGCGCCACGGCGCCCATCAGGCCCCAGTGGACCATCCGGTTGTATTCCGGCGCGAGGAGCGTCGTGGCGTTCGCATAGAGCGCGAACGCCGACGTCGCAATCAGGAGGATCCGGACGGGGGTCAGACCCCGGTCAATCACCGGGGTCTGACCCCCTCTCGGGCCAGACGCCCCGCTCGCGGTAGTAGCGAATCGCCCCCTCGTGGTAGGGGATGAGTCCGTCCTTCGGCGCCACCTCCAGCGAGAAGTCGGCAATCGTGGGGTAGCTGCTGCGGAAGCGGTCGATGTTCTCGAAAGTGGCTTTGGTGATCCCGTAGACGAGATCCTCCGGCACGTCGGCGCTCGTCATCAGGCCGTTCGACGTGCCGACGACCGGCACGTCCGCGCCGAGGCCGGAGTAGGCGTCGGCGGGAATCGCCGTCTTCAAGTAGTAGCGGTACTTCGCCACCACGCCGTCGCGCGCGGCCTCGGTCAGCGGCAGCAGGCGGAAGCGGTGGGTCGCCCCGAACTCGCTGATCGCCGGAATCGGCGGCGAGACGTACAGCACGGCCGCGTCGAGCCGGCCGTCGCCGAGCGCCCCGAGCGCCTGGTCGTACGGCAGGTACACCGGCGTGATGTCGTCGAAGGTGAAGCCGCAGCCCGCCGAGAAGATTTCGCGGAGGTTGGCGAGGCTGCCGTGGCCGGACGGGCCGACCCCGACCCGCCGCTCCCGCAGATCGCAGACGTCGTCGAGCGGCGATCCGTCGAGCACGACCACGTGGATCTGTCCGACGTCGAGGTTGCCGAGCAGCATCCGCAGGTTCGAGAACGGCTGGGCGAACGGTTCCAGCCCCTGATACCCTTGCAGCGCCGTCTTGCTGATCACGAACCCGAGGTTCGACTGTCCGGTGCCAACCAGGCGGACGTTTTCCTCCGCACCGCCGCTGACCTCCGCCACGGCCTGAACGCCCGGCACGGCGTCGTTGATCACGCTGGCGAGCGCGCCGCCCATCACGTACCAACTGCCGCCGGGCGGCGCGGTGACGATGTTGATGACGCGGGTCGATCCGCTGTCGCGGCCGCACGCGGCGGCGGCGAGCAGGCCGAGCGCGGCACAGAGGAGCGGGAACGCGCGAAGGGGGCTCGACATCCTCGAGCCATCTTGTCGAGGAGTGGGAACGCATGTCAAATGCGGCGCAGCCGTGGTGGAGGCAGATCGAGCGGTACCAGTGGACGGTGCTGCTGATGACGTGGCTCGGCTTCCTGTTCGACCTGATGGACTCCACGCTCTACACCATGGTGATGGGACCGGCGCTCGGCGATCTGCTCGGCCGGGCGGGGACCGTCCAGAACATCGGCTGGTACGGCGGCCTGATCTTCTCGGTGTTCCTCGTCGGCTGGGCCCTGGGCGGCATCGTGTTCGGCGTGGTCGCCGACTACGTCGGACGGAAGCCCACGCTGATGCTCACCATCCTCGTCTACGCGCTGTGCACCGGGCTGGCGGCGACGGCGGGCTCATGGTGGGAGCTCGGCGCCTATCGGTTCCTCACCGGTCTGGGCGTTGGCGGGGAATGGGCGGCCGGCGCGGCGCTGCTGGCCGAGACGTGGCCGGAGCGGGCGCGGGCGAAAGGCGCGGCCATCCTCCAGACGTCCGCGGGCATGGGGTACTTCGCGGCGGCGTTCATCTATCTGATGGTGGGCGGCTACAGCTGGCGGCTCGTCTTCCTGGTCGGCGCGCTTCCCGCCGTGCTCGTCTTCATGATCCGGAAGTCGATGCGGGAGTCGGAGCGGTGGCTGGAGGAACGGTGCGAAGGTGCGACGGTGCGAGGGTGCGACGGTGCGTTCGACGGTGCGAAGGTGCGACGGTTCACCCTCGCGCAGATTTTCGGCCGCGATCTGCGGCGCGACACGATCGTCGGCTCGATGCTGGCGAGCGTCGCGAACTTCGGCTTCTGGGGCGTGTCGGCGTGGGTGCCGGCGCTCATCCAGAACCGGATCGCCGACGATCCGTCGCTCGCCGCCGGCGTGAGCGCCAGCTCCTACGTGAGCTACGCGATCATGATCCTGACGCTCGGCTCGCTGCCCGGCTACGCCGGTGTGGCGGCGCTGGCGGATCGCTTCGGACGCAAGCCGGCGTTCCTGGTGTTCTTCGTCGGGGGCGCGTTCGCGGCGCCGCTCATCTTCCTCGGGCCCTGGACGATCGGCCAGATGCTCGTCCTGCTCCCGCTTCTCGGCTTCTTCACCCTCGGCATCTATGCGGCCTTCCCGATCTATCTGCCGGAGCTCTTTCCCACGCCGCTGCGGACGACCGGCGCCGGCTTCTGCTTCAATATCGGCCGCGTCGTCTCGGCCGCGGGTCCGTTCCTCACCGGTCTCATGGTGCTCTACACCGGCTCGTTCGCATACGCGATTAGCGCCCTGAGCCTCGTGTACCTGCTGGGGCCGGTGACGCTGATCTTCGCGAGAGAAACCCGCGGCCAGGAGCTGGCGTGACTCCACCCCGGCGCGCCGGGGACGCGCGCCCGGGACGCCGGTCGTTGGGCTACAGTAGCCGCCATGTCAACACGAACTCCCGCGGAACGACCGGGACCGACGCCGTCCCGGCGCGACTTCCTTCGTACCGGCGCGGCGGGCCTTGCGACGTCGGCGCTCGGCGCCGCCGCCTGCCGCAGCGCGGCGGGCACGGGCGGACCGCAATCGGCCGGGCCGCTTGCCGGAGTCCGACGCACGGCGCCCGGCGCGCTGCAGAACCTGGTGGGTGACGGGCGGAAGCGCCGGATCCTGCTGCGCGGGGGCGTCGTGCTCAGCCTCGACCCGAAGGTCGGCGATTTCGAGCACGCCGACGTCCTGGTCGACGGCGCGCGCATCGCCGCGGTCGGACCGGCGCTGACCGCTCCTGATGCGGAAGTCGTCGACTGCGCGGGGACGATCGTCATGCCCGGCTTCATCACGACGCACCACCACCAGTACGAGACGATCCAGCGCAGCATCATCCCCGACGGCGTGCTCTCCCAGGCGTGGCCGATGGAGAGCTACCAGTCGGTGGTGCAGGCCATCTGGACGGCGGGACGGATCGTCGATCCGGCCGATCCGAATCGGGTGATCTGGGATCTGGGCCGCGTGCCGTACGATCCCGAGGACTGCTACATCTCGGAGCTCGTCACCTGCCTCAGCCAGTTGACGCAGGGCGTGACGTGCGGCACCGATACCTCGCAGGCGAACCACACGCCCGAGCACACCGACGCCATCATCAAGGGGCTGATGGACTCGGGACGCCGCATGGTGTTCGCCTACAGCGGCGGGATTGATCGCCGGGCCGACGGCTACGCGTACGAGGTGCCGGGCGCGATGAACGACACGACGAGGGGGATCGGCCGGCTCGCGAAGACGTATTTCAGCTCGCGGGACCAGCTCGTGACGCTCGGCTTCGGCGGCGGCGGCGGACCGGCGTTCCCGGGTGCGCCCTACACCGGCTGGCAGCTCGGCCGCTCGTTCGGGGCGCTCATCAGCAACCATTCGTTCGGCAACGTGAACGCCATGCTCGCCATTGCCGCCGACCCGAGGAACGGCGCCGACTGGTCCGACCTCACCTTGATCCACGGCACGCGGTGGCACGACGACCCTCTGGCGCAGATGGGGGCCGGTCGGAGCGGTTATCCGAACGGCGGCCGCTCCCGGGTGTGGGAGATCCTCCGCGACCGTGGCGCGCACGTCTCGATTGCGAACCTGATCGAGATGCAGATGCGCCACGGGATGCCGCCGTTCCAGGAGGCGCTCGAGCACGGCATCCTGCCCAGCCTGAGCCCCGACGTCGATTCGAACATGACGACCGACCCTTTCTCGCTGATGCGCGGGGCGTTCTGTCTGCAGCGCGCGCTGGCCAACAACCTGGCGTTCGCCGAGACGAACCCCGGGAACCTGCCGATGCCGCAGCTCCTCACGTCGCGACAGTGCATCGAGATGGCCACGATCGCGGGCGCGGCGGCCAACCGGATCCTGGACAAGGCCGGCACGCTGACGCCGGGCAAGGAGGCCGACATCGTCGTGCTCGAGGCGCGGAGCATCAGCACGTGGCCGATGAACAACGTGCCCGGCACGATCGTCACGATGATGAACCCGCGGCACGTGCGGGACGTGCTCGTCGCCGGAAGAGTCGTCGTCTGGAAGGGCGCGCTCGTCGGGTGGGACGTCGATCGGCTGCTCGGTCAACTCGAGCAGGCGCGCGACCGGGTGCTCGCCCGGATCAACGGACCGGCCAAAGCGGGTGCGCTGCCGCCGGGGAACAACAGCGCCAGCAACCCCTACCGGCCGAACTTCCTGGGGAGCTGCTGCTACAAGGGGCAGAACACGTCGGCGCCGGAGTACGTGCTGAGACCGTGACCTACTCGACGATCTCGCCTTCGCGGGTGCCCCAGCCGAACCCGTCGGCGGGGCGCCGCAGCGTCAGCATGCGGAGCCGGTATTCGCCGGGGCTGCGCGCGGGGTTGCCGGTGATGACGACGACATCGCCAGGCTTGAGCGTCTCGCGGGTAATGCCTTGACCCTGGAGCTGGCCGGCGCCGCCCCATTCCACCGCCCACCGCTGCTCCTGGCCCTTGTCGTCGCGCGCGAGCACGTGGACGAACGCGTGCGGGTTCCGGTAGAGGAACTGGACGAGCTTGCCCTCGAGCGTCACCGTCTTGCTCTGGTCGTAGGTCGCGGCAAACGAATGATGCGCGCGCGCCGGCGCGCCAAGGACCGCCACGACGACGGCCGCGGCGACGAGCGGGAATCCCTTCATGAGCGCCCCCTGGCAGATTGCAGCACAATCCGCCCGTCGTGTCCATGCGCCAGGGACCAGAGGCGCACGGGACGTCCGGCGTCAGAGGGACCAGAGAGCCCGGTCGTTCTTGAAGCACTGACGCCCGAGTAGTATCTTTCGGCTGGCCGGAGGGACACGATGAGTCGATTGCGTGCCGCGGCGGTGCTCCTGCTGCTGGCGGTGCCGGCCGCGCGGCCGGTCTCCGTGCAGGAGAACTCGCCGATCGACCTCACCGGCACGTGGCGCTGGCTGCCGTACGAGGACGAGCGCGACCGCACCCCCGGCGCCTATCCCGGCGACTACCGCGGCCTCCCGCTGAACGACGCGGCGCGCATGCGCGCCGACACGTACGACGAGGAGGTGAACGCCACCTCGCTGCTCCTGCAGTGCCGTCCCCGCGGTCCCTCCTATCAGGCGAAGGGCCTCGACCCGATGCGGATCGACCAGGTGGTCGATCCGGTCAGCAGACAGCTCGTCGCGCTGCGCATCGTGTACGAGAAGACGCCGGGCGACCGGATGATCTGGCTCGACGGCCGTCCCCGCCCCTCGCCGTACGCGCTGCACGCCTGGGACGGCTTTTCGACAGGGCGGTTCATCGGCGACACGCTCGAGATCACGACGACGCACCTCAAGGAGAGCTACGTGCGCCGCAACGGCGTGCCCGCCAGCGACCGCGCCACCGTCATCGAGCACGTCTCGCTGGAGGAGCCGTTCCTCGAGTGGACGTTCACGGTCGTCGATCCCGACTATCTGACGGAGCCGCTCGTCCGCAGCGCGACCTACGTCCGCGCGCCCACGCTGCAGCTCCCGTTGTACCCCTGCCAGCCCGAGGAGTACCAGCCGGGCGAGCGGTACCGCGTGCCGCACTACCTCGCCGGGGAGAATCCGTACCTCACCGAGTCGGCCGTCAAGTACCGGATGCCGCAGGAAGGGGCGCGGGGCGGCGCCGAGACGACGTATCCGGAGTGGCGGGCGAAGGGCGCGAA
>MELF01000033.1:0-15618 GCA_001767525.1 Acidobacteria bacterium RIFCSPLOWO2_12_FULL_68_19 | reverse complement strand
GCCGAGCCCCCTCGCACCCCTTCCTACGACCGGATCGAGACGCTGCACCTGGCCGGAAACGTCTACCTGATCGCCGGCGCGGGCGGCAACATTGTCGTCTCCGCCGGCGGCGACGGTGTGCTCATGGTTGATTCGGGCGCGGCGGCGGCGAGCGATCGGGTCCTTGGCGCCGTCCGCCAGTTGGTGCAGTCGCCGCGACCGGGAGAGCCTCCCGAGGCGGCATCGCCGTATTCCAGCAGCTGGCTGGCGACGCACGCGCCCGCGGAGCCCGCCATTCGGTTCATCATCAACACGAGCGACAGCCCGGATCACGTGGGCGGCAACCCGGCTCTCCGGAAGTCGCCGATGTTCCGGGTGCTCGGGTATCGCGACCCGTCACTCAGCCTGCAGGTGCTCGCCCATGAGGCCGTCGGGCGCCGGCTCGCGGGTTCGCAGACACCGGAACTGGCCCCGACCGACACGTACGCGTCGGAGAAGTACACGCTGTACCGCTTCTTCAACAACCAGGCGGTGCAGCTCGTCCACGCGCCGAAGGCGGTCACCGACGGCGACACGCTGGTCTGGTTCCGCCGCGCGGACGTCGTTGCCGCGGGCGATATCTACAACAGCGACATCTACCCGCCGATTGACACGGACCGCGGCGGCAGCATCGACGGCGTCATCGAGGCGCTCAACCGGCTCGTCGACATGTCGGTCACCGAGTTCATGGCGCAGGGCGGCACGGTCATCGTCGCCGGCCACGGGAGGATCGGCGATGCCGCCGACGTTGGCTACTACCGCGACATGCTGATGGTCGTTCGGGACCGTATCCAGAGGATGCTCGACCGCGGCATGACGCTCGCGCAGGTGAAAGCCGCGAAGCCGACGATGGATTACGACCCGCTGTACGGGCGGCAGCGCGGGGTCACCTCGCGCTTCGTGGAGGCGGTCTACCGCAGCCTCGCGGAGAAGAAGAAGTCGTAGTGGAGGGGCCGGCCGTGAGGTCGGTGTGGGAGACAACATGAGGAATTCGCGCTTCGCTCTCGTCGTTGCCGCCGCGATGCTGTCGAGCGTGCCGCTCGCGGCACATCATTCCTTCGGCGGGACCTACCGGGTCGATCAGCAGATCACGATCAAGGGGACGATCGTGCAGCTCACGCTGCGCTCGCCGCACTCGTTCGTGTACGTCGAGGTGCAGGCCGCCGACGGGTCGACCGAGCGCTGGACGATCGAAGGCGCCTCCGCCACCCAGTTCGCGCAGCAGGGCTTCGACAAGAACGCGTTCCAGGTCGGCGATCCCGTCGAGATCCTCGGCAACCCGTCTCGCAGCCCGAACAGCACGCGGGCGCGGCTCATCAAGATCACCCGCACCACCGACGGGAAGTCGTGGGGCGGCCGCACCGGCGAAGTGGTCAACTGACATGCGATCTGCGCTTGCCCTGGCGCTGGCGTGTCTCGCCGGCCTGACGACCGTCGACGCACAGGGCCGCGGCCGCGGGAGCGCGCCGGCGCGGGCGCTCGCGCCGATCGACCTCACCGGCTACTGGACCGCGGTCATCACCGAGGACTGGCACGTCCGAATGCTGACGGCGCCCCGGGGCGACTTCGGTGTCGGCGAGCCCGGCGTGATCGAGAACCCGGGTGTCGGCCTGCTCGGCGTCGGCCCGAACCCGTCGGCGCGATCGAACATCCCGTACAACATCGCGGGCGCGCAGGCCGCGATGAAATGGGACCCGGCGCGCGACGAGGCCGAGGGGAGTGCCTGCAAGGCGTACGGCGCCCCCGGCATCATGCGGCTGCCGACGCACCTCCGCATCGGCTGGCAGGACGACAACACGCTCACCCTCGAGGCCGACGCCGGCACGCAGACGCGGATGTTCCGGTTCGGGCCGCCGGCCGATTCCGGCCGAATGGATTTCAGCAACGCCACCTACGTTCCGCCGCAGCCGGTCCGGGTGGAGCCGCCGGCAGGCGTCGCGCCGAGCTGGCAGGGCTACTCGGTGGCGACCTGGAACATCGTCCAGGGCGGGGGAGTCGTGGAGCGCGGCGGCAGTCTGAAGGTGGTCACCACGCGCCTCCGGCCCGGGTACTACTGGAAGAACGGGATGCCGTACACGGGGAACGCGGTCCTGACGGAGCACTTTCGCGTGATGGAGCTGCCCGACAAGAGCCGGTGGATCCGGCTGACCCAGATTGTCGAGGACCCCGAGTTCCTGACCCAGCCGTGGGTGGTCAACTACGCCTTCAAGAAGCTGCCGGACGGCTCCCGGTGGAATCCGACGCCGTGTTCGGCGAAGTAGTGGCACAATAGGCCGACTTCCTCCTCGGGAGAGATCGCATGCGGTCCACCTCCACGCGCGACGTCGACGTGACGGTCCGGTGAATCGACGGCAGTTCCTCAAGCGCGGCGCGCTCGGCGCCGGCGCGACCGCCCTGACCGGCGCCGCGGCCCAGGACGCCACCGTGAGCGCGCAGCGCGTCACGGCGTGGGACCGGACGGCCGACGTCGTGATCGCCGGCGCGGGCGCGTCGGGACTGTGCGCGGCCATCGCTGCGCGCGATCGCGGAGCGTCGGTCGTGGTCATCGATCAGAATCACGATATCGGCGGCCACGCGATGGTCAGCGGTGGCCGCATCCCGCTCGGCGGCGGCACCCGCCTGCAGAAGAAGTACGGCATCGTCGACTCCGCCGACCAGGTCTACCTGGACCACACGAGCGCGAGGAACGCCGAGCTGCGGTTCAGCGATCGCGAGCTCGTGCGCGTGTGGGCGGACGAGAACGCGGCGACCTTCGACTTCCTCCTCGACAACGGCGTCGAGTTCCAGGAGGTGGCGCCGACGCTGGTGAACGAAGGCACGGTCCCGCGGCTGTTCATCACGAAGGTGTACTCCGACGACCTCAGCGTCACGATCAACGGCAGTCCGGGATCGGGGCTCGTCCGGGCGCTCGAGAAGAGCGCGCGCGCCAAGGGGGTCGAGATCCTGCTGCGCCACAGCCTCACGCGCGTCGTACGGGAGAGCCCGTCGGCCGGACGCGTTCAGGGCATCGTGGCGGAGGTCGCTGGCAAGCCGGTGACGATTCGGGCGCGGAAGGGCGTCATCCTCGCGACCGGCGGCTTCACGAGCAACGTCGAGTTCCGCCGGATGTTCGACCCGCGGCTCACCGAGGAGTACCAGGTGGCCGGCGAGCCGTGGAGCAGGCAGACCGCCGACGGCGAGCTGGCCGCCCTGGCGGTCGGCGCGGCGCTCTGGGGCACGTCGAACGTGGCGAGCGAGCGCGGACGCACGGTGACCAAGACGCGGCACATCGGCGCGCGCTACGGATACGTGAACCTGCGGTGGCATCCCAACAGCCCGATGTTCGCCCGGGCGGGCGGCTCCGGCCTGACCGTGCGGAGCTATCAGGACTTCGTCTGCGTCAACCAGTGGGGAAAGCGATTCGGAAACGAGCTGGACGAGACCTACGACTTCCTCAATGCCTGTCTCGGCCGGCACGACAACGACGGGAAGAACGGCCGCGCGAACGGCGGCGGCCCGATCTGGGCGGTGTTCGACGCCGACGCCGTGTCGCGGGAGAAGTGGGATCCCCGCCCGCCGAACGTCGACCCGAACGGCTATTTCTTCACCGCCGATACGATCGCGGAGCTTGCGCGCGCGATCGCCAACCCGTATCAGCGCCAGCCCATGTCGCCGCGCACGCTCGAGGAGACCATCGCGAAGTACAACTCGTCTGTCGACGCTGGCACCGATCCGGAGTTCGGCCGCCCGAAACTGATGTTCAAGATCGAGAGGCCGCCCTTCTACGCGGCGTGGGCGACGCCCATCCTGCACGACGCGCTCGCGGGCCTGCGGACGAACATCCGCTGCGAGGTGCTCGACATCCACGGCCGGGCGATTTCCGGCCTGTACTGCGCGGGCGAGTCGGCCGGCGGCTTCGCCCTGCACGGGCTCCCGCGGGTCACCGTGTTCGGCCGCATCGCCGGGCGCGAAGCGGCCGGCGCCAGGACCTGACCGCCATTCCAGCCGGCGAGCCCCGCCTCACCCGGCCGACCCGACAAGAGGAGGAACGTATGCGACTGGTGATCGTGAGTGCCGCCACGCTGGTGCTGGCAGGCGCCGTTGGTCCTCCCCTCACGTCGCAGGAAGCGCCGGCGCGTGGTGCGGCCCGTCCCGTGGTCACGCAGGCCGAGTACGACCGCTGGCTCACCGAGCTTTCCAACTGGGGACGCTGGGGCACAGACGACGAGCTGGGCGCGCTGAACCTCGTCACGCCGGCGAAGCGCCGGGCGGCGGCGGCGCTCGTGAGAGACGGCGTGACCGTGTCGCTCGCCTCCAACGCCCAGACCGAGAAGGGGATCGACGTGCCGTGCCCGGTCGAGTGGTCGATGGTGACGGCGTCCGAGTCTGGCGCCACCGATCGGATCGGGTTCCCGTGCATCCACGGCGCCGGGACGACCCACCTCGACGCCTTCGCGCATCGGTTCTTCGGCGGCAGGATGTGGAACGGCTATCCTGTCGCCGGCCTCGTCACGCGCGACGGCGCCGCGCGCAACTCCGTCCTGACGATGAAAGGCGGAATCGTGACGCGCGGCGTGCTGTACGACATCCCGCGGCTCAAGGGCGTGCCGTACCTCGAGCCGGGCACGCGGATCTTCGCCGAGGATCTCGAGGCGTGGGAGCGGAAGGCGGGCGTCAGGGCGGGCGCAGGCGACGCACTCCTCCTGCGGTGGGGCCGGTGGGCCCGCCGATCGGCGCTCGGCCCGTGGCCGATCGACGAAGGGTCGGCCGGGCTCGATCCGTCCGTGCTCTCCTGGCTCAAGCGCCGCGACATCGCCATCCTGGGGTGGGAGACCCCCGGGTACGTGCCCCAGCCCTCCGGCGACCTGCCGCGTCTCGCGGTGCACGACTTCGCCCTGGCGATCCTCGGCATTCATCTCATCGACCGCGCCGACTTCGACGCGCTCTCCGAGGCCGCCGCCGCGCGCAGCCGCTGGGAGTTCATGCTGACGATCGCGCCGCTGCCCATTCCGAAGGGCACGGGATCGCCGGTCAATCCCATCGCGATGTTCTGAACCAGCCAAGGGCTCTGCCCTTGATATGCTTCAGTGCACCGGTGAGGATGACGCCTGTGGCGGGTTGGCCCCTGTCTTCCTGGCGCGCTCCGCGCGAGAGGACCGCATACGGCTCCCACGACGGAGAGGTTCGGAGCCGTAGAGCGGTCCAACGAGTCGTCATATGACCAAGCTGCTCTTCGTCATTGTCGTCGCCTGGTTCGCTCACGCCTTCGCTGCCCCCGATGTCTTCGCGCAGGATCTCGTCATCACGAACGCCCGCGTCATCGTCGGCAACGGCCAGGTGATCGAGCGCGGCGCGGTGGTGGTGCGGAACGGACGAATCGCGTCGGTGACCGCCGGCGCGGCGAGCGCCCCGGGCGCCCGGCCGCTCGATGCGCGCGGCATGACGGTGATGCCGGGTTTCATCGACGGGCACCGGCACCTCATTCGCGGCCCTGCCGAGGCGTGGTTCAAGGCGGAGGCGGCCGACCGGATGCGGGAGTTCCTCGAGGCGGGCTACACGACGCTGCTCGAAGGCGGCGGCCGCATTCCCGACATCCTCGAGCTGAAGCGCCGCGTCGACAGCGGCCAGCTCACGGGACCGCGGATCATCACCTCCGCCCGCGCGGACCCGAGCGAGTTCAAGACGGCCGAGGACGCCCGGGCGCGCGTGCGGGCGATCGTCGAGGCGGGCGTCGAGTTCGTCAAGGCGGCCATCACGCCGCAGGCTGCGCCGCAGGAGGTGGCGATGCTTGCGGCGGCGGCCGAGGAGGCGCGCGCGCACGGGGTCAACCTGATGGTGCACGCGGTGAGTCCCAAGGCGATGGTAGCGGCGGTGAAGGCGGGCGCGACCAAGCTGGTGCACACGCCGCACAACGGATACCTCAGGCCCGAGGAAGCGCGCCTGGTGCGCGACGCGGGTATCGAGAACCTCTCGACGATCGGGTTCGGCGTGCCGGTCTTCGGCGTGTTCAACCGGGACAACGTTCCGACGTTCCGCGACGGCAAGCCGTGGCCCTCGGGCATCATCGACAGCGCCGGCGACGGCCGAGAGGCGGGGGAGAAGGCGGTCAACGGGCGCCTGCTGTGGGACAACGGCGTGACCTACGGGTTCGGCACCGACACGAACTATCATCCGCGCGCCGGGCTCGCGCACGAGCTGCGGGCGCTCAACCTGATGTTCTCGCCGCTCGACCTCGTCACGCTGATGGGTCCAAGTACGGCGGCGTTCGTCGATCGCGGCAACGATCTGGGAACGCTGGAGCCGGGCAAGCTCGCCGACATGGTGGTGCTCGACGGCAACCCGCTCGAGGGGTACTGGCACCTGCTCGAGGCCCGCGTCGTGATCAAGGGCGGCGAAGTCGTCGTCGACAAGCGCGGCGCGAGGTAGCCGCCGGGATGGTCAGGCCACTCGGAGCCCTGCTGGCGCTGGCGCTCGCCGCGGAAGGATGCGCCCCCGCGCCCGCGGACACCAAGGCGGTGAGAGTCGGGATCATCCTGACGTATTCAGGGCCGGACGCCTCGATCGGCGAGGCGATCGATCGCGGGGCGGAGCTGTACCGGCGGCTGCACGCCCGCGAGCTGCCGCCCGGCGTCGAGCTGCAGCTCGTCAAGCGCGACGAGACCGGGCCGTCGCCGGACGTCGCCAAGCGGCTCGCCCGGGAGCTCGTGGTCCGCGAGCAGGTGCAGATCCTCACCGGCGGACAGTGGACGCCGAACGTCAGCGCCATCGCACCGCTTGCCACGGAGGCGTCGGTGCCCTACGTCGTTATGTCGAGCGGCACGGCGAGCACCACACGGCTGTCGCCCTTCCTCTTCCGCGTGGCGTTCACCACCTGGCAGCACAGCTATCCCCTCGGGCAGTGGGCGGCGAGAAACGGCCTGCGGCGGGTGTCCACCGTGGTGAGTGACTACGCGGCCGGCGCCGACGCCGAGGAGGCGTTCGTCCGCGGCTTCACCGACGCGGGCGGCACGATCGTCAGCAAGGTCCGCGCGCCGCTGCGGACGGCGGACTTCGTGCCGTTCCTCGAACGCGTCCGCCGCGACCGGCCGCAGGCGGTGTACGGCTTCAATCCAGGCGGGCCGGAGGCGACGCGTTTCATCAAGGCGTACCACGACCTGGGCCTGGCCGCCTCGGGTATCGCACTCATCGGCCCCAACGCCATCGTTCCCGACGACGAGCTGGCGAACATGGGGGAGGCGGCCATCGGCGTGATCTCCGCGTCGCACTATTCGGCGGCGGGCGATCGCCCGGCGAACGAGACGTTCGTCGGCGAATGGAAGAAGGCATACGGCGCAGAGAGCGTGCCGAACTACTTCGCCGTCGGCGGCTGGGACGGCATGGCGGCGATCTTCCACCTGATTCGCGAGCAGAACGGCGAGATCGATCCGGCGCGCAGCAGGCAGCTCCTCGCCTCCTGGAGCAACCCGGACAGCCCGCGCGGGCCGATGCGGATCGATCCGGACAGCCGCGACGTCATTCACAACATCTACATCCGGCGCGTCGAGAAGGTCGGCGGCGAGCTGCGCAACGTCGAGTTCGCGACCCTTCCCGCGGTGAAGGATCCCTGGAAGGAGCTGCATCCCGACGCCCCTTGATCTCCTGGTCTCGCTCGCCTTCTACGGCACGGCGTACGGGATGGTCCTCTACCTGCTCGCCGTGGGGCTCACGGTCACGCTGGGGCTGATGCGGTTCGTCAACCTGGCGCACGGTGTGTTTGCCATGGCCGGCGGGTACGTGACGGTCACGGTCATGTCGCGGTTCGGTGTGCCCTTCCTTCCGGGCGTGGCCGTGGCCGTGGTGGTCGTCGCGGGCGCGGGGATGGCGCTCGAGCGGACGCTCTACCGCCGGTTGTACCAGGCGCCGATCCTCGAGCAGGTGCTCTTCTCGGTCGGCCTCATCTTCATCTCCATGGCGGCGGCGCGCTATTTCTTCGGGCCGTTGGCGCAGCCGATCGAGCTTCCGGCGTGGCTGTCGGGGCCCGTCGGCGTCGGCATCGGTGCGTTTCCGGCGTACCGGGTCTTCCTGATTGCCGTCGGGGCGCTCGTCGCCTGTGCCATCTGGATCGGGATCGAGCGATCGCGGTTCGGCGCCTCGGTGCGGGCGGCCGTCGACAACCGGCGGATGGCCGAGGCGGTCGGCATCGACGTCGATCGCGTCTTCACCGTGTCGTTCGGGCTCGGCACGGCGCTGGCGGCGCTCGGCGGCGGCCTGGGCGCGGATCTGCTGCCGATCTATCCCGGATACCCGAACGACTATCTCGTGTATTTCCTCATTGTCGTTGCCGTGGCCGGGTTCGGGAACCTGCGCGGCGCCTTCTTCGTCGCGCTCGCCTTCGGCATCGTCGACACCACGGTCCGGTACTTCATGCCGGATCTCGGCCGCATGCTCGTGCTCCTGCTGGTGATGGCCGTACTGTTCTACCGGCCGCACGGCTTCGCTCCGCGCACCGAGGCGTGATCTCGACGCGCGCGCTCGACGGGCTCGTGCTGGCCGCGCTCGCGGCCTTTCCGATGGTCGCGCCGGGCTACCTCGATCTCGGCACGCGCATGGCCATCCTGGCGCTCTGCGCACTCTCGCTCGATCTCCTCGTGGGGTACTGCGGGCTGGTGACGCTCGGCCACGCGGCGTTCTTCGGCGTCGGCGCGTACGCCGCCGGCATCTTCGCCGTGCGGGCCTGGGCCGAGCCGCTCGCGGGGCTGGTCGTCGGCGGCCTGGCGGCCGCGCTCCTCGGCCTCGTCGCAGGCAGCGTGCTCCTGAGGAGCCGGCGATTGACGCTCATCATGCTCAGCCTCGCCACCGTGCTCGTCGTGCAGGAGGCGGCCAACAGGGCGGCATGGCTCACCGGGGGTGCCGACGGCCTCCAGGGAATCGTGATGGGTCCGGTGGCCGGAGCGTTCCCGTTCGACCTGTCCGGTCGAGTGTCCTACACGTATGCCGCGTTGGTGCTCGCCGTCTCGTTCCTCGTGTTCTGTGCGGTGATCGACTCGACGTTTGGCCGGTCCCTCGTCGGCATCCGTGAGAACGAGGGGCGCATGCATGCCATTGGCGCCCCCGTTGACGTCCGCCTGCGAGCGGCATTCGTCATCTCGGCAGCGCTGGCGGGCGTCGCCGGTGCGCTCCAGGCGCAGGTGGCGGAGTTCGTCGCGCTCAACGCCGTCGGCGTGGAGTTCTCGGGCGAGATCCTGATCATGCTGATCCTCGGCGGGGCGGGGCGCCGGTACGGCGCGCTCGTCGGCGCGCCGCTCTACGTCTTCATGCAGGACTACCTGGCGCGGGAAGACCCGACGTACTGGCACCTCTGGCTCGGCCTGATGCTGCTGGCTATCGTGTTCCTGGCTCCGGGCGGCCTGACCGCCTGGACGAGCGGCCTCGCGCGCCGGATGCGGCGGGCGCATGCCTGAGCCGCTGCTCGAGCTCGGCGGCGTGTCCAGGCGCTTCGGGTCGCTCGAAGTGGTGCGCCACGTGGACCTGTCGCTCGAGCGCGGAGAGCGGCGGGCGCTGGTCGGCCCGAACGGCGCGGGCAAGACAACGCTGATCAATCTGATCAGCGGTCGGCTCCCGCCGAGCGGCGGCCGGATCTGGATGCGCGGCCGCGACGTGACCGCGATGAGGGAAGCGCGTCGGGTGAAGGCGGGCATCGGCCGGACGTTCCAGGTGACCAGCCTGTTCCGGCGCCTCGCCATCGAGGAGAACCTGGCGCTGGCCGTGGCCGAGCACCTCGGCGTGGCGGGTCGGCTCCGGCCCGATCGGGCGCTGCGGAGCCGGATTGACGCGCGGGTCGCCGAGATCACGGCCATGCTCCACCTGGACGACTACGTCACACGGCCGGTGGAAGTGCTGCCGTACGGCATCCAGCGGATGGTGGAACTCGGGATTGCGCTGGCGCTCGAGCCGTCGATCCTGCTGCTCGACGAGCCGGCCGCAGGCGTGCCGCGCGCCGACGTCGGGCTGATCTTCGAGGCGGTCGATCGGCTGCCGAAGGAGTTGGCGGTCCTGCTGATCGAGCACGACATCGACGTCGTCTTTCGCTTCGCCCGGCGCGTGACGGTGCTGGTCGCGGGCGAGATCTACGCAGAGGGGACGCCGCACGAGATCAGCGACCATCCAGGCGTGCGGGCCTTGTACCTCGGGGAGGCGCCCCGTGGCTGAGACGTTCCCCCTACCGTCCACACAACGCGCGGCGGAAGCCCCAATCCTCGAGCTGGCCGGCGTGACCGCCGGCTACGGCGCGACGGTCGTGCTCGAAGACATCGGCGTCGCGCTGCCGGCGGGCTCGGCGCTCGCCGTCCTCGGGCGCAACGGCACCGGCAAGACGACGCTGATGCGGACGATTGTCGGGCAGGCGGATCTGCACCGGGGGCATGTGCGGTTCGACGGCCTGGACATGGCGAGCGAGCCGTGCTGGCGGCGCACGCGTCTCGGCGTCGGTTACGTGCCGCAGGATCGCGACATCTTTCCCTCGCTCACGGTGCTGGAGAACATGACGGTGGGCGCGCGGCCGGGCCGGTGGGACACGGACCGGCTCTTTGGGCTGTTTCCGCCGCTCGCCAACCGCCGGCGGCACTTCGGCAACCAGCTCTCCGGCGGCGAGCAGCAGATGCTGGCCATCGCGCGGGCCCTGGCGCTGCAGCCGCGGCTGCTCCTGCTCGACGAGCCGTTCGAAGGGCTCGCCCCTGCACTCGTGGAGACGCTGCTCCGCGTCTTCGCGGAGCTGCGCCGCAGCGGACTCTCCATCGTCCTCGCCGAGCAGCACGCGCGGCTGGCGCTCGGCATGACCGACGAGGCGATCGCGCTGGTGCGAGGGCGGATTGCGCTCGAGGCGGCCAGCCATGCGCTGCTCGACGCGCCCGGACGCCTGGACGACGTGCTGACGGTACAACAGACGGTGACAACACCCAAGCTCCAGGAGTAACGTGAACGCCTCAGAGGACATCCCATGACACAGACGAACACCGTCGCGACTGGCGGCGCTGCGACCTCCGTCGCCCCAGCAGCGCCGGTGCGGGACCTGCGCGACTGGCTGGCCCGCGCCGAGGCGATCGGCGAGCTGGTGCGCGTTTCCCAGCCGGTGGACCCGGACGAGGAGATGAGCGCGGTGACGTACCTGCTCGCGAAGCGCCGTCCGTCGCCGGCGGTGCTCTTCGAGCGGGCCCGGGGGGTCGAGCAGAGTCCGATCGACATCCGGCTGCTCTGGAACATCCTTGGCCCGAGCGTGCGGCGGACGGCGATCAGCCTCGAAGAGCCGGTCGATACGCCGACCGTCGAGCTCATTCGGCGCGTGAAGGAAAAGTTCAGGACACGTATCCCGCCGCGCGAGGTCGATCGCAGCCAGGCGCCCGTGTTCGAGCACACGCTGACCGGCGACGACATCGACCTGACGAGGCTGCCGATCCCGCGGCACTGGCCGCTCGACGGCGGGCGCTACGCCGGTACGGCCGATGCGGTGATCACGCGCGACCCGGACAACGGCTACCTCAACGTCGGCACCTACCGGATGATGGTGCAGGGGCCGCGGCAGGTCGGGCTGTATCTCTCGCCCGGCAAGGACGCGCTGCTGCACATCACGCGCTCGTGGCAGAAGGGGGAGCCGATCCACGTAGCGGCCGCCTGGGGCATCGACCCGCTGCTGATGCTCGTCGGCTCGCAGAAGTTCCCCAAGGACATTTCGGAGTACGAGTACGCCGGCGGCGTCAAAGGGGAGCCGATCGCCGTCGTCCGCGGGAAGACGACCGACCTGCTGATTCCGGCCGCCGCCGAGATCGCGATCGAAGGGGTGATCCCGCTCGACTCGGTGAAGCCGGAAGGTCCCTTCGGAGAGTTCACCGGCTACTACGGGCGCCCCGAGGGGCGCGCGCCGCTCGTCGAGATCACCGCGCTGCACTACCGGTCGAACCCGATCCTCACCAACGCGCTGATGGCCGACTATCCCTCGTGCGAGCAGAGCGGGTTCTTCGCCATCCTGCGGGCCGCGCGCATCTGGGACGACCTCGAGACGCTCGGCGTTCCGAGCATCCGCGGCGTCTATTCGCACCCGGCGGCCGCCGGCGGCTTCGGCATGACCGTCGTCAGCCTCGAGCAGCGCTATCCCGGGCACGCGGCGCAGGTGCTCGCGCTGGCCGCGCAGGTGCCCGGCGGCGCCTACTTCACCAAGTTCATCATTACCGTGGACGAGGACGTCGATCCGACCGACTTCGACCAGGTGATCTGGGCGATGTCGACGCGCACGAACCCCTCCGACGACATCGAGCTGCTGCGCAACACCTGGAGCACCACGCTCGATCCGGCGCAGAACCCGCCGGAGAAACGCATCTACGGGTCGAAGGCGCTCATCAACGCCTGCAAGGATCACCGTCACCTGAAGACGTTCTCCAAGCGGACGATGCTGCGCAGGAGTGTCTACGACGCGGTGGCGGCGCGCTGGCGCGAGATGGGGTTGCCGGGAAATCCTCCGACGGTGCTCGCCTACGAGCCGGAGGACGGGAAGTCGTAGTGGTTCGAGGCTCCGCGGCGCGCGTCGACGGGTTCGAACCGGCGCTCCGGTCGGACGCCGTGGACAACCGGACCCTCCACCTCGCATTCCGCGACCCGCGCAGCTCCGTGAGCTGCGCGGCCGTCATGTGTCGGGCCCGGTTTACTCCTGTCGGAGATCACGGCGCCGACAGTCGCGTCTCTCGAACGCATCGACGCGCGACGCCTGTCGAGTGGTCGTTCTCTCGTCGCACCCGACGGCCGCCGGTGCCATCATGAGCGGCCGCGGGTGAACGCGAACGTTGACAGCGGACCCTACTCCTTGCCGATTTCGGGGACGCTCAGATTTCGGCAAATCTTCCGCGCGAGGTTATTGGGAATCTCGGTGTGGCGCGGAACTGCTTCAACTGCACCAGTTCGTGGGTTGGTCCAAAGAGAGTGGGAGCTGCCTTGTCGCTTGAGCACGCACCCGTGCCTGCGCAGGTGCTGGAGAAGCGTGCTCCGTTTCACTTCACGGTCACCGTCTCCCGTTCAGCGTCTGGCGGTACGCCGCGAAGGCCGTCTTCACGACGGTCCTCCAGAATCAGCGCAATGGCTTCAGCGAGATTTCGGCGCGCGTCTTCCTTGGTGCGCCCCTGCCCGTTGGCCCCCGGGATTTCTGGGCAATACGCCACGTACCAATCGCCATCCCGTTCAAATACGGCCGTAAATTCGTTGTGCATGGACGGTTCCTGCGATCTACGATACCGCCGGCTGAGGCTCGCTGTCTAACACCAACTGGCACCGACGCCGGCTCGCGTCAAGTGGAGCCGGATGAGAAACGACAACTCCTCGTCGTCGTGACAGCGTATCCTGTGGATCAGGCCCAGTCATGAGAGACCGCTACCTTGAAGTGACCTTCCGGCATGGCCGGCCGATTGCCGCGTACTCCTACCTTCCTCGGGGCGCGGGTCAGAAGAGTGTTCGAACCCGGAGGGTTGAGCCGGGGCTCATCATCGACTTCGCAGCCGACGGCCAGGCCATCGGGATCGAGATCACGACCCCGGACATGGTGTCGCTCGCAGGACTCAATGCCGTGCTCCAAGAACTGGGGCTCGCTCCAGCCAGCGAAGCCGATCTCGCCCCGGTTCTCGCAGCGTGAGGCTTGGTCCGGAATTGTCTGCCCAACACGCGCTACCCGACGGCCGCCGCGCGATCGTGAGCGCCCGCGGGTGAGCGCTGACGTTGGACCTGAGTCCAACAACGGGATTCATTCAGCTACTCAGGTTCTGGGAGGCCTGGCGAAGGTCGAGAGCCGGGGTTGTTGCGAGTCGCTGGTGGGCATGAGAGGATCACGGCATGTCATCCCAGGCTTTATCGGAAATCTTGAAACTTCCAGCCAACGAGAGGGCCGAACTGGCCATGGCTCTGTGGCAAAGTCTCACCAACGCCGAACGGGATGCCGAGCTGGTGCTCACGCCTGAGCAAGAAGCAGAACTGGACCGTCGTTGGGCGGAACACCTTGCCGACCCGACATCTGCGATCCCGTGGGAGGCCATTCGCCGGAAGTTATTGGCCCGGGAGTGACCCGGCCGGTCCGCTTTCGGCCCCAAGCCGAGGCCGAAGTTCTGGAGGCCCGCAACTGGTATGAAGAGCGGCGGCAAGGACTTGGAGCCGAGTTCGCCGCGGTTGTGGACGGCCTCGTCGGTCGCATCGCGGAAAATCCGCTGGCGTTTCCCAGGGCACGTAGCGACATTCGCCGGGCTACCCTTCGTCGGTTTCCATATGCGCTCTACTTTTGTTTGTCGGGCAGTGAAGTGATCGTGCTGGCGGTTCATGGTCGCCAGGACCCGCGCAGGTGGCAATCGCGTGCATAGGCCCGCTCTTGTCTGGCGGTCAACCAGACAGGCGGTCCAACACGCGCTACTGACGGCCGCCGCGCGATCATGAGCGCCCGCGGGTGAGCGCTGCCGTCTAGCGGGACAAAACGAACACCCGCAAGCATGGTCAAGAACAAGAATGGATCAAGAGATTGAGTCAGACCCTGGAGCGTGTGCGATCGCTGGTCACACGCGGCGAGGTTCGTGTATCCGATCACGGCTATGAAGAACTCGCGGCGGACGGTGTGCTGGTTCGTGACGTGGTCGACGGTCTGGCGGGCGCTGCCGTAGTCGAAGACTATCCGGACTATCCGAAAGGGCCATGCGTTCTGGTTCTGGAACACGATAGAAACGGTCAACCGATTCATGTAGTCTGGGGTATCCCTGCGGGCCAGGATTCGCCAGCGGTCGTGGTCACGGCGTATCGACCCGACCCGGCCAAGTGGGACGAGACGTGGCGAAAGAGACGAACATGAAGAGCAAAGCCACCAAGAAGCTCGTGCGTGAAGGAGATCTTGCCGCGGAGGTCGACGTGAATCTCGTGGACGCCGAGGGTGGCTGGGCGCCCTACCTCTCGCTGGACGACGCGAACAAACTTGACGATGTGCGAGAGGCCCTGCGAGCCGGCGACGTCAAGCGAGCCTCACGACTGGCCAGCCGAGTTTATCGACTCACGCCTGTCACGGCCTGAGCAACGACACGGGCCCGCTAACCGGCAAATGGTGCGCCTTGAAAGGTCCTGATGACTAACCGGTGGAAGTCCGGTCGTGGTAATCGCCAGAGAGCCACGTAGCAGGCTGCCGCTGCACCTGGGCGACCGGATGTGGTGAAGCGCAGTATCCTCCTGCGAAAGGAGCGCAACCCCGTAGTCCGTACCATGAAGGGAATCCTGCAGCGCCGACATGTTAGGCCCCGCAAGGGGACCAAGAGGGAGCCCAGCGTTTCATTTGACGTGAAGGCCACGGAAGAGGCGAAGACTCTGGACGCGCAGCCTCGAAGAACCCTCCGGCGTAAGGGGAGCGGAATGGGGGGACAGCCATCAGGGCAACAAGGGAGATCTAACGGGGTCGCGGGTCCACAGCCCGCGGAAGGCGTGGCATAAGCACGTCGTTGCGAAATTCAGGCCGGTGCCGCGTGAGAAGTCGGAGGGGGACATACTACCGTTGATGGTGCGGACAACAGAACCGCATCGGAGGGAAGGTCCCCTGCTTCAACGGTGTCGAGCGGGGAGAGACGTGATGGTGCATGCTCGTCA
>MELF01000032.1 GCA_001767525.1 Acidobacteria bacterium RIFCSPLOWO2_12_FULL_68_19 | reverse complement strand
GGATTCATCCCGCGGTGGTACGTCTTCCTGCAGCCGGTCGGCTTCGCCATCTACATGATTGCGGCCGTCGCGGAGACCAATCGCGCGCCGTTCGACTTCCCGGAGGCGGAGCAGGAGCTGGTGGCCGGCTACAGCACCGAGTACAGCTCCGTGCGCTTCGCGCTCTTTCCGCAGGCGGAGTACATCAACATGACGACGGCCGCGGCCGTGGCGACCGACCTGTTCCTGGGCGGCTGGCACGGGCCGTTCCTGCCGCCCGAATACGGCTGGATCTGGTTCCTGGTGAAGGTCGCGGCGATTCTCTTCGCCTACATCTGGGTGCGCTGGACCGTGCCGCGGTACCGGTACGACCAGCTGATGCAGTTCGGGTGGAAGTGGCTGTTTCCCGCCGCGGTGATCAACCTGATCGTGACGGCGGCGCTGGTGCTGTACCTGGATGCCTGAGACGATCGCCTTCTACGTGTTCTCCGCGATCGCGATCGGCGCCTCGGCGCTCGTCATCGGACAGCGGAATCCGATGCACAGCGTGCTGCTGCTCATCGCCTCGTTCGGCGCGCTCGCGGGGCTCTACATCCAGCTCGACGCGCCGTTCGTGGCGGTGGCGCAGATCATCATCTACGCGGGCGCCATCATGGTCCTCTTCCTCTTCGTCGTCATGCTGCTGAACGCGCCGCAGGAGGACGCGGCGGAGTGGGACCGGACGCATCCGCTCCGGCAGGGGGTCCTGGCCCGGTTCGGGAGCCTCCTCGCGCTGCTCCTCGTCGTCGAGCTCGTCTGGGCGCTCCTCGGCACGAGCGACGTCGACAGGCCGGTCGGGGAGCAGGCTGGCGCGGCCGGCTCGGTGCGGGCGCTCGGCAAGGTGCTCTTCACCGAGTATGTCTTCCCCTTCGAGGCCACTTCGGTGCTGATTCTCGTGGCGATGGTCGGCGCGGTCGTCCTGGCGCGGCGGGAGAGCGACGAGTCGTGATTCCGCTGGGACACTACCTGTTCGTATCGGCCGTGCTCTTTGCCATCGGTACCGCCGGCGTCTTTCTGCGGCGCAACCTGATCACGATCCTGCTGTCGATCGAGATCATGCTCAACGCCGTCAACCTGACCTTTGTCGCCTTCGGCCGCCAACTGGGCGGCTTCGACGGCCAGATCATCGTGTTCTTCGTCATGACCGTGGCCGCGGCGGAAGCCGCGGTCGGCCTGGCGATCGTGATTGCCCTGTACCGGCACCGGGAATCGCTCAACCCGGACGCCTTCACGGCGCTGAAGTGGTGAGCGTGTGCTCGCGCTGATTCCCCTCTTCCCGCTGCTCGGGTTCCTGACGAACGCCTCGCTCGGGCGGCGGCTCCCCAAGACCGTGTCCGGAGCCGTCGCCTCGGCGGTGATGGTGGCGTCGTTCGCCGTGTCCGTGATGACGGTGCTGGATCTGGCCGGCTCGCCCCCCGACGCCAGGGCGATCGAGCAGGTGGTCTACACGTGGATCGCGTCGGGCGACTTCGTGCTCGACGTGACGCTCCGGGTCGATCCGCTGGCCGCCGTGATGATCCTGATTGTCTCGGGCATCGGCGCGCTGATCCACATCTACTCGACGGCGTACATGCAGGAGGAGCCCGACGGCGAGTACGCGCGCTACTTCTCGTACCTGAACCTGTTCGCCGCGTTCATGCTCGTGCTGGTGCTCGGCGCCAATTTCCTGGTGCTCTTCGTCGGCTGGGAGGGCGTCGGGCTCTGCTCCTATCTGCTGATCGGATTCTGGTTCAAGAAGAAGTCGGCCGCCGACGCCGGCAAGAAGGCGTTTGTCGTCAACCGCATCGGCGACTATGCCTTCATCCTGGGCGTGCTCTTTCTCTTCGTCCAGTTCGGCACGCTCGACTTCCAGCGTCTCGCGGGGATGGCGGCCGCGTTGCCGCCGGAGGAGGGTGTCTTCGGCGCGCTGTCGCTGGCGACGCTGCTGCTGTTTGTCGGCGCCACGGGCAAGTCGGCCCAGATTCCGCTCTACGTCTGGCTGCCGGATGCGATGGAAGGTCCCACGCCGGTCTCGGCGCTCATCCACGCCGCCACGATGGTGACCGCCGGCGTCTACATGATCGGCCGCAACGCCGTGCTCTTCAGCCACGCCCCCGAGACGATGACGATCGTGGCCGTGGTGGGGGCGCTGACGGCGCTGATGGCCGCGACGATCGGGCTCGTGCAGAACGACATCAAGCGCGTGCTCGCGTACTCGACCGTGTCCCAGCTCGGCCTCATGTTCCTGGCGATGGGGGTCGGCGCCTTCGGCGCGGGCATCTTCCACCTGTACACGCACGCCTTCTTCAAGGCGCTGCTCTTCCTCGGATCGGGCGCCGTGATCCATGCGCTCCACGGCGAGCAGGACATCCGCAACATGGGCGGCCTGAAGCGTGACCTGCCGGTCACGTACTGGACGTTCCTCGTGGGCGCGCTCGCCATCGCCGGCGTGCCGTTGCTCTCCGGCTTCTTCAGCAAGGACGAGATCCTGTACGAAACGTTCCGGGAGGGACACACGGTCCTGTGGCTGGTGGCGGCGGTCACCTCGCTCCTGACCGCCACCTACATGTTCCGCCTCGTCTTCCTCACGTTTCACGGCGAAGGGCCCAACCCCGCACCGTCGCACCCCGCACCGTCGCACCCCGCACCGTCGCACCTCGCACCGTCGCACCTCGCACCGTCGCACCTCGCACCGTCGGACGCACCGTCGCACCCTCGCACCGTCGCACCGTCGCACCTGCACGACGCTCCCCCCGCCATGGCGCTCGTCCTCGTGGTCCTCGCGGTCGGGTCGGCCGTCGCCGGCTACATCGGCATGCCGCACGGGCTGGGCGGCGACAACCAGCTTGCGGCGTGGCTGGCGCCGTCGTTCGAGCCGCCTGCCGGCGCCCGGCCAGCGGAAGCGGAGGCCGGTCCCGAGGGGGCACTGGAGCTGACGCTGATGGGCGTCTCCAGCGCGATCGCCGTTGGCGGGATCCTGCTGGCGTCGTATTTCTGGCTGCGGCGGAGGGAACTCGGGGCGGCGCTCGCCCGGCGCTACGCCGGCGTGTACGCGCTGCTGCTGAACAAGTACTACGTCGACGAGGTGTACGACGCGGCGGTGGTCCATCCGATCCAGCGCGGGTCGGAGCGCGGGCTCTGGCGCGGCTTCGACGTCTCCGTTGTCGACGGCGCCGTGAACGGCGTCGGCGCGATCGTGGCGGAAGGCTCGGCCATCCTGCGGCGGCTGCAGACAGGATCGGTGCGCGCCTATGCGAGCTCGGTCTTGATCGGCGTCGTGGTGATTCTCGGGTATTACCTGTGGCGATAAGGAACACCCCCACGGGCCACAGAGGCACGGAGACACAGAGATCAAGTGATTCCTCCGTGTCTCTGTGTCTCTGTGGCCTGCCGGGATCGGAACGATGCTGACGCTCTCCTGGGTGCTCCCGCTCGCCGGGGCGCTCCTCCTGCTCGTCGTCGGCAACGCCAATGGCCGCCGCGACGCCGCGATCCGCTGGATCGCGCTCCTCGTCTCGATCGGCGTGTTCGCCGTGACGCTGGCGATCTGGGCCGGCTTCGACGGCCCCTCGCCGGCGTTCCAGTTCGTCGAGCGGTACCCATGGATCCCCGCGTTCGGCATCGACTACTACGTGGGCGTGGACGGGGTGAGCCTGCTGCTCGTGGTGCTCACGGCGTTCCTGACGCCGATCGCGCTGCTCTCCTCGTGGGGGTCGATCGAGCGCAAGGTGAAGGAATTCTCGATCTTCATGCTGGCGCTCGAAGCGGCGATGATCGGCGTCTTCATCTCGCTCGACCTCTTCCTGTTCTACGTGTTCTGGGACGCGATGCTCGTGCCGATGTACTTCCTGATCGGCATCTGGGGCTACGATCAGCGGATCTACGCCGCCGTCAAGTTCATGCTGTACACGATGGCCGGAAGCGTCCTGATGCTGGTCGCGATCCTCGGCCTCGCCTCTCTCCACAACGCCGCGACCGGGGCGTACAGCTTCGACCTGCTCCGGCTCTATTCGCTCGACATCGCCCCATCGACGCAGATGTGGTTCTTCCTCGCCTTCACGGTGGCGTTTGCGATCAAGGTGCCGCTCTTCCCGTTCCACACCTGGCTGCCCGACGCGCACGTGCAGGCGCCGACGGCCGGCTCGGTCATCCTGGCCGGCGTGCTGCTGAAGATGGGGACCTACGGACTGCTGCGGTTCTCGTTTCCGCTGTTTCCCGATGCCGCGGCGTACTTCGCGCCGATGCTCGCCGTGCTCGCGGTCATCGGCATCGTCTACGGCGCGCTCGTCGCGATGGTCCAGCCCGACATGAAGAAACTGGTGGCGTACTCCTCGGTGAGCCACCTCGGTTTCGTCGTGCTCGGCATCTGCGCGATGAACACGCAAGGGGCGCAGGGCGCCGTCTACCAGATGCTGGCGCACGGCGTCAGCACCGGCGGGCTCTTCCTCCTGGTCGGCATGCTGTCGGATCGGCGCCATACCCGCCTCATCAGCGAGTTCGGGGGGTTGAAGGAGGTGGTGCCGCGGCTGACAGCGGTCTTCATGATCATCACGCTCGCCTCGATCGGCCTGCCTGGGCTGAACGGGTTCATCGGCGAGTTCCTCATCCTGCTCGGCGCGTTCCGATGGAATCCGGGCTTCGTGGTGGCTGCGGGCCTCGGTGTGATTCTCTCCGCCGTGTACATGCTGTGGATGGTGCAGCGCGTCTACTTCGGTCCGGTCGTACACGAGGAAAACGCGACGCTGGCGGATCTGGCGCCGCGGGAATGGGCGGCGGCGGTGCCCCTCTGCGTCATGGCGGTCGTGATGGGCGTCTTTCCGACGCTCTTCCTGCGGCCGATGGAGGCGTCCGTGGATGCGCTCGTCCAGCGCGTCCAGGCCCGCCGGAATCTGCAGGTCGACGACGCCGAACGGCCCGCGACTGTCGTGCGCTCGGCGAGTGGACGCGCACGACCGCCGCGAGGCCTCGCTGCAGCCCACCGGGCCGATGTGCCGGCGAGCGAAGGCAGGCGCGAACGGTCCGAACGGTCCGAACGATGATGGAGAGCTTCACCGCGGTCGTTCCGATGCTGTGCGTCACCGTCGCGGCGCTTGCCGTCATGGGCGCCGAGGCGTTCCGGGCGCGCGGCGAGAACCTGCCGGTCGGCGGCCTCGGCATCGTCGGTCTGGTCGGCGCCGCCGCCGCGTCGGTGCTCTTGTGGGACCGGAACGCCGTGAGCTTCGGCGTCATCAAAGCCGACAACTTCGGCCTGTTCGTCACGATGGTGCTGCTCCTGGTCGGCGTGCTGACGATCATGTTGTCGGCGCCCGTGGTCGGCCGGGACGGGCTGCCGAAGGGGGACTACTACGCGCTCGTGCTCTTTTCGATCGTCGGCATGATCATGATGGCGACGGCCAACGATCTGCTGGTCGTCTTCATCGCGCTCGAGATCCTCTCGATCGCCGTGTACGTGCTGACCGGCATCAGGCGCGACGACCCGCAGGCGGCGGAAGCGGCGTTCAAGTATTTCCTGCTCGGCGCCTTCTCGAGCGCCTTCTTCCTGTACGGCATCGCGTTCACTTACGGACTGAGCGGCAGCACCCGGCTCGACCGGGTCGGCGCCTACCTCGCGGCGCAGTCGCTGAGCGACGACCCGCTGATCCTGATCGCGCTCGGCCTCCTGCTCGTCGGGTTCGCGTTCAAGATCTCGGCCGTGCCGTTTCACATGTGGACGCCCGACGCCTACGAGGGAGCGCCGGCCATCGTGACCGGCTTCATGTCGACCGGCGTCAAGGCGGCGGCGTTCGCCGCCTTCGCGCGCGTCTTCCTCTCCGCGTTCGAGCCGTTCAGCGGCGACTGGGCGCCGGTGGTCTGGCTGCTCGCCGCGGCGACGATGGTGCTCGGGACCTTCGTCGGCGTCGCCCAGAGCAACCTGAAGCGCATGCTCGCGTACTCGAGCATCGCCCATGGCGGCTACCTGCTCGTCGGGCTCGTCGCGGCCAACGAGGTCGGCAAGGCCGCCATCCTCTTCTACCTGCTCGCCTATGCCGTGACGAACCTCGCGGCCTTCGGGGTCATCGCCCTGCTGGGCGCGCGGGAAGCGGCCAACGACGAACTCCGCGACTACGCCGGTCTGTGGCACACACGGCCGGCGCTGGCAGCGCTGATGACCGTGTGCATGCTGTCGCTCGGGGGGCTGCCGCCGACGGCCGGCTTCATCGGCAAGTGGTACATCTTCAGCGCGGCCGTCGGCGCCGGCTACTACGGCCTGGCGATCATCGGCGTGCTGACGAGCGTCGTCTCCGTCTTCTTCTACCTGCGCGTGGTCGTGATGATGTACATGGCCGACGGGCCCGCGGCGACCTCGGCGCCGGTCGAGACCCCGCGCGTCGCCCTGGCGGCGCTGGCGGCGGCCGTCGCCGTGATCTTCTATCTCGGCGTGCTGCCGGCGCGGATCCTCGACCTTGCCGTCGCCTCGGTCGCGACGATCTTCTGACGTCGCGGCGCTTCACGCCGCCACGGAACACCGAGACACCGAGAGCGACAATCAGGCTCCGCGCGCTCCCTTGCCGCCGGGTCGCTGCCGCGCGACGCTTGATATTGAGAGCGGTCTCCGTGCCTCTGTGACTCGGTGGTGCGTGAAGAGTGAAGAGTGTCGCTTGTGTCAGAATGATCCCGCGTGGCCGATCCTTCGATCGACGTCGACCGCGAGCTCGAGGTGCTCGAAGCGGAGCTGAAGCGGCTCGAGGCGGAGTACAACATGTTCTTCGCAGGCCGGCTGCCTCGGCCGCCGTGGGAGACGCGCGGGCGCGTCTCCGCGCTCGTCAAGCGCCTCGACCGGACGCACGTCGGGAGTTACGGGGAGCGGTTCCGCTTCTCGACGCTCCAGGCGCGCTTCGCTACGTTCATCGACCTGTGGGACCGTGGGCTCCGGGCGCGCGAAGAAGGCCGGCCGGGCCCGTTCAGCCAGCCGCGCCCCTCGCCGGCGGCGGCGCCGCGCCCGGAGGACCGCATCCTCTGCGTCACCTCGCTGCGCGACCCGTTCCGCGAGCTGGACAAGCTGCAGGCGTTGTACGAGAGTCTGGCCGAGGCGCGCCGCGAAGCGGGGCAGGACGCCGTCCCGTTTCACCGCTTCGTCGAGCTGATCCGCCAGCAGGTGGCCGCGCTGAAGCAGCAGGGGAGCGAGGAGGTGGCGTTCCGCGTGGCGATGAAGGACGGCAAGATCGCCTTCACCGCGCGGGCGCTGCGTGGGATCGTGCAGTCCGATGAGTGACGGGAGCGTGGCCGGTGGAGAGTGAGCCCCACCGCGGTCGCGCGGTGGGGTGCACAGCCCTTGGCGCCGGGCTACACCTTCGAGACGTTTCCCGCCTGCGGACCCTTGGGGCCGTCGACAATCTCGAACTCGACCGCTTGCCCTTCCTCGAGCGACCGGAAGCCGTTGCCGGTAATGGCGGAATAGTGCACGAAGACGTCGCTGCCGCCCTCGCGCTCAATGAACCCATAACCCTTGGCGTTGTTGAACCACTTGACCTTGCCGGTGATGCGCATCGTTCTTCTTCCCTGCTTGCTCCGGAACCCTGTTCCGAGACACAAAAAAAGACCGCCAGTGCAAGCGCGGCCTCGACTGCAACGTTGACCCGTCGGCACAGCTCGGGGTCGCCCCAAGCTCGCCGAGGGGCACGTCCCGTAACGCAGGCGATATCCTAAGCGTCCGCCCCATGGGTGTCAAGGCACACATGTCCAGAGCCTTATTGAGCGTTTCCGACAAGTCCGGCCTGGTCGACTTCGCCCGGGGCCTGGCCGCGCGCGGCTTCGATCTGGTCTCGACCGGCGGCACCGCCCGCGCGCTGCAGCAGGCGGGCCTGTCCGTCGTCGCCATCTCGGAGGTGACCGGGTTCCCCGAGATGATGGACGGGCGCGTCAAGACGCTGCACCCCCGCGTGCACGGCGGCATCCTCGCGCGCCGGAGCCGGGCCGACGACCTCGCCGCGGCGGCGGCGCACGGCATCACGCTCATCGACCTGGTGGTCGTCAACCTGTATCCGTTCGCGAAGGCGGCCGCCAATCCCGACACGCCCTTCGACGCGCTCGTCGAAGAGATCGACATCGGCGGCCCGAGCCTCGTGCGCGCCGCCGCCAAGAACTTCGAAGACGTGCTCGTCGTCGTCTCGCCTGCCGACTATCCGGCGGTGCTCGACGCGCTCGATCGCGGGGAGGGGCCGAGCCGCCAGTTCCGGTTCGAGCTGGCGAAGAAGGCGTTTGCGCATACCGGCCGGTACGACACCGCGATTGCCGCCACGCTGGCGACGATCGCCGCCGGGCCGGACGCCTTCACGCGCGGCGCGCCTCCGCTGCTGCCGCCGTCGCTGCCGGTCGATCTTCGGAAGGTGCGCGACCTGCGGTACGGCGAGAACCCGCACCAGCAGGCGGCGCTCTACGAGGGCTTCGGCCCGCACCCGGGCTTCCGCGTGCTGCAGGGGAAGGAGCTGTCGTACACGAACCTGCTCGACCTGGATGCCGCCGCGCGGATCGCGATGGAGTTCAGCGAGCCGGCGGCGGTGGTGATCAAGCACACGAACCCGTGCGGCGCCGCCACGGGCCGCGCGACCGCCGAGGCCTACGTCCGCGCCCGCGACGCCGACGCGCTGGCGGCCTTCGGCGGCATCGTCGGACTCAACCGGACGATCGACGTGGACACCGCCCGGGCGATCGTCTCGACGTTCATCGAAGCGGTCGTCGCGCCCGAGGTCGACGAGGAGGCGCGCCCCGTGCTCGCGGCCAAGGCCAACATGCGGGTGGTCGTCCCGCACGACGCGCCGGCCGACGCGGCTGAGGCAGGGACGAGGCACGGCTCGTCCGGCCTGGAGATACGGTCGATTGTCGGCGGCATGCTCGTCCAGACGCGTGACGTGGTGCGCGAGGCGCACGGGGCCTGGCCCGGTTCGGACGGTCCCACCGTGGTGACGAAGCGGCAGCCGACGGCGGAGGAATGGCAGGCGCTCCGCTTCGCGTGGCGGGTCTGCGCGCACGTGAAGTCGAACGCCGTGATCTTCACCTCCGCGGACCGGACGCTCGCGATTGGCGCCGGACAGATGAGCCGCGTCGACGCGGTGAAGGTCGCCCGCATGAAGGCGGACGCTGCGGGCGATCGGACGCTCGCGGGAGCGGTGGCTGCCTCCGACGCCTTCTTCCCCTTCCGCGACGGCCTCGACGCAGTGGCCGCCGCCGGCGCCACCGCGGTAGTCCAGCCGGGCGGCTCGGTCCGCGATCAGGAAGTCATTGGGGCGGCCGACGAGCACGGGCTCGCCATGGTGTTCACGGGGCGAAGACATTTCCGCCACTGAGAAGGCTCGGGCGTTGGGTCTTGGGCGTCGGGTCTTGCCTGGATTATTCAGTGCGCCACGCGTCGTTCACGCTTCTCGGTGCGTGGTGCTCGGTTCGTGTTCACGTTCGGGTCGCGGGTTCGCGGTTCACTGGTCGGAGGTCTCTGGCTCGTCCTCGCCGGAACACCTGGAACCGGCTCGACGGGGAACGAGGAACGGCAGACCCGAACCGGAACACGAACGGCGAAGGGAGAACCGAGCAGTGTGAACGACGCAGTCGTGAATAACCCAGGTCAAATGGTCGCTGAGGCCTCGACGGCGCCAATGAGTTCGGCGGGCGTGACGACCGCCGGCCCGAACCGCGCCACGGCGATTCCAGCCGCTTCGTTCGCCAGCCGCGCCGCCTCGACGAGCGTGGCGCCGGAGGCCAGTGCCAGCGCCGCCGTCGCGATGACGGTGTCGCCGGCGCCGGTGACGTCGGCCACCTCCCGCGCCGACGCGGGGAGCGAGTCCTCGATGCCGTCGGCGAGCAGCCACATTCCTTGATCGCCCCGGGTCATGAAGACGGCCCCGCACCTGGTGCGTTCGCGGAAGACGCGGGCGGCCAGGCGCGCGTCCTCGTCGCTCCGCACGCGCATGTTGACGGCGATTTCCGCCTCGTGGTGGTTGGGCGTGATCACCGTGGCGCCGGCGTAGTAATCGACGTGCGGGATCTTCGGATCGACCAGCACCGGAACGCGCCTGGCGCGGCCCGCCTCGACGGCGGCGCGCATCACCCGGGCGGTGACGCTCCCCTTGAGGTAGTCGGAAATCACGATGGCGGCGGCGAGCTCGGCCTGCTGCTCGACCGCCGCGACGACCTTCTGTTCGATCTCGCCGGCGATCTCCGCGTCGAGCTCGTAGTCGACCCGCGCGACCTGTTGATTCCGTTCGGTCACGATCCGCACCTTCGTCGTCGTCGGACGCGCGGCGTCGCTGACGAAGACCGGCGAAATGCCCGCCTCGCGGCACGCCTCGACGAGCGTGGCGGCCGCCTCGTCGCGGCCGGTCACTCCCACGAGCGTCGTGAGCCCGCCGAGCGCGGCGACGTTGTGGGCGACGTTGGCGGCTCCGCCGATGCGGTGCGTCTCGTGATCGAACATCACGATAGGCACGGGCGCCTCGGGGGAGATGCGCGTGACGCGGCCGGCGATGAACCTGTCGAGCATGGCGTCGCCGACGACGAGGACGTGCGTCCGCGCCATGCCGGCGACGATTGCCCGCGCCCGATCAGCCGCAATCGGAGGAAGCATGATCGGGACGCGCGGCGGCGAACGGCAGCGTGATCAGCACGAGGAACAACATCAGGAACTCGGAGTCGCCGAAGTTGTATTCGAACAGCCCCGCGGCCAGCATCGACGCCACCGAGGCGAGCGCCGTGGCCGGCAGCACCCGCTGCCCGACGGGCCCCGATGCGCTCTGACGGAAGAGACGGACGAGCGCGAGCACGACCGCCCCGACGAACCAGATCCAGACCCCCAGCGCCGGCAGCCCCCGCTCGGCGGCGATCTGCAGCGGAACGTTGTGCAGGTGCGGATTCGTCTCGTTCACGGCGTAATCCGGTCGGTACTGCTCGTACGCCACCGGTACCATGTTCGGCCCCACACCGGTGAGTGGATGATCCCGCACCATCAGCGCGCCGACTTCGATCATCGCGAAGCGGTCCTGGTTGGCCGGATCCTGTGCGTTGAACGTGGAGGTCAGCCGGCTGATCAGCCCTTCGGGCGCCAGAACGAAGAGGAGCGCGAGCACGACCGGGAGCAGCCCGGTCAGGCGGAAGTCCTTGAGGACCAGCAGCAGGCCGACGGCGACGCAGGCGCCGATCCAGGCGTTGCGCGTGAAGGTGAGCGCCAGCGCGACGATGAGCGCGGGCATGACGAGCGCCGGCCAGACCCGATCGCGCGCGCCGAACACCAGACGCGCCGCCGCGGCGCCGATGACGAGCATCAGCAGGCCCGAGTAGGTCATGTAGTGCGTGAGCGTCCCCTGCGGGCGCTGGCCCAGGTTGTCGTAGTGCAGCACGCCGTACTGGACGATGCCGAAGACGGCGCTGGTAGCGCCCACGGAGATGATGACGTCGACGGCGGTTGACGCCCGCGACCCGCGCGCGATGTCGTACACGGCCGGCACGATCGCCAGGAGCACGAGCTGCTTGCTGTCGAGGAAGCTCGCGGCGGGATCGATCGACAGCGCCGACGAGACGAGCGTCAGCGCGCCGTAGGCGACGAGCGACGTGAAGAAGGCCGGCGCCGACGGCCGCGTTCGCTCGCGGATGCGCAGGAGCACCCACGAGGCGAGCATCGCCGTCAGCAGGATATCCGCCAGCGCGATCGACACCTGCAGCGCCGCCACGAATCCGAGCAGCAGCAGCCCGGCCACGCGCTCGAGCGTCGGCGCCGCCCGCGTCCGATCCACCGCCACCGCCGCCACGTTCATGCTTGCACCGTTGGCCTCGAGGCCAGGGCCTCGGGCTTCAGTCGGGTTCCACCGGGCCCCTGGGCCTGAGCCCTGGGGCCCGCCAGAGCGCGTTCGACCGCCGCGAGGACCCGCGCGGCGTCGATGCGCGTCAGACAGCGGAAGTCGCCAGGCGCGCACGTTCGCTGCCGGCACGGCCGGCACGCGAGCGGTCCCGCGTCAACCGCTTCGGCGAACCACCGCGGGTCGCGCCACGGCATGGATCGCTCGGCGAGCGTCGAGCCGAACAGGGCCACGATCGGCGTGCCCGTCGTCGCCGCGACGTGCAGCGGACCGCTGTCCCCCCCAATGTACACCGCCGCCCGGGCGATCAGGGCGCGGAGCTCCGGCATGGCGAATTCGGTGTGCCTGGCCGCGTCGGCGGCGGCCGCGAACCGGCGCCGGATCTGCTCGATGAGGGCGCGCGCGGCATCCGCCTCAGAGGGCCCGGATGTCAGCACGAAGCGGCAGCCCGGGTCGCGGCGGGCCAGTTCGGCCACCAGCGTGACGAAGTGCTCGGTCGGCCAGCGGCGGAACCGATTACCGGCGCTGACGTGGAGCACGACGACCCTGTGACGAGGGGCGATGCCGGCTTCGACCAGCCAGCGTTCGACGCGCGCGGCGGCCACGGGGTCATCGGTCATCTCGACGGCGTCGCGCGACGGGTCGCACGCGTCGAAGCCGAGCGGCGCCAGCAGGTCCCACTGCTTCAGCACGGAGTGCCGCGGTCCGAGGTCGGGGGCGCGCTCGACGACATGGGTGTACATCCAGCTTCGGCCGGGCGTCCGATAGCCGATTCGCGTCGGCGCCCGGCTGGCCCAGGTGAGCCAGGCGCTGCGCGGTCCGCCGTGCAGGTCGATGGCGAGATCGAATCGCCGCCGGCGCAGCCGGTGGGCGGCCGCCAGATCGTCGCGCAGCCGCTCCAGCCCGCGGCGGCGCGGGAGCTCGCAGATCTCGTTCACGTGGGGATTGCCGCGGATGACGGCAGAGGCCGGCGGCTCGACGACGTAGGTGATGTGAGCCTCCGGATACCGACGGCGCAGCGCACGCGCGAGCGGCGTCGTGAAGACGACGTCGCCAATCAACCGCAGGCGGACCAGGAGGATCTTCACTCGTCCTTTTCGATCGTCGCCTCATCGATCAGCATCACCGGGATGTCGTCCTTGATCGCGTAGACCCGGTGGCACGTGTCGCACTTGAGCGCGGTCCCGTTCCGTACCAGTTTCACCGGTGTCTTGCAGTTCGGGCACGCCAGGATCTCGAGCAGTTCCGCATCGACGGGCATGGAGCCTCCGAAAATCCCTCGCACTATAACATCTTGGGCTAAGATCGCTTACTGCGATGACGGCCGCCAATCGCCGCGTGTCCCGCGTGTTCGTGACCGCCGCGGCTCTGCTCGTGCTGGCCGCTCCGTCCCTGGCGGCGCAGACCTCGGCCGCCTACTTCGAGTTCCTCATGGCCCGGAGGCTGGAAGCGCTCGGCGATCAGTCGGGCGCGCTGGCGGCGCTCGAGCGTGCCGCCGCGGCCGATCCGGTGTCGGCCGAGGTTCGCGCCGAGATTGCGGCCTTCCATCTCCGCCGGGACCGCCGGACGGAAGCGGAGAGCGCCGCGCGCGACGCCCTGAAGCTGGACGACGGCAACCTGGAAGCCCACCGTGTGCTCGGCCTCGTGTACACATCCCAGGCCGACGCGCTGAGCGCCAGCGCGGCCGGGCCGAAGTTTCGGACGCTGGCCGGCGAGGCGATTGGGCACCTCGAGCGGGTCGCGAAGGACCCGACCGTGGGGCTGGACGTGCTCTTCTCGCTCGGCCGCCTGTACCTGCGCATGGACGAGGCGGCCAAGGCGGTGGACGCATTCGCGCGCGTGGTGACGCAGAGCCCGGGTTCGCTGCAGGGCCGCCTGTTCCTGTCGCAGGCGTATGCGGCCTCCGGCAACCTCGAGAACGCCATCTCGACGCTCGACGTCATCGTCGACGACGAGCCGCGGGTCGCTTCGACGCTCGCGCAGTATCAGGAGCAGGCGGGACTGCTCCAGGCGGCGGTGGAGAACTACACGCGCGCGCTGGCGCTCGAGCCGACCAGCCGCGGCCTCAAGGTGCGGCGGATCACCGCCCTCGTTGCCGCGCGTGAGTACACCCGGGCCGCGGCGCTGGCCGCCGAGGCGCAGGGACAGCACGGCGACGACCCGCGCTTTCCACGGCTGCGCGCCCGGGCGCTCTTCGAAGCCGGCGATGTGGCCCGGGCGTTTGCGGTGCTCGAGCCGACCGCCAAGGCGTTTCCCCGGGACGGGGCGACGCAGTTCGCGCTCGCGGATCTGTACAACGACGCCGGCCGCGACGTCGATGCCGAGCGGACCCTGCGGCAGCTGCTCGAGATCGAGCCGGCCAACGCGCAGGCGCTGAACTATCTCGGCTACCTGCTGGCCGAGCGTGGCCGGCAGCTCGACGAAGCGGTGCGCCTCGTCCAGCGGGCGCTCGATCTCGATCCCGACAACCCCTACTACCTGGACAGCCTCGGATGGGCGCTCTTCCGCCGGGGCGATCTGGAGGCGGCGGAGAAGCACCTCGCGCCGGCCGCGGCGAGGCTGCCGCGAAACGGCGAGGTGCAGAACCACCTCGGCGATCTGCTCGCGCGCCGCGGCCGCTGGGCCGAGGCGATCGAGGCCTGGACCCGCGCGCTCGACGGCGAGGCCGGCGAGGTCGACCGCGACGACGTCCGGAAGAAGATCGCCGACGCGAGGAGTCGGCTCCCGCGCTAGATGAGGAACTCCCAACTCCCAACTCCCAGCTCCCAACACTGCGGGCGACGAACTCTGGGTGTTGGGCTTTGGGCGTTGGGAGCTGTGGTTCTAGCGTCCGGCTGCGCCGCCAGGCGGATCGAGCTGCCTCTCGACCCGGGCGTTCCGTTTGCCGACTTCGCCGAGACGTACCGGCTGGCGACGATGGCGTGCGCCGGCGTGCGGACGATGACGGTGGAGCTGGCGCTGTCGGGGCGCGCCGGCGGTCGCGGCGTGCGCGGGCGTGCGATTGCCGGCTTCGAGCTTCCCGCGTCGCTGCGCCTCGAAGCGGTGGCGCCGTTTGGCCCGCCTGCGTTCATTCTTGCCGGCGGCGCGGGCTCGGCAACGCTGCTCCTGCCGCGCGACAATCGGGTGCTGCGGAATACCCCGGCCGAGGAGATCCTCGGCGCCCTCATCGGCGTGACGCTCGCGCCCGCCGACCTGCAGGCGGTTCTGACCGGCTGCGTCGTGGCCACGCCCGGCGCCTTTCGCGGCCGTCTGCACCGAAACGGCTGGGCTTCGATCGAGCTCTCTGGCGGTGCGACGCTCTTCCTCGAGCGCGACGACGAGGGCTGGCAGCCACGCGCCGCGCGCCGCCCGGGATGGCAGGTCGACTACCCCTCGTGGCGGGGGAACTTCCCCCAGACGGTGCGGCTGCGATCGCTCGACCCGCGCCTCGGCGTGGACCTCACGGCGAGCGTCTCGCAGCTTGAAGCGAACGTGCCGCTCGATCCGGCGGCGTTCACGGTGGACGTGCCTCCCCGCGCGCTCGATCTCACGCTCGCCGAACTGCGCGAGGCTGGTCCCCTCCGGGCGCAGTAGAGATGCGTTCGCCGAGGGCCGTCATCGTCCGCGCGCACGCGAAGATCAATCTCGATCTGCGGGTCCTCGGCACGCGTGCGGACGGCTTTCACGAGCTGCGCACCGTCTTCCAGGCCATTTCGCTCCACGACACGATCACCTGCGTTCCGCGGGAGGGCCCGTGTGTGATCGAGTGCGCGGCGGCCGGTGTGCCGCTGGACGAGTCAAATCTGGCCTGGCGGGCGGCGCAGGCGCTCTGGCGCGCCCTCCGGCGCCGGGGAGGGGTGCGCGACGTGTCGATCCGGATCGACAAGCAGATTCCGCTGCAGGCGGGGCTGGGCGGCGGCAGCGCCGACGCGGCGGCGACGCTGGTGGGCCTCGCCGCGGTCTGGCGCGTGCCCGTCCGCCCGGTGCAGATGACCGACGTGGCGGCGACGCTTGGCGCCGATGTCCCGTTCTTCCTGGCCGGCGGCACCGCGCTCGGCCTGGGCCGCGGCGAGGAAATCTACCCGCTCGCGGACCTGCCGCGGCACTGGATCGTCCTGCTGGTGCCTGGCTTCGGCGTTTCGACGAGCGAGGCCTACCTCTGGTGGGACGCCGAGCGCGAGCTGGCCCGCGGCTCGGCCGTCCACGAGCCGCAGTACGTGCCGGGCCCGTGGCCGTCGCGGGCGGCGCAGATGATCAACGACCTCGAGACTCCGATTGCACGCCACCATCCGGAGATCGACCAGATGAAGGCCGCGCTCCGGCGCGCAGGCGCCGTCGCGGCGGCCATGTCGGGGAGCGGCTCGGCCGTGTTCGGTCTCTTCCAGAAGCGCCGCGAGGCGCTCGCGGCCGTCCAGCGCCTGTCGGGGTCGGGGTGGCGGGTGGTGTTGACCGAGTCGCTCGGCCGGAGCGACTACGCCCGGCGCGCCAGGCCGCGGCGGGCCCAGTAGGGGCCGCGGGGCGTGTCGAGCCATAAGTAAGTGTTACCGAGCGGCGCATCGTCGCGCCATTAATGGTGTTACCGAAGGTGCAGGGGTTTTGAGAGGCGGGGG
>MELF01000031.1:37054-54888 GCA_001767525.1 Acidobacteria bacterium RIFCSPLOWO2_12_FULL_68_19 | reverse complement strand
CGCGGTCACGACTGGGGCGCTGGCGGCGGGCGACAGCTTCACGGGCGCCCTGGCGCGGGCAGCGGGCGAGGGTGTTGGCAGCTACGCGATTACCCAGGGGACGCTCGCCCTGTCGAGCAACTACGCCCTGACGGTGGTCCCCTCGGCGCTCGCCATCACGGCGCGGCCGGTGACGGTGACCGCCGAGGCGAAGTCCAAGGTCTACGGGGAGGGCGACCCGGCGCTGACCTACGCGGTCACGACTGGGGCGCTGGCGGCGGGCGACGGCTTCACGGGCGCCCTGGCCCGGGCGGCGGGCGAGGGTGTTGGCAGCTACGCGATTACCCAGGGGACGCTCGCCCTGTCGAGCAACTACGACCTGACGGTCGTCGGCGCGGCGCTCGCCATCACCGCGCGGCCGGTGACGGTGACCGCCGACGCGAAGTCGAAAGTCTACGGGGAGGCCGACCCGGCGTTCACTTATCAGATTCCGTCTGGTGTCCTTGTTGAAGGCGACGACGTCACTGGTGCACTGACGCGCGAAGCCGGTGAAACCGTCGGAACGTATGCGATTCAGCAGGGGTCGCTCGTGCTATCTGGCAACTACGCCGTGACGTTCGTCGGAGCGAATCTGACGGTGAGCAAGGCGCTGTTGACCGTCACGGCCGACGACAAGACGCGGCTCTACGGCGTGGCGAATCCCACGTTCACCGCCAGGTACAGCGGCTTCCGAAGTGACGACACGTTCGACACGAGCGGCATCACCGGCGCGCCGTCGCTGACAACTGCGGCCAACGATACGAGCCCTGTGGGCTCGTACCCCATCGTCGCGGGGCTCGGCACGCTGGCATCAGCTAATTACGATTTCACGTTCGCCAACGGCGCGTTGACGGTCAATACGCGCACCACGACCGTCGGGATCTCGTTTGCGCCGAACCCGGCTGACGAAGGCGCGACGACGCAGGTTACCTTCACGGTAACGGACGGTTCCGGCTCGGCGGACGGCGACGTGCGGCCGACCGGCGCCATCGCGGTTACGCAGTCGGTCCGGTTCGCGTCCACGGGCGGACCGCTCGGACCGATCACCGGCGCACCGTGCGCGTTGACGCCGGCGGGGCCGGGTGTCTCGGCGTGCACGGTGACGTTGCGGGTCGTGGACAATCCCGACGCGACGATTGGTATCTCCTTCGCTGGAGATGCGACGCACGCGCCCAGCGAAGGAAGCGGAACGCTCGTCGTCAACAACGTGGCACCGGCGATTACCTCCGTGACCGGTCCGCTCGCGCCGCTGCCCCTTGGCACGACCGCGACGGTGAGCGCGGCATTCACCGACCCCGGACCCGAGGACGGGCACACCTGCCGCTTTACCTGGGACGACGGGCAGACGACGACGGTGATCCCGTCTGGGACGGGCGATGGATCCTGCAGCTCGCCCCACGCCTTTACCGCGCCAGGCGTATACACGGTGAGCGTCGAGGTCGAGGACAAGGACGGCGCGAAGGTGAGCCGGCCGCACGAGTTCGTCGTGGTCTACGACGCTTCGGCCGGGTTCGTCACAGGTGGCGGCTGGATCAACTCACCGGTGAACGCGTACCTGTACAACCTGTCACTCACCGGCAGGGCGAACTTCGGGTTCGTCTCCAGGTACCAGAGGGGCGCGACGGTGCCGACCGGGCAGACGGAGTTCCAGTTCCAGGTCGGGAATCTGAACTTCCACAGCAGCGTCTACGAGTGGCTGGTCGTCGCCGGATCGAAGGCGCAATACAAGGGTTCGGGGACGATCAACGGCTCGGGCGACTACGGCTTCATCCTGACGGCCACCGACGGCCAACAAGGAGGCGGAGGAGGGGTGGACAAGTTCCGGATCAAGATCTGGGACAACGGCACGGGCGGCGTTGTCTACGACAACAAGCGCGGCGAGTCCGACGACATCGACAGGACCGATCCACAGGTGATCGGGGGCGGTAGTATCGTCATTCACAACCAGTAGGGACCCGGGCGCCGCCGGGCGCCCGGTCGCAAGGAGCGGCACGATGACGCCGAGCAGTGTGGTGCACCGCGCTCTCGGGCTTGCATTCACCGGCGCGGGGGCGGCGCGCTGACGGTGACCGAGGTCGCCTCTGGCGGTCTGACCTGCACCGCCGCCGCCAATCACGACCCCGACACCGACAGCACCGGCACTCGCATCGTCGTGCGGAAGCGGTAGATTCTCTCAGAGGGCGCCCTACCAGGCGACCTGAGCGCTGACCTGGAGCAGCCGCGGAAATCCGGCAGCCTCACGAATCTGTCCGAAGGAGGCGTCGCCGAACGCCAGGCTCGGCCCGCGCAGGTCGGCGAAGTTGAAGACGTTGATGATCTCGGCGCGGACCGCCACGGTCCGCGCGCCGAGCCGATGCGACTTCTGGATCGCCACGTCCCAGAGCCGCCGCGTCGGCGTCCGGACGCGGGCATCGGCGCGTGGGGCGTTGCCAAACGTGAACGGGGCGGCCTGCGACCACGCCGCCCCGTTCAGCCAGCGAATGCAGCCGCAGCGCGTGTCGTAGCTCACTTCGGGATCGTCGGTCAACCGCCGATCGACGCCAGCAACGCTGTTCGGCCGCTGGGCGCTGCCGAACAGCCCGGAATTGTTCGGGCTCTGCGCGACACTGATCGGAAATCCGGTTTGAACGCTCCCTGCCGTGCTGATGGTCCACCCGCCGAGCAGCGCATTGGCGGCACCGCTGCGATTCAGCCATCGCCGTCCATACCCGAATGGCAGTTCGACGATGCCGACCAGGCTCAGACGATGCGGCGTATCGAGGGCGGAAGGGCCGTACTCGGCGTCCACGTCGTAGTTGTCGAGCAGGAATGATCCGCCCGCGAAGAAGTTGCTCTCGGCAAACTGGCTGTCCAGCGTCCGGCTCCACGTGTAGTTCACGTGCATCGCCCAGCCGGCGCTCATTCGGCGGTCCGCCGTGAGCGCGAGCGCGTCGTACCGCGACTTCGAGAGGTTCGCTCGGCGCAGGTACACGCCGTCGAACTGTGGATACGGCCGCAGGAGCTGACCGCGTGGGACGGTTGACGCGCCAAGGATGCCGACGGCCAGCGCTGTACCCAGGAAAGGATTCGGTACCGGCTCCTGCAGCGCCGGACCGAGCGCGAGGTAGTGTCGATCGAGCTGATTGATGTTCGGGCCCCATCCGCCTATACCGCCCATCAACTGCCGCCCGGCTGCGCCGAGGTACGCCGCGCCGACCACCAACTGGTAGGGCAGCTCGCGCTGAATGTCGACGGAGTATCGGTGCAGGTATCCGAGGCGGCTCTCCTCATCGATGAAGCCGACCGCATTGCCTACGCCAGTGAGCCGCCCCTGACTGCTGCCAACCGGCTGGTTGATGCCGGCAGGGAAGGGGTTGGTGAGCGAGCACCCTTCGCAGGGGACGAACGGACTCGCGGTGGTGGCGATGTAGCTGGTTCCGATGTTGTATCCCGTCGTCGCCGTGCCCCATTCGTCGGCGACGATACCCTGCGACGGGGCCCAGAAGAGACCGTAGCCGCCGCGAAGCACGGTCCGCTCGTCCACGGCGTACGCGGCGCCAGCGCGCGGTGCGAACTGCCACGGATTCGGATTGCCCTGGTGGGTCGGAGCGCCGTCGATCCCGGCGTAGCGGAATCCTCCCATCAGCACGAGCGGCGTGCCGTCGGGGCGCAGTCCGCCCACCTGAACGGGAAACGGCTCGTCGTAGGCCCAGCCGGCGATGATCCGGTTGTGGCGCTCGCGCAGCCCGCTTTCGAAGTCGTACCGGAGTCCGAGGTTCAGCGTCAGTCGCGGGGTCACGCGAACATCGTCCTGGGCGAAACCGCTCCCGTAGTGGAGAGAGGCGTCGATCGGCGAGCTCACCGAGATGCCGCCGTTCGAGGGGAAGCCGAGGAGAAAGCTCGCAAGCGCATCGCCGGTCCCTGGGATCGGCGCGTTGGGATTGGGACCGAACGTGAACTCCCGCGAGAAGTTGAAGCCGCCCATTCCACCGATGTTCTGGAACCGGACGCCGGTGAGCCGATATTCCCCCCCAAGTTTCAGCGTGTGCCGGCCGAGCAGGGTGGTGAAGGTCCCGTTCGTCGAGTGCGTGTAGTAGTGGGCCCGATCCCTCGGCCGGTCGCCAAGCAACGATCCGCCGCGGCCATAGTCGGTGACGCCGATGTTGGGAAACTTCTTGAGTGGCACCGCGGCCAGATAGGTCGGGGCGAAACCAAGCGAGGACGGGTCGAAGGGTGACGGCCGGTTGTCGTCCTCGAGGTCGTTGAATCCGTACCGCACGGCGACCACCGACTGGCTGCTCGGTGTCCAGACGGTGTTCAACGCGATGACCTGGGCGCCGCGAACGAAGGCGCCGCCACCAGGATCGGCCGGATTCTCGAAGAGCGGCCGCCCGTAGAATGCGGCATCGGGCTCCATCGATTCGTACCACGCATACAAGCCCGTCGTGGTCACCTCGTCCGCCCAGCGGTGCGTGATCTTCGCCGTGATCTGGTCGGCGCGGTCGACAATCTGCGCCACCGCGGGTCGCGACTTGCCGGAGGTCGGCATGGGCAGGTACTGCAGGAGCGCCTGCGACACCGGATTGATCCGGCCGGCTGGAATCCGGTTACCGGGAAACGGATCGCGAATGAACTGTCCCGGCCGTGTCGGGTCTGGCTTCGTCGTCAGCGGGTCGTAGACGGTCACGCCTGACTGGGAGAAGTCACCGCGCCGCTCGGCGTCGGTCGGCAGCACCAGCACCGTACTGCGCGCGGTGGAGGTCCGGTACCCTTCGGCGCTCGCCCAGAAGAACGTGCGGCCGCGCCGGATCGGCCCGCCCACACCGCCGCCGTAGAGGTGGTAGTACGTCTCCGGGTTCTCGATGTCGTTCTTCGCCGCGAAGAACAGCCGGCCCATCGCCCAGTCGGGTCTGTTCTGGTAGAGCGCGTTCCCATGGAACTCGTTCGAACCGGACCGTGCGGTGACGTTGAACACGCCGCCCGAGGTGCGCCCGATTTCGGCGTCATAGGCGCTCAGTTGGACGCGCATGTCCTCCACGGCCTGGAAGCTTGGAATGAACGTGGCGCGATTGAGGAGGTCGACAATCGGCACGCCGTCGAGCACGTAGGCGTTATTGCGGCGAGGCCCGCCGCCGAGAGACATGAGCGACGAGTTCGACTGATCCTGCTGGCGGACGAACTGCGCATCGCCGGTGGCCAGCACCGTCGGAACGGAGGTCGCCATGATGAAGACGTTGCGCCCCGCCGAGGGCAGCAACTCGAGCGCCGTGCGATCGACCGAGGCGGTCACCGACCCGTTCGTGCGGTTCACGAGAGGAACCGGCGCCTCGACGGTCACCAGTTCTGCTACGTCGCCAATCTCCAGGGCGATGTCGATCGTCAGGAACGTCTGTGTGTCGATGCGAAGCCCGGCGCGCTCGTAGGTTTTGAAGCCCTGCGCCTGTGCCCGGAGGCGGTACTCGCCAGGGAGGACGTTGCTGAACGCGAACTGGCCCCGTTCGTTGCTGGTCGTCGTCCGCGTCAGACCGGTGGCGATGTCGATGAGATCGAGGGGAACGGCTACGGGCAGGCCGCCCGCATCGAGGACCCTCCCGCGAACGCCCCCGTGAAAGGTCTGGGCCGTCGCCGGAATCGCGACGAGGAACAAAAGGAAAACCGACTGTGCGAAGAGACGCCGCGAGCGCATCCGTGGAGGACATCCTACCCGGATTCGCGTGCCTCGGTGAAACGAAATCTCGGTGGACAGCGCTACGTGTGGCGCGAGAGGGTCAGGAAGCGCTGCACCGGCACATCGCGGCGTTCACCGGCGTAGAACACGTGCTCGAGGAACAGGCCGGACGCCGGAGCGGTGAGGCGCGCGGGAAGGGGCGAGGGCTGCGTGAGCATGGCGGCTGCGTCCTCAGGGGTCACTCCGCCGCGTCCGACCTCGACGAGCACGCCAACCAGACGCCGGACCATCTTCCAGATGAAATGCGATCCTTCGACCTGAATGACGATCAGTCCGTCCTCGTCCTCGAGCCTCAGCGCCTCCAGCAACACGCGTGTTGACTTGTCCTCGGGATCGTCATCGGAGAACGACTGGAAATCGTGGATGCCCACGAAACGCGCTGCAGCGTCGCGCATCGCAGCCACGTCGAGCTCCTCGCGGACCCACCAGACGTAGTTCTTGGCGAACGCAGTGCGGCGTCTGGAGATCTGGTACACGTACCGCCGCGCCACGGCATCGTGCCTGGCGTGGAAGCGGTGACGGACGCGCTCGACACGGAGGATGTTGATGTCGGACGGCAGCGCGTCGTTGATCCTCTGCCGGAGCGTCTCCGGAGGAAGCGGGCTGTCGATGTCGAGATGCGCCACCTGCGCCAGCGCGTGAACGCCCGCGTCGGTCCGGCCCGAGCCATAGAGCTCGAAGCGGCGCACCTGCGATGCCTCACGCACGGCACGTTCCAGCTCGCCCTGGATGGTTCGTGCGTTCTTCTGGATCTGCCAGCCGCTGTACCGCGTGCCGACGTACTCCATCGTCAGTTTCAGTCTCATGTCGAGAATGGACGCCGTGCGAGGTCCCGGGCGCGGGCGCCTCCCCGGGCGGCGCTGACGCTATCTGGCGCGCATCTGCACCAGCACGTCACCGAGCCGTTTCAGCTCCTCGCCGTACGTGGCCCAGTCGCCGTTGCGCTGCGCTTGGACGGCCCGGTCGTAATGGATGCGCGCCTGCGCCGCCAACGCGGCCAGCTCCGGCGCGCCGCCGGGGGCGGTGCCGGCGGCACGGCTCGGCGCGGGGGATTCAACGGCCGGCGCGCCCGGCGGCACGGGCGCGCGCACGGGCTCCAGATCGTCCCCGCCGGGGGCGCTGCCGAAGAGGCGCGCGAGTGCCGCGTCGAGGGTCTCTTCCATGACGATCTGGTTCTGGTACGCCACGATGACCCGCGTCAGTTCGGGAATGCGTCCGCCCGAGCCGCGCAGGTACAACGGGCGTACGTAGATGAGCGCCTCGTCGATCGGGATCACCATGAGGGTGCCCCAGATGACCTGCGAGCCCTGTTGATTCCAGAGCGTGATCTGCGGCGAAATCGCCTGGTCCTGGTTGATGCGCGCCACCACCTGGCGCGGACCGAAAATCACGCGCTGTTTCGGGAACTGGAACACGCGCAGGCGCCCGTAGTGCTCCCCGTCGCTGCGCGCGGCGAGCCAGCCGGCCAGATTGTCGCGGTTCCGCGGCGTGAACGGCAGCATCTGGATGAACTCCGGCTCCGTTTCTCCGGGCAGCCGCATGATCGTGTAGTACGGCTGCATCGCCCCTCCCTCGTTCGAGTCCTCGACGACGGGGACCTCCCACTGGTCCTCGCGGTTGTAGAACACCGACGGCTGCGTCATATGGTAGGTGGCGAACACCGAGGCCTGGATCGCAAAGATGTCCTCGGGGTACCGGACGTGTTCGCGCAGCGATGCCGGCATCCTGTCGAGCGGCGCGAATAGATCCGGGAAGGCCCGCGCGTAGGTCGCCGCAATCGGGTCGGCCGGATCCGCCAGGTAGACTGTCGTCGTGCCGTGGTAGGCGTCGATCACGATCTTCACGGCATTGCGGATGTAGCTGATGCCGCCCGGGCCGGCCGGGGTGGAGTACGGGTACCGCGTGCTCGTGGTGTAGGCGTCGTACATCCAGTAGAGCCGGCCGTCGGCGACGACGAGGTACGGGTCGCGATCGAAGGAGAGGAACGGCGCCAGCTTCTGGACGCGCTCCCGGATGTTCCGGTAGAAAAGGATCCGGCTCTCCTCGTTGATGTCGTTGCTCAGGATGATCTGGTACGCGCCGAAGCGGAGCGCGAAGAGCAGCTTGCGCCAGATCGATCCGATCGGCAGTCCGCCTGTCCCGGCGTAGGGCGTGAAGACGTTGTCCTCGCCGCGGGGATAGTGGAATTCCCGCGTCGCGGTCCGGACGATCACGTAGTCGCTCGACAGTTCGCCGTAGTAGAGGCTCGGCTCGTCGATCGGCAGCTCCGGAATCGTCTCGAGCGGCAGATTTCGGACGAACAGCACCGGCAGCCCTTCCTCGGTCACCTGGTTCACCGGACCGAGCGTCAGGCCGTAGCCGTGGGTGAACGTCAACCGGTCGTTGACCCACGTGCGGTTCGGAAGGCTTGCCGTGCTCAGCTCGCGCGGCGAGAGCATGATCTGCCGCAGTTGGCCGCCGATCCGGTATCGATCGTTGTCGACGGCAACGAAGTCGTAATACGTACGGATGACCTGCAGCTGGCCGAAGGCGTCGAGCAGCGGCTGGTGATCCCAGAGCCGGACGTTCTCGATCGTCGCGGAGTCCTGCTTGATATCCTGGAGCGTCAGCAGGGCGTCGCCGCTGAGCTCCCGCGCCTCGACGCGGTCCAGCGCGAAGGCGCGCCGGGTCGCGTCGATGTTGTGCTGGATGTAGGGCGACTCCATCGACTGCTCGTTCGGAGCGACGATGAAGCGCTGGACGATCGTGCTGTACACCTCGCCGCCTATCGCGACCAGCACATAGAGCGCCGCCGCTACCGGAATCGGCCAGTTGCGCGGCGTCGTGCCGTGGAAGACCGCGAGGCTGGCGCCCACCGCCGCCGCTGCGGCGAGGAGGAGGGTCGCAGGTATGCGGCCGTGCACGTCGGCGTAGCCTGGCCCATGAATGACCGCCGAGGGTTGCACGAGCCGCTCCGCCTGGCCGAGCCATGCGCCGAAGGCGAGCAGCAGCAGGAACGCCGCAGCCAGCAGCGAGAGGTGGCGGCGAGCCGCGGGCGTCATCCAGCCGATCGACCCGAACCGCGACGAGACGCTCCCGGAGACGAAGTACAGCAGGCCCGCCGCGAGCGCGGCCATGAGCACGAGCCCCTGCGCCAGCCCGCGCACCATCTGCAGGAACGGGAGCCAGAAGACATAGAATCCGGCGTCGAGGCCGAGAATCGGGTCCGCCGTGCCGAACGGCACGGCGTTGCGCCAGGCGAGCCACGTCTCCCACCGCGAGGAGGCGTACAGGCCGACGAAGACGGCCAGCACCGTCGCGGCGCTCGAGGCGATGGTGTGCATCTGGCGGCGGCCCGGGAGCGGCAGCTGAACGCCCTCGCGCGTGGTGAAGATCGACCGGAGATCGCCGACCGCGGCGAGCGCCAGGCGGAAGTTGAACGCCAGCCAGAGCGCCGCCGCCGTAAAGGCGGCCACGAAGAGCGTTGCCTGCGCCCGGAGCATCGTCAGGAACACCGACTGGTAGCCGACCTCGCCGAACCAGAGCCAGTCCGTGTAGAAGCCGACCGCCGACGGTCCGGCGAAGAACAGGACCAGCAGCAGGGCCAGCGCGGCAAAGCGGACAGGTCGGCGCAACATGATCACCCTTGTGCATACCGCTCGGACGCCGCCTGCAGGTCCGAACGAAGCTCATCGGCAAGCGCGGCAGGCGTGAGCACGCGCGAGAACCGGCCCCAGCTGAGAATCCAGCTCCGGAGAGCCCAATCGTGACACACGTCCATGGCGAGCACGAGCGTCCCGTCTTGACCCTCCCGCAGCTGCTGTGAAGTGTGCCACACCCGGGCGCGGACGTACGGAGCGACCGCTGGCGCGAACTCGATCTCGACGCGGGCCGCAGGCCCGGTATTCACGCCGAGCGAATTGGCGAAGACGTCGTCGCCGACCCGTTCGGTCGGCGTGAAGGTCTGTTTTTCCAGCGACACGCCGGCGATACGGTCGACGGCAAACGTCCGCACGTCGCGATACGCCGGCACGTATGCCAGCAGATAGATCCCACCCTGGGCGAAGGCGAGCTTGTAGGGATGGACCAGGTAGTCCTTGATCCCGCCGCTCGACACCGAGTGGTAGCGCATGGTGGCGGCCCGGTGGTGGAGCGTGGCCTCGAGCAGCTTCTGTACGGTGGCGGCCGAGTCCGCGGCCGTACGCGCGCGCGGCCCCGCCTTGGCCGTCAGCACTGCCGGCAGCCGGTCCAGGAACTGCCGCATTCGCGGAGAGAGCAGCTTTTCCAGGCGCGCGAACGCCAACCCGAGGTCATGCTGGAAGGGCGTCGCGGCGACCGTCTCGAGCAGGTTGCGGCTCAGATACAGCGCGCAGAACTCCTGCAGGGTAAAGCCGGTATCGAGTCCTTTCAACACCTGCCCGTCCAGCCGCCACTTGACGGGGCCTTCCTCGTCGCGCTCGTCGAAGAGCGGGAACCCGGCTTCCTGCAGCGCGGCCAGATCTCGTCGAATCGTTCTGGTCGTGACGTCCAGTTCGTCGGCCAGTCCCTGAATCGTGGCGCCATGCCGGGACGACTCGAGCGCGTGGAGCAGCTTCCACTGCCGGATGACCTCCTGGTTGCGCGGCACGGCTCATGGTAAACCGAACTACCCGCTTTCCTTGAGTCGCCGGATCTCGCGCCGTCGCCGCCGGTCGGGCCTCCCCGCCGCAAGAGCGGCGGTACGATAGGAGCGCTCCAACCGACGCATTTCGACTTCCTCCGCCGTCGGCTTGGGCGTGACGTCGTCGTACAGCGCGCGGGCCTGCGTCTTGGTGACATGCTGGTCGATGACGAGCCGGACAATCACGTCCTGGTGACGGCCGTACGGACGGGTGACCCGAATGCGATCGCCGTCGTGAACCGTGCGGTGCGGCTTGGCGGGCTGGCCGTTGATCGTGATCTTTCCGCCTTCGCAGGCGCGCTTGGCTTCCGAGCGCGTCTTGAAGAGACACGCGACGTCGAGCCAGACGTCCAGGCGCACGGACAGGTTCACGCTTCCATCTTCTCGCGTCTCCGTTCGCGTTCCAGCTTCGATGTCCGCTGCGAACCCGAACCCCGAACACGAACCCAGAAGCGAGAACGGAGAAGGGTGAACGACTCAGATGAGTATCTCGACCTTCCCCGTCGCCTTCAGCGTGTCGATGAAGGCCCGCGTCTCGCGTTCGCGGGTCTGTCCCTGGAGGTACTGTTCCACCTGCGCCCGCACTTCCACGAGCGGAAGGGTGCGGGAGGCCTGCTTGTCGATGACCTTGAGGATGTGGAAGCCGAACGGCGTCTCGACGAGTTCGCTCGTCTGACCGGTGGGAAGCGAGAAGGCGGCCTCCTCGAACGGTCCCACCATCTGGCCGCGCTCGAAGTATCCGAGGTCGCCGCCCTTCGCCGCGCTCCCAGGATCCTGCGAGTGCTGCTTGGCGAGGGCTGCGAAGTCCTTGCCGGCCTTGACTTCCTCGAGGACTCCTGCGGCCCGCTCACGGGCCTGCGTCTTGGCGGCGGCGTCAGCCCCTTCGGGCACGCGGATCAGGATGTGGCTGGCGTGGACGCGCTCGGCCTGCTGGAATTGCGACGGATTCTTGGCATGGAAGTCATCGACCTCGCCAGCGGTCACGGAGGTGCGCTTGGCAACTTCCGCGTCGATCAGACGATCGATCTGCATCCCTTCTCGCACGTCGGCGCGCAGCCCTTCGAGGGTCATCTTGCGCTGTTCGAGCGTCTGCGCGAAGAGCTGCTCGGTGGGAAACTGCGATCGGATCTGTGCGATGCGCGCGTCGATGTCGGCCTCGGGCACCGTGAGCTTGCGGGCCGTGCTCTCCTGGACGAGCAGCCGGTACGAGACGAGCTGATCGAGCACGCCGCGAAGGACGCGGTCCCGCTGGTCCGCCGGAAGCTTCTGGCCGGCTCGGGCCTCGAGTTCGCCGACCGCGGTTTCGAGGTCGCTCCGGGTGATCGTGTGGTCGTTGACGCGCGCGACGACGTCGGGCAGTTGCGCCGGCACCGGCTTGGCCGACGCCTCGGCTGGCGCCTCGGCCGGCGGCGCGGTCTGGGCCGTGGATGCGCCACTGGCCACCGCGGGCGTGCCGCGCGAGCAGGCGGCGAGGGCAAACACCACGACGAGCGTCAAGATTCGAGTCACGGCCGCTCCTTGGAGGTCAGTCGGTGGTCGGCGGTCGGGCAGCCTGGCCGCGGTGGTTGGCATCCGGCAGATCGCCGCGTTCACACTTCGTGGATCCTGCGAGCCATCAACGACCGACCAGCAACTCCCGAGCAACGAGTACCGGTTACATCGTAGTGGGTCGCTGTTGAATCCACCAGCGAATATCGTCGGCGGGGCTCCTCTCGATCCGCCCGGCGATCGAGGCCGTCGGCGGTGTCGCGGCCAACGTGTCGCAACTGCGCGCGGCGCCTCCAGGGCAGCGTCGGCTGGCGGGTCGGCCGGTATATACTGAGGGCTCCTTCCGGGCTGGCGACACGCTGCCGTGCCGAGGTAGCTCAGTTGGTAGAGCACGTGACTGAAAATCACGGTGTCGGCAGTTCAATTCTGCCCCTCGGCACCACCTAATCCCACCAAGATGGTCGCTCCTGTCGCTTTGCGTGGAACGCGACCGGTGCTGCTCGTGTCCTGCTGCGTCGCACTGATGCTGCTGCCGCAGCCGCGCGCGGTCGACAGCTTTGCGCCGCTTCGCGCCGCGATGGTCACCGATCAGATCCAGCGGCGCGGCGTCGCGGACCCGCGCGTGCTCGACGCCATGCGCACCGTCCCGCGGCACCGCTTCGTGCCCGCCACGCTGCAGCATTTGGCATACACGGACCGTCCGTTGCCGATCGGTCTCGACCAGACGATCTCTCAGCCGTTCATCGTCGCGTACATGAGCGAAGCGCTCGGCGCCGAGCGAACGCACAACGTGCTCGAAATCGGCACCGGCAGCGGGTATCAGGCCGCCGTGCTGGCGCACTTGGCGCGTGTGGTCTATACCATTGAAATCGTGCCCGAGCTGGCCAGGCGCGCTGCCGCCACGCTGAAGGATCTCGGGTTCACCAGCGTGCACGTGCGGGAAGGAGACGGGTACGCAGGGTGGCCGGAGCAGGCGCCCTTCGATCGGATCATGGTCACCGCCGCACCCGAACGGATTCCGCAGCCACTCATCGACCAGTTGCGGGCCGGCGGGCGGATGGTGATTCCCGTCGGCTCAGCCGAACAGTGGCTGACGGTCGTGGAGAAGACCGCGGCCGGCGTGATTGAGCGCCGTACAATCCCCGTGCGGTTCGTGCCGTTCAGGCGCGGGCGGGGGTGACCGACGCCGGGTCCGAAAGGGCCCGGCCTACACGGCTGCCACTTCGGACTCGCGGAACAGTCCCAGCTCCTTTCGAACCCGGTCCTCGATGATCTGCCGGATGTCGGGGTTCTCCCTGAGGAACTGCTTGGCGTTCTCCCGCCCCTGGCCGAGACGCTCACCGCCGTAGGCGAACCAGGCGCCGCTCTTTTCGATGATGCGCTTGTCGACCGCCAGGTCGAGCAGGTCGCCTTCGCGTGAGATCCCCTCTCCGTACATGACGTCGAATTCCGCCTCGCGGAACGGCGGGGCCAGCTTGTTCTTGACCACCTTGACGCGCGTGCGGCCGCCGATCACCTGGTCGCCGTCCTTGATGCTCGCAATGCGGCGGATGTCGACACGGACCGACGCATAGAACTTGAGCGCCCGGCCTCCGGTCGTGGTCTCCGGATTCCCGAACATCACGCCGATCTTCTCGCGCAACTGGTTGATAAAGATGAGCGTGGTCTTCGACTTCGAGACGACCCCGGTGAGCTTGCGGAGCGCCTGCGACATCAGACGCGCCTGCAGCCCCATCTGCGCCTCGCCCATTTCACCCTCGATCTCGGCCTTGGGGACGAGCGCGGCGACCGAGTCGACCACGACGACGTCGACGCCGCCCGACCGGATGAGCACCTCGACGATCTCGAGCGCCTGTTCGCCATGGTCCGGCTGCGACACCAGCAGGTTCTCGACATCGACGCCGAGCTTCTGCGCGTACTGCGCGTCGAGCGCGTGCTCGGCATCGACGAAGGCTGCCATGCCGCCCGCCCGCTGTGCCTCCGCAATAACGTGCAGCGCGAGCGTCGTCTTGCCGGACGACTCCGGACCGTAGATCTCCACCACGCGGCCGCGCGGCATGCCGCCGACGCCCAGCGCGTAGTCGATGCTGATGGCGCCGGTCGGAATGACCTCGACCGGCGCGATCGCGCCGCGCTGGCCGAGGCGCATGATCGACCCCTTGCCGAATTGCTTTTCAATCTGCCCGACGGCGATATCGAGCGCCTTGCTGCGTTCCTTTTGATCGTCGAGTGGCATGCGATCTCCTTGGGGACGATGGTGGCGTACGGGTGTGACGGGGGAGGTCACGGCCGGGGTCGATCCTAGGAGCGTGCCGCACGAAAGTCAAGCGAACATCCGTGCAGTCGGTCCCAGATCAGGTAGTGAGGTCAATCACTTACGAGGTGATGCCACTTTCGCCCCCTCGCCCCCCGATAGCAGAATTTGCCTCGCCGATCGGCTAAACGGCAGGCAATTTCGGCCAACTCCACACTCCCAATTCCCAACTCCCAAGCCCGGTATGAGCTCCTCTCTTTGGAGTTTGGACGTTGGATCGTGGGAGTTGATCAGACTCGTTCGACCGCCAGCGCCACGCCGTTGCCGCCGCCGAGACAGAGCGTCGCCACGCCACGCCTGAGGTTTCGCTGCGCCAGCGCGTGGAGCAGCGTGGTGAGGATACGGGCGCCGCTCGCGCCCAGGGGGTGGCCGAGCGCGATCGCACCGCCATTGATGTTCATCTTCTCAGGATCGATGCCGAGATCCCTCACCACAGCGACCGCCTGCGCCGAGAACGCTTCATTGAGTTCGAACAGATCGACGTCCTCGATGCGCCAGTCAATCTTCTTCAGGAGCCGGCGCACTGCTTCGACCGGGGTCATGAGGAGGTACTTCGGCGGCAAGCCGCTCGTGGCCTGGCCGACGATGCGCGCCAGCGGCATGATGCCGAGGCTGGCGGCGCGCTTGGCCGACATCACGACGAGCGCGGCTGCGCCATCGTTGACGGGCGGTGCGTTGCCGGCCGTGACGGTCCCGTCCTTCTTGAACGCGGGCTCGAGCGCGCCGAGCGCGGCCATCGTGGCATCGGTCCGCACCGTCTCGTCGCGGTCCACGACCGTCGAACCGGCGGGTCCGGCCGCACGGCTCTGACCGGAACCCGCCCTGCGCGCCGGCACGACGACGGGCAGCATCTCCGCTTTGAAACGGCCGGCGGCCTGCGCGGTCGCTGCCTTGCAGTGGCTGCGCAGGGCGTACTCGTCTTGCTGGTCTCGGCCGATTCGATATTCAGTGGCGACGACTTCGCCGGCCATACCCATGTGGCACTGCTCGAACGAGCACCAGAGTCCGTCGACGATCATCGCGTCGAGCAGCTGCCGGTGGCCCATGCGAAGCCCTTCGCGCGCGCCGGCGAGGAGATACGGCGCATTGCTCATCGATTCCATGCCGCCCGCCACGGCGACCTCGATGTCACCGGTGGCGATCCCCTGCGCCGCCAGCATCACCGCCTTCAGGCCGGAGCCACAGACCTTGTTGATCGTGAGCGCCGCCACGTGGTCGGCGAGCCCGCCACCGAGCGCCGCCTGTCTGGCCGGCGCCTGGCCCAGTCCGGCCGAGACGACATTGCCCATGATGCACTCCTCGACGCTGGCCGGGTCGATGCCCGCCCGCGCCACCGCCTCGCGGACAACGAGCGCGCCAAGCGCGCTCGCGGAGAGACTCTTGAGGCCGCCGAGGAACTTGCCCGTCGGGGTGCGGACGGCCGAGACGATGACGGCTTCCTGCATACCGTCAATTCTACCGAGCCGAGGGGTATCCGGCTTACTCCTGCAGGATGTCGTCCACGGTCCGCCGGAACTCCGGGAAGACGTTCGACTTGATGGGCGTCAGGGAATCGAACACCTCTGTCGCGACCACACGACCCCCGTCGGTGCGGAGCACTTCGAAGTGGTCGCTCAGCTGGTGGAGCAGCCAGATCTCGCGGACGCCGTACTCGGCAAACCAGGCGACCCGCTCCTGCATCTGGCCGATGCGGGGCTGCGGTGACAGCACCTCGAGCACCAGGTCCGGCGCGCCGACGATCTTCTGACGGCGGACGTGCCACCGCGCGTGCGAGATGAACACGAGGTCAGGCTGCAGAATCAACGCGCGGTCCCAGTCGAGGATGACGTCCAGTGGGGAGAGGAGGACGCGGCCGAGGCGCCGTTCGCGGACGTGCGGCGCGAGCGCCAGGTGGAACGCGCAGACCGCCTGTTGGTGCCGGACCGCGGGCGCATCGGCGACGCGCAGCGCGCCGTACACGAGCTCGGCCGGCTGGAGTGTTTCCGGTGTCCTCAGGTAGTCGTCGGTCGTCAGGAACGGAGCAGGTGCCATGACGTGTCTCCCCATCACGACGACGACGATGCCATCGTCCGAGCGCGAACGCAAGCGGTCCCGTCGGGCCGAGCCAGTAGCGACACCCGGCGTAGGCCCACGAGCGGCCGGAACGCTTGAACTGGCGTAGAATCGGCGGTTTCCGGGGCAGCACACAGCCGCGATAGGTCTGGGAAGGCCGCCGACCGGCATCGGGACGCCGGGCGCACCGCCCGCCTGTGGATTGGGGTTCGCCAGCCGGAAGCGCAGTTCCTCGCGCGCGATGATCGTGGCGCCCGTCGTGGCGACGTTCACATCGCGCCCCGGTGTCAGGCCAGATCCAGCGTGATGCTCCGAACAACGCCTGCGCCGAGCAGCGTCTCCAGCCGCGGCCGGACGAGGCTCGAGGCGCGTGCCAGCTCGCGCCGCCACGCGCGGTCGCGCACGCGCACCTGCAGCACGCCGTCCCGGAGCTCGACGGTCGTGACGCGATCGACGGCGGGTCCAACCGCCGTCCGCCACGCGAAGGCGACCTTCTCGGGTGTCAACGGCGCGTTGCGCACGACCCGTGCGAGCGCCTCCGGGAGCACCTGCTGAACGGGAATCACGTCCGTGAGGATAGCATTGACGCGTGCGATTGGTCCTGGCGTCAACATCGCCGCGGCGGGCCGAACTGTTGCGGGCGGCGGGATTCGAGTTCGACGTGATGCCGGCGCAGGTGGACGAGGCGATGGAGGTCGAGGAAACGCCGGACGGCTACGCCCGACGCGTCGCCCAGTTGAAGGCCGAAGGGGTCGCCCCGCGCGCGCCGGGCCGCGTCATCCTTGGCGCCGACACGATCGTCGTCGTGGACAACGACGTCCTCGGCAAGCCCACGAGCGTTGACGACGCCCGGGGGATGCTCCGGCGGCTGTCCGGCCGGGAGCACGAGGTGGTCACGGCCGTCTGCCTGCTCGACTTGCGACGCGAAAGGGGATCGAAGCGAATCCTGGCGGGAATCACCCGAACGACGGTCGAGTGGGCGCCCCTCACTCCGGAAGAAGTCGAGTGGTACCTGGGAAGCGGGGAGCCCATGGGGAAGGCAGGCGGCTATGCCGTGCAGGGGTTGGCCTCCCGATTTGTCACCCGTATCGACGGCTCTTATTCCAATGTCGTCGGCCTGCCGGTTGCAGTAGTCTATGACCTGTGCAAGCGAGCCGGAATCTTGGTATTCTGAAGGCGCCGCGCCTTTAAACCTATGAGCCACAAAGCGATAAAGATCGGGCTGACCAGCCTCGTGCTTGCCACGGCGTTCGGAGGGCTCCTCTACACGACACTGGGGGAAAGTGCGCAGTACTACAAGTACGTGGACGAGGTGATGGCCCAACCGGACGTCTGGTACGGCAAGCCGATGCAAATTCACGGCTACGCCCGCGACATTCGGCGCAAGCGCGACTCGCTCGAGTACAGCTTCGAGCTGCACCGGGAGGGTCAGATCGTGCGCGCCACCTACACCGGCATCGTGCCCGACACGTTCCAGAACGACTCCGAGGTGGTGTTGCAGGGAACGCTCTCGCCGAACGGCTTTCATGCGACGGGCATGACCGCGAAGTGTCCGTCGAAGTACGAACCGCAGGTGGGATCGACGGCAGGGACGACAGGCAGCGGCACATATTGAC
>MELF01000031.1:0-37045 GCA_001767525.1 Acidobacteria bacterium RIFCSPLOWO2_12_FULL_68_19 | reverse complement strand
GGCTTTCATCGTCTGCGCGTATGCGGCGGCCGCCTCGGTGGCGGGCGCGCGACGGCGCTCGCGTCCGCTGATTGAGAGCGGGATCGGCGCCTTCTACCTGCTCGCCGCGATCATGACGGCGGCCTCCGCCGTCATCGTCTACGCGTTCGTCTCGGGCGATTACTCGATCCGGTACGTGGCGCGCTATTCCGACTCCGTGCAGCCGCTGTTCTACAAGATCACGTCGTACTGGGGCGGGCTCGACGGGTCGATCATGTTCTGGGTGTTCCTGCTGTCGATCTTCGGCAGCGCCGCCGTCTATGTGAACAGGGAACGCCACCGGGAGCTCGTCCCGTACGTGGTGGCGGTCATCGCCGTCGTGGAGATGTTCTTCCTGTTCCTGATGATCATCCACAACAACCCCTTCCAGACGTATCTGACGGAGAACCCGGCGGACGGCGAGGGGCTCAACCCACTGCTGCAGAACTTCTACATGGTGATCCACCCGCCCACCATGTACACCGGCTTCGTCGGGCTGACGATTCCGTACGCCTTCGGCATGGCGGCGCTCATCACCGGCTACCTGGACGACTCCTGGCTGCGCGCCGTGCGCCGCTGGACGATGATTTCGTGGCTCTTCCTCTCGATCGGCCTCGGTCTCGGCATGATCTGGGCGTACGAGGAGCTCGGGTGGGGCGGCTACTGGGGCTGGGATCCGGTCGAGAACGCCGGGCTGCTGCCGTGGTTCACGGCGACGGCGTTCCTTCACTCGGTCATCGTCCAGGAGCGGCGCGGGATGCTGCGCGTCTGGAACGTGACGCTGGTGAGCGTGACGTTCTTCCTGACGATCTTCGGCACGTTCATGACCAGGTCTGGCGTGGTCCAGTCGGTGCACGCCTTCGGCGAGGATCCGGAGCTGGCGCGGCTCTTCACGATATTCATGGTCACGATCCTGACGGTCAGCTTCGGGTTCGTGATCTACCGGCTGCCGCTGCTCCGGGCGCGCAACGAGCTCGATTCCTGGGTGTCCCGCGAGGCGGCGTTCCTGGCCAACAACTGGATCCTGCTGTTCTCGGCGTTCTTCGTCCTCTTCGCGACGATGTTCCCGACGCTGAGTGAAGCCGTGACCGGCGAGCGGCTGACCGTGGGACCACCGTTCTTCACCAAGTGGATGCTGCCGATCGGCCTGGCGCTGCTGCTGCTCACCGGCGTCGGACCGCTCCTGGCGTGGCGCAAGTCGACCCTCGTCAACCTGCGCGATCAGTTCCTCGTGCCGGTCGTCGTGGCGTCCGTCGTCGGCGGCGCGCTCGTCGCGCTCGGCGTCCGCGTCTGGACGTCGGGCATCTGTTTCGCCCTGTGCGGCTTCGTCCTTGGGACGATTGGACAGGAGTTCTGGCGCGGCGCGCGGGTGCGGCAGCGCGCAACCGGCAGCGACGTCTTCACGGCGCTCATCGGCCTGACGGCCCGCAACAAGCGCCGCTACGGCGGCTACATCGTCCACGTCGGCATCGTCCTGCTGTTTCTCGGCTTTGCGGGCGAAGGGTTCAAGCGCGACGAGCAGGTGCTGCTCAAGCCGGGCCAGCAGACGCAGGTGGGCGACTTCCTCGTCCGGCTCGACGCGGTGCGCGTGACCGATGACGGCCAGAAGCAGATGATCACGGGCCACACGACGATCTTCCGCGACGGGCAGGAGGTCGGACGCATGTATCCGGCCAAGTGGTTCTTCCGCAAGCACGAGAGCGAGCCGACAACGGAGGTCGCGATTCGCCGGTCGTTCACCGAGGACATCTACCTCGTGATGCCCGCGTTCAACCTGGAGGAGCAGAGCGCGAGCATGCAGATCGTCGTCAACCCGCTCGTGAACTGGGTCTGGGTCGGGTTCGGCATCATGGCGGCGGGTACGCTGATTGCGCTGCTGCCGGAGACCGTCTTCGCCTTTGCGGTGGCGCGCGTGCCGGCAGGCGCGGTCACCACGCCGCTCCTCCTGCTCTCGCTCGTTCTCTGGCCCGCCGCTGTCGGCGCACAGAGCGCCCAGACGATCGCGCCCGAGGAGCGCGGCGCGCTCGAGCGACAGCTCGAAGGCGAGATCCTCTGCACGTGCGGTTGTCGCCGGCCGCTCAACGACTGCGGGATGTTCAACTGCCAGGGACATGCCACGCAGACAGCGAAGCTCCGGCAGTTCCTCGCCGAGGGGAAGGACCACGACGCAGTGATTGCCGCCTTCATTCGCGACTTCGGCAGCGAGGCGGTTCTTGCCGCTCCCGTCGACCGCGGCTTCAATCGCCTGGCGTGGCTGCTGCCGTACGTGGCGGCTCTGGCGGCGCTCGTGGCCATCGTCGCGACGGCGCGCCGCTGGTCGAGCCGCACGGCGGCGGTGGCTGGCGGCGACGCCAGCCTCGACCCGGCGCTCAGCGCCCGCCTGGATGATGAGCTCAGGAACCTCGACTGACACGTTCCAGCCCTGGCAGTTGTTCACCTTGGCCGGCTTGATCGGCGCCACCGTCGTGGTCTTCGTGTCGGAGGGCCAGACACCGGCCGGCGTCATCCTCCTGAGCGCCACGATCTTTGCGGCCGCAGTCGTTGGTCTGTCGGCCTGGCGGACGCTCGCGCCGCTCACTGGCGGAGAGGACATCGCGGGGCCGCAGATCCTCGGAGGCCGCACCCGCGCGGCGCTGGAGCGGGAGAAGGCGCTGGCGCTGCGTGCGATCAAGGATCTCGAGTTCGATCACGCCATGGGAAAGATGTCCGACAAGGACTTCGTCGAGATGAGCGCCCGCCTGCGAGTACGCGCCGCAGGGCTGATTCGACAGCTCGACGCCGGCGCCGGTTATCGCGAACAGATCGAAAAGGAGATCGCGAAACGGGTTGGAGAGCCCCGCCCCGCCGCGTCGACGAGGCACTGCGCCGCCTGCGCGACGATCAACGACGTGGATGCGCGCTTCTGCAAGCATTGCGGTGCGGCGCTCGGAGGGGCGCCGTGATCCGGCCGGCGTCGGGCGTCAGGCTGTGGGCCTTGGGTCTTGGGCGTTGGGCGTTGGGGTTTGTCGCAGGCGTGCTTGTCGCGATTCCAGCGGCAGGCCAGATGCCCGACCCGTCACTGATGCATGGCCGCGCGGTTCCCGCAGCGGATCTGCCCACCGGCACTGTGACGGTGCGGCTCGTCCGCGAGCAGCTCGGCAGCAACGTCGTGGGGCAAGAGGTGCAGCTCACTGCCGACGGCACTCCCCGCACGGCGAAGACCGACGACCAGGGGCGGGCGACCTTCGAAGGTGTGCCTGGCGGCGTGGCGGGACGCGCCCGGGCGACCGTTGGCGGGGAGGAGCTCGTCTCGGAATCGTTCACCGTGCCGACATCGGGTGGCCTGCGCGTGATCCTGGTCGCGGGGCTCGAGGACGCGCGAAAGCAGAAGGCTGCGGAAGAGGCGGCGGCCGCCGCGGCCCCACCGGTGCGCGGGACGGTCGCGTTCGGACCGAACTCCCGCGTGCTGATGGAGTTCCGTGACGACACGCTGCAGCTGTTCTACGTGCTCGAGGTCGTCAACAACGCCGCCTCGCGCGTCGATCTGGGCGGGCCTCTCATCATCGACCTGCCGGAAGGGGCGGCGGGAGCGGCACTGCTCGAAGGGTCGTCGCCGACCGCCAGCGTGAGCGGCGACCGCGTCACGGTGACCGGGCCGTTCGCACCGGGAACGACGTCTGTCCAGATTGGGTTCCGCCTGCTGTACGACAGCGCAGCCATTACCGTGGAGCAGCGCTGGCCGGTGGCGCTCGAGCAGTTGACCGTGGCGGTCGAGAAGGTTGGCGCCGTGTCGATCTCGTCGGCGCAGTTTTCCACGGTCGGCGAGGTCAACGCCGAGAGCGGTACCCCGTTCCTGCTGGCCAGTGGACCGCCTCTGCCCGCCGGCGGGACGCTGTCGCTGCAACTCACGGACCTGCCCGTGCACAGCCCGACGCCGCGGTACGTGGCGCTCGGCCTGGCCGCCGCCATCCTCGCCCTCGGAGCGTGGTTCGCGGTCGGGGGGCGCCAGGACGATTCCGGCTCACGACGCCGGCTGGAGGCGCGCCGCGACAAGCTCCTCGGCGAGCTTGCGGCGCTCGAGCGCCGGGCACGCAAGGGTGCGCCGCTCGCCGAGCCGGAGGAGGAGCGCCGACAACGCCTCGTCGCGGAGCTGGAGCAGATCTACGGTGAGCTGGACGAGGCCGGCACGGGTCCGCGGGGAGGCGGCCGGGATATCGCCGCGTGACGCCCGCTGACTTCGACCATCTCACGGTCGACGACGTGTCCCGGCATTTCGGTCGCCGGCGTGCGCTGTCGCACATCTCGTTTCGCGCCGACCGGGGCGCGATTCTCGGCCTGCTCGGTCCCAACGGGGCCGGCAAGTCGACCATGCTGGCGCTGCTGGCGACGCTGCTTCGGCCCACCAGCGGCCGCATCCGCTACGGTGACGGCGGCGCTGCGGGCGCAGCGCTGCGGGCGGCGATTGGCGTGCTCGGGCACGATGTGTTCCTCTATCCCGAGTTGACCGCTCGGGAAAACCTGGAGTTCTTCGCCGGTCTGTACGGCATCGCCGACCTCGGCGCCGCGGCGTCCCGAGCGCTCGAGACCGCCGGGCTCGCCGGCCGTGGCAACGATGCGGTGTCGAGCTTCTCGCGCGGCATGCGGCAGCGCGTCGCCCTCGAACGGGCCCTCATTCACCAGCCGCGGCTCGTGCTGCTCGACGAGCCGTTCACCGGCCTCGACGACGCCTCGGCGGAGGCGCTCGGCCGGCGTCTGACCGGTCTTCGCGCCGGCGGGGCCATCGTCATCCTCGCGACCCACGACCTGGATCTGGCGCAGGGACTGCTCGACCGGGCGGTGTTCCTGCGCGACGGCCGCGTGGTCCACGCCGCGGACCGTCCCGACGCGCTGCGAGCGATGTATCGTGACCTCATGGCGCGCGTCGGAACCGCGGCCGACGCCCCTGACCTGACGAGTCGGTAGATGTTCGGGCGCATCGTCTGGCTCGTGCTGCGCAAGGACTTCATGATCGAGGTCCGGAGTCTGGAGACCGCCTATACGATGCTGTTCTTCGCGATCTCCTGCGTCCTCGTCTTCGCCTTCGCGCTCGTGCAGGAGGGAAGGGCGCCCGAAGGCGGCGCGGCGGGGATTCTGTGGATCGCCATCGCGTTCGCCGGAACGCTGGCGCTCGGACGGACGTTCGAGCGGGAGCGCCAGGCAGAGACGCTCCGCGCGCTGCTGCTGGCGCCGGCCGCCCGACCTGCGGTGTACCTGGGAAAGCTCCTGGGAATCGTGGCGTTGCTCTCGGCGGCCGAGACTGTGCTCGTGCCGCTCGTAGCGCTGCTGTTTCAGGCGCCGCTGCTCGCGCACCCGATCTGGCTGGCGCTGATCCTCCTGACGGGGACCGTCGGGTTCGCGGCAGTGGGGACGCTGTTTGCGGCCATGCTCATCCGGGCGCGCAGCCGGGACGTGCTGCTGCCGGTGCTGTTGTATCCGATTACCGTTCCGGTCATCATTGCCGGTGTACGGGCGACCAGCGTGCTGCTGGAGCCGGACGTGAACACGGGCTTCCTGCAGGTCTGGCTGGCGTTGCTCGTCTGTTTCGACGTGGTGTTCGTGACCCTGGCGCTCTGGACCTTCGAACCGCTGATGACGGATTGACGCCGACACTGGACAATGGAGGCGGTGTTCACGCTTCTGGCTTCTCACTTCTGGGTTCGTGTTCGGGTTCGGAGGAACCGAGAACGCTGAACCGAACATGAACACAAACGGAGAAGTGAGCACATCGAAGCGTGAACGACAGAGACTGAGACATGCCGAAATGGTTCATACCGCTCGCGATCCTGTGCGGGCTGATGTGTGCGACCGCGCCGATCCTGGTCGCCCAGGCGCCCTACGAGTCGACGATGGGGTTGGTGCAGAAGGTCTTCTACGTGCACCTGCCGTCGGCCTGGATGTTCCTGCTCGCGGCGATCGTCTGCGGCATCGCCAGCGTGCGGTACCTGTTCGGAGGTGATTCCCGCCAGGATCGTCTGGCCTGGGCGGCCGCCGAACTCGCGGTGCTCTTCGGGGTCGTGACGCTGGTCACCGGGCCGCTCTGGGCGCGCAAGGCGTGGGGCGTCTGGTGGCAATGGGACGTCCGTCTGACGGCCAGCCTGATGGGATGGATGGTGGCTGTGGCGTACTTGCTGCTCCGGAAGTACGGAGGGCCCGGCTCCGACAAGCTCGCGGCCGGGCTGGCGCTCTTCGGGATGGCGAACGTCCCGTTCGTGTACATCTCGGTGAACTACTGGCGAACGATTCACCCGACCACGAACGTCGTGCCGACGCTCCCGACCTCCTTCGGCGTGCCGCTCTGGTTCAGCGCGGCGGCGTTTCTGCTGCTCTTCGTGCTGTTGCTTCGCCTGCGGATGCGGCTCGAGGAGCAGCGCGCCCGCATCGATGCGCTGTACCTCTCCATGGATACATAGCCGATGAAGCTCGCCCGTCTCGTCCTCGTCGTGCTCGTCACCTGCGGGGCCAGCCGCGTGGTGCTCGTTGCGCAGCAGTCGCCCCCGCAGCAGCAGGACGAGTTCGTGCCAATCGACCAGTTGCCGCCGCAGGATCAACTGCCGGCCGCGCCGCTCCTCGTTGCGGCCTATGCCTTCGTGGTGCTGGCGTTGTTCGTCTATGTCGTGTCCGTGGCCCGCCGGCTGACGAGCGTGCAGCGGGAACTGGAGCGGCTCGAGGCGGACATCAAGCGGGGCAGCAGCGGCTGATGCCGAACGCCGCCCATTTCCTCTACATCCCGGCGGTGCTGATCCTCGGGATCGTGGTGGGGTGGATACTCGGGTCTCGCGCAGCCGCCGACGCGTATGCCGGGCAGTTGCGGAAGCTGCAGGAGCGCGCGGTCAGGGACACCAAACCGGTCGGCGACAAGAGCGGCACGGCCGCTCATTGAGCCAAGAGCCGCGCCGTCTGGTCCGGCCGTTACGCCTGAATACGCTGCGAGCGCGAGTTCCTGAGGGAGATGCCGCGGCCTTCACGCAGCGCGGCACGCGGTTGTGACGCGACGGGCGGAGCAGGGCCGAAGTCTCTCGGCGCTTCGGTGTCTCGGTGATCCGTGCTGAGTTCGAGGCGGCGCCTCGGAACAGCGCAGGTGCCGCCGCGCGCTCTTCGTCGTGCGGTCCTTCGTGCCCTTCAGGGATTACCTGCCGGCCCCCAGTCGCTGCGCCAGCACGTCGGGCAGCCCCGCCTCGACGATCTTCGCCTGCGCCGCCGCGATGTCGTAGGCGACGCGCTCAATAACGATGCTCCGTTCGTCGGTGTCGATGACGCCGTACGCGGCCCGCGGATCCCCGTCTCGCGGCTGGCCGACGGCGCCGCAGTTCACCAGATACCGAAAGCCGCCGTCGAGCTCGAGGATGAACGGCGCACGCCTCGACGGACCGACCAGATCGAGTGTGGCCCCCCTCGGTCCGTCCCCCTCGCCGCCCGCGTCGAGGCGAAAGACCGCTGGCACGTGCGTGTGGCCGTAGAGGCAGAGCGGCCGCCTCGCCACGCGCAGCGATCGCAACGCGTCGAGGTCGTCGAAGACGTAGACATCCTCGTCGAACGGGGTGCCGTGACAGATTTCCATCGCCCCGTCGACGATCGCGGGACCCTGCGGCAGTGCCGCGAGCCAGTCGCGGTTCTCCCGGGTCAGCACCGTGGACGTCCAGGCGATGGCTTCCTTCGCAAGATGATTGAACCCGTCCACGCCGGCGAGACCGGCTGCCACCTTGTCGTGATTGCCCCGGATGACCGCGTCAGCGGGAAGCGCGCGCACGCGCTCGACCACGCGATTCGGGTCGGCGCCGTAGCCGACGTAGTCGCCGAGCAGGAGCACCCTGTCGTAGCGCGTCGCCGACGCCAGCACCGCCTCGAGCGCCTCGATGTTGGCATGAATATCGCTCAGGACGAGATATTTCACCCTAGTATCCAATCCAGGCGAGCAGTCGTTCGACCACGTCGTCCACCGGGCGGGCGGCGTCGATTCGCACGTGCGCGGCCGCATAGGCCGCGCGGCGCCGCTCGTACAACGCCTCCATCTGAAGGCGGTCCGCCGCCAGCGGCCGCCGTCCGTCCACCGGAATGCGAGCGATGACGGTGCTGAGCGGCACGTCCAGCCACGCCACCGCGCCGTCGCTCAACATGAGGGCACGGTTCTCCGGATCCACGAACGTGCCGCCGCCGGTGGCGACCACGAGGTTGCGCTCGGGCAGCAGCTCGTGCAGCGCGTACCGCTCCGCCCGGCGGAAGTACGTCTCGCCGTCCTCGGCGAAGATCGCGGCCACCGTCCGGTGCTCGCGCGCCTCGATGCGCGAGTCGATGTCTTCTGGACGCCAGCCGAGCCGGCGGCCGAGCGCATGGGCCACCGTCGTTTTCCCGGCGCCCATGAATCCGACCAGGTACAGCTTGTCGGCCTTCACGCCCTGAGCGACTCGAGCACGGCGAAGAACTCCGGATACGACACCGCCGCCGCGCCGGCATCGTGAATCGTCGTCGGCCCTGCGGCGCCGAGCGCCGCCACGGCGAACGCCATCGCCAGTCGATGATCGCTCAGGGCGTCGACCTCGCCGCCCCGAAGCTGGCGGCTGGCTCGCACGGCGAATCCGTCGGGCTGCTCGTCGATGTCGGCGCCCATGCGGCGCAGGCCGTCGGCCAGCGCCGCGATGCGGTCGCTTTCCTTGACGCGCAGTTCTCCGGCGCCCGACACCGACAGCCCGCCCCCGTGCGTCGCCAGCGCGGCGAGCACCGGGAGCTCGTCGATCACGCCCGGCACCTCCTCGGGCGCGATTCGCGTCTCCAGGAGCCGCTCGTACCGGACGACGATCGTTCCGAGCGGCTCGCCAGCCTCGTCTGCGCCCGCTCCCGGCGCCGGCGAGACGTCGATCCGTGCGCCCATCCGGCGCAGGACGCTCACAACGCCCGTGCGCGTCGGGTTGAGGCCGACCTGCGCGATCTCGACCTCCGAGCCGGGCAGCGCGGCGGCAGCAATCATCCAGAACGCGGCCGACGAGATATCGCCGGGCACGACGAGGTCCCGGGCACGGAGGCTCGCGACGCCGCGCACCGATACGGTCGTGCCGGCCCGTGCGACCTCGATGCCGAAGGCCCGCAGCGCCCGCTCTGTATGGTCGCGCGTTGCCAGCGCCTCGTGCACGCGGGTCGTCCCGTCGGCGTGGAGGCCGGCCAGGAGCACGGCACTCTTGACCTGTGCGCTCGGAACATCCGGCCGGAAATCGAGTGGCGCGAGCGTCAGCGACCCGTCGATCGTCAGCGGCGGGCGGCCGTCGCTCGACAGGATGCGCGCCCCCATCCGTTCGAGCGGGACGATGATGCGGCGCATCGGCCGGCGGCGGAGCGAGTCGTCTCCGGTGATCGACGCGCGGAAAGGATGCGCCGCCAGAATACCGGAGAGCATCCGGATGGTGCTGCCGGAGTTGCCGGCGTCGAGCTCCGAGAGGGGCGGCTGGAGGCCACGCAGCCCGCGTCCGTTGACTTCGATCTCGAGACCGCCTTCCCCGTGCGGGCCGGTCTCCCGGATGTCCACGCCCAGGCCGCGCAGGCAGCGCAGGGTCGAGGCGCAATCGGCGCCGGTGGAGTAGCCGCGAATGCGGGACCGCCCATGGGCGATCGCCGCCAGCAGCGCGTACCTGTGGGAAATCGACTTGTCGCCCGGCGGGCGCACGCGGCCGCGCACGCGCGCGGCAGGCTGAACCCTGACGGCCTCAGTCGCCATCATACGACTATAGCAAACCGCTTATAATCGCTAGAGAGTTGATGGGCGCCTCGAACACCGTCCGGCTCGACTTCCACAGCAGCTTCGACATCCTCGACTTCGTGCAGGTGGTGAGCGACCACATCGGCCGGCGTGCCGGCCTCGATGACGACGCGGTGCACTGGGTGGGTGTCGCGGTCCGCGAATCGGTCATCAACGCCATCAAGCACGGAAACGGAAACGACGCACGCAAGCGCGTGCACGTCGAGTTCACGCCTCTCGGCCGCGACACCCCAGGCCTGGCGATCCGCGTGCGCGACGAAGGACCCGGATTCGACCCATCGGCGCTGCCCGACTGCTGTGCACCCGACAACCTCCTCAAGGCGAGCGGTCGCGGCATCTTCCTGATGCGCAGCTTCATGGACGAACTCGTGCTGCAACCGGCGCCCGAGGGCGGCATGGAGGTGCGAATGGTGAAGCGCGCCCAGCCCCAGCAGGCCTGATTGCCCGATCCTCGCTTTCTCGCCACAGCCGTCGAAATCGTTCTGCGGGCGGGCGAGATCCAGCGTGCGGGCCAGCACGAAGGCTTCCGTGTGACCAAGAAAGGCGTTCGCGATCTGGTCACCGAGGTCGATCTGGAATGCGAGCGGATGTGCCGCGCCGTGATCGCAGAGCGCTTTCCCGACCACGACATCCTGGCCGAGGAACTCGGCGGCGCCGCCGGGGCCCAGCCGGACGCGCGCTGTCGCTGGGTGTTCGATCCGCTCGACGGCACGACCAACTACGCCCACGGCCTGCCGATCTTCTGCGCCTCGCTCGCCCTCCAGATTGACGGCCGGACCGAAGTCGGCGCGGTCTACGACCCGTCGCGCCGGGAGCTCTTCACGGCCGAGAGGAGCGAGGGCGCCTATCTGAACGGCCGGGAGATCACCGTCTCGGGGACGCCCGAGCCGATCGACGCGCTCTTGGTGACCGGGTTTCCGTATTTCTTCGAACCGGAACTGGTCGATCTCTTCGCGGTGTTCCTCCAGCACAGCCGTGCTGTCCGGCGTCTTGGATCGGCGGCGCTCGACCTCTGTTACGTCGCCGCCGGGCGCTTCGATGGCTTCTGGGAGCGGCACCTCAAGCCCTGGGACGTCGCGGCCGGAGCGCTCATCGTCGAGGAAGCGGGCGGACGCATCACCGGCATGGACGGCTCAGGATTCGATGCGGCTACCGGACACCTCGTCGCCTCCAACGGACGCGTGCACCAGGCGATGCTCGACGTGATCCGCGAGTTCCGCGTCCGTTTCCCGTCCGCCTGAGCCGGTGTCACCCGTGCACTCAGGGCGCGCGAGCTATAATCGCCGGGCCGCCAGGGCAACTGGGTTGCTGGGTCCATGGGTAGCGGGGCTGTCCACGAACCTTCATCCACCGAGCCGCCCAGCGAGCGACCCAGCCACTTAGCACCTCGTGAAACCCCTGATCAACTGGCTCTACGGCGTGGCGCTCGCCATTGGCGGGCCCGGGTTGTTGCTCATCGCGTTTCTCGACTCTTCGTTCGTGTCGCTCCCGCAGATCAACGACATCCTCGTCGTGCTGATGGTGACCGAGCACAAGGCCCGGATGCCGTACTACGCGGCCATGGCGACGCTCGGCTCGATCGCCGGCTGCTACGCGATCTACTACCTTGCCGACAAGGGAGGCGAGGCGTTCCTCAGGCGTCGGCTGCGGGCCGGACATACCGAACGCGCGCTCGCCCTCTACCGTCGTCATGGAGTGCTGGCGTTGATGGTTCCCGCGCTCCTGCCGCCGCCGGCGCCCTTCAAGCTGTTCGTGCTGCTGGCCGGTTTCGCCGGCGTGCGGCCGCTGAAGTTCGTCCTGGCAGTCGGGATCGCCCGCGGCCTGCGGTACCTGGCGCTCGGCGCGCTCGCGGTCTGGTACGGCGACTTCGCGCTCGAGCTGATGCGCACGCGCGGCCGCGAGGTCGCGCTCTCTCTCTCGGCCTTCCTCGTCGCCGCCGCCGTCGCGTGGTGGTGGTTCGCCGGCAGAGCGGATCCTGCTGGCCCGCCGGATAGGATCGCGCCGTGACGCCGGATATTTCCGTCGTTGTTCCGCTCTACGACGAGGAATCGAACGTCGAGCCGCTCTACCACGAGCTCACCGCGGTCATGCGGGCGCTCGACCGCTCCTACGAGCTGATTCTCGTTGACGACGGCAGCCGGGACGGAACGTTCCCGCGGCTGGCGGCGGTCTGTGCGCGGGACCCGCACGTTCGGGTCATCCGGTTCAGCCGCAACTTCGGCCAGACGGCGGCCTTCGCCGCCGGATTCGCCCATGCCCGGGGGCGGTGGATCGTCACCTCCGACGGCGACCTTCAGAACGATCCCGCTGACATCCCCCGACTGCTGGACGTGGCTCGAGACCACGACATCGTCTGTGGCTGGCGGAAGTACCGCAAGGACGCGTACCTGACGCGGCAGCTGCCTTCGGTCGTGGCGAACTGGCTGCTCGGGATCGCCAGCGGCATCCCGCTGCACGACAACGGGTGCTCGCTGAAGGTGTTCCGCGCCGAGGTCGTCAAGCCGCTCGCGCTGGCGCCCGGCATGCACCGCTACCTGCCTGCGCTCGCCAGCCAGCTCGGGGGACGGGTGGCCGAGGTCGTGGTCAACCACCGGCCGCGCCGCTTCGGGCGCTCGAAATACGGCCTGTCCCGGACGTGTGGGGTCGTGTGCGACATCGTGCGGCTGCGGCAATTGATGCGGCAGGCCGTCGAACGGACGGGCCCGGCGCCTCGTCTCTACGAGATCGCCGAGATGATCGAAGGCGCGCCGCACTAGAATCAGCCTGACGAGGAAGGATGGATCGAAGCCGCCGGGATTTCTTGACGACGACGGCCGGAGCGTGGGCGGCCTGCGCGTGGGGCGGGACCTCATGGGCGGCGCAGGATCCCGTCGCAGACGACGACCTCGCCTGGCTCCCGCTTTCCGAGGTGAGCGCGCTCGTCCGGGACCGGAAGGTCTCCGCTGTCGAGTTGACCCGCGCCTGCCTGGCGCGCATCGAGCGGCTCAATCCTCGACTGAACGCCTTCATCACGGTCCTGGCCGAACGCGCGCTCAGGGACGCGAAGACCGCGGACAGCGAAATCGGCCAGAAGCGGTGGCGGGGGCCACTCCACGGCATTCCCGTCGCGCTCAAGGACCTCATCGACACGGCCGGCGTTCCGACGACGGCGGGAAGCGCGGTCTTCGCCGATCGGGTGCCGCGGGCGGACGCCGAGGTGGTGCTGCGGCTCAGGAATGCGGGCGCCGTGCTGCTCGGCAAACTGAACATGCACGAGTTCGCCTACGGCGACAGCTCCGCGCAGAGTCACTTCGGCCCAGTGCGCAACCCGTGGGACCCGGAGCGCGTGGCCGGCGGGTCGTCCGGCGGATCGGCCGTCGCGGTGGCCGCGGGCCTCTGCTACGCCGCTCTTGGGTCCGATACCGGCGGCTCCATTCGGCAGCCCGCGGCCTACTGCGGGATCGTGGGGCTCAAGCCGACCTACGGCCTGGTCAGCACGAGAGGCGTCGTGCCGCTGTCGTGGTCGCTCGACCACGTCGGGCCGATGTGCCGCACCGTCATGGATGCGGCGCTTGCGCTCCAACCGGTCGCCGGCTACGACGCGCTCGATACCAACAGCCTGGCGGCCACCCCGATCGACTACGCCGCGGCGATCCGCGGCCGGACACCGGCGCTGCGATTCGGCATCCCCCGGGCCGTCTTCTACGACGATCTCGATTCTGAGATCGAACGGGCGGTCAATGAGGCGCTGCGTGTGCTGCGGGGGCTGTCCGTTTCCATACAGGACGTCGTGCTCCCCCCGTACAAGACGCTTCCGGTCGTCGCCGCCGAGGCTTACGCGTACCATGCGCCCTACTTCGCGAAGACGCCAGACCGCTATCAACCGATGACCCGCCGGCGGCTCGAGGCGGGCGCCCGCGTAACGGCGACGGCCTACATCGAGGGCCGGCGCGAACTCGATCGTCTGCGCCGGACGGTGCTCAGCGTGTTTCAGACCGTCGATCTCCTCGTCACGCCGACGACCCCCGTCCTGCCGGCCACCGTGCGGGAGGCGCTCGCCGACCCGGGAACGCCGCCGCCGGGCGGCGTCGCGCCGTCGCTGCGCAACACCCAGCCGTTCGACATCTACGGGTTGCCGAGCGTCTCACTGCCGTGCGGTGTCAGCCGCAGCGGCCTGCCGATCGGTCTCTCGATGAGCGGACCGCCGCTCGGCGAGGGTCTGGTGCTGGCGCTGGCGCACGCCTACGAGCAGGCGACCGAGTGGCACCGGCGCCGACCCACGCTGTAGATCGATCGTACCGGTCCCTTGAGGGTAGACTGTCACTGATGTCGTATCGCAGCCCTCTCGAGGCGCGCATCGCGAAGAAGACGACCAAGGCGATCGTCGAGTTCAACCTGATCGAGGACGGCGATCGCGTCATGGTCGGCCTCTCCGGCGGCAAAGACAGTTGGACGCTGATGCAGACGCTCGACGTGCTGCGGCAGCGCGCGCCGATCGAGTTCTCGCTCGTGGCCGTCAATGTCGATTCGGGCTACAAGGACTTCAAGCACGACGTTATCGCGAAGACGTGCGAGGAGCGCGGGTGGGAGTGCCGCATCGAACATACCTCGATCGGCGACGTCATCGACGATCTGCTCGACGCCAGCGCCACGCCGTGTTCGCTCTGCGCGCGCCTTCGCCGAGGCGTGCTCTACCGAATCGCCGCGGAGGTGGGCGCCAGCAAGATTGCGCTCGGCCACCACCTGGACGACTTCATCGAGACGCTCCTGCTGAACCTCTTCTTCGCCGGCGCCCTCAAGGCGATGCCCGCGCGGCTCGTGTCCGACGACACCGAGCACGTCGTCATCCGGCCGCTCGTGTACGTGGGAGAGGATGAAGCGCGACTCTACGCCGTGGAGTGCGGGCTGCCGATCATCGGCTGCTGCTGTCCGTCCTGCGGAGACCTGAGCCTGCAGCGCCAGCGGGTCAAGCGACTGATCCTCGATCTCGAGCGTGAGCATTCCGGCGTCAAGCAGTCGATGCTCAAGGCGATCGGCAACGTCATGCCGCGCCATCTCCTCGACACCCGTCTCAACCCGAGCGGCGAGCTGCGGGACGGTCTCGCCGTCAGCCTCGATGGCGAGGGGGCGACGCCCCTCCTGCAGCTTCAGCCACGTCGGTCCGCATAGCGAGCGGATCCGGCCGACCCGATGAGAGCCGTCGTGCAGCGCGTGACCGAAGCGCGCGTCCTGGTCGGCGACCGCCGTGCCGGGGAAATCGGCCGCGGATTGCTGGTGCTCGTTGGCATCGGGCGCGACGACGGCCCCGATGACGTGCGGTACGTCGCGGGCAAGATTCGGGACGCGCGAATCTTCGAAGGCGACGCGGGCAAGCCGATGGATCGCTCCGTGGTCGATGTCGGCGGCGCCGTGCTCGTCGTCTCCCAGTTCACGCTCTACGGCGACATTCGCAAGGGACGGCGGCCGGCCTTCGACGCCGCGGCGCCGCCAGGCCCGGCACGTGCGCTGTATGAAGAACTCGTGAGAGAATTGCGGGCGGTTCCGCTGCCGGTCGCCACCGGCGAGTTCCAGGCCATGATGCGCGTCGAGCTCGTCAACGACGGGCCTGTGACGATTCTTATCGACAGCGCGCGACAGTTTTGAGACGCCGATGCCCAGTCCGATTGCTCCCCCGTATCGCCGAGACTCCGAGACACCCAAGCACGGGTTACTGAATGGCCTCTTCGCCCTGGTGCCTCGGTGGTGCATGTGGATGCGGGTTGTCACGATCATGGCGGCCAGTTGCTGCCTCTCCGGCTCCGCCTTCGCGCAGCAGCGGCCGCTCGTCACCGAAGACCCGGAGACGGTCGGCGCCGGGCGGATGCTCGTCGAAGCGGGCATCGATTACACCCGCGACGCGGAATATCCCGCGTCGGGGCTGACGGGCCATCTCCGGCGCTTCCCGGTCATCGGCATCAGCCTGGGTATCGGGGAGATCGGCGAGGTCCAGATCGATGGCGGCTTCTACAACCATCTTTCGATCACCGACCGGCGGCCCGCACCGCTCGCACACATGCTCACGGTGACCGGAGACCAGACGTCGCACGTCGAGGATATGGTGGTCGGCACGAAGATTCGTCTCGTTTCTGAGGGTGCGTCGCGACCGTCGCTGGGACTGCGGTCGGCGACCAGGCTGCCGATGGCGAGCAACGAGAGCGGCCTGGGCCTCGATACGATGGACTTCTACTCCTCGCTTCTCGTCGCGAAGACGGTGCAGACCGTACGCCTCGTCGGGAACATCGGGCTCGGTATTCTCGGCGATCCCACCCGCGGCGACCGACAGAACGACGTGCTGACCTACGGGCTGTCGTTCGCCCGCGCGGTGTCGCAGAGGGGAGAGATTGTCGGCGAGATCAACGGACGGAAGGACACGCGCCGGGGCGACCCGCCGCCTGGCACGGAGTCGCACAGCATGCTGCGGGTGGGCGCGCGCTATACCGCCGGCGCGTGGCGCGCCGACGGAGCGTTGATGTTCGGCCTGTTGAGCCAGGACCCGAGCTTTGGCGTCACCGCCGGTTTCACCTACGTCTTCAATGCCTTCCAGTCCCCATAGGAGCGGCAGGCCGCGTGCGCGTCATCAAAGCCCACGCCTACGGAAACGATTTTCTGTTCGTCGCGCTCGCCGACGGCCGGACCGGCGGTTCGGAGCTGGCGCGTGCGCTCTGTGATCGGCATCAGGGAATAGGCGCCGACGGCCTCATTCTGTACGGACTTGGCGATCGGGCCGCCGCCATGACGCTGTTCAATGCCGACGGGGGCGCCGCGGAGCTGTCCGGAAACGGCCTTCGGTGTCTCGCGGCGGTCGTGGCGTGGGAGCAGCAACTGCCGGCCGGGACCGAAGTCCGCATCGAGACCGACGCCGGCGTCATGCGGGTTGAACTCCTGGCGGGTGCGGGGCGGCGGTACACGTGTCGGGCGGCGTTGGGGCCGCCAGAGGACATCCGTCAGGCCCGCATTCCAGTCGGGGAGGAGACGGTGACCGCCACCGTGTTGCGGATGGGCAACCCGCAGTGCGTTGTCCTCGGTCCGCTGCCCGAATCCGGCCGATTCAACCGGCTGGGACCGGCGCTCGCCACGCATCCGATGTTCCCCGCCGGCACCAACGTCGAGTTCGCGCACGTCGAGACGCCGGACCGTGTGCGGATTCTCATCTGGGAGCGGGGGGTGGGCCCGACCGCCTCGTCCGGCACCGGGAGCTGCGCCGCAGCGGTCGCGGCGGCCGTTCACGGCGGCGCGGCCCGTCAGGTCGATGTCGCTGCCCCGGGCGGAACACAGCGCGTCGAGTGGCGCGGCGACGGCGTCTATCTCACGGGCTGGGCTGAAATCGTGCTCGACGGCGACTGGCTCGGCGGCTAGGAGCCCGTCCGAGTAATAGCATGGGCCGCGTTCCGAGCGCCGCGCCGGCAGATGCCAGGCGACGCGACGCAGGCAATGCCGGAGCGCATTGGCGAGGAGCGGCAACGCCGCAGATGCCGGTGCGCCGCCGGAACCCGCAGGGCGCATGGGGGTTGCGGGCGAGCTCGGCGTTGCTCGTCGTCGCCGATGCGCACGGGCATCGCCTCCTCCTCGCGCCTTGATCTCGCCTCGCAAGCCCCATGCGCGCGACCCATGCTATTACTCGGACAGGCTCCTAGGACTCGACGACGAGCATCCGCTCGGATCCCTCCGTCGTCTCCTCGACAGGCTGCCCGCTGAGGATCCGCTTCATGCGGCGGGTGTCGAGCGCGCCGTCCCATTTGGCGATGACGACCGTGCCGACGCCGTTCCCAATCAGGTTGGTCAGCGCGCGCGCCTCCGACATAAACCGGTCGATGCCGATGATGAGCGCCAGGCCCGCCACCGGGATCGTGGGCACGGTGGCCAGCGTCGCCGCCAGCGTCACGAATCCTCCGCCGGTCACCGCCGCGGCCCCCTTCGAGGTGAGCAGGAGCACGGCGAGCACGCCGAGCTGCTGCCCGAGCGTCAGGTCGGTATTGGTGGCCTGCGCGACAAAAATGGCTGCCATCGTCATGTAGATGGACGTTCCATCGAGGTTGAACGAGTAGCCCGTCGGAATCACCAGACCGACGACCGACTTCGAGCACCCGAGGTACTCGAGCTTCGCCATCATCCGCGGCAGCACCGACTCCGACGAGGAGGTGCCGAGCACGATGAGCAGCTCCTCCTTGATGAACGCGATGAAGCGGAAGATGCTGAAGCCCGCCCATGCGCCGATCGAGCCGAGGACCACGATGATGAAGAGCAGGCACGTCAGATAGAAGCCGGCCATCAGCTTGCCGAGCGAAAACAGCGTTCCAATCCCGTACTGCCCGATCGTGAACGCCATGGCGCCGAAGGCGCCGATCGGCGCCAGGCGCATGATGATCCCGACGACACCGAACAGCGCATGGGTGAACTCGTCGATGATGCCGACGAGGTTCCGCCCCTTGTCGCCGAAGTGGAGGAGCGCCAGGCCGAACAGCACCGAGAACAGCAGCACCTGGAGGACTTCGCCCTTGGCAAATGCGTCCACGACTGTTGCCGGGATCACGTTCATCAGGAAGTCGACCGTGCTCAGGTGCTCGGCGCTCGCGGTGTAGGCCGCCACGGCCTTGGCATCGAGCGTCTGCGGGTCCGCATTGATTCCCACTCCCGGCGCGTACAGATTGATGACGACGAGGCCGATGAGGAGCGCAACGGTCGAGACGATCTCGAAGTAGAGCAGGGCGCGGACGCCGATGCGGCCGACATTCTTCATGTCGCCCATCCTGGCGATCCCCACGACCACCGTACCGAAGATGATGGGCGCGATGATCATCCTGATCAGCCGGATGAAACCGTCGCCGAGCGGCCGCATCGCCGCTCCCGTCGCGGGCCAGAGATAGCCGAGCAGGACGCCGATCGTAATCCCGGTCAGTACCTGGAGGTACAGGTGTGTGTACAGCGGTTTCCGTGCGGCCTCGGACATGGGAGGACTATATCCGATCGATCAAGAGGGACGACGTTTTTGCCGCGCCAGGTCAGCGGCGACGTCGCAACGATTGCGATCTGGAGGCGGCCGCCAGCGCGGCGATCGCCTTCCCAACTCCTTCTTTTACGCCCTCCAGCGCGGCGTTGGCCGCCAGGTAGTCGCCGCCCTCCAGCGCCTCGCTCGCTTCTTGCAAGCTGGCCTGCGCGGCTTCAAACGCCTGGGTGGGCTGCGTCAACTGGCGTCGCGGCTGGCCCGATCGAGCGGCGGCGGACAACCGGGTCTGCCCGTCGGCCAGGAGGGCGCGGATTTCGGTGAGCGCCCGCTCGACGTCGGCCCGCATGCGGGCTTTGGCGTCGGCGGTCTCCCGGGCGGCGTTCTGGGCGTGCTCGTGGCTGTCCAGGGCGTAGTTCAGCGCCAGCCGGTAGTCGCCGGCGCCCACTGCGCCGGTGGCGCGCTCGAGGGCCGTGATTGCGGCGGCGTACTCCGTAGTGGCGTACTGTTCGGCTCCGGCCGCATGCGCGGCATCGATTGCGCCCTGCGCGCGGTCCATCTCCTTGTTGGGCGGCTCCGCGCATGCCGGCAGGAGGAGCGACGTGGCGACCGCGGCGAGGAGCGGCACAATCCTCCTGGACATGAACACTTGAGTATAGCGTCGATGAAAGATGTGGCACCACACGATCGGCCGCGCGAGAAGCTCGAACGGCTCGGCACCGCGGCGCTCGGCGACAACGAGCTGCTGGCGCTCGTGATCGGGACCGGATCCGGCAAGGCCGACGCGCTCTCACTGGCCAACAGCCTCATCGAGCACGCAGCGGGATTGCATGGGCTGACGCGCGCCGATCTTGGCCAGTTGCGGCGCGTGCCGGGCGTCGGGCGCGCCCGTGCGGCGCAGATCGTGGCTGCCCTCGAGCTGGGTCGCCGCACCCTCGTGCGGGGCGCGGCCGAACGGCCGTGCCTCCGGACGCCGCGCGACCTGGCGGCGCACCTCCTGCCGCAATACGGCGGCGGATCGGTCGAGCAGTTCGGGCTCGTCATGCTCGACACCAAGCACCGGATCATTCGCGTGAAGGTCGTCTCGAGGGGCTCGCTCGACACCACCGTCGTCCATCCACGCGAGGTCTTCCGCGAAGCCGCCTCGGCGTCGGCCGCGGCCATCGTGCTCTTTCACAACCATCCGTCGGGCGATCCGACGCCGAGTTCCGACGATCTCCTGCTGACGAGTCGCATGGTGAGCGCCGGCGCCATCATGGGAATCGATGTCGTCGACCACCTGATCCTTGCGGACCAGCAGTACTGCTCGCTGCTCGAGGCAGGGCGGCTGCGGGGACGGACGGGATAAGATGGTCCGGCGTGACCATTCTGTATTTCGACTGCTTCTCGGGCGCCGCCGGCGACATGATCCTTGGCGCGCTCATCGACGCGGGGCTGTCGCTCGACGATGTGCGCCGGGCGCTGGGGAGCCTCGCCGTCGAGCCGGAGACGGTCTGGACCGAGGCGGTGACCCGGGCGGGCATGCGCGCCACCAAGCTCCACGTGCGCGGCGAGGGCGAGCCCGCCGGGTCGCACGGCCACGCTCACCGCACCCTCGCCGAGATCGAACGCTCGATCGACGGCTCGGCGCTGTCGGCGGCGGGGAAGGCTCGCGCCCGATCGCTGTTCGCACGGCTCGCGGCTGCCGAGGCCGCCGTTCACGGGACCTCACCCGAGCGGGTGCACCTGCACGAAGTGGGCGCGCGTGATTCGATTGTCGACATCGTGGGCACCGTCTACGGGATGGAGGCGCTCGGGGTGGAACAGGTGGCCGCCTCGCCGCTCAACGTCGGCAACGGCACGATTCAGTGCGCCCACGGTCTCTACCCGGTGCCCGGGCCGGCAACGGCGCGCCTGCTCGAAGGCGCACCGATATACGCCGGAACGCAGAACGCGGAACTGCTGACCCCGACAGGGGCGCTGCTCGTCACGAGCTACGCCCAGAGCTACGGATCGCTTCCGCCGATGCGGCTCCGGCGAACCGGCTGCGGCGCCGGATCGCGCGATTTCGCAGGCTCTCCCAACGTCCTGCGGGTGTTCATCGGAGAGACCGACGCCACCTCGCCGGTGCGCCGCGTGGTCGTCATCGAGGCGGAGATCGACGACATGAACCCGCAGATCTTCGGCGTCCTGATGGATCGCCTGATGGCGGCCGGGGCGCTCGACGTCTTCTACACGGCTATCCAGATGAAGAAGAGCCGTCCCGGAACGCTGCTGTCCATCGTCGCGCCGCCGGAAGCGCGGGACCCGCTGACCTCGCTCGTCTTCCGCGAGACGACGACGATCGGGGTGCGGTACGCGGAGATGGAGCGCGACTGCCTCGAGCGGGAGACCATCGCCGTCTCGACGCGGTTCGGCCCGGTCCGGGTCAAGCTCGCGCGGCGGAACGGCGCGCTGTTGAACGCGGCGCCGGAGTTCGACGATTGTGTCCGGATCGCCGCCGACACCGGCACGCCGCTGAAGGACGTGCAGGCGGCCGCCGTGAAGGCGTTCCTGGACGGGCAGCACTGAGACCGTGCGCTTCTATCTGACCACCGCGATTGACTACGTCAACAGCCGGCCTCATCTCGGCACGGCCTACGAAAAGATCACCGCCGACGTGGTCGCGCGGTACAAGCGCCTGTCTGGCGTCGACACGCACTTCCTGATGGGCAACGACGAGCATTCGCAGAATGTCTACAAGCGGGCGCTCGAACGGGGACTCGATCCCGCGGCGTACTGCGATCAGATGGAGCAGCAGTTCCGAACCGTCTGGGCACAGCTCGACATCTCCTTCGACGACTTCATCCGGACGACCCAGCCACGTCATCGCGCGGCCGTGCAGAAGCTCGCGCAGGTGTGCTTCGACAAGGGCGATATCTACGAAGGGCTGTACGAAGGGTGGTACTGCGTCTCCTGTGAGGCCTTCAAGCAGGACAAGGACCTCGTGGACGGAAAGTGTCCGCTCCATCCGACGCTCGTCCCCGAGTGGATTCGGGAGAAGAACTACTTCTTCCGCCTGTCCAGGTACCGCGACGCCTTGCTGGCGCACTTTCTGGCCAACCCCACGTTCCTTCAGCCCGATGTCCGGCGAAACGAGATGCTCCGGCTGCTCGAAGCCGGCCTGGAGGACATCTCGGTCAGCCGGGCGGGACAGCACTGGGGAATTCCACTGCCGTTCGCGCCGAATAACGTCGTCTACGTCTGGTTCGACGCGCTCATCAATTACGCCGCCGCCGTCGGCTACGGGACCGACGAGGGGCGCTTCGACGCATGGTGGCCGGCGGATCTGCATGTCGTCGGGAAGGACATCACCCGTTTTCACACCATTGTCTGGCCTGCAATGCTCATGAGCGCCGGCCTGCCGCTGCCGAAGCAGGTGTTCGGGCACGGGTGGGTGCACTTCGGTGGCCAGCGGATGAGCAAGTCGCTCGGCACGAGCCTCGACCCATCGGACGTCACCGGCCGCTTCGGACCGGATCCGTTGCGGTTGTACCTGGTGAAGGAAATCTCGTACGGCGGCGACGGCGATTTCACGTGGGACCGATACGAGGAGCGGTACAACGTCGATCTGGCCAACAACCTCGGCAATCTGGTCAGCCGCGTGGCCGCCATGGCGGAGAAATACCGCGGCCTCGAGCTCAGGCCCGCGGGCACCGGCGGCCGGCTCGCCGAGCGTGCCGCCGCCGTACTCGGACGCTACCGCGCCTCGATGGACGGCCTGGCCCTTCACGACGGCGCCGCGGCGGCATTCCAGCTCGTCGATGCCGCCAACGAGTTCATCGCCGAGACGGCGCCGTGGGCCCTGGCCAAGCGGGCCTCGGACGCGCCGCGCCTCGACGAAGTGCTGTTCACGGCCGCCGAAGCGGTGCGGATCGCCGCGGTGCTCCTGCGGCCGATCATGCCCGGGTCCGCCGCGGAGATCCTGACACGCGTGGGCGAGACGACGCCGCCGGATGCGCTTCGCCTGGACCGGGACGGCCGGTGGCGCTCCGATGGAACGAGGCAGATCGTCAAGGGGCCGCCGCTCTGGCCTCGAGTCGAAGAGAAGGAGATGACGGTGGAGCAGTCAGTACCCACAACACCCGCGGAGGAGCCGCGCATCACGATCGACGAGTTCATGAAGGTGGAGCTCCGCGTCGCCAAGGTGGTCGAGGCGGAGGCGATTCCGAAATCGAAGAAGCTCCTCAAGCTCAAGGTCGACACCGGGCGCGACCAGCGAACGATTGTCGCGGGCATTGCCGAGGCCTACCAGCCGGAGCAGCTCGTGGGGCGCACCGTCGTCATCGTGGCCAATCTACAGCCGGCAAAGCTGATGGGCGTCGAGTCCAACGGCATGATCCTCGCGGGAACGACCGACGCCGGTCAGCCCATCCTCGTCGGCTTCGACCAGGAGATTCCGCCCGGCGCGCGCGTACGGTGATCGACAGCCACTGCCACCTGGCGGGCGAGGAGTTCGCGGCGGACCTGCCGGCGGTCGTCGAGCGCGCCCGGGCCGCCGGGCTCACCGGCGCGCTGGTCATCGTCGGCGCGAACGAGGACCGGGAATGCGAGCGGGCCGGGCTGGTCGAAACGGCGTGGCCGGACGTCCGTCTGTCGATTGGCGTGCATCCCCATGCCGCCGGAGGCTTTGCCGCCGATCCGGAGGCGGCCGTTCGACTGGTCGAGCGGCGGCTGCAGGGTGCCGCCACCTGCCGGGCAATTGGGGAGATCGGTCTCGACTACCACTACGACTTCGCGCCTCGCGACGTGCAGCAAGCCGTATTCAGGGTGCAACTCGGTCTGGCGCGCCGTCGCGGCCTACCGTTCGTGCTGCACACTCGCGAGGCCGAGGAGGACACGTTCCGGATTCTTGCCGAAGACGCTGACGCCGGCGTGGGAGGCGTGTTTCACTGCTTCACGGGCGATCGTGCCATGGCGCGCCGGGCGCTCGATGCCGGCTTCCATGTGTCGCTGGCCGGTATCGTCACGTTCCCGCGGGCAGAGGCGCTGCGCGAAGTGGCGCGGCTCGTGCCGATCGACCGGCTCCTGATTGAAACCGACAGCCCGTTCCTCTCGCCAGTGCCACACCGCGGCACACGCAACGAGCCGGCCCGGGTCGTCCATGTGGCCGAGGCGATCGCGCGGCTTCGCGGCGCCAGTGTGGAAGATCTCGCATCGGCGACCACCGAGAACTTCCGCCGCCTGTTCAAGCCGTAACTCGAGCTCGGGTCGACTGACGACCGTCTGGTGGGGACCCCCAACAGCCAATTCCCAACAACCAACTCCCAACAACCAACTCCCAACAACCAACTCCCAACAACCAACTCCCAACAACCAACTCCCAACTCGCCACCACCTATCGACTACCGGCTACCACCTACCGGCTACCACCTACCGGCTACCACCTACCGGCTACCACCTACCGGCTACCACCTCGCTTTGACACTCCGCGCGGGGATATGGTCTGATCGACCCGCGTGAAGCCCGCCGCGTCCAACGTCTCCGCCTCCGTACTTGCACAGCTGTTCGAGCCAATTCGGGACGACCTTCGCGAGGTGGAGCGCGAGTTCTCCCGCCACGTGCAGTCGCAGATCGCGGTCATCCCGGCCATCGGCACCTATGTCAAGGACAGCGGGGGCAAGCGCATCCGTCCGGCGGTGCTGCTCATGGCGGCGCGGATGGCCGGCTACACCGGCGAGCGCGCGGTCCTCTACGCCTCCGTCGTCGAGTTCATCCACAGCGCAACGCTCGTGCACGACGACATCATCGACGAGGCGGAGATGCGGCGCGGCCGGGAGGCGGCGCACACGCGGTGGGGCAACCACCTGACGGTGCTGTTCGGCGACTTCCTCTACCTCAAGTCGATGTCGCTGGCGCTGACCCAGGACGAGCTGGCGGTCATCCGGCTGCTCTGCGACGTGACGTTGCGGATCGTCGAGGGCGAGATCTACCAGCTCACGAAAAATGGCGTCATCGATCTGTCCGAAGAGGAGCACTTCGACATCATCCGCCGCAAGACGGCGTACCTCTTCGCCGGGTGCGCCCGGATCGGCGGCATGCTGGGCCCGGCGACCCGCGAGCAGCAGGAGGCGCTCTGGGAATACGGGTTCAATATCGGCATGGCGTTCCAGCTCGTCGACGATCTGCTCGACTTCACCGGCGACGAGGTCGCGCTCGGCAAGCCCGTGGGGGGCGACCTGCGGGAAGGCAAGATGACGCTGCCGGTCATTCATTTGCTCGCGCAGGGCAACGGGCCGGCCCGGGACCTGGTCGGCGGCATCGTGGGCGAGCGAAAGGCGACGGTGGAGGAGTGGCGGCGGTTGCGCGCGCTGCTGGCCCAGACGCGGTCGATTGACTACGCGTACGGCGCCGCCGCGGAGTTCGTCGAACGCGCCAAACGGGCGCTGCACGTCTTCCCGCCGAGCGCCGCGCGCGAGGCGCTGCTCTTCCTGCCCGACTACGTCGTCTCGCGCGATCGGTAGAATTGGCGGGGATGACGCCCGCAGAACGAATCGCCGAGCTCCGCCGGCTCATTCGCCACCACGAAGAGCGGTACTACATCCTGAACGAGCCGGAGATTGCCGATGCCGAGTTCGACGCGCTGATGCGCGAGCTCGTGCGGCTCGAGGCGGAGCACCCGGATCTCGTCACCGCCGATTCGCCGACCCGTCGTGTCGGCGGTCGTTCCGCCGCCGGGTTCGCCTCCGTCGAGCACGCAGAGCCGATGCTCAGTCTCGACAACGCGTACTCGGAGGAGGAGCTCGGAGCGTTCGACGACCGGGTGCGCCGCGGCCTCGGCGCGGACGAGCCGGTCGTCTACGTCGCCGAGCTGAAGATCGACGGCGTCAGCATTGCGCTCACCTACGAGGACGGGCTGCTCGTGCGGGGCGCGACCCGGGGCGACGGTGTCCGGGGCGAGGACGTCACCGCGAACATCAGGACGATTCGCGCCATTCCCCTCCGGCTCGTCGACAACCCCGGCGCTCACCTGGAGGTGCGGGGCGAAGTGTACTTCCCGCGCAAGGCATTCCAGCGCATCAACGCGCAGCGCGAGGAGGCGGGTGAGCCGACCTTCGCCAATCCGCGAAACGCCGCGGCCGGCACGCTCAGGAATCTCGATCCGGCACTGGTCGCCACGCGCGGACTGCGGGCGTTCGTGTACCAGCTCGTGAGGACCGAGGGGGAAGAGACGCCGGTGGTGCACTCGCACGCCGACACGCTCGACCTGCTGCACCGATGGAAGCTGCCTGTCGAGCCGCATTGGCGGCGGTGCGCGGGCGTGGACGAGCTCGTGGCGTTCTGCCGCGAATGGGACGGAAGGCGGCGCACGCTCGACTTCGACACCGATGGAGTCGTCATCAAGGTCGATCGCCTGGCCGACCGGCGGTTGCTGGGCGCCACCAGCAAGTGTCCGCGCTGGGCGATTGCCTTCAAGTTTCCAGCCGAACAGAAGACCACCCGCCTCATGGCAATCGAGGTCGATGTCGGACGTACCGGCGCCGTCACGCCCTTTGCGGTGCTCGAGCCGGTGGTCGTGGCCGGCTCGACGATCTCGATGGCCACGCTGCACAACGCCGACGACATCGCGCGCAAGGACATCCGCGAGGGCGACTGGGTCGTCGTGGAAAAGGCCGGCGACGTCATTCCGCGCGTCGTCGGGCCGATCGCGAGCCGCCGCCCGCCAGACTCCGTCCCGTGGCGCATGCCGGCGGTCTGCCCGCGCTGCGGCGCCGCGCTCCACCGGCCCGAGGGCGAGGTCGTGTGGCGCTGCGAGAACACCTCGTGTCCGGCGAAGCTGCGGCGGGGGCTCGAGCACTTCGCGTCGCGATCGGCGATGAACATCGAAGGGCTTGGCGAGGCGCTCGTGGCACAGCTCGTCGATCGGGGCCTCGTGCGCGACTACGCCGACATCTACACGCTGACAGAGGAGACGCTGGCGAATCTGACGAGCCCGTCGGTTCGCTCCGACGGCAGGACGATCGATCGCCGGTTTGGCGAGAAGAATGCCGCGAAAGTCGTCGCCGAAATCAACCGCAGCCGCACGAACGAGCTCTGGCGGGTGATCTACGGCCTCGGCATCAGGCATGTCGGCGAGCGGGCCGCGCGGGTGCTGCAGGACGCCTTCGGCTCGATGGCGGCGCTCAGGGCCGCGTCGGTCGACGCCTTGCAGGAGACGCCTGAGATTGGCCCGGTTCTCGCGGAATCGGTCCGCAACTGGTTCGACGAGCCGCGCAATCAGCAGCTCATCGAACGGCTCGGCGTCGAGGGTGTGCGCATGGATGTGCTTGCCGAGCCTCGCGCGGCACGCCGCGAAGGGGGGCCGCTGACGGGCAGGACCTACGTGCTCACCGGCACGCTGGCGTCGCTCACGCGCGCGCAGGCAACGGAGGCGATCGAACGGCTCGGCGGGACGGTCACCGGGTCGGTGAGCCGGAAGACCAGCGCGGTGATCGTCGGGGCGGACGCGGGGACCAAGGCGGAGAAGGCGCGCGCGCTCGGCGTCCCGACGCTGGACGAGGCGGCGTTCCTCGCGCTCGTCAAGGTACAATGAATAGCACCATGACTCGGCGGTTCCTGGCGGTCACGATTGTCCTTACCGCCACGGTCGCATTCTTCGTGGGGCTCGTGGTGGCCGGCACGATGGTGCCCTCGCCGGCGGCCTCCGCGGCGACGACGGCGCCGGAGCCGGCGCGACCGGTCGAGCGCGCCATGGCGCCCGCGGCGCCCGGCGCCGCCTCGTTCGCCGATATCGCCGAGCGGCTCAATCCAACCGTCGTCAACATCGACGCCGCGTCGCGCGCCGCCGTCCAGCCGCGGCGGCGCACGCTGCTCCCGGACGGCCCGGACGTCTTCGACCGACAGCCCCGCGACCCGGAACCCCGCCGGGGCGCTGGCACCGGCTTCATCATCGACGCTTCCGGCTTCATCCTGACGAACCATCACGTCATCGACGGCGCCGACCGCATCGTGGTGCGGCTGGCCGACGGCCGGCAGCTCCGCGCCGAGGCGATTGGCGCCGATCCGGACACCGACATCGCGCTCGTGCGGATCGCCGAGAATCGGCCGTTCCCCTTTGCGCCGCTCGGCGACTCGGATGCGCTGCGCGTCGGCGAGTGGGTGCTCGCAATCGGCAACCCGCTCGCCTACGAGCACACGGTGACGGTCGGAGTGGTCAGCTTCATCGGGCGGAAGCTCTTCGACAGCTCCCTCGACCGGTACATCCAGACCGACGCGGCGATCAATTTCGGCAACAGCGGCGGTCCGCTCATCAACGCGCGCGGCGAGGTGATCGGCATCAACGCGGCCATCAGCTCCAGGGCGTCCAATATCGGGTTCGCGGTCCCCATCAACCAGGCGCGGGCGATTCTGCCGCAGTTGCGGACGCGGGGTCGGGTGTTGCGCGGCTACATCGGCGTGACGCTGCGCGACGTCGATCCCGACATGCAGCGGTCGCTCCGGTTACCATCCTCCTCCGGCGCGCTCGTCCAGGACGTGACGCCGGGCTCGCCCGGGGCGCGAGCGGGGCTTCGCACCTACGACCTGATCGTCGGCGTGGACGGCCGTCAGATGTCGGGCAACGAAGCGTTGATCCAGACGATTGCCGCCCGGGAGCCCGGCTCGGCGACGACGCTCCAGGTCGTGCGCGACGGTCGCTCGCTGAGCGTGACCCTCAAGCTCGCGGAGCGCCCCGTACGCGAACGCCGCACCGACGCCGAGCCGCGACCGCTCCCGTCCAGCCAGGACGGTTCGCTTCTCGGCATCAGCGTCCGCGAGCTCGACGCCGACGCCACCGAGCGCTATCGGCTCCCGGGGGGGATCCGCGGCGTCGTCGTGGCGCGGGTGGAGCCGATGAGCCCCGGGTTCGATGCCGCCATCGAGCGCGGCCATGTCATCCTGGAGGTCAACCGGCAGCCGGTGCAGAACGCGAACGACTACCGCCGATTGACTGCCGGCGTTCGTCCCGGCGACATCCTGGCCATATACGTCTACAAGCCGGAGCTGAACCAACGCATCCTCGAGACAGTCAGGGTCGACGCCCGGTAGGCGCCGCCGTGAAGCCGCGTGTCCTGGTCATCGATGACGAGGCCGCCATCCGAGAGTCTCTGCGGATGATTCTCGAATACGAGGGCTACGGGTTCATGGGCGCCGCGTCCGGCCAGGAAGGCCTCGCCCTGCTCGAACGGGAGCGGCCCGATCTGGTGCTGCTCGACATCAAGATGCCCGGCATGGACGGCATGGAGGTGCTGCGCACGCTGCGCGAGCTCGACGACGGCCCGCCCGTGGTGATGATTTCCGGCCACGGCACCACGAGCACGGCCGTCGAGGCCGTCAAGTCCGGCGCCGTCGACTTCCTGGACAAGCCCCTCGGCAGCGAGCGGGTGATCGTCACGCTGCAGAACGCGCTGAAGCAGCAGGGGCTGCGCCGGGAGAATCGCGCGCTGCGGCTCGCGATGGAGTCGAAGTACGAGATCGTCGGCCGGAGTCCCGCGTTGCGCGCCGTCCTCGAAGCGGTCGCGCGCGCCGCCCCGACCGGCGCCACCGTGCTGCTGCTCGGCGAGAGCGGCGTGGGCAAGGAGCTCGTGGCGCGCACGATCCATCGCAACAGCCCGCGCGCTGGCCAGCGGTTCGTGCAGGTCAACTGCGCGGCGATTCCCGAGGAACTGATCGAGTCGGAGCTCTTCGGGCACGAGAAGGGGTCCTTCACGGGGGCGACGGAAAAGCAGATTGGCAAGTTCGAGCAGGCCGACCGCGGGACGATCTTCCTCGACGAGGTGGCCGACATGAGCGCCAGGACGCAGGCGAAAGTGCTGCGCGTCCTCGAGGAGCAGGAAGTCGAGCGGATCGGATCCGCGCGCACCATCGAGGTCGACGTTCGAGTGGTGGCGGCCACCAACAGGAACCTCGAAGAGATGATCCAGCGAGGGGAGTTCCGCGAGGATCTCTATTTTCGTCTCAGCGTGATCCCGATCGTCGTGCCGCCGCTCCGCGAACGCCGCGAGGACATCCCGCTGCTCGTGCAGCACTTCGCGCAGCGCACCGGCGAGGAGCACAACCTGAAGCCCAAGCAATTCGATTCCCGCGCGATGGACGCGCTCCAGCGGCACGGCTGGCGGGGCAACATCCGTGAGCTCCGAAATACGGTCGAGCGGGTCATGATCATGACGCCGGGCGATCTCGTTCGCATCGGGGACCTGCCTCAGGAGGTGCGTGGAGAGGCCGCGGTCGGAGCGGCAGCCGTCGAGCCTGGTCCGCCAGGGGCCGCGGCCTCCTCAGCCGGCCCGGCGGCTTCGCTCGCGGCCGGGACCCTTCGCGAGTTCAAGGACGCCTCCGAGCGCGCCTTCCTCGTCCAGAAGCTTCGGGAGAACCACTGGAACATCTCGAAGACGGCCGAGGTCATCGACACCCCTCGAAGCAACCTCTACAAGAAGCTGGAGCAGTACGGCATCAGCCAGGACGCGGACGGCTAACCTGCGATAATGGAGTGTCGCAGTCAGCCAGACGACCGCCGGCTCTCGTACTGGCGTCGGGCCAAAGGCGAGGGCGGGAGGAAAGTCCGGACTCCGAAGGGCAGTGCGCCGGGTAACGCCCGGGCAGGGAAACCTGACGGACCAGTGGCACAGAAAACACACAGCCTACCGGCGTCAGCCGCGGCAATGGTGAAAAGGTGCGGTAAGAGCGCACCGCGTCCGTGGCAACACGGATGGCAGGCAAAACCCCGCACGGAGCAAGACCAAATAGGGTGGCGCTCGAGGACGGCCCGTCCGAAGCCACCGGGTAGGTCGCTCGAGCCCGCGAGCAATCGCGGGACTAGAGGAATGGTCGTTACCCAGAGCGCGCGCGGCTTCGGCCGCGCGGGTCGAGGGGGACAGAATTCGGCTTATCGGATGGCTGCGACGCTTTTCTGATGGCAGCACTGTTGTGAGGCACCCGGGCTGATGGCGTTCTATCTCGTAACCGGCGGGGCCGGATTCATCGGCTCCCACTTGACGGAGGAGCTCGCTCGCCGAGGCCATCGCGTCCGCGTGGTCGACGACCTCTCCACGGGCCACCGGCGGAATCTCGCGCACCTCGGCGGCGTGGAATTCATCGAGGGGGACCTCGCCGACCTCGAGGTGGCGCGGCGCGCGGTCGCTGGGGTGGAGTTCGTACTCCATCAGGCCGCCATCCCCTCGGTGCCGCGGTCGGTAACCGATCCGCTGACCTCGCATCGCGCCAACGCCGATGCGACCCTCAACGTGCTGCTGGCGGCCCGCGACGAGGGAGTCCGGCGCCTCGTCTACGCCGGCTCGTCGTCGGCCTACGGGGAAACCCCGACGCTGCCGAAGGTCGAAACCATGCGCACGGCCACGCTGTCGCCCTACGCGCTCCAGAAGCTGATGGGCGAGCAGTATTGCCAATTGTTCACGCAGCTCTACGGCTTCCAAGCCGTGACGATCCGCTACTTCAACGTGTTCGGGCCGCGGCAGGATCCCTCGTCGCCCTATTCGGGCGTCATTTCGCTTTTCATCAGCGCGATCTGCGACGGGCGCGCGCCGACCATCTGCGGCGACGGCGAGCAGACGCGCGACTTCACCTACGTGTCGAACGTCGTGGACGGCGTCCTGCGCGCGTCGGAGGCGCCGGGTGTGGCCGGCGAGGTGATCAACGTGGCCACCGGCGGCCGCATCAGCATCAATGCGCTCTTCCGCGCGCTGCGCGACCTGATTGGTGTGGATGTGGCGCCAATCTACGGGCCGGCGCGCGCCGGAGACGTGCGCGATTCCCAGGCCGATATCGGCAAGGCCCGCCGGCTGCTCGGCTACGAGCCGGCCGTCGGCTTCGAGGACGGACTGCGGAAGACCGTCGACTGGTATCGCGCCTCGCAGGTGACCACCGCGTAACTCCGGTTGTCGGTCGCCAGGCCACTGGCGCCTTCGCTCTTCCTATCCTTCACCCCAACCCCCGCCGCATGAGGATGTTGCGGAGACGGCCGTGGCGCCGCGCGTGCGGCCTCTCCGTTGCCACTCCTGCTCGGCGTCCCGTCGGTGATCCGTCGAAGGCGCCCGACCTCGCGCCACACGGACACCGCGGGCACGCTCAGATGGCATGGACGACCACACGACACAGGAGGAGATGCGATGCGAATGATGTTTGCGGCGCTGCTCGTGCTGGCGCTCGGGGCAGCGGCGGCCGCGGCGCAGGACGGTGGCCGAGCGGCGGCGACAAGGGCAATGCCGGAGACGGCAGCCCCGGTGAACCTGAATACGGCGACCACGGTGCAGCTCGAGACGCTGCCGGGCGTCGGTCCTGCGCTGGCCCAGCGGATCGTCGACTATCGCCAGCAGAACGGGGGCTTCAAGAAGATCGAAGAGCTGATGAACGTGCGCGGCATCGGCGAAACGAGCTTCCTGAAGCTGAAGGCGCTCGTCACGGTGACGCCGCCCAGGACGGACCGCGCCGCCACCCAGTAAAGGAAGGCCTTCCGGCCTCCGTCAAGGCCCGTGGGGCGCGCGGCGCTCCGCGGGCCTCCGGCTACACCGTCATCGAGCTTCTGTTCGCCACTGGCCTGGTGGCAGTGTTGGCTGCCACGACGGTTCCGCAACTGTTTGCTGGAGTCGACCGCGCGCGGACATGGGCGGCCGCGCGGTACCTCGCCTCACGAATGGCGGTCGCGCGCTCGTACGCGGTGCTGCGCTCCTCGCACGTGGCGCTCCGGTTCGTCGAGGTTCGATCGGACGTGACCTTTCAGATGTTCGTCGACGGCAATCACAACGGGGTCCGCACCAGTGACATCGATGCCGCCGTCGATTACCCCCTCGACGCCCCGACGCGACTGGCCGACTTGTTTCCGGGCGTCGCCGTCGGGATTACGCCGGCCCTTGGGCGCGACCCGGTCAGAATCGGCGACAGTGACCTGCTGTCGTTTACTCCGCTGGGCACGGCAACGGCCGGCACCATCTACGTCCGTGGTCGTGACGGCATGCAACTGGCTGTGCGCGTACTGGGTGCCACCGCCCGCACCCGCGTCTTGCGTTACGTCCCACGCACGGATCAGTGGGTGGAGTCGTTTTGAGACCGAGTAGTCTCTTCCCAGACGGGAACAGCCGCGATCGTTGCGAGAGGGCATTCGATACCCCCAGCCTCACCCGGCAGGGGACACAAGCTGACAGGACCGGACAGGCCGACGCCGACACCATGCGGCACGAGGATTGTTCTATGCCGGGACATGACCAGCGACGCGCGAACGACCGATCTCCGTCAGGTCGTGGCTGCCGTCAGTGCGGCGCTCACCCGTCCCGCGGTGGAGGATCTTCCCGGTATCTTCGAACGCCACGTTCAGCAGTTGCTGTCGATGCGTGCGGTGCGCCTGCGGGAGATTCCGGCGCGATATCAGGCGCGCCTCGTGACACCGACGCGCACGTCCGAATCCATCGTCGTTGGAGTGCCGACGGCCGACCCTGGCGTCCAGGCGGTGCTCGAGGCGTCCTTCGAACGCGACCGCACGCTCGACGAACGCGACGTCGAGCTCCTGACCTCCGCTGCTCAGCTCGGGGGGCTGGTGCTCGAAGCCGCTCGCCGGTGGGCTCCCGCGCGTGCGGTCCTGCCGCCTGGTGCGAGCCCGCTCGTCGGCTCCAGCCGAAGCATGGCCACGCTTCGAGATCAGGTCGTGCGCGTGGCGCAGACCGACTTCACGGTGCTGGTCGAGGGTCCGATCGAGCGGTAGTAGTGAGAGGCGCGTACTGAGAAAAGGCGAGATATTCAAAGTTTCCGGCGCCCTCGGCCCTCAGGAATGGCCGGGGCCCCTCGTCATGGACCGGATGAATCGTGAATCGAATTTCGAGGCGACGGAATTCGGCTTTCGCGCGCTCTGGCACTTCGCTGAGCACACCAGCGGCGTCCTGGAGCTGCTGCCGCACCCACGTCGGAATCACGGCGAGACGTTGTTCTAAAGGCTCGTCCAAAGCGACCCGGTTCGTCTCCAATGCACGAATTTCTGCTTCACGCTCCCTGATAGCTTGGAACACCGTTGCTGCGCCTGCACCATCTTCGACGGCAGCTACGAGATTGTGGAGCTTCTGTTCCGCGATCGTCTTGGCCCGCTCGATCTCGTCGCGCTGTTGTGGTCGCCGGTCAATGAGCTCGTTCAACGCACCAGCCAAACGATCGGAGATGTATGCGATGGTCTCTGGGCGAACGAGTTCGGCCTGGAGCCCAGCAAGAAGAGCAGTGTCAGCGATCTTGGCCCTGATGGTGAGGCGATTCGTGCAGGCCGTGGCACCGTTCTTCGAATGCCGTTGGCACCCGTATCGGGGCATTCCCCAGCCGCCGCTAACCACCGTCACGGCGCCGCCGCAGATTCCGCATCGCATGAAACCGCTGAACAAGTGCCGTGAGTACAGCGCCGCGTCCTTGCCGCGCATCAACATTGTTCCCGCTTGTCGCGGCGCCGCCGACACGATGTCACGGCGAGCCTGTACCGCGGTCCAGAGTTCGTCATCGATGATCCGAAGATCGGGCCGATCAAGGATCCGCCATTCCGCACGTGGCACATGACGCGCAACCTTTTGGTGTGTGCCCGGCCGCCGTTCGTAGCGCCGCTGTCCCCAAATCTGCTTACCTGTGAACCGCTCGTTTCCGAGAAGTCGCCGGACGGCGCCGAACTTCCATGACCGCCCGCACGACCCCTGAATGCCGGTGCGATTCAGCCGCTCGACAATCGAGGGAACACCGACGACGCCACTGGCGTACCACGTGAAAATGTCGCGGATGACGCGGGCCTCCGCTTCGTACACCTGGAGGCGCTTGCCGAGCAACAGGGGATGTCCATTCGAATCGAGACGACCGCTTGGGTCTGGGACAGGGACGGCCCGATATCCGTACGTAATGCCGCCGGTCGAAAAGCCGCGTTCGATCTGGCCGGCCAAGCCGCGACGAATCTTTGCCGCCATCTCGCGGAGGTACAGGGCATCCACGATGCCGTGGACGGCGAGCAGCGTCTCAGCCTGTTCGCTGTCGGAGTCAATGCCCTGCGAGATGTAGACGACGCGGATGCCGGCGAATTTCAACCCTTGAACAATTCGCAACGCGTCCGCGAGATCGCGGGCGACGCGTGACGAATCGTCCACAAGTAGGACATCGAAGGGCGGGGGAGTCGAGGCCGCAGCGCCGAGTAACGCGCGCAGCCCTGGACGTCCCTCGATACTGCTGCCGCTGATCCCAGCATCCGTGTAAATCTGCGCGTCCTGCCACGTCCAGCCCTGTCGTTCGGCGTACTCGCGACAGCCGCCGATCTGATCGTCGAGCGACGTTTGCCGCTGCATGTCTGATGAGAATCGCGCGTAGCAGGCAGTCCGCATTTGCTGCATAAGTTACGCTGCAAGCCTGGGAGATCGCTCGTTCATCAGCCGTTGTAGTAGCGCAGGAATGACAACCGCGTCAATGAAGGCGCGAAGTTCATTCGGCAACATCGGCAGCGGTGTTGGGGTGGTCATCATGTCTCCGTAGCGGCTAGATCGATCGAAGAGAAGCACCTGACGCTATTGGTATCCATGTCAGATTGAAGGCGCAAGTCGGCCCCTGCACGGGGACGGCCGCAGCATCCTCGCGCGCCCTCGCTCATCGTGTTGAGTCTGTTGCTGCTTCGCATACTCACGGCACAACGCGGCGCCGGCTCGCTCTCCAGGATCTTGGGCATGACCCTGGGCCGCGCTGTCGCCGTCAAAAGCCTTCTTGCCCGCCGCCCTCCTGTCGCATACGGGCAGCTACAGCGGCGCGTTCCTCCGCAGGGACATTGAACTGGAACGTGCCAGATGGGTGCACGACCGTGACGATCATCGACCGATCCGGTAGCCGTTTCGTCGACGCGCTGAAATCGATCTCCTCGTCGAGATACATAGCCCGGAAAAGGAAGCGTCCGATGCTGTCCAGCGCCTGACGTGCGGCGGCTTTTCCAGGACGTGTTGCATTCCGTTGTGCCATACAGACCTCCAGTCCGAGTGCCATCAAAAATCCTGTCGAGACGTTTACCCTGCCTCTGTCGCGGTGACTTGACCTGCCCAACGGCTGTGAGCGCTCCAGGTGTCGTATCGCCACGGATGGCGCGCGATGATGAACAGGAAAGAGCGGGCGCACGGCGTTCCCCATGCCGCTGAACTGGCCGGCGGGCCTGTCGATCAGTCCGCAACCGCCGTGTCATCCTTTGCAAGGAAGCCCTCGATGTCGTCGAGCGTCGCGTCGTAGTGAAAGCCTAGTGATGGGAAATTCGTGTCCTTGTCGATGACCATGAACCCGCCCAGGTTCTCGTGAGTCCGCGCCCGGCGAGACTTTGACAACCGGTATCCAAATCGCACTGCCCGGTGACGCAGGCGACCTTCACGGTTCCGTTCGATACGTTCAGTATTCATCTCGTTCTCCTTTGTGCCGTTGCCTGTTGTTTGTGATTCGTTGACTCCGCAGGTCCGTCCAGCGCCGCAATCGCCGGACGGCGCGCCGAATTCCCGATGTGTGCGTACCGCTTCGCCATTCGGACGACCGTCGCCCGACTCCAACCCATGATGTCGGCCACGACTGCGAACGGCTGACCGGCCTCCAGCAATCGCGTCACGACGGTGTGCCGCAGGTCGTGAAAGCGGCACCGGACGCCCGAGGCCTCTCGCGCCGCCGTCCAGGCGAATCCTGACCGCGCGGCCGAGGCGCACGACCGCGATTTTGCGGCGGGCGATCCAAGCGCGAATTGTGTGGACGGAGACGCACAGATCTGCGGCCGTCTGGTCAACCGTACGTAGCGGACCCATGACACCGATGATTGGGCCACAACCATCGAACGACATTGCGTCGCCAGGATTAAAAGGAGCGCAATTGCGCTATTGGCGGTACCGGGGCGAGTGGAGCCACGTAATTACGAGACCCTTCGCGCTCAGGGCGAGAAGATGAACTATTCCGATTGATCTTCTGGAGCCGCTGTTGGATCTCCTGTCAGAACGTGCGCGTCCTTGAATATCTTCGCGAGAGTTTTCTGTGAAGGGAGGTGCTTCGCGTCGAGACTTGTCTTCAGCCGCACGTTCTTCGCCGAGGTCGAATTTTTCTCCAACCTCAATTTCGGCGATGTCATCGAACTAAGCGCCGCAATCGTCCGCAGATACGAGTTCTCCACCTTCTTGTTTAGAAGAGCCAACTGTCCTTTTGCTGCTAACACTGTCGCGTTGGTTTCTTTCGAAACGTAGTCAGTTAGCCTCGATTTTCACGCCAGTGAAACAGATAACGGGGCTTGGGCAATGTCGCTCGCTCGCGGCTGCCCCGAGGGTTGAGCGCTCACACGATCTCTA
>MELF01000030.1 GCA_001767525.1 Acidobacteria bacterium RIFCSPLOWO2_12_FULL_68_19 | reverse complement strand
CCGAGCGGTGAGGTGTCGCGCCCCGTTCTCGCACGCTTCACGCCGTGGGCCGAGCCGCAAACGCGCTTATTTTGGGACTAGCCGCCGTCGTCAGTTTCGTGGCGGTCACGAACAGCACCAGTGTGGCTGCGTAGGCGGCTCCGGTGGCCCAGGCCGAGAGCGACCACCGGCTACCGCCGCGGAACCAGAGCAGGAGCATCGCGGCGGCGATGCCCGAGCGGATCGAGGCGATCTGCATCGGCGAAAAGGCGTCGGTCTTGATGGCGGCTCCGCCCGTGGAGAAGAGCGCGGCGGCTCCAATCACCTGCAGCGCCGCTTTGGTCTTTCTTCGCCCACCGTCCATTTGTTTTGAAGAGTTGCGGACCCGTGTGGTAGCCTCAGGAACCTGCGTCACCGATGCCTTCACGGCGTTTCACTGTCCTTGTAGCCGATCGCAGCACCGGCGTGGTGCGCCGCACCACACTCTCGCTCCGCCCGGCCGCCGTCGCCATCAGTATCGTACTCGCGACGCCAATTCTCATCGGACTCGGCGCGGCGTGGAAGGGGTGGAACGACGTCGCGGAGCTGCGCGCCAGCCACCAGGAGCTCCTCATCGAGAATTCCAACTACCGGGAGGCCACCGAGGCGCTGGCTGGTCAGATCGAGTCGCTGCAGGCGGCCATCAGCGATCTCAGCGCGCGGTCCGCGCTCGATCCGAACCTGGCGAACGCGATGAACCGGCTGCCGGCAATCGTCCGGTCGCGCGCCATGGGCGGCACGACGGCCGGCGCATCGCACGAGGATCCCTCCTACGCGCGCACGCTCTCGGCGCTGACGACCCCGGAGGACACCTTCGGCCTGCTGCGCAGGCTGCTCGGGAGCCTCGAAGACCGCCTGACCGTGGTTGCTCGCAACGTCGAGCGGCGCAACGCGCTCGCCAACGCCACGCCGTCGATGTGGCCGGCCTACGGATGGCTCTCCTCGGGCATGGGCCCGCGCCGCGATCCCATCACCGGCGGCCCGGATTACCACTCCGGCCTGGACATCGCCGGCGAACGCGGCCAGGCGGTGTATGCCACGGCGGCCGGCACGGTGCGCCACATCGGGTATCAGGGCGCGTACGGAAACCTCATCGTCATCGACCACGGCTTCGGACTCGAAACGCGCTACGGCCACCTGGCCCGGTACCTCGTTAAGTCCGGGATGAAGGTGCAGCGCGGCGATACGATCGCCGAGATCGGCGCCACCGGCCGCACGACCGGCTATCACCTCCACTACGAAGTGGTGGCGAATGGGCGCCTGATCAATCCGCTCCAGCTGCTGACGCAGCAGCCGACCCGCCGCTAAGCGCCTGGAAAACCGTGGTTTCCTTGCCGATCTGTAGCCCCGCGGCTACAATCGACGGAATACCTTTCCGTGATCGGTCAACTCCTAGCGAAGGTCATCGGCACCCAGAACGAGCGCGAGCTGAAACGGCTGGCTCCGCGCGTGACGGCCATCGGCGCGCTCGAGCCGCAGGTCCGGGCGCTCTCCGACCAGCAGCTTCGCGAAAAGACTACCGAGTTCCGCACCCGCGCGGCGAACGGCGAATCGGCGGACGACCTGCTGGTCGAGGCGTTTGCGGTGGTGCGCGAGGCGGGACGCCGGGTGCTCAACATGCGGCACTTCGACGTCCAGCTCATCGGCGGCATGGTGCTGCACAGCGGCCGGATCGCCGAGATGAAGACGGGCGAAGGCAAGACGCTCGTCGCGACGCTGCCGGCGTACCTGAACGCCCTCGCCGGGAAGGGCGTGCACGTCGTCACCGTGAACGACTATCTCGCGCGCCGCGACTCCGAGTGGATGGGGCGCATCTACCGCTTTCTCGGCATGAGCGTCGGCGTCATCCAGCACGAGCTGACCGACGCGCAGCGGCAGGTGGCGTACGGCGCCGACATCACCTACGGGACCAACAACGAGTTCGGCTTCGACTACCTCCGCGACAACATGAAGTTCGAGCTGACCTCGATGGTCCAGCGGAGCCACTGCTTCGCGATTGTGGACGAAGTCGACAGCATCCTGATCGACGAGGCGCGGACGCCGCTCATCATCTCGGGTCCCGCCGAGGAGTCGACCGATCTCTATTACGAGGCCGACCGCGTCATCCCGAAGCTGAAGAAGGGCGCCGTCACGCAGGGAAACGTCAAGGCGGAGGATCGCGAGCAGCTCGAGACGACCGGCGACTATCTCGTCGACGAGAAGCACAAGACGGTGACGCTGACCGAGACCGGCATGGCGAAGGCCGAGCAGATGCTCGGGCACCGGCTCGTTCCGGGGTCGAGCGGTCTCTACGACCCGGCCAACATGCCGGTGCTGCACCACGTGCAGCAGGCGCTGCGGGCCCACAACCTGTTCCACCTCGACGTCGACTACATGATCAAGGACGGGCAGGTGGTCATCGTCGACGAGTTCACGGGTCGCCTGATGCCGGGCCGCCGCTGGAGCGACGGGTTGCACCAGGCGGTCGAGGCCAAGGAGAAGGTGAAGATCGAGCGCGAGAACCAGACGCTCGCGACGATCACCTTCCAGAACTACTTCCGCAAGTACGCCAAGCTCGCCGGGATGACCGGCACGGCCGAGACCGAGGCGTCCGAGTTCGCCAAGATCTACAATCTCGATGTCATCGTCATTCCGACCAACCGGTCTCTCCAGCGTATCGAGGAACCGGACCTGGTCTACCGGACCCACCCCGAAAAGTACGACGCCATCGTCAACGACATCATCGAGAAGCAGGCGTCCGGCCGTCCCACGCTGGTCGGCACCGTGTCCATCGAGAAGTCGGAGAAGCTCTCCGGCATGCTGCGCAAGCGCGGCATCAAGCACGTCGTCCTCAACGCGAAGTACCACGCGCAGGAAGCGGAAATCGTCGCACAGGCCGGCCGCAAGGCGGCGGTGACGATCGCGACCAACATGGCGGGTCGCGGCACCGACATCCTGCTCGGGGGCAACCCCGAGCACATGGCGCGGCAGCAGGTGATCGGCGAGGAGCTGGCCGAACGGCTCCCCCGCGGGGAAGAGAAATTCGTCGACGACGACGAGTTCGTCTACTTCTTCCACGTGGACGGGTTCTTCCGCGTTCCGCGGCCGGAGTGGGAGCGGGTCTTCGGACACTTCAAGCGGCAGACCGACGCCGAGCACGACGAGGTGGTGAACCTCGGCGGCCTGCACATCCTCGGCACCGAACGCCATGAGGCGCGGCGCATCGACAACCAGCTGCGCGGCCGCGCCGGCCGCCAGGGCGACCCGGGATCCTCGCGCTTCTATCTCTCGCTCGAGGACGACCTGATGCGAATCTTCGGGTCGGATCGTATTTCCGGGCTCATGCAGCGGCTCGGCATGGAAGAAGGGGTGCCGATCGAGCACGGCATGGTCACGCGGGCGATCGAGCGGGCCCAGCGCCAGGTCGAGGCGCAGAACTTCTCCGTCCGCAAGCACCTCCTCGAGTACGACGACGTGATGAACAAGCAGCGCGAGAGCGTGTACACGCTGCGCCGCGAGGTCCTCGAGGGGAAGGTCCACCTCACGGAGGATGACGTCGTCGACACGCGCGGCTACCTGCTGGCGCTGGCCGAGGAGAGTCTCGAGGGGCAGATCGAGCGCTTCGCCGGCAAGGACATTCCGGTCGAGGAGTGGGACATCACCGCGCTCACCGGCGAGGCCGCGCGGCTCTTTGCGCTGGAGCTGCAGGAAGTCGAGCGCCTCGCGCTCGGCGAGAAGTCACCGCAGGAGATGAGCGACGCCATCTGGGGGCTCGTCAAGGCGAACTACGAGGCGAAAGAGAAGATCGTTCCCGCCGACCTGATGCGCCGCATCGAGCGCGACGTAATGCTGCAGGTCGTCGATCAGCAGTGGAAGGACCACCTCTACTCCCTCGATCACCTGAAGGAGGGGATCGGTCTCCGCGGCTACGGCCAGCGCGATCCGCTCGTCGAATACAAGAAGGAGAGCTTCGCGCTCTTCCAGGACATGAAGGGTCGCATCGAGGAAGAGATGGTGCACGTGCTCTTCAGGCTGCGGCCGATGGTCAGCGAGGAGGCACCGCCGGTGGCGCGGCTCGCCCCGCGGCGCGCCACGCCGCTCACGATGAACCATCCCTCGGCGGAGGCGGTGCCGGCATTTGCGGGCGTGGGCGCGGCGCGGCCGTCGAGCCCCGCCTTCGGCGCCGCGCCTCGCCCGGCGCGCACCGGCGGCGACGACGTGATCAAGACGGTCCGGCGGGAGGAGCCGAAAGTCGGGCGCAACGACCCGTGCCCGTGCGGCAGCGGCAAGAAGTACAAGAAGTGCCACGGGCAGGCGGCCTGAACGCGCCGCGGGGCCCGGGCGCCTCCGTGAGCATTGGACGAGGCGCAATGGAACTGAAGCTCGACGAATTGACGCTCACCTCTTCGGACGCAGGCATCGCCACCGCCCTGACGTTCGACGACGTCCTCCTCGTACCGCAGCATTCGACGGTCCTGCCGACACAGGTCGACGTCTCGACGTGGCTGACGCGCAACATCCGAGTGAACGTGCCGCTCGTCAGCGCCGCCATGGACACCGTGACGGAATCGGCGATGGCGATTGCGATGGCGCAGCAGGGCGGCCTCGGCGTCATCCACAAGAACCTGTCGATTGCCGAGCAGGCCTCCGAGGTCGACTGCGTGAAGCGGTCGGAGAGCGGCATGATCGTCAATCCGATCACGCTCTCCCCCGCCAATCGCATCTACGAAGCGCTCGAGATGATGAAGAAGTACCGCATCTCTGGCGTCCCGATTACCGAGGACGGCAGCAAGGATGGTCGGCTGGTCGGCATCCTGACCAATCGCGACCTGCGCTTCGAGACGAACGTCACCCGCCCGATCGACGAGGTGATGACGAAGGCGCCGCTCTACACGGTGCCGGTTGGCACGACACTCGACGAGGCGCGGGCGATCCTGCACCGCCACAAGGTGGAGAAGCTGCTCGTCGTCGACAAGGACTACCGCCTCAAGGGCCTCATCACGGTCAAGGACATTCAGAAGCAGATCACCTATCCGAACGCTTGCAAGGATGCGCTGGGGCGGCTTCGGTGCGGAGCGGCCGTCGGTGTGTCGCGGGACTCCCTCGAACGGGCGCAGGCGCTGGTCGCCGCCGGCGCCGACGTGCTCGTCGTCGATACCGCGCACGGACACTCGCAAGGGGTCGTCGACATGGTGACGCGCATTCGGCGCGAGTTCCCCGACACGGATCTGATTGCAGGCAATGTGGCCACGGCGGCCGCCACGGAGCTGCTCGTCGAGGCAGGCGTCGATGCGGTGAAGGTCGGGATCGGCGCCGGATCGATCTGCACCACGCGGGTCGTGGCGGGCATCGGCGTACCGATGATCAGCGCGGTCATGGAATGCGCGCGCGCGGCAGCCACGCGCGGCGTCCCGATCGTCGCCGATGGCGGCATCCGCTACTCCGGCGACATCGTCAAGGCGCTGGCGGTCGGCGCGAGCTGCACGATGATCGGCAACCTCTTTGCGGGCACAGACGAGAGCCCTGGCGAGCTGATCCTCTTTCAGGGCCGGAGCTACAAGGAGTACCGCGGCATGGGATCGATCGGCGCCATGCGCCGCGGCAGCCGCGACCGGTACTTCCAGGACGAATTCGATCTCGAAGGCGGGCGCGCCGCCGACAAGCTCGTGCCTGAGGGGATCGAGGGGCGCATCGCCCACAAGGGAAGCGTCGCCGCCATGGTGTATCAGCTCGCGGGCGGCCTGCGCGCGGGCATGGGCTACTGCGGCGCGGCGACCGTTGCCGAGCTGCAGCGGAAGGCGAAGCTCATCCGCGTCACCCCGGCCGGCGCGCGGGAGAGCCACGTGCACGACGTCACCATCACGAAGGAAGCGCCCAACTATCGGATGGAATAGCCGGTAGCCGGTAGCTCTCGACGGCCGATTCGCGTCCACCGACTACCGACCACCAACCGAGATCCGGCGCGTCGTCTCGCCGGCGATGTCTATCTGGACCCGAATCGCCCCCGACAGCTCGTGCGTGAGCCGATCGGGCCACTCGATCGCGAGCACTCCATCGGTCACCCCCATCTCCTCCAGGCCGAGGTCGCCGGTCGCTGCCTTGTCCAGCCGGTACAGGTCCGCGTGGTAGAGCGTCAGCCGTCCGCCGCGGTACTCGTGGACGAGCGTGAACGTGGGGCTGCACACCTCCTCCGGATCGATGCCGAGCCCCGCGGCCAGGCCCCGCACGAAGGCGGTCTTTCCGGCGCCGAGCGTGCCCGAGAGCAGCACCACGTCGCCGGCCTCGAGCGTCGAGGCGAGGTCGCGGGCCACCGCCTGCGTGTCCTCTTCTGAATGCGTCAGCCGGGTCACGCGTCCTTCTCGGCGCTCGTGAGCCGATTCAGGGCTTCGCCCAGCCGCGCGACGACGCTGCTGGCTGTCATCGCCACCTGCCCTTCGCCCGCTTCCGCCAGGTCGCCGGCGGCGCCGTGGAGGAACACCGCCAGGCGGCAGGCGGCCTCGGCGTCGAGCAGTTGCGCGAGCCAGGCGGCGATCATCCCGGCCAGTACGTCGCCGGTTCCGCCGGTCGCCAGGCCGGCATTGCCGGTCGGGTTGATGAAGACGTGCCCCTCGGGGGTGGCGATGATCGTGCGGTGCCCCTTGAGGACGACGTAGGCCCGGTGGCTCGCCGCGAAGTTGCCCGCGACCTCGATGCGGTGTCCCTGGACCTCTTCCACCGACGATCCGACCAGCCGCGCCATCTCACCGGGATGCGGCGTGATGATGAGGTCGCGATCCTCGCGGCCCGCGAGGGCGGCGGGATCGTTCGCGAGGACCGTGAGCGCATCGGCATCGAGCACGAGAGGGACGGTCGCGCGCTCGAGCAGCGTCCGTACGAATTCGGCCACCCCGTCGCTGCGGCCGAGCCCGGGGCCGCACGCGATCACGTCGTGCTGCAGGTCCAGGACGGTTTCGATGGCGGCTGCCGCCACCGTTCCCGCCTTCGTTTCCGCCAGCGCCTGCGTCATGTACTCCGGCGCCATGGCCGCCACGATTGGCAGGCACGTTCCCGGTGTCGCGATGGTGACGAGACCGGCGCCGGAACGCAGGGCCCCAACGGCCGCCAGATGCGCCGCGCCCGTCTTCCCCCGTGAGCCGGCAATCACGGTCACCCGCCCGTAGTCGCCCTTGTGCGAGTCGGGCGCGCGCGGCTCGACGAGCGGGCGGAGCTGTTCCGGGGTCAGCAGCTCGATGCGCGGCCCTTCGAGCCCCTCGAGTACGTCGGACGGAATGCCGATGTCCGCGATGACCACGTCGCCGGCGTGCGCCTCGCCGGGGGGAAGCACCAGCGGGAGCTTGGGCGCGGCCAGCGTCACGGTCATCGCCGCGTCGATGCAGTCGCCGACCAGATGCGGGGTATCCGCCGAGAGCCCGCTCGGCAGATCGATTGCGACGATCGGGATTCCCGAGGCGTTCACGTCGGCGACAACGGTCTCCATCATCCCGCCGAGCGCAGCCTTCAGGCCGGTGCCGACGACGGCGTCGATCACCAGCGAGCACTGCGAAATCTCCGAGAAATGGAGCTCCCACGACTGCTCGTCGGAGATCTCCACGACGGTGACGCCGAGGCGTCCGAGGATATCGAGGTTGGCGCGGGCGTCGCCGCGGACGTCCGCGACCGCGCCGATGAGAAAGACCGCGGCGTCGATTCCCCGCTGGATGAGGGTTCGCGCAACGACGAATCCGTCCCCGCCGTTGCTGCCGCGGCCGCAGAGCACCGCCACGCGCCCTTCCAGCCGCGCCTCGTAGGCCGATTCGAGCGCCGCGACCACCTGGCGGCCCGCGTTTTCCATCAGGACCAGCGACGGGATGCCGATCTCTTCGACCGTGTAGCGATCGGCTTCGCGCATCTGCGCGGCGTTGAGGATGCGCATTCGGGTAGTCGGCAGGCTGTGGCGGCACCCCTGCCGTCGCCCAGCGTATCGCCTGTTCTACCGTTCGTGCAACCGCGCCGCGTACGACCCTAGGCGGACGCCGCGTCGACGGCGGGGCACGAACAGAACAGGTTCCGGTCGCCGTATGGATTGTCGATACGGCCGACCGGCGGCCAGAACTTGCGCTCCCGAACGAACGGCAACGGGAATGCCGCCTCCTCCCTCGAGTACGCATGCGTCCACGTGGTGGCCGCGACGGCTTCGGCGGTGTGCGGGGCGTGCTTCAGTGGGTTGTCCTCGCGGCTCCACGCTCCGGTGACAACCTTGTCGATCTCGCGCCGGATGTGAATCATCGCGTCGCAGAAACGGTCGAGCTCTCCCTTGTTCTCGCTCTCGGTCGGTTCCACCATCAGAGTGCCCGCCACGGGGAACGAGACGGTGGGTGCGTGAAACCCGTAGTCCATCAGGCGCTTGGCGACGTCCATTTCGTCGATGCCGGACGCTTTGAACTGGCGCAAGTCGAAGATCAGCTCGTGCGCGACGCGGCCGTTCGCGCGGGTGTACAGGGCCGGATAGTGCGGCTCGAGGCGTGCCTTGATGTAATTGGCGTTCAGGATCGCGTGCTTGGTCGCGCGCGTCAATCCCTGGGCGCCCAGCATGCGGATATAGCCGTGCGAGATCAGCAGGATGCTCGCGCTGCTCCACGGAGCAGCCGCCACGGCGCCAATCGCCCGGTCGCCTCCGGTCTCGACGAGCGGATGCCGGGGCAGGAACGGCGCCAGGTGGGCCGCCACGGCGATCGGGCCCATCCCCGGTCCTCCCCCGCCGTGCGGGATGGCAAACGTCTTGTGGAGGTTGAGATGGCAGACGTCGGCGCCGATTCGCGCCGGGCTCGTGAGGCCGACCTGCGCGTTCATGTTGGCGCCGTCCATGTACACCTGTCCTCCCTGCCCATGGACGATGTCACAGATCGTCCGGATGGAGTCCTCGAAGACGCCGTGCGTCGACGGATAGGTGATCATCAGGCACGAGAGCCGGTCGCGATGCTCGGCGGCCTTCCGCTGGAGGTCTTCGACGTCCACGTCGCCCCCGCCCGCCGACGCGACGACCACGACGCGCATGGCCGCCATCGCCGCGCTCGCCGGGTTCGTTCCATGAGCGGACGCCGGAATGAGCACCACATCCCTGTGCCCCTCCCCGCGCGAGCGGTGGTAGGCGCGAATCACCATCAGCCCGGTGAACTCGCCCTGGGCGCCTGAATTCGGCTGGAGCGACACGGCGGCCAGCCCGGTGATCTCGCGAAGCGCCGCTTCGAGCTCGCCGAAGATCTCCGCATAGCCCTGTGCCTGGTCGAGCGGGGCGAACGGGTGCATGCGGCTCAGCGGTTCCCAGGTGACCGGCCGCATCTCGGTGGCGGCGCTCAACTTCATCGTGCACGAGCCGAGAGGGATCATCGAGGTGTCGAGGCCGATGTCCCTCCGTTCGAGGCTCCGGATATAGCGCATCATCGCGGTTTCCGAATGGTGCGCGTTGAAGACCGCATGCGTCATGAACGGGCTCGTCCGTCGAAGGCCCGGGGGGAGATCGGAGCCCTCCGTCGCTGCACGATCGAGCGCTGCCGGCGGTCTTCCGAGGGCGGCGCCGAACACGTTGACGATATCCCGCAGGTCGGAGGTGTCGACGGTCTCGTTCAGCGCGACGGTCACCGTCCGCTCGTCGGGGTAGCGGAAGTTGATCCCCCCGGCGAGCGCCTGCTCCCGTACCTTCGCCACCCCCCCGGGAACCTCCACCCGCACCGTGTCGAAATAGTGGGCGTTCACCTGCCGCAAGCCGAGCCTTCTCAACTCACCGTCGAGCAGACGCGCCAGGGCGTGGAGGCGCGAGGCAATGGCGCGAAGGCCATCCGGACCGTGATAGACGGCGTACATGGCGGCCATGTTGGCCAGCAGCGCCTGCGCCGTGCAGATGTTCGAGGTCGCCTTCTCGCGCCGGATGTGCTGTTCCCGGGTGGCGAGCGCCATCCGGTAGGCCCTGCGACCGTGCGCATCCACCGAGACGCCGATGAGACGCCCCGGAAGCTGGCGTACGTGGGCCATTCGAGTGGCGAAGAACGCCGCATGGGGCCCGCCGTAGCCGAGCGGCACGCCAAACCGCTGTGAGTTCCCGAAGACCACGTCGGCCCCCATCTCACCGGGCGGCGTGATGAGCGCGAGCGCGAGCAAATCGGTTCCGACGGCGACGAGCACCCCGGCCTGGTGGGCGCGGCCGATGGCGGGGGCGAGATCCTGGATCAGGCCCGCTTCGTCCGGGTACTGCAGCAGCACGCCAAAGGGCGCCTCGCCGGGCGTGGCGGCGAAGTCCATCGAGCCGAGCTGCTCGATGCGAACCTGGATGCCGAGCGGCTCGGCGCGCGCCCGCACCACCTCGATCGTCTGGGGAAGGCACCCGTCGCTGACGACAAAGAGCCGGCGCTCCTGCCTGCCGACGCGGTGCAGGAGCGTCATCGCCTCGGCCGCAGCCGTCGCTTCGTCGAGCAGCGAGGCGTTTGCCACCTCCATCCCCGTCAGATCGGCCACCATCGTCTGGAAGTTCAGGAGGGATTCGAGCCGCCCTTGGGCGATCTCGGCCTGATAGGGCGTGTACGGCGTGTACCAGCCCGGATTCTCCATCACCAGGCGCAAGATGACGCTCGGGGTGATCGTGTCGTGATAGCCGAGTCCGATATAGGAGCGGAACGTCTGGTTGCGGCGCGCGATCCGCGTCAGGCGCCGGAGATACTGATGCTCGCTTTCCGGCGGCGGCAGTTCGAGCGGCCGCGAGAGCCGAATCGAGGCGGGCAGCGCCTCGTCAATCAGCGCATCGAGCGTGGGCACTCCGATGGAGGCGAGCATCGCCTCGCATTCCTCGCCGGATGGCCCGATGTGGCGGGGCGCGAAGGAGTCGTTGGCGTCGAGCGAGGGCCTAGCCAAGGAGCTTCTGGTACTGCGCGCTGTCGAGAAGGGCGCCCGCCTCGGCAGGGCTGGACACGCGAATCCGAATCATCCAGGCGGCGTGCGGATCGCCGTTGACGACTTCCGGGTGCTGCACGAGATGGCCGTTCACCTCGACCACCTGGCCCCCCATCGGCGCAAACAGCTCCGAGACCGCCTTGACCGATTCGATGGTGCCGAACGGCTGACCGGCAGATACCTGCACGCCAACCTCCGGGAGTTCTACGTACACCACGTCGCCGAGCTGCTGTTGGGCGTAGTCGGTGATCCCCACCTCCGCGACGTCGCCCGATACGCGGATCCATTCGTGATCTCTCGTGTACTTGCGGTCATCCGGATACGCCATCTCGTCCTCGCTTGTAGAACGGCATCGGCACGACGCGAGCCGTGGCGGCCCGGCCCCGGATGTCGATCTGAATCGCGCTCCCCGCTCGCGCCAGCACAACAGGCACATACGCCATCCCGATCGCCTTCTTCAGGAACGGGGTCTGCGTACCGCTCGTGACGACGCCGACCGGCCTTCCGTCCTGGACCACACGGCAGCCGTGCCTGGCGATGCCAGGGTCGATCATCTCGAAGCCAACGAGCCTCCGCGTGACCCCCTGCTCTTTCTGCCGCAGGAGTCGATCCCGTCCGATGAATCGCTCGTTGGTCCACCCAATCATCCACCCGAGTCCCGCTTCGAGCACCGTGGTCGACTCGTCGATGTCGTTGCCGTAGAGGCGCATGGCGGCCTCCAGCCGCAGGGTGTCGCGCGCTCCGAGTCCTGCTGGAATCACGCCGGCCGGCCGGCCCGCTTCGAGGATGGCCTGCCACACGCGATCGGCCATATTCGGGGGGATGAAAACCTCGAAGCCGTCTTCTCCCGTGTAGCCGGTCCTGGCGATCGTGGCTCGCGCGCCGGCCACCTCGCCGTGAGCAAACCGAAAGGCTCCAACGCCAGCCAGCTCCACACCCGTCAACGACTGCAGCACGTCCTGGGACGCGGGCCCCTGGAGCGCCAGCAGGGCGTACCTGTCGCTCGAATCGATGACGGCGGCGTCACCGGCGTCCTTCGCCTGTTCGCTGATCCAGGTGTAGTCCTTGGCGACGTTGCTCGCGTTGACGACCAGCAGGAAATGACTGGGCGCCAGGCGGTACACGATCATGTCGTCCAGGAACGTGCCGTCGGGTGTCAGCAGTCCTGCGTACTGGGCCTCTCCAACCGCGAGCTGGGCCGGATCGCTGCAGGCGATCCGCTCCACCGCCGCCAGGGCGTCCTTGCCGGCGATCTCGACTTCGCCCATATGACTGACGTCGAAGAGGCCGGCTCGCGTCCTGACCGCCATGTGCTCCCGGGTGATGCCGGTGTACTCGACCGGCATGTCCCAGCCGGCAAACGGCACCATGCGCGCACCAGCGGCATGGTGGCGCGCGTTGAGCGGCGTTGTTCGCAGCACGCTCGGGACGTTCGGATCGTTCAGGGGGTTCGACTCGTTCGGGGTGCGTCCGGTGGACGCGTTCGCGACGGCCACGAAGACCTAACGGTACTATGCGCGTCACAGGGGGTCAAGAACGACGGACGAATGGTCGTGGGCTACCGCCGCTCACTGCCGGGCGAATCGAGAGCCGCTCGGATCGTCCCACGGACTACTCGTCGGCGGAACGGGTGCCGGCCGCCTCCGCTGAACGCACCCATCCGGGCAGCCGCCGATGCACGGCGCGCGGGCCTTCGGTGGCGCGCAGATAGGCGTCGAGCGTGTGGTAGCTGATCTCGAGCCGCCGGGCCGCCGCCTTCTTGTTCCGGCTGCAGCGCTCGAACACGAGCCGCGCGTAGCGGCTCGCCCAGGCGCGCATCGAGTCGCCGGACGCAATCGAGGGCGCCAGCACTTCTGGGTACTGGCCGCGAATCCGCGGCGGCAGATCGTCGAGCTCGATCTGATGGCCGGCGGCCAGCGCGACGGCGCGCTCGACGAGCCGCTCGAGCTCGCGCACGTTGCCGGGCCAGTCATAGACACGCAGCGCATCAAGGGCCCCGTCCGACAGCGCGAGCCGACGCGTGGCGCGATGGCGCTCCAGGAAGTGGGCGGTCAGCGCGGGGATGTCCTCGCGGCGCTCGCGCAGCGGGGGCACGTGAAGGTCCACACCGCTCAATCGATAGAACAGGTCTCCCCGGAACAGGCCCCGATCCACGAGACCGGCCAGCGGGCGGTTGGTCGCAGCGACGATTCGCGCATTGACGCGCCTAGTGCCCGTCGCGCCGACGCGCTCGACCGCGAGGTCCTGAATGGCCCGCAGGAGCTTGGCCTGCGCGGACAGGGCGAGGTCGGACACCTCGTCCAGGAACAGCGTACCGCCGTCGGCGTATTCGAACTTGCCGCGCCGGCCGCGGACGCCGGTGGCCGTCCGATCCTCGATGCCGAACAGCTCCGCCTCGAGGAGCGTCTCGACGACGGCCGCGCAGTTGACCGCGACGAACGGCCCCGCCCGGCGCCGGCTCATCTCGTGAACCTGACGGGCGACGAGCTCCTTGCCCGTGCCGCTTTCGCCTTCGATCGGCCGGTAGTAGGACATTCGTGGTGGACCTGCCTGGGAACCATCTAGGACCGGGCTGGAAGCAGCAGCGGTACGGCTAAGGCTTAAGAGCGTACGGGGCGTCATGTCCCCATCGTGTGACGCGGCCCTGACGGGTACACTCACACCGATGAGGGGGGCCCTTTAGCCTTTTGGACTGCTCGCTTTGTCGCTTTTCGCTTTCCCAGTTATTGAACGGAGTTCCACGTCTTCCACGGCACGAGCGCGTTGTAACCGTCGTTGGTTCGGAACGCGAAGGTCGTCATGTGGGACGACCCGCCACTGGGCGACTCGTAATCGATAAGTCCATAAACCAATATGAACCTGCCGGTTCCGTCCTTCAAACCTTCCGCGTCGATCTGGCTGAGGCCGTCCTTGAGAGTGAGCGGCAACACGTAGGGCGCTCCGGCTCCCATGACAGCCGCAGGGGCCGGAGGTCTCGCCGAACGAATCGACCGGACATAGCCCATCGGGAACTCCGGGATAGTCAAGATTTGGTCGGTCACTTCAGCGAGTCCAATTATTCCAAAGGCCCGTACTGTGATCGCTGGGGCTTGTCCGCTGTTCTCGAACTCGACGAAGACTGTAGGCCGTTGCCCAATACCGACTGTGCCGTCTCCGAGTCGCACAGACTTGACGGTAACCCACGGTCTCTGCGAGGTATTGGCGGTTGGCTTATCTTCTGCTCTCTTGCGGCAAATGACCATTTGCCCGCTCGCCTTATCGAACTCATAACAGAACAGCGTGTCATCGCTCCCGCCTGGAATGTACTTGGAGTGGTAGCGGATGATTCCATTGGCGAAGATTTCATGCGTTCCGTTCGTAGTCACTTGCATCAGTTCGTCCAGCGTCCACTCGTGGCCGACGATTTCGGATTCAACCGTGTTCCCCACATTGATGGAACCAACGCTTCGCCTATCGAAATCATTTCCGGTGAAGTCCCGGTTAATCGGCGTCCCTATTGGAACCTTCTGGAACCGCATCAGAATTTCCGTGTCCTCGGCGGGCGTCTTGCCAGTGTTGGTGAACTTGATCAGAATCGACATCGATTTCCCGATCTCCATCGTGGCCTTGACGTAGCTCACGCCGACGTATGGCCGCAATTGCGCGTCACTTTGCTCCGCGAGCTTCTTGAGAGCCAGGTCCGCAGCGCTGCCTTTGTCCGCGGCGGTATCGATTTGCCTCCATCTAATAGCCGAGAATCCCGCGCCGATAAAGACCCAACACAGAAGGCCAAAGATGATGACTTCCTTCGGCTTGTTCATTTGCCAGCACGCGATCGCCAAGCCAGCCGTGATCGTGATGCATACGCCCATGATGTAGTCGAGTCCGGTCATGACGAATCTCTTTTGGCCATTTGTCTTCTTTCGTTCGCGGCCAGATCCATGACGTGCTTTTTTGTTCTGGTTCTTGGATCGCGCCATGATCGCAATCGTTAGTGCGGGTCCAACAGCGTTACTACGGAGGCAACATGCCGCGTCCACCGAAGGAGTGTCATGCGTTCAACTCCGCAATAGGCTTCAATCACGCAACTAGATTTGGGGACATGTGATCAATTCGTGGAGTCCTCGTGCCCCGCAAACGCGGTCAGCGCATCTCGACGCCGGCCGCTTGCGCGACGTTCATGAAAACCGTTTGGATGGCTTCCGCCGCAGCGGCGTGATCGTCGCCGACGACGGCCACGAAATCCCTGAAACCGGCGAGGTCTAGGCCTAACCCATTGTGGAGGGCAAGGAATCCTAGCGCTAGCTGAGTCCTGATCTGCGCGCGTGCATCACCGACGACCAAAGCTACGTCGGGCTGATCCTTGAGAAGTTGGTCCAAGCCGATGTCGATCACATCGCTGTCGAGATGGAACGCCGCAACATCCCGCTTCTTTCTGAAGAAGTCATTGCGCTCCCACCGATCCTCAAGTTCTCGTAATCTAACCCACGGTGCGCTATTGATGTCGAGTCTCGTCGTTCTCTTGAGCGCGGCGCGAAGGACTCCTAGTGCCTTCGCAAATTCTCGAAGAGTTCCGATGGTGAACCACACCATCGTGTTGAGGTCGCGCTCGAATGCAACCGAATCGCGGCCGTGCACCGACTCGCTGGCATGAATGCAGCTGATCGTACTGGTGAGACGATCGGCGTGAACGAAACATCGGCAAAAGGCATTCACAACATCACGGCCGAGAAGCTGCTCAAATTCACGAAAGTTACGCAACTCGATCGACCAGCGACCAATGCCATCGGGCGGGCCAACGTACTCGATTGCTGGAGGCACGATAGGGATTCTACGGCAGGGCACGCTCTGCTGCGCTTCGTTTCGCTCCGAGAACTACCTGGCGCAATTCACCGCTCTGACCGTCGTTGTCGCAGCTCCCCACCTGGCGACGAACGAGACCGGCGGCTGAGAACCTAGTCATCCTTCAGACGCACCGTCACGTCTTTGATTTGATCGATGCGGTGGCGGTCCTCATTGCGCCCGGTGCCGTCGAGGGGGATGCGGCAGAATCGCCGTTCCTGGCGCTAGCCGGTCCACGTCGTCACGTGCCGACTGCCACCAAATGTCTGCGACCAGATCAAGCAACTGGCGCTCACCCGCCAGATCACCCGCTCTGAGGTCATTAGAGAAGCCGTCATGCAGTTCGTCGCCGCCCGCCGCGCTTGAACGAACGCGAACAGACTACTGTGGTCGGCCCGCCAGCCAAACCGTATGCGCGTCGAATGCGCGGACTTCCCGTACCGTAGGATCGAACAATGCACCGCCGCACTCGTGACCTTGAACGGCGGGTTTGACGTACCCGTACCGGAATACATCACCGCCGTGCCCAGGATCTCGCAGAGCCGATACAGACTCGGACACTCCTCCTTCGAGAGTGCGCCAGTTCCGGCCAGAGATCGATTTGGGAGCACGCGTGGGGGTGGTAGGGCGCCGTGACTCTCCATCTGAGAGAGAAGTGCACGGACGGTCGATGGGCGCCTCGCGAACCGGAGGCAAGGGGGAGACCTTAGCAAAAGGCGGAGGTCACCGCGTGCTGCGCTTCCTCTTCTGACGTCTGACCCGACGAGTTGCGCCATGCTCACGCAGGTAGCCATATAGAGCAGCGGTAAACAGCTCGATGATCAATTGCATCGCCTCGTCGATCTGGTGCATCGACGTGAAATATGCCTGGTGCGCCGTTGCTCTCTCCGTGGCAGTGGACGCCTCAGGGAACAGGGCATGAGTAAGCACGTCCGTCGCCAGGCGATGAACCGGGTGATCGTCCGTAGCGACTTCCACCCAGACGAGTGCCTGGTTGCGACCGTATTCCTGAACCGAGCGTGCTATTACCTTCTTGTCCCAGTGGAATCCGAGTTCGTTGCGCGCCCGGTCCAACACCGGTGACGCAGGATGCTTACCCGCGCATAGCTTCCCAGCGCGTTTAAGTAACTCTGGGGGCGCCCCTGCCGACGACGCCAGTCGCCGAATTGCAGGCATATATTCCTGCGCCAATCGGATTGACTCGAAGGTGACGGCCGCCGCCGTTACAAGCGAAGCGATGATGTTCCGAGTCCGGCCCGCCGTTCCCTTGTGATGTAGCGCCGCGCGCCCGGCGTAGAACTGAGCACTGAGCGCGTTACTTGCCATGCCGATCCTAATAATCATTACCGCCGCTTCGAAATCGTTAAGGATCGGATCCGGGCCCGACTCAAACCATCGTGTCGTATCGCGCGACGGCTTCATCGGCGGATCGGTCATTTTGGTCAGTCGGCTTTCGGCCATATATCTCGTCAATCAGGAATTGCGGACCTTTTTTGCTTCGTCGAGTCGATCCGCCAAGTAGCCGAGGAGTTCGAGGTGCTGCAGGGCGCGATCGGGTCGCTCGACAGCGCCGACGCGGTGCCCACCCGGGTTCCGAATCGCGAGAACCGTCCCCGTGTAGAGATGCATCATGCCCTGCTGCTCGTCCTTGTTCGACTGATCGGTCAAGTCATCCCTAAACGCAAGGATTGGGTTGTTGACAGAGAAGACGCTCTGCATCAGGGGTGCCCCATCTTGGGTGCTGCCAGATTTCGCCCTCACCAGGCTAATCAGGGCTTTACCAGCCTCGAAGACGGCCTGCGTGTAATGCCCGCCAAGGTAAAGGCGTTCGGCCGCTGCAAGGATGGCAGGGTGAATAGTCCGACCGGCGAGGGCTGCTCGGGGGGCAATTGTTGGTTCCCCGAGATCCGCGCGCTTCTCTTCGAGCTGATCGATTAACCCCTGCAGCCTGGTGATGGCACCCGGCATCTGTTCCTCGAACTGTCGCTGCTCATGAGGATCGGAAGCGCCAGAGCCTCCCCAGTCAGTGCGCACATATTGAGGGCCATCATCAATCCGAAAGTAGTGATGACGGTTGAACTGCGGCGAGTCCTTGCCGAACACGTCCCGGATCGTGTCTCGGATCGCGTGCTCCACGGCGTCCACCCTCGCGTCCGAGTGACGCACGCCATCCGCCTTCAATTGTTCTATGTCGTGAATGCGGCGACCGAGCTTCGTGATTCCACTGGTCGCTTCGGCGGCGGTTCGGAATTGGTGGATCTCCTGTGGCTGTGGCGGACCGGCAGATCGACGAGGTGACATCGGCGCTCCTTCGGTTGGTGGTGTTTGAGATCCTACACGCCTATTGTGGGAGTCGGGTGACCCGGTGGTTTTGGGGTCCGGTTGAATCAGATGCGGACGGAGGTATTCAATCGTTCCATTGGATCCGGCTTAGGTACGGCCGTGGCTTGCGGGCCACTACAAGACTCAGTGAGTCGATCCGCGCTTCGGCACCAGTTCGTTCCTGGCGCACAGATTCGCTACGGGTACGTTGTGCCTCAACCTCGCCGCGAAGATGGCCCAGGTCGCAACCTGGGGGCTCCTGGCGGGTATCTGGGGTTTGCCGCCGCGACGATCCGTTCACTCAATCTGTCGGTTGCCTTCTAGGACGAAGCGTTCGCAGTCCGATCGCTTGACGGCGGTACCACTATCTGCTTCCAAGACTTGGAATTCTTACTCGGTTCTGCTAGGCGTCAGGCGTCTGCGCGTCATCAGATCATTTGCGACGTCTGGTCCCAGCGGTGTCCAAATGGTCTCCACAATGCCCAATGATGATCCGCTTCGATTCACGATCCAACGCAAAGTTGTTGGCGCTCATCGAAAAGCGCACAAATGTGAACTGAGGTTGATGACCCGATATCCCTATCGGTGATCACGTCGCCTCAACGGATCGTGG
>MELF01000029.1 GCA_001767525.1 Acidobacteria bacterium RIFCSPLOWO2_12_FULL_68_19 | reverse complement strand
GACGATGCAGGTCGTGAACACCTCGAAGGTGACCTCGACCCACATGTGCACGTTCATCCAGCGCCAGTAGTCCTCGATGGCGAAGTTGCCCGTGGTCGTGGCACCAAGTGACAGGAACAAGAACCCCACCATGATGCCGCTGCCGTAGAACAGCCAGGCGGGAACGGACCACAGGTTCGCCCTCGTGATCCACGGCCTCACGCCGCGGAAGATGATGACGATCCAGAGCAGGAACGCCGCCAGGATGGCGATGTGCCAGAAGCGGCCCATCTCCAGGAACTCCCAGCCCTGGCTTCCAAACCAGTAGCTCGCCGTGTCGCTCATGTACCCCATCTGCCCGAAGTAGATGCCGAACAGCACGCCGGCGCCCGCGGTGAAAGCCAACGTAAACAGCAGGTTGATGAGGAACCGCTGCCCCTTCGGAACTCTCGAGAGTCTCGGCAGGAAGAAGATCGTGTAGCCGACCCAGCACATGAAGAACCAGTAGATCTGCAGGATCGCGTGCCACGACCGGGCGACGGTGAACGGGATCGTGATGCCGAACAGGCTGATGATCGCCTGGCCGGGACCGCCCTGCACGAAGTCCTCGGCGCTGATGATGCCCGCCAGGACCTGCACCAGGAAGAGGACGACCGCAAAGGCGAAGAACTTGTACGTCGACCTCTGCGTCGGACGGACGAAGTCGTACCCCTTCTCCAGTTCCATCGTGGTGAGCGTGCCGCCGTTGGCGCCGTTGAACGGATCGCCAGGCAGGTCCTTCATCTGGCCGTAGACGTAGAGGACCAGCATGGAGCCGGCGAAGAGCGCCAGAATCGACAGGAAGCTCCAGACCACCGTCGGCATGGTCGGCGTGTTCCCGACCGCAGGATCGTACGGCCAGTTGTGCGTGTAGCTGTACGTCTCACCCGGCCGGCTCGCTCCCGAGACCCAGCCGCCCCAGTAGAAGAATGCCGCCACCGCCTTGAGGTCGTCCTTGTCGGAGATGTAATTGTCCAGGGTGAAGGCTTCCTCGTACGACGAGTCCGTGAACATCCGAGTGTAGTGCGTTTCCAGCTCTCGGAGCGCGAAGATCTGGGCGGCGTTGATCCGAATGACGTTCGCCGCCTCGTCGTACCCGTTCGCCTTGATCTCGCGCTGGACCCTCACCGCGATCGCGTCCTTGTCGGTCTGTGTGACGGGACGCTCCCTGGCGATCTCCTGCTCGTAGTACTCGGACATGGCGACGTAGCTTCGATGCAGCGCGTCAGCCGTGAAATCCGGCCCCCGTTCCGCACCGTCGCCCCAGAACCCGCCCCAGGCCATCAGCCCTCTCAGGTGGAAAATTTCCCGACCGCGCTGGATTCGGTCCAGGGGAATCACCGTTTCGCCCGTGGTTGACGAGACGAAACTGGTTAGCGGTGGAGCGCCTGTGTACGTCCAGACGCCGAGCGCGAGCAGCCCGGCGAGGCTGATGCCGGCAACAACCGTGAATTGCAGCCACCAATTCCGCTTGGCCAGCAGCCACTTCCCGAAGTTCTGCTGTGTCTTCGACGAACCGTTTCCATTTCCGTTGGGACGGTTCCTGTCATTCACCATACACCACCCTCCTTCGGCGTCATGGATGGACGTTACGGCATCGCGGCAGACCAGGTAAATCGGCTAGTCGCCTCATTTACACGGGCCAAGTGAACTAGTGCCCCCATCCGCAGCCTGTATTCCCTGGGTTACACGTCCCGACGCATGCGAATTCCACTGAGCCTACCGACGGGCGACCGGACCGTAAATCCGCCAGCTGCTTCAATCAGGTAAGCCAAATGCATCATCAGCACGCCCGGCGGCCGAAAGGGCACCCTTCCCCGGGGTTTCCCATTCGCGCTGGTGCTCTCTAGCCCGCCCTATTCATGAATCAGTCGTTCACGCTTCTCGGTGCTCGGTGCTCGGTTCGTGTTCACGGTCGGTTCGCGGGTTCGCGGTTCACTGGTCGGAGGTCTCTGGCTCGTCCTCGCCGGAACCCCTCGAACCGGCTCGAAGGGGAACGACGAACGGCAGCACCGAACCGGAACACGAACGGAGAAGCGTGAACCCAGCAGTGTGAACGACGCGTTCGTGAATAATCCAGGCTGGTGCGTCTGTTCCGGTTGGTGGGTCGTCGAGGTCCGGCTCAGCCCGCGCTACTGCCGACTGCCTGCGTCCCCGCGCCGACAGCATCGAAGAACCGGCTCACGATCCGGCGTCCGCTTCGCTCGATCTCGGCGCGTCGATCCTCGGCGATGACGATGCCCGGCGGCAGACGCGGCGCCCAGTCGGCCGCGAGCGACCGATCGACTTCGGCGTGAAACTGAAACGCATACGCATGCCTGCCGACGCGGAAGGCCTGATGCGCGTAGCGGGTGCTGCGAGCCAGATGCGTGGCGCCTGGAGGCAACTCGAACGTGTCCTGATGCCAGTGAATCACCGGGAGCGTCGCGCCGCCTCCGCCGAGAACCGGATCGACCACACCGTCGGCGGTCAGGATCACGTCGCCGGCGCCGACCTCCGCCTCGGGGCCGGTGTAGACACGGGCGCCGAGCGCGGCGGCCAGGAGCTGTGCGCCCAGGCAGACGCCCAGCACGGGCACGTCGCGCTCCACGGCCGCGCGCAGCAGCTGCTGCTCGGCGACCAGGTACGGATGCGATGCGACGTCATGCACGCCCATCGGCCCTCCCATGACGACGAGGCCGGCGACCTCGGCCATGGGCGGAACCGCGTGCCCCAGATCCATCCGCCGCACTTCCACCGCGAGTCCGCGCGCCTCGGCCGCCGCGGCGATGAGCCCTGGACCTTCGAAGGAGACGTGCTGAATGACGATCCACTTCTGAGCCATGCTCGGGCCGGTTAGCATCTTTCGTACCGCGCTGGGGTCGCCTCGTCGCGCACGCTCGCGTGGAGAAGTCGGGGTGCTCGCCGATGAACTATTCCGAAGCGGACAGGAACAAATCCACGCCCGCGGTGCGGCAATCCCGTACCCTGAGGGCCATGAGAATCATCCTGTGCGGGCGGACGTTTCCGGCGGCGCGCGAGGCGCTGGCCTCGCTGCTGCCCGACGAGGACACGCGGACGGTGGACACGACGGAGCTGCCCGGCGCGGTGGGCACGGCCGACGTGCTCATCCCGCTGATGGCTCGCATCGACGCCACCCTCATCGCCGCGACCTCGGCGCGACTGATTCAACAGTGGGGCGCCGGGTTGGACGGGGTCGACATCGCGGCGGCCACCGCCCGGGGCGTTCGCGTCTGCAACGTGCCGAGCGACGCGACAGCCAATGGCGACTCGACCGCCGAGCACGCGCTGCTGCTGATGCTCGGCGTGGCGCGCCGGCTGCGATCCTGCGCGCGGACCTTCCGGGAAGGCGCCTGGGGCGTCCCGCGCGGCGAGGCGCTCGCCGGCGGCGGCGCGCTCATCGTCGGCTTCGGCCGCGTCGGCAAGGCGCTCGCCCGGCGACTGCTCGCCATGGGCATGCGCGTCGATGCCATTCGACGCGTCCCCGAGCCGGGGGAAGCCGAGCGCCACGGGCTCGGCCGACTCGGTACCCCGAACGATCTCATCCGCCTCGCCGCCGCCGCCGATTTCCTCGTGTGCACCGCCGCGCCCGACAGCGGCGGCCGCGGCCTCATCAGCGCGGCCGTCCTTCACGCGATGAAGCCGACCTCGGTCGTCGTCAACGTCGGACGAGGCGCCGTCATCGATGAAGCCGCCCTCATCTCGGCCCTCACCGACGGCACGATCGCGGGCGCGGGCCTCGACGTCTTCCAGCAGGAACCGCTCCCGCCGGACCATCCGCTGCTCCAGATGGAGAACGTCCTCGCCACGCCCCATGTCGCCGGCGTCACGCGCCAGAGCTACGAGGGCATCGCGGCGATCGTGGCCGACAACGTGCGGCGGCTTGGAACGGCCGGTGAATTGCGGTACTGCGTCAATCCTGGTGGAGATGAAGGCATCGTACGTGCGTCGACTTCGCTGAGCACGCCCTAAGCCTTGCGAGTCAGGCGAGCCAGTTCTCAACCCTGAGCGCTGGTACGCGCCTGAATTCGGCCACGTTGGCGGTCACGCATACCGCTCCGATCGCGCGGGCCTGCGCGGCGATCAGCATGTCATTCGCTCCGATCGGCGTCCCTCTTCCCTCGAGGGCGGTGCGAATCGCGGCATAGTGGCGATCGGCGCCGGCTTCGAGCGGCAGGATCGTGATCGCACCGAGGATCGCCTCGACCTGTCGTGTGAGCTTTCGCGAGCCACGCTTCGCGGCTCCGTAGCGCAACTCGCAAGCCACGATGACGCTCGTGAACACGTAGTCTTCTCCGACCTCTGCGATGCGGGCTGCGACCGGGCCCTGCGGCTGGCGCACGAGATGAGAGAGGATGCTGGTGTCGAGCAAGTACGACCGGGCGGCCATGTTACAGGGCCACTGGCCCGGCCGGCAGCGACGTGATCGGCGGGAAGTCCTCGTCCAGGGGCTTCAGGGTCGCCAGCGTGGCGAGCAGTGAGGGCCGGGCGACCGCTTCCACGACCAGACGACGGCCTTCCTTTCGCAGAATGGCGTCCTGACCGGGCAACTCCAGGTCGCGCGGAATCCGAAGGGCCTGATTGCGACCGTTTCTGAAGAGACGGACGCGGCGTTCGGGGTCGATGGCGCGCTCTTCGTGACGCATATGCTAGACATAGGCTATTCGACGCATCCCGGGAAAGGCAAGGGAATGGAGGCGCCGTCCGGATTTGAACCGGAGATGGAGGTTTTGCAGACAGGGCCGGGTTCGTTAACTTATTGACTCGTGATGCTCGCTGGTCGGCCCTGGTCCCCCGTTTTGCCCGGCGTTTGGGCGAGATTGTTCCCAGATTGTTCCCAAGATTTCACCGCGCCGCCGTGAGTGGCCGCACGGCGAGGACCTCGTCCGCGCGCAACGGCTCGACGGCGTCTTCCGGGACCGCGACGACACCGATGGATTCACCCAGCGCATTGAAGAGTTCCAGGACACATCCTCGCGGACCGGAGGACGGATGATCGACGAAATCGACCACTGTCGCGACGTCGCCGGCGCGAAGCCCGTGCTCCGCAAATGACGTCCGTAGCGCAACCCGATCATAGAGTTGAAGAGACATTGCCTCTCCTGGCCGTGGACGGTTTCAGCGTCACGAAATGAAACCTGCCGTTCGCTGCTCGCTGCATCCAGATACACACCACCTGCACACTGTCCGTGGGTCCCTTCAGCGTTCCTTCGACCCGATAGAACGTGCCGTATTCGTTCGAGAGGTCCGCGATCGCGTCGACATCGTCAGCCAATTGCCTGATCGCCGTGCGCAGGTCGGACCAGTTCTTCAGCTCGAATCCCGCACGTCGAAGATACCCGCTCTTATCGTCCCATGGCCGCTCGACCAGCAGGTAGTTCGTCAGCTTCGTGTCGTCGATCGTGGCGTCCGACGGAATCCGCATCGCGCTACGGGTAGGATAGCCGGTCAGGGCCGTCGCCTGCCGCCCCCTCAACAGGCCTGACGCCGGGACTGGCCCGCCTGCGCGTCAGGACACGCCCACGGTCGACGACTCCAGCACGACGCTACGCATCAAGACTTTGCTCGCAGAGGCGCTGAGCATCCGGCGACAGCCGAGCTAGACCCCGTTGCGGTCTTCTCAGCTAGCCGCCTCCTCGATTGCGGCGCTGAAGTGCCGACAGAATTCGATGAGCTGATCAGCCCTGATCGTTCCCACCCAGTCAGCATGCCGCGCGCCCTCAGGGATATTCGCGAACGAAATCGTGACGCGAGATGGGTCTCTCGAGTCGCTGTCCAACTTGATGCTCCCGTGCGCGATGGAGTTCCTCAGAACGTGAATCAAGTCCTTCAAGTCGATAACGCGACGCGTTCCTGTCATCATCCATCTCGGCCACGCGAGCATTGCGACGACGCTCAACATCTACACACACGTCGTCGATGCGTCGCATCGGAAGGCGATCGAGGCGGTGGAGCGGGAATTGTTCCCAACTGTTCCCAAATCGCCGGATCGGCTCGGGGAAGCCGCACCCGTAAGTGACAGCGTTCACTGATTTAAGGTTTGGAGGCGCCGTCCGGATTTGAACCGGAGATGGAGGTTTTGCAGACCTCTGCCTTACCACTTGGCGACGGCGCCGATGAGAACGTCAGGAGGAGGAAGTTGGAGCGGGAAACGGGATTCGAACCCGCGACTTCGACCTTGGCAAGGTCGCACTCTACCACTGAGTTATTCCCGCTCGCGACGAACACCCATGATAGCGCGGGGGCATCGGCCCAGCAAGGTTCCGCGGCACCCCTCCTCCACCCGCTACACCCGCGCGTCCCGCAGCACCTGGGCCGCCTCCTCGGGCGCCACCGGGTTCAGGTAGAACCCGGTGGCCCACTCGAAGCCGGCCACCTTCGTCAGCGTCGGAATGATCTCCACGTGCCAGTGGTAGTAGTCCCCCACGGGCTCGACGACGGGCGCGCTGTGGATGAGCAGGTTGTACGGAGGCAGCCGGAGCGCCGTGTTCATCCGCCGCAGCACGTCGCCGAGGAGCCGCGCCAGCGCCGCCAGATCGTGCCGCGGCGCCTCCTCGACGAGCGCCTGGTGCCGCCGCGGCAGGATCCACGTCTCGAAGGGAAACCGCGGCGCGTAGGGCGCGACGGCGACCATGTCGGCGTTCTCGGCGATGAGCCGCCGCCGGTCGGCCTGCTCCTGCCGCAGGATGTCGCAGAAGACGCAGCGCTCCTTCGCCTGGTAGTGCGCCCGCGCGCCGTCGACCTCGTCCCGCGCCTCCCGCGGCACGATCGGCAGCGCGATGAGCTGCGTGTGCGAATGGTCGAGCGAGGCGCCCGCCGCGGCGCCGTGATTCTTGAAGATGATCATGTAGCGGAACCGCCGGTCGCGCTTCAGATCCTGCACGCGCTCGCGGCAGGCCCAGAGCACCTGCTCCACCGCGCCGGCGTCGAGCGTGGCCAGCGTGTCCCCGTGCCGCGGCGACTCGATGACCACCTCGTGCGCGCCGATGCCGTTCATCTTGTCGAACAGCCCCTCGCCCTGCCGATCGAGCGTCCCCTCGACGCGCAGCACCGGAAACTGGTTCGGAATGACCCGCAGCGTCCAGCCTGGCCCGTTGGCCGGCGACCCGTTGCCGCGCCAGGCGAGCAACTCCCCCGGCGTCATCCCCTCGTGCCCCTCGCAGAACGGACACGAGTCGTCGGGAGCGATCTCGACCGACTCGAGCCGGAAGTCGCCCGGGCGCTTTCGTCGTTCGGTCGAAATAATCACCCAGCGGCCGGTGACGGGATCCTTGCGAAGCTCGCTCATGCCGAAAAGGCGTGCGTGTAGACCTCGATGCGCGGGCGGCCGGCGCCGAACTCGACGGCGACGACGTCGAAGCGGCACGGCGCGTCGACGAGCCCTCGGCGCGCGAGGTAGTCGGCCGCCATCCGGGCGATCCGCTGCTGCTTCCACGCGGTCACCGCCGCGCTGCCGCCGCCGAACGCGTCGCCTCTCCGGGCCTTCACCTCGACGAACACGATCGTCTCCCCCTCCCGCGCGACCACGTCGATTTCCCCATGCCTCGTGCGGTACCGGCGGGCAACAATTGCGTACCCGCGCCGGCGCAGCTCCCGGCACGCGAGATCTTCGCCCATTCTACCGAGGATCTGGCGCGGGTCCCCGCCCACGGCCGCGGCGGTACGCAAGAGGCGCGCCTACCGCCGGGCGCCGATCGCGCCGAGCGCCTCGTCGACAATGGCGACGGCCGCATCGGCCTGGGCCGTGGTCAGCACGAGCGGCGGCGACAGGCGGATGGCGTTGCGGCCGGCGCCGAGCACCAGAAGGCCCCGGCGGAAGCACTCCTGCACGAGCGCGTGGCGCTCGTCGGTGGCGCGGGCCTTCGTCTGGCGGTCGCGGACGAGCTCGATGCCGATCATCAGGCCGCGCCCGCGCACGTCGCCGATAAGCGGGTGTTTGCCCATCAGCCCCTCGAGCCCCGCCTTCAGGTGCGCACCGACGGTTGCGGCGTTCCGCACCAGCCCGTCCCGGAGCAACCGGATCGTCGAGAGCGCCGCCGCGCACGCCACGGGATTGCCGCCGAACGTGCTGGCGTGCGCGCCCGGCGGCCACGACATGATCTCGGAGCGCGAGGTCGCGACGCCGAGCGGCAGCCCCGACGCGATGCCCTTGCCAATGGTGACGATGTCGGGCTCGACGCCGGCGTGCTCGACGGCGAACATCCGGCCGGTGCGCCCCATCCCGGACTGCACCTCGTCGACGATGAGCAGGATGCCGTAACGGCGCGTCAGCTCGCGGAGCTGCTGCAGGAACGCGTCCGGAGGAACGATGTAGCCCCCTTCGCCCTGGATCGGCTCGACGATCACCGCGGCCACTTCCTCCGGCGGCAGCACGTGCACGAACAACTGCTCCTCGATGAAGCGAATCGCCTCGGCGGCGCACGCCTCCGCCGGCGCGCTCGACCGGTAAGGATCGGGATACGGCGCGTGGTAGACGCCCGGCACCATCGGCGCAAAGCCCCGGCGCTGGACCACCTTGCTCGCCGTGACCGCGAGCGATCCCATCGTCCGGCCGTGAAAGGCGCCGAAGAACGCGATGACGCCAGGGCGCTTCGTGTGGTACCTCGCCAGCTTGAGCGCCGCCTCATTCGCCTCGGTGCCGGAGTTGCCGAAGAACGACCGGTGCGGCCCCGGCATCGGCGCGATCCCCGACAGCTCCTCGGCGAGCCGCACCTGCGGCTCGTAGTAGAAGTCGGTGCCCGACATGTGCAGGAAGCGCCCGGCCTGCTCCACCACCGCCGCCACCACGTCCGGATGCGCGTGTCCGGTGGCAGTGACGGCGATGCCCGCCGTGCAGTCGAGGAACACGTTGCCGTCGACGTCCTCGACGGCCGCTCCCGCGCCGCGGGCGATGACGAGCGGGTAGTCGCGCGTGTAGGAGGGCGACACGACGCGGCCGTCGCGCTCGATGATCGCCTTCGCTCTCGGCCCCGGCAGCGGCGTCCGGATGCTCGGCCCGACGGCGGATGCAAGCGTGCTCATTTCTTCTTCCAGCGGGTGCCGCCCGGGTTGTCCTCGAGCAGGATCCCGCGCTCCGCCAGCTCCCGGCGGATTCGGTCGGCGGCGGCGAAATCGCGCCGCTGCCGCGCCGCCTGCCGCGCCTGGACGATCCGCTCGATCTCCTCCACCGGCATCGGCGGACGCGCGTCCTCCGCCTGCCGGAGGCCGACCACCCCCAGCACACGATCGAAATCCTCGATCGCCCGGCGCACCACGCCGGCATCGGTCGCCGAAACGGTCCGGGCGTCGATCGCGGCGTTCACGTCCCGAACCAGATCGAAGACCGCCGCCAGCGCGGCTGCCGTATTCACGTCGTCCTCGAGCGCCGATTGGAACGCCTGGCGGGCGGCGGCGACCGCCTCGAGAACCGGCACGTGGGCATCACCCGGCGGCACCTCGTCCAGCCTGGCCAGGCAATCGACAATCCGGCGAAGCGCCTCTTCCGCCTGGTCCATTCCGGTCCACGTGAAGTTGAGTTGCGTGCGGTAATGGGCCGAGAGCAGCAGGTAGCGCAGCGCCGACCTCCGGTGTCCGCGCGCGGCGACATCGGCGAGCGTGTAGACGTTGCCGAGCGACTTCGACATCTTCTCGTGCTCGACGAACAGGTGCTCGACGTGCACCCAGACGCGCGCGAACGGCTTCCCGGTCGCCCCCTCGCTCTGGGCGATCTCGTTCTCGTGGTGCGGAAAGATCAGGTCGACGCCGCCGGCGTGGATGTCGATCGGCGGCTCGCCGAGCAGCCGCAGCGCCATGGCGGAGCACTCGATGTGCCATCCGGGCCGGCCGGGGCCCGTACCGAAGTCCCACGACGGCTCGCCCGGACGCTCCCCCTTCCAGAGCACGAAATCGCGCGGGTCGTCCTTGGTGTACTCGTCCACGTCGACGCGCGCGCCGTCCTGCATCCCCTCGCGGTCGAGCCGGGCCAGCGTCCCGTAGGCCGGGAGCGTCGAAATCCGGAAATAGATCGAGCCGTCGCGGCGGTAGGTGTGGCCGTTGCGCTCGAGCGCCAGGACGAGATCGCTCATGGCGCGCAGGTTCGCGTCGTCTGTCGCCCGCGGCGTCTCCTCGGGCGTCTCCAGGCCGAGCGCCGCGGCATCCTCGCGAAACGCCTGGATCCACCCGTCCGTGAACGCGCGCAGCGGCACGCCGGCCTGCTGGGCGCCGGCGATCGTCTTGTCGTCCACGTCGGTGTAGTTGACCGCCTGCCGCACCTCATGGCCGCACACGTGCTTCAGCGTGCGGCGCAGGACGTCGACGCAGACGAAGGTGCGGAAGTTGCCGATGTGGGCGCGGGCGTACACCGTCGGCCCGCACGCGTACATGCGGATGGTGTTCCCCTGCGCCGGGGCGAACGGCTCTTCCCGGCGCGTGAGCGTGTTGTAGAGACGCAGCATCGTCAGACCGACAGGCGGCTGAACAAGCGCTCGGCGCGGCGGCAGTCGGCCTCGATCTGCGCACGCAGGCCGTCGACGTCCCCGAAGCGCCGCTCGTCGCGGAGCCGCAGCACGAAGCCGAGCTGCACGCGCCGCCCGTACAGCTCCACGCCCGCGTAGCGCAGCACGTGCGTCTCGATGCTCGCCGCCGTGGTGTCGCCGAACGTCGGGTTCACGCCGATGTTGGTGATCGCCGCGTGCACGACGCCGTCGACGTCGAGCGTGGTGGCATAGACGCCGCCGGGCGGAATCAGCTCGTTGTCGGCGTGCAGGTTCGCCGTCGGAAAACCGAGCTCGCGCCCGCGCCGCCTCCCCTCGACAATCGTCCCGACCAGCACGTAGGGATGCCCCAGCAGCGCCCCTGCCTCATCGACCCGCCCCTCGCCGACCAGCCGGCGGATGCGTGTGCTGCTGACGACGAACTCCTTGTAGCGCACCGGGTCGATCTTCTCGGCGCGGAAGCCGTAGCGCTGGCCGAGCGTCCGCAGCAGCGTGAAGGTGCCGCTGCGCCCATGGCCGAACAGGAAATTGGCGCCGACCCAGACCTCCGACACGTGGAGCCACTCGACGAGCGCGGCGCGCACGAACGCCTCCGGCTCCCACTGCGAGATCTCCGGCGAGAAGCGGATCACCGCGGCGGTGTGGATGCCCGCGCGGTCGAGCGCCTCGAGGCGCTGCCCGATCGTCATGAGCAGCGGCGGCGCCTTCTCGGGCCGGACGACCCGCGGCGGGTGCGGGTCGAAGGTCATCGCCATGGCGACGCCGCCGTGCTCGGCGGCGCCGCGCTTGACGCGCTCGATGATCTTGAGGTGCCCGCGATGCAGGCCGTCGAAGTTGCCGAGCGCGAGCACCGGGTGGACGATCCACGGCGGCCGCGGATCATCGGGAAAGCGCAGAACCTCCATCCACGTTACGTCGCGTCGACGCCGACATCGAGCACGAGGCCATCATATGCCAGTTCGACGCCGGCAGGCAGGCGCGCGCTGGTGGCGGCGTGCCCGAGCTGATGCGCCATGTGCGTGAGATACGCCCGGCGCGGCGCGATCACCGCGATCGCCTCGAGCGCCTCCGCCACGGTGAAGTGCGTCGTGTGCGGCCGGTCGCGCAGGGCGTCGATGACCAGCGTGTCGACGCCGGCGACGAGCGGCCACGACGCCTCCGGAATCGCGTTGCAGTCGGTGAGGTACGCGAAGCCGCCGAACCGGAAGCCGAGAATCGGCATGTCGCCGTGCAGGAGCGGCACCGGGACGACGCGCACGCCGGCCGCGGTGAACGGGCCGTCGATCTCGCGCGCCTCGAGCCGCGGCACGCCGCCGCCCTTGCGCGGCAGCCCGTCGAACGCGTAGTAGAAGACGCGGCGGATGTGCGCCCAGTCGTCGGCGGTCGCGTAGCACGGAATCGGCGCCTTCTGCGCGAAGTTGAACCCCCGCACGTCGTCGAGGCCGAGGATGTGATCCGCGTGGCTGTGCGTGAAGAGGATCGCGTCGAGCCGCAGGATGTCGTAGGCCAGCGCCTGCTGGCGCAGGTCCGGCGTCGCGTCGACCAGAATCGCCGCGCGGCCCGGCACCTCGAGGTAGATCGACGGCCGCAGCCGCCTGTCGCGCGGATCGGCGGACCGGCAGACCTCGCACGTGCAGCCGACCATCGGGACGCCCGCGGAGGTCCCGGTGCCGAGGAAGGTGACGCGCCCCGGGCTCCCCCCTCGGCTGTGCTCGGGGCTCACGGAAGGATGATGCGCGAGGTGGGCTCGGCCTCTCCCGGCGCCTTGGTCGCCTCGACGTAGCGCAGGCGCAGCTCGAAGAGCACCTGATCGAGCAGTTGCCGCTCTTCCGCGGTGAGATTGCCCCGCGTCTTCTCCTCGAGGAGCGCCAGGATGTCGATCATCTGCTGGGCGGCGGGCAGATTGGCGTCCTTGGCCCCGCTCGACGGATCGGGCAGATCGCCGAAGTGCACCGCCGCCGTGTGGGCGAGCGACAGCACGAAGGCCAGGAAACTGATCTTGTCTGCATCTTCAGCCATAGGCTCCCAGCCACCACTCCCACCAACTTCCGACTTCCAACTCCCAAGCACCAGCTACCGGCTACCACCTACCAGCTACCGGCTACCACCTACCGGCTACCGGCTACCGGCTACCGGCTAAAGGTACCATAGCCGCCGTGGCTGAGACCGCCGGCGCCAGGTTCGACCGTCTTCTCGCGATCATGCGCGCGCTGCGGGCGCCCGGCGGCTGTCCGTGGGACCGCGAGCAGACGCTCGCCTCCCTGCGCCCGTTCGTGCTCGAGGAAGCGTACGAAGTCCTCGAGGCGATCGAGAGCGGCGCCCCCGCCGCCCTGCGGGAGGAGCTGGGCGATTACCTCTACGAGGCGGTGTTCCTGGCGCACATCAGCGAAGAGGCGGGTCAGTTCTCGATTGGCGACGCCATCGACGCCATCTGCGACAAGCTCGTCCGCCGCCACCCGCACGTCTTCGCGCGGCAGGAGGGCGACGCCGGGATCACCTCCGACCAGGTCATCGAGCGGTGGGAGACGATGAAGGCGCGTGAACGCGCACAGGAAGGGCGGGCCCCCCTGCGACCGAAGACCACCCTGAGCGGCGTGCCGAAGACGCTGCCGTCGCTGCTGCGGACCTACGAGATCAGCGCGAGAGCGGCGGCGATCGGCTTCGACTGGGCGCGCGCCGAGGACGTCGTCGACAAGATCGAGGAAGAGGTGGCCGAGCTGCGGCACGAGATCGAGACCGGCGCGACCGGCGAACTCTCGCGGGCGGAAGAGGAAATGGGTGATCTCCTCTTTGCGATCGCCAACCTCTCGCGCAAGCTCGGCATCGAGCCGGAGGCGGCGCTCCGCCGCGCCAACGACAAGTTCACGCGCCGGTTCGACGCGCTCGAGCGGGCGTTCGCCGCCCGCGGCCGGTCTCTGTCGGAGGCGTCGCTCCAGGACATGGAGGACGAGTGGCAGCGCATCAAGCACTCCGCGTGATGCGCGGACCTGGCGCCTCCCGCGTCCGTCAATGGCGCCGCCGCTCCACGTAGGTCCGCACCCGCACATCCCGTCCGTCGGTTTCGAAGGTGACCTGCCCGTCGAGGTCGGTCCGGTAGATCGCCGCGCCAATGGCGGCGAGCCGCTCCAGTACCTCCGGCGCGGGATGCCCGAACGGGTTCCCCCGGCCGGCGCTGACGATCGCGATCTGCGGGCGCCAGCGCTCCACGAGCTCGCGGGAGGTGGACGTGCGGCTCCCGTGATGCGCCACCTTCAGGATGCGCAGGCGTGCCGGCGTCAGCCGCGCGAGGACGCCGCGCTCCACCGCCGCGCCGACGTCGCCGGGGAGCAGCACCGCAATGTCGCCGTAGACGACTTCCAGCACGACCGAGTCGTCATTGCGCGCGCGCCGGCGCTCCCAGTCGGGCGGCGGCGGATGCAGGACGCGGAGACGCGCGCCGCCCGCCGCCATTTCCTCGCCCGCCTGTCGCCGCTCGAGCCGCGCGCCGACGTGCCGCGCTCGCTCGAGAACGGCTGAGATGCTCGCGTCGGCCGGCACGGGAATCCCCTGCCAGACGCGCGCGGGCACAAAGTCCGAGACGACGGCGGAGGCGCCGCCCACGTGGTCGGGGTCGCCGTGGGTGAGAAGCAGCGCGTCGAGCCGGCGCACCCCGCGCGCCCAGAGCGCCGGCGCCAGCACCCGGCTGCCGACATCGAAGCTGCCGCCACCGAACGGGAGGCCGCCCGCGTCGACGAGCAGCGCCGAACCGCCAGGAAGCTGCACCAGCGTCGCATCGCCCTGCCCCACGTCGAACGCCGTCACCCGCAGGATGGACGCGGCATGGTCCTCGCGGAGCCAGCCCGCGGGCTGCCCGCTGACGATCGCGACGGCCGCCGCCGCCACGGCCGTCACCCCGGCCAGAGGGACCGCGCCGCGGCCGGCGAGCGCCACGCCGAGGCCAAGGTAGTAGGCGCCAATCAGCGCGGCCGGCGGGGGCGGCACGCGCACGACGAGCCACGGCGCAATCTCCACCAACCGCGCGCTCGCGACGAGCGCCGATGCCGCGGCGTGCGCCACCCATCCCGCCGGCGCGGCCACCAGATCGACGCGGTCGAGCGCGGCGACAAGCACCCCGCCGATCTGCACCACGCCCATCAGCGGCACCGCGGCCAGATTCAGTGCGAGCCCGGCCGCCGTGACGCGCGAGAACGTCGAGGCGTTGACCGGCAGCAGCACGAGCTCGACAGCCAGCGAGGCGGAGATCGATGCGAGAACCCAGGCGGCGACGCGGTGGCGCGTACCGGCCGCCGACGCCCGCCGTGCCGTCTCGAGCAGCGCCGCCGTCGCGCCGAACGTGAGGAGGAAGCCGGCGCTGCGGACCTCGAGCGGCCGCGCGCAGACAACCAGCGCGGCCGCCATGCCCACCGCCTGCCACGGAGGACTGCGATGGCCGGCGAGCCGCGCCGCGAAATACAGCCCCGCCATCAGCGTCGCCCGCCACACCGATGGGCTCGTCGTGACGACCTGGGCGTAGGCCCCGAGGAGCAGCAGCGTCAGGCACGCCGTTGGACGTCCGCTGATGCCGAACACCCGGAGCGCGAGGACGACGAGCGCGGCAAGGATCGCGATGTTGCCGCCGGAAATGGCGATGACATGATAGGTCCCGGCCGCCTGGAGCCGCAGCCGGATCGGGTCGGGAAGACCGGTCCGATCGCCAATGAGCACCGCCGCCACGATGGCTGCCGACACGGCGCCGTGGGGCGCCACGTGGCGCTCGATGCTGCGCCGCGCGTGCTGGCGCACCTCGGCCGCCGCTTCCTCGATCGGGGTGCCGCGCGCCACCACGTCGACGAGCAGCGCGCTCTTGACCGACCCGAAGAGCGTCGTCCCGTCGAGCGCGAGCTGGCGCTCGACATCGGGCACGCCGTCGTTCAGGTACTGCGCCGGCCGGCGGAATGTCGCAAACGTCTCGACCGTGCGGCCTGCGCGCCACGTGTCCGCGTGGGTCGCCGTGCCGCCAACCGCCAGCGTCACACCTCCCTCTGCCGGCTCCCATCCGCCGGACGTCCCGATCGCGGTGACGCGCGCGCGCAGGGCGATGAAGCCGGCTTCGCGTGAGGCGTCCTCGACGAGCAACGCCCGGACACGCATCGGGTCGTGGCGCGCACCCGGTCCGATCGTGTCCAGGTCGAAGTCGCCGATCTCCCGGTTGAGCACCGCCCGGAGTGGCGTGTGCAGTGCCGCACTGCGGGCGCCGACGCCGAGCGCCGCTGACGCGCAGAAGAATCCCGCCGCCAGGACGAGCATCGTAAGGCGCTGATGGAAGCGCCACGAGATCCAGCCGGCAAGGGTCAGCGCAGCGAGGACCCATCCCGCCGTCGCGACGCGATCGGTGACGAGCGCACATGCCGCGCCTGCGCCGAGCGCCACCGCCGGCACGAGCGCCACCGGACCCATGACGCCGACGACTGCAAACGGACCGACAGCGCCGCCCGTGCCCGCAGCAACGAGTTACGAGGGTCGATGGCAGAAATTGCCGACGCGGAGGTCAGCCCACGCGGCAATTTCTGACCGCCGCCTTTGTCCGTTCCCGGCACAGCGAGGCATACGGTGAGTCAGTACGTCCGTTCGACGACACCTCTGGCGACGGCGCATCTCGTTTGTTTTCTTGCATTTCCGGGATCCCATTGCGATACTGGCGGCGCCTCGTCGAGCAGTCGGATTCTCATGACGGAGTCGACCCTGCCGGAGACGCCGCGGGAACGTCTGGTTCACGAATTCAAGAACCACCTGTCGGTGATCGTCGGCTTCTGCGACGTGCTGCTGCGCGAGCTGCCCGAGGGTGACGCCAAGCGCGCCGACCTCGCCCAGATCCAGCGGGCGGCGCTTGCGGCGGTGGCGCTGCTCCCCGAGCTCCCGGGCCACGCCTCGGCCACCGATGCCTGAGGAACGGCCGCGCCTCCTGGTGATCGACGACGAGCCGGGCATGCTCGCGGTCGTCGAGCGGTTTGCCGCCGCCGAGGATTTCGAGGTGGTGACCCGCACCGGCGGCCATGCGCTCCTCACCGAGCTTCCCGCGCTCAAGCCCGACGTGGCGCTCGTCGATCGCAACATGCCCGAGGTGGGCGGTCTCGACGTCCTGCGCCTCATCCGGGAAATCGATCCCGACTGCCTGGTGATCCTGATGACCGCGTACGCGACCGTCGATTCGGCGATCGAGGCGGTGAAGCTCGGGGCGCTCGACTATCTCAGCAAGCCGCTCGACTTTGGCCGCCTGCGCGAACTGCTCGATACCGTCCGGTTCCGGCGCGACCGGCGGCGGCGGCTGCTCGTGGCCGACAGCGAGCTGGCGAGCCGTTTCGAGTTCTGCGGGATGATCGGCCGCAGCCCGGTGATGCAGGAGCTGTTCGACCTGGTCCGCCGCCTGGCGCCCCACGCGCGGACGGCGCTCATTACGGGCGAGACCGGCACCGGCAAGGAGCTCGTCGCCCGGGCGCTCCACACACTGGGGCCGCGCCGGGACAGGAAGTTCGTCGCCTTCAACTGCGCGGCCGTGGTCGAGACGCTGTTCGAGAGCGAGCTCTTCGGCCACACGCGCGGCGCGTTCACTGGCGCCGTCGAGGCCAAGGCGGGGCTCTTCGAAGTGGCCGACGGCGGCACGATCTTCCTCGACGAGGTGGGCGAGCTGCCGGCGCCGGTGCAGGCGAAACTGCTGCGCGTCATCGAGTACGGCGAGGTGCAGCGGGTCGGCGCCGCCGCGGGGCGCACGGTCGACGTACGGACCATCGCGGCGACCAACCGCCAGCTCTTCGATGAGGTCGTGGCCGGCCGGTTCAGGCAGGATCTCTACTACCGGCTCAACGTGGTGGAAATCAACCTGCCGTCGCTCCACGAGCGGCCCGAGGACATCCCGTGCCTCACGGCGGCGTTCGTCGGCGAGTTCGCCGGACGTTTCGGCAAGGCGCTCGCCGGCGTGAGCCCCGGCGCCGAGCGGCTGCTGCACAACGCGCCGTGGCCCGGCAACGTGCGCGAGCTGCGGAACGTCATCGAGCGCGCCTGCATGCTGAGCGAGGGGCGCATCCTGAGCGAGCGCGACGTGCTCTCCGTGCTCGGGGCCGGCGCGCCGCGACCCGCGCGCCCCCGCGCCCCCGCACTGCCGACGCCGGGTGACACGCCCGCCGAGCCGGCGCACAACCGCCGCACGGTCGAGCAGGTGCTACAGCAGGTCGGCGGCAACCGCTCGGCGGCCGCGCGGCTGCTCGGCATCAGCCGCCGGGCGCTCTATCGCCGGCTCGATTCGTTCGGGCTTCGATAGACGCCCCCCGTGCGGTCTTCCGCACGCACGCCCATGTCATACAAAGGTCCACGATGACGCACTTCGTCATCATTGGTCCGCCTGCGCGCCACGCTGGCGCGCATTCTTCTTGCAGCCTCGCGATCGTTTCCCCGATACTGGCGCCGTGCAGGGGGCGTGATTCCCCGCGAGCCAGGACAGCTTCGGCGCCGCATCGAGGAGGAGGAGCACCGGAATTGGATCGACGCCACTCCATGACGATCCTCGTCGCCGACGACGACCCGTTGGTGCGCCGGGCGGTGGAGGCGGCGCTCGCGGGACGCGACGTGCGTCTGGTGGCCGACGGCGACGCGGCGCGCGAGGCGCTCGAGGCGGCCGACGGGCCGCTCGTCGCGGTGCTCGACTGGGTCATGCCCGGCCTCACCGGCCCCGAGGTGTGCCGCCGCGTCCGCGCGGCGCCGCGCCCGATCGTGCCATACCTCATCCTGCTCACCTCGCGGAACCGGCCCGAAGATCTCGTGGAGGGATTCTCCGCTGGCGCCGACGATTACGTGTTCAAGCCGTTCGACGCCGCGGAGCTGAGGGCCCGCGTGAAGGTCGGCGAGCGGATAGTGGCGCTGCACCAGGCGCTGGCCGATCGCGTCGGGGCGCTCGAAACCGCGCTCGCGCAGGTGAAGCAGCTCCAGGGGCTGCTGCCAATCTGCGCCTACTGCAAGCGCATCCGGAGCGGCCCCGACTACTGGCAGCAAGTCGAGAGCTACATCGCCGAGCACACCGACGCGACCTTCACGCACGGGATCTGCCCCGAGTGCTTCGAGCAGGTCGTGCGCCAGGAAGGAGGCTGATCGTCCATGGCGGACCCGCTCGTTCTGATCGTCGACGACGAGGATCTCGTCCGCGCGCTGCTCACGCGCTGGCTGACGCGATGGAACTACCGCGTCACCGAGGCGGCGAGCGCCGACGCGGCGATCGAGGCGATGGCGGCCGACCCGGCCAAGGTCGTCGTACGATCGCGGGCTTACGCCCCCGTTTCCACCCCTGCGTAATAGTCCTGGAGCGACCGCACGGTCAGCGTCTCGGCGCGCAGCGCCTTGATGGCGGCCACCGCGGCGGAGGCGCCCGTGAGCGTCGTGATGCACGGCACCTGCGCCATGGTGGCGGCGCGCCGCACCGCGCGGTCGTCGAAGAACGAGTCGCGGCCGAGCGGCGTGTTGATGACGAGGGCGATCGTGCGATTGACGAGGTGGTCGGCGACGTTCGGCCGCCCCTCGTTCACCTTGTAGACGACCTCGACGTCGATGCCGTGCGCCCGCAGGAAGGCCGCGGTGCCGCGCGTCGCGGTCAGGGTGAAGCCGAGCTGCGCCAGATCGCGCGCGACCGGCAGCACCGTCTGCTTGTCGCTGTTGTTCACGCTGATGAAGACGCGCCCCTCGACCGGCAGCCGCTGCCCGGCGCCCATCATCGCCTTGCCGAAGGCGGCGCCGAAGTTCTCCGCGCCCCCCATCACCTCGCCGGTCGACTTCATCTCGGGTCCGAGAATCGTGTCGACGCCCGGGAAGCGCACGAACGGGAAGACCGGCGACTTCACGAAGACGCCGTGCACCTCGAGGTCCTCCACCAGCCCGAGCTCCGCCAGCGTCCGGCCGGAGGAAATCCGCGCCGCCACCTTGGCCAGCGGCACGCCGGTCGCCTTGGCGATGTAGGGCACCGTGCGCGAGGAGCGCGGATTGACCTCGAGCACGTAGACGACCTCGTCCTTGAGGGCGTACTGGACGTTCATCAGACCGACGACCTTGAGCGCCCGGGCGATGCGCCGCGTGTAGTCGCGGATCGTGGCGAGGTGCCGCTCGGCCACCATGAACGGCGGCACGACGCAGGAGCTGTCGCCGGAGTGGATCCCCGCCTGCTCGATGTGCTCCATCACGCCGGCAATCACCACGGCGCCCGTGAGGTCGGCCACCGCGTCGACGTCGAACTCGAAGGCGTCCTCCAGGAACCGGTCGATGAGGACGGGCCGGTCGTGGGAGACGTCGACGGCGCCCGTCATGTAGCGGTCGAGCGCGCCGGCGTCGAAGACGATGGCCATGCCGCGGCCGCCGAGCACGTAGGACGGCCGCACGACCACCGGGTAGCCGATGCGCTCGGCCGCCTGGCGCGCCTCCCCGCGCGAGATGGCGGTGCCGCTCGCCGGCTGCGGCACGCCCAGGTCCCAGAGGAGCTGGGAGAAGCGCTGCCGGTCCTCCGCCAGGTCGATCGAGTCGGGGGAGGTGCCGAGGATCTCGACGCCCGCCTCCTGGAGCGCCAGGGCGAGCTTGAGCGGCGTCTGTCCGCCGAACTGCACCACGCACGCGACGTCCGCGCCGGCGCCGCCCACGCCCTGCCGCTCGCGCTCGATGATCGCCATCACGTCCTCGAAGGTCAGCGGCTCGAAGTACAGGCGGTCCGAGGTGTCGTAGTCGGTCGACACCGTCTCGGGATTGCAGTTGACCATGACGGTCTCGAACCCCTCTTCGCGGAACCCGAACACCGCATGGCAGCAGCAATAGTCGAACTCGATCCCCTGTCCGATCCGGTTGGGGCCGCTCCCGAGGATCACCACCTTCCGTTTCGCCGTCGGATCGGCCTCGCACGCCTGCTCGTAGGTGCCGTAGAGGTACGGCGTGAACGACTCGAACTCGGCCGCGCACGTGTCGATCCGCTTGTAGGCCGGCACGAGGCCCTGCTCCAGCCGGCGCTGCCGCACGAGCTCCTCGCCGACGCCGTGCACGGCCGCGATGTCGCCGTCGCTGAAGCCGGTGCGTTTGAGCGTGCGCAGCAGCTCCGGCGACATGTCGCGGAACTCGCCGAGCGCCGCCACCTTCCGCAGCGCCTCGATGTCCGCGAACTGCCGCAGGAACCACGGGTCGATCCGCGTCAGCTCGTGGAGCGCCTCCACGCTCCAGCCGCGGCGGAGCGCCCGGAAGAGCGCCCACATCCGGCGATCGTTCGGCACGACGAGCCGCCGGCGGAGCGCCGACTCGTCTTCCGCCTCGTCGGCCGTGTCCTCGGGGCCCGCCGGGAACAGGCTCCCGAACTTGCCGAGCTCGAGCGATCGCACCGCCTTGAGGAACGCCTCCTTGAACGTGCGGCCAATCGCCATCGCCTCGCCCACCGACTTCATCTGCGTGGTGAGCGTCCGATCCGCCTGGGGGAACTTCTCGAAGTTCCACCGCGGGAACTTGACGACGATGTAGTCGATGGTCGGCTCGAAGGAGGCGGGCGTGAGGCGCGTGATGTCGTTCGGGATCTCGTCGAGGTGGTAGCCGAGGGCGAGCTTGGCCGCAATCTTGGCGATCGGAAAGCCGGTCGCCTTCGAGGCGAGCGCCGAGGAGCGCGACACGCGCGGGTTCATCTCGATCGCGACGACCCGCCCGTTGCCCGGGTCGACGGCGAACTGGATGTTCGACCCGCCGGTCTCGACACCGACGCGGCGGATGATCCGCCGCGCCATGTCGCGCATCCGCTGGTATTCCTTGTCGGTCAGCGTCAGCGCCGGCGCCACCGTGATGCTGTCGCCGGTGTGCACGCCCATCGGATCGACGTTCTCGATCGAGCAGATGACGACGAAGTTGTCGGCGGCGTCGCGCATCACCTCGAGCTCGAACTCCTTCCAGCCGATGACCGACTCCTCCACGAGGATTTCGTGCACCGGGCTCAGATCGAGCCCGCGCCCCGCCGCCTCGCGGAATTCCTCGACGTTGTAGGCGATGCCGCCGCCGACGCCGCCGAGCGTGAACGACGGGCGCACGATCGCGGGGAACCCGACGTCCTCGGCGAGCGCCAGCGCCTCGTCGAGCGACCTGGCGAGCCCGCTCCTCGGCACCTCGATGCCGATGTCGCGCATGGCGTTGCGGAAGAGCAGCCGGTCCTCGGCCACCTTGATCGCGTCGATCGACGCGCCGATGAGCCGTACGCCGTGCCGCGCCAGGACGCCGCGCTCGGCGAGCGCGACCGACAGATTGAGCGCCGTCTGGCCGCCGACGGTCGGCAGCAGGCAGTCGGGGCGTTCCTTCGCGATCACCGCCTCGACCAGATCCGGCGTGAGCGGCTCGACGTAGGTGCGATCCGCCATCTCCGGATCGGTCATGATCGTCGCGGGGTTGCTGTTGACGAGCACCACCTCGAGCCCCTCGGCGCGCAGCGCCTTGCACGCCTGCGTGCCCGAGTAGTCGAACTCGCACGCCTGCCCGATCACGATCGGGCCGGAGCCGATGACGAGCACCCGCTTCAGATCAGTCCGCTTCGGCATGGGAACGACATCGGACGAGATCGGGCCACAGGGACACAGAGGGCACAGAGACGATCAATCCCCTCCGTGTGCTCTGTGTCTCTGTGGCCTGTCTCATGGGATCAGCGCTCCTCCATCGACTCGAGGAACTGCTGGAACAGGTAGTCGGCGTCGTGCGGGCCGGGCGACGCCTCGGGATGATACTGCACCGAGAAGACCGGCCGCGTCGTGTGCCGGAAGCCCTCCACCGTCCCGTCGTACAGGTTCAGGTGCGTCACGCGGACGTCGGCGGGCAGCGAATCAGGGTTCACGGCGAACCCGTGGTTCTGGGACGTGATCTCGACCTTGCCCGAGTCGAGATCCTTCACCGGATGGTTCGCGCCGCGATGGCCGAACTTCAGCTTGAAGGTCTCGCCCCCGACCGCCAGGCCGAGGATCTGGTGGCCGAGACAGATGCCGAACAACGGCCGGCCGGCCGCGACCAGCTGCCGCACGTTGTCGATGGCGTAGTGGAGCGCCGCCGGATCGCCCGGACCGTTGCTGAGGAAGATGCCGTCCGGCTCGATCGCCAGCAGCTCCCGCGCCGGCGTCGCCGCCGGAAACACCTGCACGTCGCAGCCGTAGGCATCGAGCCGCCGCAGGATGTTCCACTTGACGCCGAAGTCGTAGGCCGCCACCCGCAGCCGGCGCGAGGCACGGCGGCACGGCGGCATCCCGAACTCCGCATGCGCCGCGTCGCCCTCGGCGGACGCGCGCTCGCGCCACCGGTACGCGCGAGCGCACGTGACGCCGCGCACGAGGTCCGACCCCTCCATCTTCGGAACGGCCCGCGCCTTCGCCACCAGCTCGTCGGGATCGACCTGCCCGGTGGCCATCACGCCGCGCATGACCCCCGCCGACCGCAGCACCCGGGTGAGCGCACGTGTGTCGATATCGGCGATGGCCACGACGTGGTGGCGGACGAGGTAGTCCCGGAGCGTCCCGTCCGCGCGCCAGTTGCTCGAGAGCGGCGACTCCTCCCGCATCACGAAGCCGGCCACCTGCGGCGCCTGCGACTCGGCGTCGCCCGCGGCCACGCCGTAGTTGCCGATGAGCGGCGCGGTCATCGTGACAATCTGCCCCGCGTAGGACGGATCGGTGAGCACCTCCTGATAGCCGGTCATGCTCGTGTTGAAGACGACCTCTCCCGACCTCTCCCCCTGCGCGCCCGCGGCCACGCCGCGGTACCAGGTGCCGTCTTCGAGTGCGAGGATGGCGTTCATTCGAGCGAGGCTCCGACGAAGAACTGCTCCCCTTCCTTCACGGTCACCGATGTCCGCCACGTCTCGTGTCCGAGCATCTCCATCCGCACCTGGTGCACGCCGGGCGTCACCGTAGTGAGCGTCAGCGGGGTGACGCCGATGCGGCCGTCGTCCAGGTAGATTGTCGCCCCGGCGGGGCGTGAGTCGAAGCGGATGGTAGCCGTCGGCACGGCTGGAGGCGCAGGGCGCGCCACCGGCGCCTTGGCCACTGCAGGAGCGGGCGGCACGTCCGGTGCCCGAACGTCCACGGGCGCTTCGACAACGGGAGGCTCGGAGACGGCATTCCGGGCCGGCGCCAGCGCCGGCTCGAGCGCCGGAGCGATCGGCGCCACGGGTGGTGCGGGCACGACAGGCGCCGGCCGCGGCACTTCGACCGCCCGCGGCGGCTCCGGCGGCGCCAGACGCTGCCCGACGACGAAGCCGGCGCCGAAGCCGGCGAGCAGGCCGAGGACGAGTAGACCGATGGCGAAGCCGCGGCTGCCGCCAGAGGACACCGACGAGATCTCGGCGGCGGCGACGGTGTCTCCTAGCGGCGACGGCTCCTCGAAGACAGGCGCGCGGTCGTGCAGCGGCAGATCGATCGGCGGCTCCGACTCGGTCGCGTCGGTGCGCACATCGAACTCGGATCCGTCCCGGGTCAGTGGCGGAACTCCTTTGAGCGGAAACGTCGCGGTGAAGGCGTGGTGCGCGCTGATCGTAGCACGTTGCTTGACACTCCGCCGAGCGCTCTGCGACAGTAGCCTCCGGTGCTCCCGCAGACTGGCCTCTCCGCCACCGGCACGCGCCTGCCAGTCGAGATTCGCCGTCTGCCCTGGATCAAACGCCTGGCGGCCGATTACGCCTTCGACTACGCGCGGCTGGCCGACTTCTTTGCCGGCGACCCCGCGGACCCGTCTGCATGGCGCCAGGCGATCGCCCGCGCGCAGCGGCATCCACGCCGGCGCGACGCGATGGCCGACATCGTCGACGCGCAGCAGCGCCGCCGCGGCGCGCCGCCGGCGGCGCTGGCGGCGGCGGCCCGGCTGCGCGATCCGGCGGCGGTCGCCATCGTCACCGGCCAGCAGGCGGGGCTCTTCGGCGGGCCGCTCTTCACGCTGCTCAAGGCGCTCACGGCGATTCGCCTGGCCGAACGCGTCGCGGCCGAACATCGCGTTCCCGCGGTCGCCCTGTTCTGGATCGACGCCGAGGACCACGACTGGGACGAAGTGAAGGCGTGCGGCGTCCTCGACGCCGAGCTGAATTTCGTCGAGGTGACGCTCCGACGCCTTCCGGGCGCGGGCGAGGGCCCCGTCGCGCGCCTTCGCCTGGACGCCTCGATTGCCGAGACCGTGGCGGACCTCGCCTCGAAGCTGCCGCCGACCGAGTTCAGCCCTGCCGTGATCGAGATGGTCGGCGCCGCGTACCGGCCGGGCAGCGGCATGGTGGAGGCTTTTGGCCGGCTGCTCGAGTCGATCCTGGGGCCGCGGGGCCTCGTCGTCTTCGACGCGGCCGACCCGGCGGCCAAACCGCTGGCCGAACCGATCTTCGCGCGCGAGGTCGAGCAGGCGGGTGCCACGCCGCGGCTGGCGGCGGAGGCGGGCGCCGCGCTCGTGGCGCAGGGCTACCACGCGCAGGTCGCGCCCGGGCTCGACCATCTGGCGCTGTTCCGCCTCGGCGCCGTCCGCGCGGGCATTCACGTCGGCGACGCGGCGGCGCTGCTCGAGCGGGTGCGCGCGCGGCCGGCCGAGTTCAGTCCCAGCGTGCTGCTGCGCCCGCTCGTGCAGGACACGCTCTTCCCCACCGCGTGCTACGTCGCCGGACCGAACGAGCTCGCCTACCTGGCCCAGTTGCGCGGCGTCTACGACCTGTTCGGCGTGCCGATGCCGCTGATGTACCACCGCGCGACGGCCACCATCGTCGACTCCAGCGCCGCGCGTTTCCTGGCCCGCCACGAGCTTCCGCTCGAAGCGCTGCGGGCACGGGACGAAGGCGCGCTCAACCAGCTGCTCGAAGCGCAGATTCCGACCTCGGTGCAGGTGTCGCACGAGGAGGTGGTGCGGGAGATCGCCGAGCGCATGGAGGCGCTCGGCCGCGCGGTCGCCCGGATCGACCCGACGCTCGAAGGCGCGGTGCGCTCGACGGCCGGACGCATGCAGGACGACCTCAAGAAGCTCCACGCGAAGATCATCCAGGCCGTCAAGCGCAAGGACGAGACGCTGCGGCGCCAGTTCCATCACGCCCAGGCGCAGGCGTTTCCCGGCGGCCATCCACAGGAACGGGCGATCGGCTTCGTGTACTTCGTCAACCGGCACGGCAGCGCGCTCGTCGACCGGCTGGGCGACGATCTCCCGCTCGACCAGGGCACGCACTGGGTGATCACGATCTGATGCCGAACCGGCGACGTGTCGTTCGCGCTTCTCCGTTCCCGGTTCCCGGTTCGTGTGCGGGTTCGGTTCGGGTTCCGGGGTCGATGGTCGGGTTCGTCGATGACAGAGTCCTCTTCAGCGCGTAAGGCCCGACCCGCCGGTCGCTCCTGGCGGCGGTTGGCGGCGTATGCCGCCGCGGCGGCGGCCGTGGCGGCGGTGGCGGCCGGCGGGTACGCCTCTGTTTCCTTCGCCAGGCAGATCGACGAACGGCTCCACGGCGAGCGCGAGCGGACGCTGCCGCGCGTCTTTGCGCGCCCCGTCGTGCTCCGGCGCGGACAGGCCGCCGGCCAGCAGGAGCTCGTCGCGCTCCTCAACGACCTCGGCTACACCGAGCGGCCGCAGGCGGACGCTCCGGGCGAGTTCGCCCTCGAGCGCACGGCGGTGACCATCCGGCCGAGGGCGGGCGATCTGGGCGGCGCCGCCGTGCGGATCCGTTTCACCCGGGCGATCCAGAGCATCGACATCGAAGGGCGGGGCCCGCGGGACTCGGTCGAGCTCGATCCTCCGCTCCTCACCGCGCTGATGGCGAGCGGCGGACGGCAGAAGCGACGCACCGTGCCGCTCTCGACCATTCCCGCCTACATGCAGCGGGCGGTGCTGGCGATCGAGGACCAGGGGTTCTACGCGCATCCGGGCATCAACCCGCTCCGCATGCTCGCCGCCGCGGTGACCAACATCTTCGGGGACAAGGGGCACCTGGTCGGCTACAGCACGATCACGCAGCAGCTGGCGCGGATGTTCTTCCTGGCGGACGAGTTCAACGCGGAGCTCCAGGCCGGCGAGCGCTCCTACGGGCGGAAGGTCCGGGAAGCGCTCATGTCGCTCGTGCTCGAGCGGCGCGCCACCAAGGACGAGATTCTGGAGCTGTACCTGAACGACGTCTACCTCGGGCAGCGGGGGTCGTTCGCGATCCACGGCGTGGCCGAAGCGGCGCGCCTCTTCTTCGGCAAGGACGTGAGCAACCTCTCGCTGGCCGAGGCGGCGCTCGTTGCCGGCGTCATTCAGAGCCCGGGGCTGCACTCGCCGTTCACCCATCCCGAGCGCGCCGTCGAGCGCCGGAACGTCGTGCTGCGGGCGATGGCGGACGAGGAGTACCTGACGCCGGACGTGGCCGAGCGCGCCTCGCGCGAGCCGCTCCGGGTGGTCGCGCTGGCCGTCGACAACGAGGCGCCCTACTTCGTCGACCTCGTCTCCGCACAGGTGGCCGAGGCGTTTCCCGGCGTCACGGCGCAGCCGGGCCAGGTGGACGTCTTCACCACGCTGGATCTCACGATGCAGCGTGCCGCCATCGCGGCGGTGCGCGCCGGCCTCGCCAACGTCGATCGGCTGCTCGCCCGGCGCAAGCGCGCCCAGCCGGCGCAGGCCGCGCTCATCGCCGTCGACCCGCGCAGCGGCGACATCCTCGCCATGATCGGCGGCCGCTCGTACCACCAGTCGCAGTACAACCGCGCCATCGCCGCGCGCCGGCAGCCCGGCTCCGTCTTCAAGCCGTTCGTGTACCTGGCGGCGTTCGAGCTCGCCGCCGAGGAGGGGCGCACCGACCTGACGCCGGCGTCGCTGACGGTCGACGAGCCGGCGACCTTCACCTTCGACGACCGGGTCTGGGAGCCGCGCAACTACGACGAGTACGACGGCGAGATCACGTGGAGGCGGGCGCTCGCCATGTCGCGCAACCTCGGCACCGTCCATGTCGGCGAGACGGTCGGCTTCGACCGCATCGCGGCGCTCTGGCGGCGCGTCGGCGTCGGCACGCCGCCGAAGGCGTTCCCGGCGATCACGCTCGGCGTCTTCGAGCTGACGCCGCTCGACGTGGCGCAGGCCTACACGCTCTTCGTCAACGGCGGCCGCGTCCGTCCGCCCCGGGCGATTCGACAGATCGCCGCGCCCGACGGGACGCTGCGGCCGAAGGCGTCGCCCCCGCGCGTCGCGGCACGGGAGGAGACGACGTACCTCGTCACGAGCATGATGCGGAGCGTGATCGACGAAGGAACGGCGGCCTCTGCGCGCAGCGCCGGGTTCGTCCTCGACGCGGCGGGCAAGACCGGCACCACCAACGATCTGCGCGACGCCTGGTTCGTCGGCTTCACGCCGGAGCTGCTCACGGTCGTCTGGGTTGGGTACGACGACAACCAGCCGCTCTCGCTCACCGGCACGCAGGCGGCGCTGCCGATCTGGACCGAGTTCATGAAGAGCGCGCTCGCCGGCCGGCCGAGCGTCCCGTTCACCGTCCCCGACGGCGTCACCGTCGCCGACATCGACCGCGACACCGGCACGCTCGCGCTCCCCACCTGCCCGCGCGTCTACACCGAGTCGTTCCTGGCGGGCACCGAGCCGACCGAGTACTGCGAGCTGCATCGCTGGTGAGGGCTGAGACGAACCTGTCGTTCACGCTTCTGCCTTCTCACTTCTGGGTTCGTGTTCGGAGTTCGTGTTCGGGGTTCCGCGTTCCGGGTTCCGCGTTCCGGGTTCGGGGTTCCGGGTTCCGATTCTGACGTCGGGCTCTTCGTTCGGGTTCCGCCTGTTTCCTTCGAAACGCCGAATCCGGACCCTCGAACATCGAACCCCGAACGGTGAACCGTGAACCGAACCCAGAACACGAACCCAGAACCAAGAAGTTAGAAGTGTGAACGACACGGTCTTATAATCGAGCCATGAACCAGGAGGTCTTCGCCGCCCTCAACGAGGCGCTCCAGCGGGGCGACCAGGTGGCGCTCGTCACCATCGTCTCGTCGGTCGGGTCCACCCCGCAGCGCGTCGGCTCCAAGATGCTCGTCTACGCGGACGGCCGGACGGTCGGGACGATCGGCGGCGGCTGCTACGAGAACGAGGCGTTCTGGAAGGCCCGCGAAGCGATTACCACGCGCAAGCCGCTCACGCTGAAGTTCGAACTGAACGACGACTTCGCGCAGGAGACGGGGCTCATCTGCGGAGGCCAGATGGAAGTGTTCGTCGAACCGATCGAGGCGTCGCCGGAGGTGTACGTCTTCGGCGCCGGACACGTCGGCTATCACGTGGCGAAGATGGCCCAGGAGGTCGGCTTTCAGGTGCACGTCGTCGACGACCGGGAAAAGTTCGCCAGCACCGGGCGCTTCGGCGACGGCATCGACGTCGTCGTCGATCACATTCCGACCTGGATCGAGGATCACCGGTTCCCGCCGACCGCGTACGCGGTCATCGTGACCCGCGGCCATACCTACGATCTCGAGACGATGCGGGCGCTCGCCGCCCGGCCGCTGCGGTACCTCGGCCTCATCGGCAGCAAGGCCAAGATCCGGCGCATCTTCGACGCGCTCCTCGAGGAGGGGGTCTCCTCCGACGCGCTCCGGCGCGTCCATGCGCCCATCGGCCTCGACATCGGCGCGATCACGCCGCAGGAGATCGCCGTCAGCATCGTCGCCGAGCTGATTGCCGTCAAGCACGGCAAGGTGACCGACGTGAACGCGCCCGCCATCAGCATGCGGTGGGAAGGGGCGCTCTCCAAAGCCCAGCGATAAGTGACCCGCGTCGCCCTCGCGCTGGCGCTCGTGGCGGCCGCTCTCGGGCTGCGGTTCGGCACCTGGGCCGCCAGCGGCGCCGACGCCTACGGCTACCTCAGCCAGGCCGATCTCTGGCTCGAGGGACGGCTGATCGTGGACGAGCCGCTCGCCGAGGACGCCTCCTGGCAGAACGCGAACTGGACGCTGACGCCGTTCGGCTACCGGCCCGGCGACGAGCGCGGAACGATGGTGCCGACCTACGCGCCGGGGCTGCCGATCGTGATGGCGGCGTTCAAGGCGGCGGCAGGCGGGACGGCCGTCTTCTGGGTCGTGCCGCTGCTCGGGGCGCTCGCCGTCTGGCTCACCTTCCGGCTCGGCGCGATCCTCGGCGGGGCGCCGGCCGGCCTGCTCGCCGCCCTGGCGCTGCTGGTCAGCCCGCCGTTCCTGTTCCAACTGATGTGGCCCATGAGCGACGTGCCGGCCACGACGTGGTGGCTCGTCGCGATCGTGGCCGCCGTGCGCGGCACGGCGGCCGGCGCGGGCGCCGCCGGTCTGGCCGCCGCCCTGGCGGTCCTGACGCGGCCGAACCTCGTCGTGATCGCCGCGCCGATCCTCGCGTTCATTGCGATGCGGCCCGGCACGCCGGGCACCCGGATCGGCCGGGCGGCGCTCTTCACGGCGGCCATGCTTCCGGGACCGATCGCGGTCGCCGCCATCGATCGACATCTCTACGGGTCCGCCCTCGCCTCCGGCTACGGCACGTTCTCGACCATCTACGCGGGCCGCTACGTGCTGCCGAACCTGGCGAACTACACGACGTGGCTCCTCCAGACGCAGACACCGTTCATCTTTCTCGGTCTGGCCGCGCCGTGGGTGATCGGGCGGCGCGCTCCATCCGACGCGCGTCCGGTCGTGCGCCTCGGCCTCGGCGCCGCCGCGCTGGTGGCGCTCTCGTATCTCGCATACACGCCGTTCGATCACTGGACGTTCCTGCGTTTCCTGCTGCCGGCCTTTCCGGTGATGCTCGCGCTGGCCTCGGCCGTCTTCGTCGCGCTCGCGCCGTCGGCGCCCCGCGCCCGCGCCGGTGCCTTCCTGGCCGTGGCGGTCGTCCTCGCAGCGTGGGGTCTCTGGACGGGACGCCCGGCGTTTCGCGTGCGCGGCGAGGAGGCGCGCTACGTCGCCGCCGGACGCTTCGCCCGGGAGCTGCCCGAGGACGCCGTCATCCTCTGCAACCAGCACAGCGGCAGCCTGCGGTACTACGCGAACCGGATCACGATGCGCTTCGAGTGGCTCGAGCCGGAGATGTACGGCGAGGCGATCGACCATTTCCGCCGGCTCGGCCGGCCGGTCTACGTCGTGCTCGACGACTGGGAGCGCGACGTCTTCCGGGCGCGCTACGCGAAGGTCGCCGACCTGTCGTGGCTCGACGAACCACCGCTGCTTGTCGCCGCGCGGCGCGTGTACTTCTACGCCGTTCTGCCGCCACCCCAACGCGGGGCGGGCGCCGACGCTGGGCTATAATCCGAAGATACGCTAAGCGTTTGACGCGCAATGGGTTCCTTCGACCTCTCGGATCGCTCGCGCCGCCTGCTGGCCACCCTCGTCCGCGAGTACGTCGAGACGGGCGGGCCGGTCGCCTCGCAGCTCCTGGCCCGCCGCAGCGGGCTCGGCGTCTCGTCGGCGACGGTGCGCACCGTGCTGGCCCAGCTCGAGGACGCCGGCTACGTGCATCAGCCGCACACCTCCGCCGGGCGCGTGCCGACCGATCGCGGCTACCGCGTGTTCGTGGATCTGCTGCTCGAGAGCCGCAAGCCGACGCGCGCCTCGGTGGTCGTCGAGCATCGGCTGCGCGAGCAGGCCGAGCGGTCGCCGCTCGTGGACGACCTGCTCGCGAGTGCGTCGCACCTGGTGTCGCGGGCCGTGCGATATGTCGGGTTCGCCCTCGGCGACAGCCCCTCCGCGGTGCTCCAGCGCCTGGAGTTCGTGCCGCTCGGCGGCTCGCGCGTCCTGGTCGTCGTCGTTTCGTGCGGCAACCAGGTCGGGCAGAAGGTCGTGGACGTCGAGGAGGAGGTGTCGCCCGACGAACTCGTACGCGCCGCCAATTACCTGAATACCGAATTCGGCGGCCTGCCGCTCGCCGAGGTGCGCGCGGCGGTGCTGGCGCGCCTCCAGCAGGAGCGTACGCTGTACGACCGGCTGCTCGCGCGCGCGCTCAGGCTGGCCCACTCGACCCTGGAGGAGATGCCGAATCCGCACACGTTCCATGTCGAGGGGGCGGCGTCGCTGCTCGACCGTCCGGCGCAGGGGGGCGCCTCGCTCGCCACGCTGCGCGCGCTGCTCGAGATGCTCGAACAGAAAGAGCGGATGGTGCACCTCCTGAACCAGTACATCGACGGACCGGGGCTGACGGTCGTGATTGGAGCCGAGCACGCCATGCCCGGCCTGCGCCCGTTCAGCCTGGTCGCCTCCACCGCGTCGGACGCCACGGGCATCCGGACCGTGGGCGTCATCGGTCCGACGCGGATGCACTACTCCCGCACCATCGCCTTCGTGGACGGCACGACGCAGGCGGTCTCGCGCGTGCTGCGCGCCGCGAGCTGACCCATGCCTGAGTCCTTCGACGACCAGGACCTGAATCGGCCGACGGCCGCCGACCAGGCGGTAACTGACCCGCCGGCGGACGCCCCGCGCGAGGCGGCGCCGGCCGACCCGGCGGGGTCCGCCGACGCGGGCGCGATCGATGCGCTCGAGCGCGAGCGGGACGCGCTGCAGGATCGGCTGCTGCGCCTGGCCGCCGAGTTCGACAACTATCGCAAGCGCGTCGATCGCGACCGGCGCGACCAGGCCGAGGCCGCCATGGCCGCGGCGCTCGAGGATCTGCTCCCGATCGTCGACGACCTGGACCGCGCGCTCGAGACGCCGTCGGGCAACGACATGGAGGTCTATCGGAGGGGAGTGGAACTCATCCACCGCCAGATGACCGACCTGCTCCGCAAGCGCGGCGTCACGCCGATCGAGGCGGTCGGCGCCGACTTCGACCCGCGGTTCCACCAGGCGGTGATGCGCGAGGTCAGCGCCGAGCACCGGGACGGGGAAGTGATGGAAGAGCTCCGCCGGGGCTACATGCTGGGCGGCCGCCTGCTGCGGCCGGCGATGGTCAAGGTGGCCCGGCGTGAGTAAGCGCGACTACTACGAGACGCTCGGCGTCCCCCGGAACGCCAGCGAACAGGACGTCAAGAGCGCCTACCGCAAGCTCGCGTTCAAGTACCACCCGGATCGCAATCCCGGCAGCAAGGACGCCGAGGAGAAGTTCAAGGAAGCCGCCGAGGCCTACGCGGTGCTCGCCGACGCCGACAAGCGCCACATGTACGACCGCTTCGGCCACGCCGGACTGGGCAGCGCCGCCACCGGCTTCGATCCGACGGTGTTCACCGGCTTCGAGGACATCCTCGGCGGGCTCGGCGACATCTTCGGCTTGGGCGACATCTTCGGCGGCGCCCGGCGGCGGGGCCCGCAGCGGGGTGCGGACCTCCGCTACGACCTGGAGATCTCGTTCGAGGAAGCCGCGCGCGGCGCCGAAACGACCATCCAGATTCCGAGACAGGAGGCGTGCGAGGCCTGCCACGGCAGCGGCTCGGCGCCCGGCTCCAAGACGTCGACCTGCCCGCAGTGCCACGGGCGCGGACAGATCCGGACGCAGCAGGGGCCGTTCATGCTCGCCCGCACCTGTGGCTACTGCCGCGGCGCCGGCTCGATCGTCACCAAGCCGTGCCCGGCGTGCCGCGGCGCCGGCCGCGTGGAAAAGGAGCGCAAGCTGACCGTGCGCATTCCTGCCGGCATCGCCACCCTCCAGCGGCTGCGCCTGAGCGGCGAGGGCGAGGGAGGGCCCGCCGGCGGCCCGCCCGGCGATCTCTACGTCGTCATCCACGTACAGGCCCACCCGTTCTTCCAGCGCGACGGCAACGATCTGTACTGTGAAGTCCCGGTGAACTTTCCCTCGCTCGCGCTCGGGCGCGAGATGAGGGTCCCCACGCTCGAGGGCGAAGAGACCTTCACCATCCCGGAAGGGACGCAGAGCGGCGCGACGTTCCGGCTGCGCGGCCGCGGGCTGCCCGACGTGAGCGGACGCGGCCGCGGCGACCTGCTCGTCACGGTCAAGGTGGTGACGCCGACCAAGCTCACGCGCGAACAGAAGAAGCTGCTGCAGCAACTGGGAGCGTCGCTGCCGGCGGAACGATTCGAGCCCACTCCGGTCGGCGAGCAGGAGGACAAAGGGCTGCTCGATCGCGTCAAGGACATCTTCGGCTGACCCTATGCGAACCTGGCCTGCCCTTGAACTCGCGTCGCTCGAACGGGAGGAACTCGTCCAGGCGGCGCTCGTCGATTACGCCATCACCGCGATTGACGAGACCAGCGAGCCCGACTTCTGGCGCGTCGTCTTCCGGAGCGCGGTGGAGCGCGACGCCGCCGCGGCGGCGCTGACGCGGCAGTTTCCCGGCGCGGTCATCCGGCCGGTGGACGTCCCGGACGAGGACTGGGTGGCGCGGTCGCAGGCGACGCTCCGGGCCGTGCAGGTGGGCGGCATCATCGTCGCGCCGCCGTGGGACGTCCCGCACACGGGACGGCTGAGGCCGCTCACCGCGGTCGAGGCCGGCGCCACCGGACTCCGCCGGCCGCTCGTCATCGTCATCCGCCCGTCCATGGGATTCGGAACAGGCCACCACGCGACGACGAGGCTGTGCCTGGCGGCGCTGCAGCAGGTCGGGGTGCACGGGCGCAGCGTCGTGGACGTCGGCACAGGCTCGGGTCTGCTGGCCATTGCCGCCAGCCGGCTCGGCGCCGGGCGCGTCCTGGCCCTCGACGACGACCCGAACGCGATTCACGCGGCCGAGGAGAACCTCGGGCTGAACCGCGGCGCCGACGTCACGCTCCGCACGGCCGACGTGCGCGGCGATGCCAGCGGCGCCTTCGACATCGTGCTGGCCAATCTCACCGGCGCCCTGCTGCGCGGCGTCGCCGTGCGGCTGCGCGACCTGACGGCGCCCGGCGGTCACCTGATCCTGAGCGGCTTCATGCGCCATGAGGAAGCCGACGTCCTCGCCCCGTTTGGCAGTCTCCCCGTGAAGGGCCGGACGGAGGAAGAGGAATGGCTGTGCGTGACGCTGCAGCGGCCCTAGCGCGGCGTGCCGGGCGGACGTTGACCCTCCACCGAGCGGCCGCCGTCCTCGTCCTGGCGCTCGCCTGGGGGTCGGGGCCCTCGGCCGAGCGCATGGGCTACCCGCCGGACGAGTTCGCCGCCCGCCGGGCACGGCTGGCGAAGGCGCTCCAGCGGGGGACCGTCGTGCTGTTCGGCGCGACGACGCCGTCACCAGGCGTTCGCTTCCGCCAGGACAACGACTTCTTCTATCTCACCGGCAACGAGTCGCTCAACGCGGCGCTCGTGATGGACGGCGCCACCGCGGAGGCGCATCTCTTCCTGCCGAAGCTCAGCCCGACCGAGATCCGGTACGAGGGGCCGAACTGGCTCGAGGCGCCGGACGCCCCGCGCCTCTACGGCTTTCGGTCGATTCAGCCGCTCGCGGCGATGCCCGAGTTCCTGGCGCGCCGCCGCGGCAACGCCGGCAGCGAACTGCTCTGGACGCGGCTCTCCGAGCGCGACACCGTGAACCACGGCCGAACCGATGCCGCGATCTCCACGGCGCGGCGCCTGACGAACCCGTTCGCGCAGCACCCGACCGAGGACGCGCTGCGGGTGGCCGCACTCAGGGAGCAGTTCCCCTACTACACGCTCCAGGACGTCACGCCCCACCTCGACCGCCTGCGGCTCGTCAAGACGCCGCGGGAGATCGAGATCCTCCGCTACAACGGCCGGGTGAGCGCCGAAGCGATCCGGCGCGCGATTGCAGTGGCGGCGCCGGGGCGCTTCGAGTACGAACTGGAGGCCGAAGCGACCTACTGGCTGCTCGCACACGGCCTCCAGGGCGCCGCCTACCCGGCGATCGTCGCGTCGGGGCCGATGGGGAACCGCTGGCATTACGAGGACAGCGGGCGGCAGATGAACGCCGGCGAACTCGTGGTGATGGACTACGCCGGCTCGCTCGACTACCTGACCGTGGATATCACGCGGACCTGGCCGGTGTCGGGCCGGTTCACCGATGCGCAGCTCCGGGCGTATCGCGCGGTCCTGGAGGCGCAGAAGGCGATCATCGCGGCGATCCGGCCTGGCGTCGCGCGCGAGGCGGTTCGCACGGTCGCCGAGGACGTCTTCCGCAGGCACGGCTTCGATCCGCGCTACGCCTACGTCGGCCACTACGTCGGCCTGTCGGTGCACGACGTCGGCGACTGGTCGCTCCCCTTCGAGGCGGGCATGGCGATGGCGATCGAGCCGATCCTCGACATCCCCGACGAGCAGCTGCACATCCGGATCGAGGACACGATCGTCGTGACCCCCACCGGCGCGGAGGTGCTCACCGCCGAGGCGCCGAAAGACGTCGAGGCGCTGCTCTCGCTCCGGCGACGGTAGCAGGCGCCCCCCAGGACTCCGCTCGGTTCATTTCAGCAGATCCGCCACCGCCGCAACCCCCGCCTTCGCGCAGGCGTCGTCGGTCTCGAGCGTGGAGCCGGCGCTGCCGACCGCGCCGATCGTGTCGGTGCCGATCTGGATCGGCACGCCGCCGCTCAGCGCGAGGATATCGGCCAGGTCCCGCTGCGCCTCCCGCGCGGAGTCCTCGTCGGTGCGCTTCTGGAACTCCGCCGTCGGAATCCGGAACATGCGCGCCGTGTACGCCTTCCGCCGCGCCATCTCGGCCGTCTGCGCGGTCGCCTGCTCGCTGCGCATGATGACGAGCACCTGGCCAGCCCGATCGACGACGGCGACCGACGTGTTGTAGCCCTTGGCCTTGCACGCGGCGAGCGCGGCGTCGGCCATCGTCCTCGCCATGCCGAGCGAGACGTTGCGCTGCATCACGACTCCCTGGGCGAGCGCGCGATCGGCCGTGAGGACCGCCAGACCGATCGCCACGAGGGTAGCCAGCGTCGTCCGCATCCGTCTACTCCGCCCTGGCGGTCGTCGTCGCCGGCCGCGTCACCACGTCCCAGTGCTCGCCGGCGCGCCGTAGGACGCGGGCCACGTCCTCTGCGAGCAGGTACCCGTCCTTGACGAGCGGCGCGGCGGCCTCCTCGACGAGTTTCAGGTAGTGCTCGCGCGACTGGTAGCGCTCCTCGATCGAGGGCCGCGGGTCACCGGTCCGCTCCCGCTCCGCCCTGGTCCGGGCAAACGGGATGTAGGAGCCGTTCAGCGGGAAGAACTGCTCGGTACCGCCGATCTTCGCGTTGCGGAAGATCCACCCCGTGTGGGTGGCCAGAGGGACGGCGATGTCCGGCAGGCGGATGCCGCCCCGGCCGTTCCCGTCGCGGTCGACCTGCGGCACGAGCAGCGGGAGCGGAGCGCCCGCGCCTCCCTCACGCGGCAACCGCGGATTCGCGCCGCGGACGCCCGGATACGCCGTGCGTGGGGACGTCACGCCGCGGAGCGCGGGAAACGCCACGTCGGCGGCACGGACGAGCGTGCCGTCCTGGAGCCGCGAATAGCGGCTGGCCGGCGGCGCCATGCCGTCGCGCACCCAGCGCTCCATCGCCACCAGCAACGCGCGCATGCCGATCCGGAGATCGAACGGGTTGCTGGCCACCTCGCCACTACCCACGACCGGCGGAAACTGGCCGATGTTGTGCGGCGCGCTCGCGAAGTGATACAGCCGCACGTTGTCGGAGAGCGCGATGTCCCGCGTCCCGTCCGGTGTGGTGTGCACCAGCGCGCCGCCGCGCTCCCAGTATTCGGTGTCCGACATCGTGTGGAACACCTTCGGCTGGTGCTCGGCCGCGCGCGGGTTCTCGAGCAGCGCGTCCTCGGCGCCCGTCACCGGATCGCGCTGCTTCCTGTCGGCGAACGGAAATCGCGTGGCCGTTTCCATCAGCAGCGATGTCGGCGTCGACCAGCGCTCGTTGAGCAGGACGGCGCCGCCGCCGCCGATGTGCGGGATCACGCCGTCGAACACCCGGCGATTGCGCTCGTCGGCGTTGAAGCCCTCGTACAGGAAATCACGCAGCCACCGCCCCGTCTGCGACGATCCGAACGCCATCGTGTACTTCGCCGAGACGACCGCGTCGGGCCCGTATCGTACCCACGAGGCCGCGTCGCGGACGGCGGCGAACCCGAGCCCCGCCACCGGGACGCTCGCCGGCACGTACGCCACCTCGTAGGTCTGCCCCGGCTCGAATCCCCCTTCGAGCGTCACGGTGTTGTCGGCGGCGAGCGTCCACTTCTCCCGCGGAACGGTCGTCCACTCGGCGCCGAGCCGCGGCCGGACGCGCAGCGTGTTCTGCGCCGACGCGGGATCGCCCGGCGAGTAGCCCACGAGGTCGCCGACGGTGACTTTCTCGCGGCTGTTCGGGACGAAGCGGGCGCGCACGTGGCCGGTGACGCCGGCCGCGCTCGGGACGTTGATGCGCACCGCGCCCTCGCGCCTGGCGTCGAACTCCCAGCCGACCTGCACGACCGTGAAGCCGCGGGCGAGCAGGAAGCCGTCGCCGGCTTCCCCGTCGGGCGTGTTCGTCACCGGTCCGCTGAACACGTTGAACGCCACCGTGCCGCCGCGATTGACGATGTCGAAGAGCGCGATGCCGTTGCCCCGGGCGGCGTCACGGGGCCGGAAGATGACGAGATCTGCGGACATCTCCACCTTGCCGGCGGCGTTACGCGGCGTCTTGTCGAGATCCGCAATCACCTGGTTCCGCCGATTGGCGGGATCGATCGTGAAGTAGATCGTGCCGGCCAGCCGCTCGTAGACGCCGACCGCGCCGAAGGTGCGCCCGTTGGCCACGTCCCGCCGCGACGCGATCTCGACGCGGGTGACCTCCGCGGCGGCGAGCGCCGGCAGCGTGAGCATCACGACGACCGACTGCGCCATCTGGAAGAGGAGCCGTCTCATTGCCTGCCTCCTGTTCGCGGCCGACCCCACACGAGAGCCGTCCGAGGTGCCCAGATCGTGCCGTCGTTTGGTGTGGGAATCAAGAGCCAGGCGAACCACACACATTCGCGCCTCCCGTTCTGCCGGCGCACCGGCAGTCACGCCCGGAACCCGTTTCTGGGCGCGGAATCTTCCTCACGGCTCACCGCCGTCTGTGGGCATGCCACATAATCGCCCTGTGACGCCGCGATTCTACGGTCCGGACGCCGAGAGGCCCGGCGACCTCGTCGGGCTCCCCGAGGAGGAGGCGGCGCACCTCACCCGGGTGCTGCGCCTCGGGGCCGGCGCAGTGGTCCGCGTGTTCAACGGCCGCGGGAGCGAGTTCGAGGCGGTGGTGGAGGCCGCCCGGAGAGGGCGCGTCCACCTGCGGCTCGGCGCCGCGCGCGCGCCCGCCCCGGAACCGCGGGTCGCGGTGACGCTCGCCCAGGCGGTCCTCAAAGGCGATCGCATGGACCAGGTCGTGCGCGACGGGGTCATGATGGGCGTCGCGGCCGTCCAGCCGATGGTCACCGCGCGCACCGAGGTCGGCCTGGCGACGCTCCGGCGCAGCCGCCGCCGCGAGCGCTGGGCGCGCATCGCCGTCTCCTCGGCCAAGCAGTGCGGCCGCGCCACGGTGCCGCCGATCCTCGAGCCGCGCCTCTTCGCCGAGGTCGCCGCCGCGCTCGCCCACATGTCGCTCCCCGGCCCCGGGCTGATGTTGGTCGAACCGTCCTTCGCAGACGGGGCGCAGCCGCTCGCCGAGCTGGACGTCGCTCCGCCCCGCGAGACGACCATCGTCATTGGACCTGAAGGCGGCTGGGACGCCGCCGAGATCGAGCGCGCCGCGGCCGCCTGCCGCCTCGTGACGCTCGGCGGCCGCACGCTGCGGGCCGACGTGATGGGACTCGTCGCGCTCGCCGCGCTCTACGCGGCCTGGCGCGAATTCTGAGCGCTGCTATACTCGACGCACCTTCAGATGTTCTTCCGCGGTCAGACCATCGGCAAGTACCGCGTCGTCTCTTCGCTCGGGAGCGGCGGGTTCGGTACGGTCTATCTGGCGGAAGACACGTGGATCGACAAGAAGGTCGCCCTCAAGGTCCCGCACAAGCAGAACCTCGACTTCAGCGAGATGCTGAAGGAACCGCGCCTGCTCGCCTCGATGAGCCACCCGAACATCGTCACGGTGCTCACCGCGGAGAAGCAGGACGACGTGTTCTTCATCGTGATGGAGTACGTGCAGGGCGAGACGCTCGAGCAGACCATCCTTCGCGACGGGGCGCTCGAGTTGACGCGCGCCCTCGATTTCACCTGTCAGATCTGCAACGCCGTCGATCACGCGCACCGCGCCGGCATCCTCCACCGGGACCTGCGGCCCGGCAACATGCTCGTCTCCGACACGGGTCTGCTCAAGGTCACCGACTTCGGGACGTCGCGGTTCCTCGAAATCGCCGCGCACGGCACGACCGTCATCGGCAGCCCGCCGTACATGGCGCCCGAACAGTTCCACGGCAAGGCGGTGTTTGCCAGCGACGTCTACTCCATCGGCATCACGATGTACCAGATGCTGACCGGAACGCTGCCGTACGACACGCCGGCGCCCGGCGACATCGAGCGCCTGATGCGCGGCGAGCTCGTCACCGCCCCGCGCCTGCGGAACGGCCGCATTCCGAGGGCGATCAACGACATCGTGCTGAAAGCGCTCGCCCCGGACCTGACGAAGCGGTACCAGCGGGCGTCGGAGCTGCTCGATGAGGCGCTGGCGGCTCGGACCAGGCCGCCCCGCCGCACGCCGCACCGGCGCGGCCCGGCGCCGGCCGCCGGGCCGGTCGAAACCAGCGTGTCCGAGATCCAGTCGCGGCTGCGGGCGCGCTAGACGCCGCAACCGCGCTTCTGCTGGCACTGCCGGAAGCCGCTGCACGCCCGCACCGACCGCTGCCCCTTCTGCGGCGAAGGCCAATAGGGTACGATCGGGCGAAGGAGCAGCGCGATGTCTTTTCCCGGCACGGGCAAGATCTGGATGAACGGGTCGTTGGTCGAGTGGAAGGACGCGAAGATCCACATCGCCTCGCACGTCGTGCACTACGGGAGCGGCGTCTTCGAGGGCGCCCGGTGCTACGACACGCGGCAGGGGCCCGCCTGCTTCCGCCTCGACGCCCACCTGCGCCGCCTCGTCGATTCCTCGCGCATCTACCGGATGGAGATCCCGTACGACCAGCCGGCGCTCGCCAACGCGGTCATCGAGACCATTCAGGCGAACGGGTTCCGGGCCTGCTACATCCGGCCGCTCGTCTACCGCGGCTACGACACGCTCGGCGTCCATGCCGGCGCCTGCCCCATCGACGTCGCCATCCTCGTCTGGGAGTGGGGGGCGTACTTCACGAAGGACGCGATCGAGGAGGGCCTCGACGTGAAGGTGAGCACCTGGGTACGGAACGCGCCGAACACGACGCCCGCCATGGCCAAGAGCGTCGCCAACTACGCCAACGCCCAGCTCATCAAGATGGAAGCGGTCACCGACGGCTATGCCGAGGGGATCGCCCTCGACACCACCGGCAACATCAGCGAAGGCAGCGGCCAGAACGTCTTCATCGTGCGCGACGGCGTGGTCTACACGCCCCCGATCGCCTCCTCCGTGCTGTGGGGGATCACGCGTGACTCGGCGATGACGATCGCCCGCGACCTGGGCTTCGAGGTCCGCGAGCAGACGATGCCCCGGGAGACGCTCTACCTGGCCGAGGAGGTGTTCTTCGTCGGAACGGCGGTCGAGGTGACGCCCATCCGGTCGGTCGACCGGATCACGGTCGGCCGCGGCCGGCGCGGCCCGGTGACCGAGGCGATCCAGCAGCGCTTCTTCCAGATCGTCCGGGGAGAGGCGCCCGATACCCACGGCTGGCTGCAGTACGTGCACGCCGCGGCCTCGACTACATCGGGAGGCGGATCGCGCCGATAGATCCAGGAGCGATGCACGTCAACGATCTGCTGAAGGCGGCCGTCGAGCGCGGCGCCTCGGACCTGCACCTCAAGGCCGGGAGCTACCCGATGGTTCGGGTGCGGGGCGACCTGGCGCCGCTCTCCCAGGAGCGCCTCAGCCACGACGACATGGTGGCGATCTCCCAGACGGTCCTGCCGGCGGAGGTGCGCGAGAAGTTCGCCGACACGCACGAGGTGGACCTCGCCTACGGCATCGCCGGGCTGGGGCGATTCCGCTGCAACATCTTCCAGCAGCGCGGCACGCTCGGGATGACCTTTCGGGTCATCCCGATGCGCGTCCTCACCATTGCGGAGCTGATGCTCCCGCCGGTCCTCAAGAGGGTCGCCCACGAGGAACGCGGGCTCGTGCTCGTCACCGGCACGACCGGCTCGGGCAAGACGACGACGCTCTCTTCGATGATCGACGAGATCAACACCACGGCGACGGTCAACATCATGACCATCGAGGACCCGATCGAGTACCTCCATCGGGACAAGCGGTCGATCATCTGCCAGCGCGAGGTGGGCACCGACACCACCTCGTTCGCCCAGGCGCTCCGGAGCGCGCTCCGGCAGGATCCCGACGTCATTCTCGTCGGCGAGATGCGCGATTTCGAGACGATCGAGACGGCGCTCCTGGCCGCCGAGACGGGGCACCTGGTGTTCTCGACGCTGCACACGCTCGACGCGACCGAGACGATCAACCGCATCATCACCGTCTTCCCGACCCATCAGCAGCAGCAGGTGCGCATCCAGCTCGCCAGCGTCCTCAAGGCGGTGATCTCCCAGCGCCTAATGCCGCGGGCCGACGGCAAGGGGCGCGTGCCGGCGGTCGAGGTGATGATCGCCACCCCGTTCATCCGCGACTGCATTCTCGACCGCGACAAGACCAGTCAGATCCGCGGCGCCATCGCCCAGGGCACGTCGCAGTACGGGATGCAGACCTTCGACCAGTCGATCTTCTTCCTGTACGAGCAGAAGTTCGTGACCGCGGAGGAGGCGCTCCGCTGGGCCACGAACCCCGACGAGTTCAAGCTGCGGATGCAGGGGATCACGACCACCTCCGACATGGCGCGCGACGAGATGGCGCGCGCCGGCGCCGGCGGCGCCGCGCCGCGGATCACGCGGCTCGGCGGCTGACGCGGTCTTCGCCGCAGCTCGACACGCACGCCGTGGACGGGTCCCGTCGTTTTCGAGTTGTGACTCCGGCGTCTCGAGTTACACAATGACAGGATGGCGGACGCGTACGTGGCCGGCCTGAAGCTGCTGGCGCGCCGCGAGCTGAGCGAGGCGCAACTCGGCGCGCGTCTGCGGCGGCGGCGGTTCGACGACGAGGAGGTCGACGCCGCCCTGGCCCGGCTCCGGCGCGAAGGAGCGCTCGACGATCGCCGGACCGCGCTCGCCTGCGCCCGCACCGAAGCGCACCTCAAGCGGCACGGCCGCCTCCGCGCGCTCCGGCAGGTCGAGGCGATCGGCATTCCCCGCGGCATCGCCCGGGCGGCGGTCGCCGAGGCGTTCGCCGACCTGGACGAGGATGCGCTCATCGCGGAGGCCCTCGAGCGCCGGCTGCGCCGCGGCGGCGGCGTTCCGGAGCCGACCACGGCGGCCTTCGGGCGCCTCCACCGGTATCTGCTCGCGCAGGGCTTCGACCCGGGCCGCGTCATGGCCGCGATCCGGAGCCGCCTCACGGGTGCACACCATGACGATTAGCGCGAACGAGATCCGCCGCTCGTTCCTCGCCTACTTCGAGCGGCACGGCCACCGGGTCGTCGCCAGCTCGCCCCTCGTGCCGCACGACGATCCGACCCTGCTCTTCACCAACGCGGGGATGAACCAGTTCAAGGACGCGTTCCTCGGCCGCGAGACGCGCGACTACAGGCGCGCCGCCACCGCGCAGAAGTGCATGCGCGTCAGCGGCAAGCACAACGACCTCGACAACGTCGGACCGTCGCTGCGGCATCACACGTTCTTCGAGATGCTCGGCAACTTCTCCTTCGGCGACTATTTCAAGCAGGAGGCGATCACGTTCGCCTGGGACCTGCTGACGAAGCAGTGGGCGCTGCCGCCGGACCGGCTCTACGCCACCGTATTCAGGGGCGAGGCGGCCGTTCCGCGCGACGCCGAGGCGTACGACGCGTGGGCCCGGTACCTGCCGTCCGATCGGATTGGCGAGCTCGGCACCTCGGACAACTTCTGGCAGATGGGCGACACCGGCCCGTGCGGCCGCTGCTCCGAGATCTACTACTACCGCGGCCCGGAGACCGCCTGCAGCGAGGAGGGCGCGGGCGGCTGCCGCGGCCTCGAGTGCAGTTGCGACCGCTACATCGAGATCTGGAACAACGTCTTCATGGAATTCGACCGGCAGGCCGACGGCACGCTCAGGCCGCTGCCGGCCCCCTCGATCGACACCGGCATGGGGCTCGAGCGCATCACCGCCGTGCTCCAGGGGCACCTGTCGAACTACGACACCGACCTCTTCACGCCGCTGCTCGCGGCCATCGGCGAGCGCGCCGGCACCCGGCACGGCGGCTCGATGGCGCCGCCGGACGTCTCCATGCGCGTGATCGCCGACCACCTCCGGGCGATGACGTTCCTCATCGCCGACGGCGTCGTGCCGTCCAACGAGTGGCGCGGCTACGTGCTTCGCAAGATCATGCGGCGGGCGATGCGGCACGGCATGCGCCTCGGGATGAGGGAGCCCTTCTTGTACGCCCTCGTCGATACGCTGGTCCGCGACTTCGGCGGCGCCTACCCCGAGCTGAAGACGGGCCGCGAGGCGATCGTGCGGGTCATCCACAGCGAGGAGGAGCGGTTCGACGCGGTACTCGCGGGCGGCCTCCCTCGTCTCGAGGAGGTGCTCGACACGGCCGCGGCGGCCGGGGGTCTCGTGCCGGGCGACGCGGCCTTCCGGCTGTACGACACCTACGGCCTGCCGCGCGACTTCATCGAGGACATGATCGACGAGCGCCGGCTCACGCTCGACCGCGAGCGGTTCGAGCGCGCCATGGAGGCGCAGCGCGACAAGGCGCGCGCCAAGAGCAAGTTCGGCGCCCCCGCCGCGGGCGAGCGGCCGGCGTGGCGGACGCGGCCTCATCTCGGCCAGGTCCCAGACGTGTTTCGCGGATACGACACGACCGCCGTCAACACGCAGATCGTCGAGCTGCTGGACGGGAGCCGCCAGCCCGTCGAGCAGCTGGACGCAGGCAACGACGGCTTCGCGGCCCTCGCGGAGACGCCCTTCTACCTGCAATCGGGCGGTCAGGTGTCCGACACCGGCCGGCTGAGCGGCCCGCGCGGCGAGGCCACCGTGACAAGCGTCGTGAAAGGCCCCGCCGAACTCCCGCGCTTCCATGCGATCACGGTGACGCGCGGGGCGCTCGCCTGGCGCGACACGATCGCGGCCGAGGTCGACGCCGCCAAGCGCGACGCGACGCGCCGGAATCACACGGCGACCCACCTGCTCCACGCCGCCCTGCGGCAGGTGCTCGGCGGACACGTCAAGCAGGCAGGGTCGCTCGTCGCGCCGGACCGGCTGCGCTTCGACTTCGTCCACTTCGCCGCGCTCACGCCCGACGAGCTCGCCGATATCGAACGTCTCGTCAACGAGCGCGTTGTCGGGAACGTCGCGGTCCAGACCGACGTCAGCAATACGCAGGAGGCGATCGCCGCCGGCGCGATGGCGCTCTTCGGCGAGAAGTACGGCGACCGCGTCCGGGTGGTCTCGGTGCCCGGGTTCAGCGTGGAGCTGTGCGGCGGCACCCACGTCCGCGCGACCGGCGACATCGGCCTGTTCGCGATCGTCTCGGAGGGAGGCATCGCGGCGGGCGTCCGGCGCATCGAGGCGCTTACGGGCCTGGAGTCGCTCTCCGCCTTCGAGCGCGCCCGCGGCGAGCTGGCGCAACTGGCGGCGGCGCTCGGCGCAAGGCCCGGCGAGCTGGCCGCGCGGATCGCCGCCCTGCAGAACGAGAACAGGAAGCTCGCCCGCGACCTGCAGCAGGCGCGGATGAAGGCCGCCCTGGGGGGCGGCGCCAGCGGCCCAACCGAGGAAGCAACGGAGGTGGCCGGGGTTACGCTGATCGCCCGTGAGGTCAGCGGCCTCGACAGAGACGGCCTGCGCTCGCTGGTCGACGAGCACCGCTCGCGCCTCCAGAGCGGGATTGTCATCCTGGCCCAATCGTCCGACGGCAAAGTGGCGATCGTCGTCGGCGTCACGCCGGACCTGACGAAGAGAGCGCCGGCCGGTCAGATCGTCAAGCAGATTGCGCCCATCGTCGGCGGCGGCGGCGGCGGGCGGCCCGACTTCGCCGAGGCGGGCGGCAAGGATCCGTCGAAGATTGGCGAAATGCTCGCCGCCAGCCGCGGCATCATCGAGACATTGCTCACGTAGAGGAGACCTATGATTCGATCCGTTGCTCGTTGCACCTCGCACTCTCGCACCCTCGCACCGTCGGACGCACCGCGCACCCTCGCACCGTCGGACGCACCCTCGCACCGTCGCACCGTCGCACCTCGCACCCTTGTTTGCGTGCTCGCCATGGGCACGCTGCTCGCCTCCTGCGGCCGCAGCGAAGCGCCGGCGGAACCGCGGCCGGCCGCTGAGGCGCACGACCCGGCGGTGCATGCCGCGCCGATGACCGCCGGCTGGTCGGTCACCGACGGCATCGAGACGCCGGAAAGCGTGTACGCCGACGCGGCGTCCGGCTTCATCTTCACGTCGCAGATCGCCGGCGCCCCCGACGGCCGGGACGGCAACGGACGCATCGTCCAGCTCGGCGGCGACGGCCACGTCGTGTCGTCCACCTGGGTGACCGGGCTCAACGCCCCCAAGGGCCTCCGCAGCCACAACGGCACGCTGTGGACGGCGGATCTCGACGAGGTCGTGGGGATCGACATTGCCACCGCCACGGTCACGTCGCGGACGAAGATCGACGGCGCGCAGTTCTTGAACGATGTCGCCGTGGGATCCGACGGCACGGTCTACGTGTCGGACATGATGGCCAACCGCATCTACGCGGTGCGCGACGGGAAGGCGGCGGTCTTTGCCGAGGGCGAGCAGCTCGAATGGCCGAACGGGCTGCTCGTCGACGGGGCTCGGTTGATTGTCGGCGGCTGGGGCAAGCCGAAGCCCGATTTCTCGACCGACGTCCCGGGGCGGCTGTTCGCGCTCGACCTGCAGACCAAGCAGAAGGCGCCGATTACGCCGAAGCCGTTCGCCAACATCGACGGCGTCGAGGCGGACGGGCGCGGCGGCTACATCGTGAGCGACTATCTCGCGGGCAAGGTGATGCAGGTGTCCGCCAAGGGCGAGGTGCGGGAGCTGCGCCAGTTCAAGCCCGGCTCCGCTGACATCGGGTTCGTGGCGGCGGGCAACGTGCTCCTCGTTCCGCACATGAACGAGAACACCGTCGCCTCCTACGACCTGTCGGATGTGCTCGAGTAGACCGACTTTGGACTGTGGGCTCTGGGCGTTGGGAGTTGGGCGTTGGGTCTTGGGCGTCCGCCGAAGCCTGACTGACGCCGGAAGCCCAGAGCCAGCTACGTCAGATTCACCAGCCCCAGCAGCTCCCGGCCGTACTGCGTGCGGGCTTCGTCGTAGATCGGGCTGACGGCGGCGACAAAGGCCTTGTGCTGCTCCGGCGTCAGCTCGATGATCTCGCCTCCCGACTTCCGGATCGCCTCGGCCGACTCGTCCTCTTCCCGGACGTGCAGCTCGCGCTGGTAGGCGACCGTGTCGGCGATCGCCGCGCGCAGCTCCTGCTGCAGCTCGCGCGGCCACGCGTCGAAGGACGGCCGGTGAAGGAAGATGGGCCGCGACAGGTAGAAGTGGTTGCTCGCGGTGTGAAACTTGTGGAAGTTGTGCACGCCGTAGGTCACCGTGTTCAGGAACGGGTTCTCCTGGGCGTCGAGCGTGCCGGCCTTCACCGCCGCAATCGCCTCGGTGAGGTCCATGATCTTCGGGATCGCACCGAGCAGCTCGAAGGTCCGCGCCTGCACCTTGCTCGGCAGCACGCGGATGGTGAGCCCCTTCATATCGGCGGGAACGCGGATCGGGCGCACGCGGTTGGACACGTGCCGGAACCCGTTCTCGAACCAGCCGAGCACCCGCAGGTCCATGCCCGCCTCGATCCGCTCGGCGAGGATGCGGCCGAAGCGGCCGTCCATCGCGGCCCGCGCGGCCGGCGTGCTCGAGAAGATGAACGGGAGGTCCGCGATGCCGACCTCCGGCACCCGCTCGGTGAAGTAGCTGCTCGACTGATAGCCGAGCGTCAGCACTCCGCTTTCGACCAGCCATAGGATGTCGTCGGCGCGGTAGCCGAGGTCGAGGATGTTGTAGACGTACCGGACCTCCACGTCGCCCTTGAACCTGGCGGCGATCCGATCGCCGATCCGCTTCAGCGAGACGCTGAAGCCGTTCTTGGCCGGCGCGTAGCCGCCGAGCACGATGCGGATCGGCTTGCGCGTCTGCGCCAGAGGCGCCGCCACTGCGGAGCCGAGCACCCCCGTGCCCGCCGCGGCCGACGTTTTCAGAAAGTCTCGCCTGCGCATCGTGTGCCTCCGAAGCCGTCCTTCGGCTCTCGATCGGAACGACCCTGAGCCCGTCGAAAGGTCATTCTACCTGCTGCGGCTCCCGTCCGAGCGCCATGACGCGATCCGCGGCCCGCGGCGCTTCCGCCGCGCGGCGGCGGGGAACGACGACGCGCCGCCACCACATCGCCGCGCCGGTGACGAGCATCACGGCGGGAAGGAGTCCCAGGACGACCCAGACCGCCTTCAGCGTATGGCTGCGCCAGCGGCCGAAGTGCAGCCGCACCGCCCAGCGGATCAGCACGTCGCCGGTCCGCTCCTGCTCGAAGGTGTCGATCGGGCCCCAGTACCAGTCCACGGCGCGGGTGAACGGATCCGGAAACGCCATGTAGATGCCGGTCACCGCCCAGATCATCAGAATCGTGAAGAACCAGAAGCCGAGCGCGCTGTGCGCGTCGAAGTTGAAGCGGGGCCACGCCGCCCGCCACGTGAACGTGAGACCGCGAGGCCAGACCTTGAGCCCTCGCCACCAGAGCACGAGGCCGGTGAGGCAGAGCACCGTGACCAGGATGCTGCCGATCCCGTTCCAGGAGCGGCCCCGCCGGTCGTCCACCAGGAGGAGATCGTCGTGCAACTCGGCCAGCTTGAGCACCGCCTCGGCCTGCCATGGCCAGGGTGGGCCGAGATCCTCGCCCGTGTAGGCGTTGAAGTCGCGCTCGATTTGCCGGCCGTCGCGGGAGAGCGCGACGCGCACGAGCGCCATTCGGCGCTGCGGATCGCCGACGCGCTCCACCGTGGATCCCGGGTACGCGCGCAGGGCCCGGCGCGCCAGTTCTTCCTTCGGCAGCACCGGCCTGCTTTGCTCGAGCGGTGGCCCCTGCGGGCGGGCCGCCCGGTCCATCTCGCGCCGGAACACGAGCGCGCTGCCCGTCACGCTGAGCATGAGGACGTAGAGCCCCGTCGCCAGGCCGATCCAGAGGTGGAGCTGGAACGCCACCTTCCGCAGCAGCACCGTCCGCGGCTTTCGAAGCCACTCCTGCCAGACGTTCATGCGCGTCGAGATCGTAGCAGGGAGCTAACCTTCCTGTCCTATCCGGCCGATACTGGGGGTCAGACCCGGGGTCTGACCCCCAGTAGAGTAAACTCTCATTGCTCAGCCATTTGCACCGGATGCTCGTTCGACTCCTTCTCGTCAGCTCGTGCGCGGCCGTTCTCTGGCCGACCGTGGCGTCGGCGCAGATCTACGCCTGGCGCGACGCCGGCGGCAACCTGGTGCTCTCGAACCGCCGCCTCGACCCGAGCGCCATCACCTACGCCGTGCCGAACGCACCGGCTTTCCGATCCACACGCCCCGCGGCGCCGGACGGCGCCGGCCAGCGATTCGAGCCGCTCGTCCAGGAGTACGCGGCGCGCCACGGGCTCCGCCCCGACCTCGTGCGCGCCGTCGTTCAGGTGGAATCGGGCTTCAACCCGTACGCGCGTTCGCCGAAAGGGGCGATGGGGCTGATGCAACTGATGCCCGCCACGGCGCAGAAGCTGGGCGTTCGCAACGCCTACGACCCGGCCGAGAACATCCGCGGCGGGACCGCCTATCTGCGGCAACTGCTCGACCGGTACGAGGGAAACGAAGAGCTGGCGCTTGCCGCCTACAACGCGGGCTTCGACGCGGTCGACCGGCACGGCGGCCGCGTGCCACCGTATGCGGAGACGCAGCACTACGTGCGGAAGGTCGGCTCGGTCGCCGACCAGACCCCCTCACCGGGCCCGGGCAAGCGGGTGATCTACAAGATCGTCGACATCATCGACGGCCGCCCCGTCGTGCGCTATTCGACCGAGCGTCCCGCGTCGGGGACCTACGAGGTGGTGCAGCGGTAGGGTAGAATCGGAGTTCATGGCCAAGCGAACCAAGTCCGCCCTCAAGGCAAATCGACAGAACGTCCGCCGCCGGGAGCACAACCGGCAGCTGCGGTCGCGGCTGCGCACGACCCTCAAGGCGATCCGCGCGCGCCTCGACGAGAGCGACCTCGACGGCGCAAAGGCGGCCCTCAGCCGCACGGTGTCGATTGTCGACAAGATGGCGACCAAGGGAATCATTCACCGGAACACCGCGGCGCGCTACAAGTCGCGTCTCTCGGCGCGCTTCAGCAAGCCCGCCGCCTGAGACTCCCGCCTCCACGGGCCACAGAGACACGGAGACACGGAGGAAACCGATTGTTCGGTCTCTGTGTCTCTGCGTCTCTGTGGCCCGGCGGAGCGAAAGGCGCCGCGGTCACCGCCGCCTCCGTTCACAGAGCTCCACCACCAGCCGCTCCAGCAGCACCCGCGGTTCGCCACCCGACGACTTGAGCGCCAGATCGGTCCGGAACACGGCGTCGATGCCGTGCCGGACGCGCGAGGGCGGGAGCCGTTCGGCGGCCGTCCGGAGCTGCCCCAGCACGAAGACCGGCTGCGCGCCCGCGTCGAGCGTGAGGTGCAGCTCGTGGAGCGCCTCGGCCGCGTCGTTGCGGGAGATTGCCTTGGCGATGCCCCATTCGGCCTGCGCCTCCGGCCCGGCGGGGACCGCCTGCCGCACGTCCTCGGCGGTGATCGCCGGCTGCCCCATCGCGTACAGCGCCAGACGATCCAGCCCCGCGCGCAGCCTGGCGAGATCGGCGCCCGCGCGCCGGACGAGCGCCCGCACGGCGCCGGCATCGAGCGGAGCTCCCAGGCGAGCGGCCCGCGTCTTCACCCAACGCTCCGCGTCGGCCTCGTCGCCAATCGTCCCGCAGTCGACGACCTGCGCCTCCTTCACGAGCAGCTTGACGACGCGGCGGCGCATGTCGAGCGGACCGCAGACGAAGACGACCGTCGCGTGGGCCGGCGGCGCCTGGATGAACCGCTCCAGCCGCTCCTGATCGTCCTCCGCGGCTTTCGACTCGCGCTTCGGGATGAGGAGCCCTTCCGCCGCGAGCACCAGCACGATCCGCCGCGGCGCCATCATCGGCAGCGTCGCCGCCGTCTGCGTCAGGTCGTCGACGGTCGACTCGGCGCCGTAGAGCCGATCGACGTTGAACGCCCGCAGCCCTTCCTCGACGGTCTCGGCGAATTCTCCGGCGACGGCGGCTTTCTCCGCGTCGTCTTCGCCAAGGAGCAGATAGAGGGGCCCGGTGTCTGCCGACGCAATCTGCTTCCGGAGCGCGGCGGGGGTCAGCGGGGGCACGGACTCATTCTACCGGCGGGTCTGCATCGCATCTCTGACGGGTGTGCTTGACCGCACCCGTCCTGCGTACCTGAGTACGCAACCGTCAATCGAAGAAGTGCAGGCTTTGCTCAATATTCGCCAGCTCCCGCTGGTAGTTATTACGACATCAACGGACAATCTGACCGTGCAGTCGGCGAACCAATACGTCCCGATTGCATTTCCGTCTTGAAATCGCACTGCTTTTCGGGTACGAATTGCCGCGCATTCCATCAATCGGCGATCCCGTCAACCAGGTTCCAATGGAGGACGTCATGGCCGTTCCCTCTGGGTCTCGGGGCCGCGTTTCGACGGCACTCACTTTTCCTTCAGTCCTTTTGAGCCTATTGACCCTTGTTGCGCCAGCGACCGAGGCGGGGCAACAGCCGTCTCGTCCCGGCACGCCAGCGCGAGCGGGTGGCCGGCCACCTGCTGCTCAACCCGCCGCACCCTCCGGCATGACGAATGGCGATATCGTGAATATGGTCGGCGCCGGGTTGTCCGAACAGATTGTCATGTCGGCCATCCGCGACGCGAAGCTGCGGAACTTCGACCTGACACCGAATGGCCTGATTGCCCTGAAGAAGGGCGGAGTAACGGATTCGATCATCGCGGTGATGCTGAATCCCGCGGCTCCGCCGACACCAAGCGCGCCAACGCCTCCGCCGGCGCCCGTTGCGACAGATCCGGCCGCCGCGGCGCCGCCGTCCACATCTGCCGTGGTCGCTCCCCCATCACCTGCGAACGCCCCAGTAGTTCCCGAGATCGGTGTGTACTACGGCGCGAGGGTGAATGGGTGGATCTGCTACCGGAAGTAGTGAACTGGAAAACTGGTGGCGTCCTCAAGCGTCTGGCTACGGCTGGGGTACTGAAGGGCGACGTTAATGGTACGGTCAACGCACCGACCAGCAAGACGACCCTCAAGATGCCGGTCGAAATCCTGGTCTATGCGGCTGAGGGCATCGGGATTACCGAGTACCAGCTGCTCCGGCTTCGGCCCAACAGGGGCGCTCGAGAGTTCCGCACGGTCACAGGTGGTGTGTTCCATCAGTCCGGTGGGGCAACTCGTGACTTGGTGCCTGTCGAGTCCAGGAGAATTGCCGTCCGCACTTATGCGCTCGTACTCCCAAATCTGACCCCGGGCGAATACGGAATCCTCGCGCCAGGGGCCGTCGTCAGCTCGAACGCATCGGCGCAGCTGGGAAAGATGTACACGTTTCGACTGGAGTGATTGGACGCTTCGCCGGACAGTAGATCCAGAGAGTCCGATAGGCATTAGCGTGTCCCGAACCTTTTCGAGAGGGAAGGGGACGGAACCTCCGGTCGATTCCATGCCAGGCTCTCGGTCACTGTCACGGTCGGCGGCGTTCGGCCCCGAAAGCCGGAATAATCAACGCCTTCAACGAGAACTGAATCTCTTTGAGGTGAGGTCCCCGATTCGTGGCTCGTCGGGATAGGCACGACGTCGGAGTTTGCAGGGGTATGCGAATAGACCTACTCGCGCCTCGATGTAGACGCAGTCCAGACGGATCCAAGAACAGGGCTCAGGCTCTGCGAGGGTGCGCGCGCAGTCTGCTCCTGTTCGTCATTGTGCTGGGGGGAGCCAATCGCGGATACGCGCAATCGCTTCCTGAATCGCCGCATCCGTATCCAGACAACTACAACAACACCTGGACCTACACACTCTCGGATACGGCCACAGCAATCGACGTCACCTTCGACGCCCGGACCTGGGTTGAAGCCGGCTGGGACTACATCTACGTGATGGACGGCAACGGCAACAATATCTCGGGGAGTCCGTTCACCGGAACGAGTCTCGCGGGTCAGACGAAACGGATATCCGGACGAACGGTTCGCATCCGTCTGACAAGTGACTACAGTGTCACCGGCTATGGTTTTCGAGTTACGAGTATTACGGCTGCGGGCACGTCGACGTCGTACCCCGAATCACAGCATCCCTACCAAAACAACTACGACAACACGTGGACGTACACCCTGGATGGCTCTGCGGCGGCGATCGATGTGATCTTCGATGCCCAGACGTGGGTTGAGACCGACTACGACTTCGTCTACGTAATGGATGGGAATGGGAACAATATCTCGGGCAGTCCGTTCACAGGTTCCAGTCTTGCGGGGCAAACGAAACGGGTAACGGGACGGACAGTGCGGATCCGGTTGACGAGCGACGGGAGCGTGACCGGATATGGCTTTCGAGTCACGAACGTCCGAGCTGCAACGACCGCTCAACCAACCGTCACGACTTCCAGCGCAACGGCGATTGGTCAAACGACGGCGACGTTGCGCGGTTCGGTCAATCCGAATGGAGGTTCGACGACTGCGTGGTTTCTCTGGGGAACGAGCAGCTCGCCGACCATTCAGACTGGCGTACGAAGTGTCGGAAGCGGTGCCTCCACCGTCAATTACGATCAGCAATTGTCGAACCTCACCCCCAATACGACGTATTACTTTCGAGCGGCGGCCCAAGGGGCCGGGGGTTCCATCGTCTACGGCAACGTCCAGAGCTTCAGGACCAGCCAGACCGTGCTGCCGCCAACGGTTACCACGTCGGCTGCGACCGGAGTGGGTCAGGTTACGGCGACGCTGCGAGGCTTGGTCAATCCGAATGGGAGTTCAACGACGGCATGGTTTCTGTGGGGCACGAGCAGCCCGCCAGGGACACAGTCGGGCGTGAGGAGCGTCGGGAGCGGCACGACGACGGTGAGCTACGAGCAGGCCTTGTCGGGACTAACAGCGAATACGACGTATTACTTCCGAGTGGCGGCTCAGGGGGGAGGCGGGACGATCGTCTACGGCAGCATCCAGAGCTTCAGGACAAGTGCGGTGACGCCGCCGACGGTGACGACCGAAAGTGCCACGAACGTCACTTCGACCGGCGCGGTACTGCGAGCGTCTGTGAACGCCAACGGCACGTCGACTACGGGTTGGTTCCTGTGGGGAACAACGAACCCTCCTACGACCCAGACCGGGATCCAGGGCCTCGGGAGCGGGACGACGACCGTCAGCTATCAGCAGCAGCTGTCTAGTCTCGCGCCAAGCGCTACGTACTACTACCGGGCAGCGGCGCAGGGCGGGGGGAATACGATCGTCTACGGCAGCGTGCGGAGTTTCACGACAGCCGCCCCCCAGTTACCCGAATCGCCGCATCCGTATCCCGACAACTTCGACAACACGTGGACGTATACCGTCTCCGGTGCCGCGAATGCGATCGATGTCGCCTTTGACAGCAGGACGTCGGTCGAACAGGACTACGACTTCATCTACGTCATGGACGGCAACGGAAACGACATCGCCGGCAGTCCGTTCACGGGCACGAGTTTGGCGGGTCAGACGAAACGGGTATCTGGGCGGACCGTCCGCATCCGGCTGATAACCGACGGGAGTATCACTGACTACGGGTTTCGCGTGACGAGCGTGTCGGCTGCGCCGCTGCTGCCACCGAGCATCACGACAGACGCGGCGACGGGGATTGGTCAGTCAACGGCGACGCTGAGGGGGACGGTTAACCCGAATGGGACGTCCACAACGGCGTGGTTTGTCTGGGGTACAAGCAGCTCGCCGACGACGCAAACCTCGATCCGAAATATTGGGAGCGGCACGTCAGCCCTGAGCTACGAACAGCAGTTATCAAACCTGAACCCCAATACCACCTATTACTTCCGGGCTGTGGCGCAGGGTGCAGGCGGCACCATTGTCTATGGCAGCGTGCAAAGTGTCACGACGGTGACTTCTGTCATCCCACCAACCGTTACAACAGATAGCGCTACAAACGTCGGCCAAACGAACGCGACACTCCGCGGCTCCGTCAACCCCAACGGAAGCTCGACGACCGGATGGTTCCTGTGGGGAACCACGAACCCGCCGACGACTCAGACGAGCGTCCAGAATATCGGAAGTGGAGCGACAAGTGTCAGCTACCAGCAGCAGTTGTCGAATCTGACTTCCGGTACGACGTACTACTACCGGGCGGCGGCACAGGGCGGTGGGAATACGATCGTGTACGGCAGCGTGCAGAGTTTCACGACGACGGCATTGCAGCTGCCGGAATCGCCGCATCCCTATCCGGACAATTACGACAACACATGGACGTACACGTTCTCCGAAGCCGTGTCGGCCATCAACGTCACCTTTGATGGCCAGACGTGGGTCGAACCTGGTTATGACTACATCTACGTCATGGACGGCAACGGAAACGACATCGCTGGCAGTCCGTTCACGGGCACGAGTTTGGCGGGTCAGACAAAGCAAGTGTCGGGACGTACCGTTCGAATCCGATTGACCAGCGACGGCAGTGTAACCGGGTATGGTTTTCGTGTGAACAATGTTACGGGAACAACGCAACAGACGACTGGCGACGACGATTCCACGGAGGTTGGAGCGATCTGGGTCAATAACTACGGCGGCGTGAATGGGTTGATCGACCTCGTTCGATCTGACGACAATGCGTCAGGTTTCGTAACGCGTCTTCGACAGCGGCTTCCTTCCACGGCTGTGAATTTCAACCTCGGCGATGCGGCCGCTCGAGGCACCCACTTTCTTGATGCGAGGTTTGGTGGAGTGGAAGATCGTTTCGTCGATGCTGTGGACTTCGCCTTTTTTTCAGGCCATGGAGCCACTATTGGTGAAGATGCGGTGGTATTCGTCGCCGAGCCCAGAGAAAGTCCAGGTGATGCCTTAGCCCTGAGCGGCCTCATGCGATTGGGAGACCAGGACCTGGAGTGGCTTGCTCTTGACGCCTGCGAAGTTCTCACTGACGCGGGTTGGCGCACGGCGTGGTCCTCCGGAAATTTTCGAGGACTCCATATGGTTATGGGTTTCAGGACAACATCGATCGACCGCTGGGGACTTATAACATTCTCCTTGCCGGACATCGGTCCCGACCTAGCAGACCGACTTGTTGACGGCGATACAATTTCTGCTGCCTGGCTTGATGTCGCAACCAACGCATGGACCCGGTTCTTTGGCGAAAACTTCCCGGCCGTTATCTCTGCGGAAACATCGGAGACGTCGACGCAAACCATGGACACAGATCATTTCCATGGAACTGGCACGACTGTCGCGGATATTCCCAGTCCCCGGTATCTGGTGCGCAGATTTATCCGTTAGCCCTCATCATGAAGAGACTCCTGCTTTGGACGATCGTTGGGGTTGCCCTGATTGGCCGGACTGCCATCGCACAAACTCCAGTTCTCCCGGCGTCGATGGTGCTCTACGAAGTCGTCCCAGAGGCGTTTGCGCCAGTATTGTCACGCTGGGCATCCGCAGTGGGGATTTCCCTCGCCGGAGCCGACAATCCCATCAAGGTGCGAGCTTCGTATGAGCGATGGGACACTTCCGGTTGGTCCTTCTTACGATACCCGCGGACGGGCGATCTCATAATTTCTCGAGAGCAGCTCAAGTACAAGGGGATTGCCGGTCGCTCTTTCAACCTCACAGACAGTGAAGCTGTACAGATTGCGCTCACATTCTTGAAAGGGCACCTGCTTCTGGATGTGTCTGTCGGCCGTGACGAACTGAAGACTACCGGAGTACGCCATGTCGTCGATGAATTCTTTGACACGCTCACCGGTGTCAGCTCGGAGAGAGTCAACACAGCGATTGCGATATTCGGTCGCAACATCGATGGCTTTGAGGCAATCGGGCCGGGCGCACACGTGGCGATATACGTGGGCGCGGACCGGTCTGTGGTAGGTGCGGATGTCGCATGGCGGAGCCTCCGGCCGATTGGTACCGTTCGCCCTGAAGACCCTTTCGCCGTCCTGCGAGCGAGCGGGATTTCCATGGGTGGCGATTCAAAGATCGAAATCGGTTACTACTTCGGGGATCGCACCTCACAAGAGCTGGTCTTGCCGGTCGCCTGGGTGACCACGAGTGAGCGGACGTTTCGAACGACCACACTAGTGCCACTCGTCTCTGCGCCAGAACTATTGCGGCGCAGCGCTTTTTCACGTCAAGGCAGTATTACATTGCGCCAGACAGCACCCATAGGCCCCCAATAAGAAGATCGAGTCAATCGGAATTCGTGTTGGGCTGTTGCTTGTAGTTTTCTTGCACACGTCTGTACGTCCTCGACGTGCCCAGGCCAGCCCAGGCGCGATTCCGGCACCCAAGATTATCGCAAGGCTCTGCGGAGGAAATAAGCCGAGATTACGTCCGTATGCGCGCGCCGGTGAGATCGACGTCCGCCATGGCGCTGACCTCGTACGTTGCCCAGCGCAGGTCGGCCTCGGTCAGGTCGGCGCCGCGCAGGCTCGCGCCGCGCAGGTCCGCGTCGCAGCAGGAGGCGCGGGCGAGCTTCGCTTCGTCCAGGCGCGCGTCTCGAAGATCAGCGCCGTTCAGAATGACCGCGACGAGCGACGCCCGGCGCAGCGTGGCGCCCGGCAGGAGCGCGCTGCGGAGGTTCGCGTAGTCCATCAGCGCCTCGTCGAAGCGCGCCTCCGCCAGGTCGCACCGCTCCAGACAGCAGCGGCGAAGATCCGCGCCTTCGAAATTGGCGCGCGGCAGCTTCAGAAACGACAGATCGGCCTCGAACAGCGTGACGGCGGCCTCCGGATGGGCCGCGCGGTAGGCGTTGAAGGCGTCGACCGATTCCCGCAGGAGCGCCACCCAGGCGTCGGTGGTCACGCCAGCGAGAGCAGCGCGCGCGTGACGACGGCCTGCGTCAGCGGAACCTTGTAGGCGTTCTTCGAGAGCGGCCGGGCGCCGTCGACTGCGGCGGCGCCGGCTGCGGCCGCCGCCGCCTCGTCCAGGCGCCTCCCCTTCAGCACCGCCTCGGCTTTCAAAGCCCGGTACGGGAACGGCGCCACTCCGCCGAGCACGATGCGCGCGTCCCCGACGATCCCGCCGCTCGTCGTGACCATCGCAGCCACGCTGCACAGGGCGAAGTCCCAGACCTCCCGCACCATCTCCTTGACGTACACCGCCTTCGATCCCGCAGGCGCGCTCGGCACTTCGATCTCCGTGAGAATCTCGTTCGGCTGCAGGATGTTCTCGCGCGCGGGGTCCTGCCGCGGGCCGACGAAGAACTTCTCGATCGGGACGCCCCGCTCGCGCCCGCCGGTCGAGATCCTCACCGTCGCCCCGAGCGCCACGAGCGCCGGCGCCGTGTCCGACGGATGCACGATGTAGGACGGCCCGCCCTCGAGGATGGCGTGGTACTCGTTCTCGCCCGTCACCGAGTAGCAGACGCTGCCGCCGTGCTTGAAGCACGGATAGTTGTTCCGGTAGTACCAGCAGCGGGGACGCTGACAGAGGTTGCCGCCGATGGTCGCCATGTTGCGGATCTGCGGCGTGCCGACCGTCTCGGCGGCCATCGCCAGCAGCGGCGCCTGCTCGCGCACCGGAGCGCTCTCGGCGATGTCGGAGAGCAGCGTGGCGGCGCCGATGCGAAGCCCTCCCCTGCCCGGCCGGATCCCCTGCAGCTCGCGAAGCTGCCTGATGGCCACGAGCTTCTCAGGAACGCGGAGGTCGTCCTTCATCTCGCCGAGCAGATCGGTGCCGCCGGCCAGGAGCATCACCTTGCCGTGCTCCTTGCCGAGTTGGGCGGCGGCGTCTCGCAGCGTCGTGGGGCGGATGTAGGCGAAGTTGTGCATGGACGACCTCACGCGGTGCGGCTGGACGCCGGGCGCTGCTCCGCAAGCGCGCGCAGCACCTCGGCGCGCGTGAACGGCACCCGCCGCAGCCGGATGCCGACGGCGTTGTACACGGCGTTGGCGACGGCCGCCATCCCCGCATGGCACGGGTTCTCGCCAAGCCCCTTGGCCCCGTACGGCCCTTGTTCGCCGATATTGGCAATGACGATGGGCTCGATGCGCCGCGCGTCGAAATCGAGCATCGTCGGCGGCTTCAGGTCGAGGAAGCTGGCATTCAAGCAGCGGCCGTCGCGCGCATCGAAGCGCAGCTCCTCGGCCTGCGTGAGCGCCAGCCCCTGAATCGTCCCGCCTTCAATCTGGTTCTCGACGACGGTGACATTGATCGGCTGCCCCACGTCGTGGGCCGACACGTAGCGGAGGATCCGGATCTTGCCGGTCTCCCGGTCGACCTCGACCTCCACGAAATGGGCGCCGGCGGCGCGCTCCACGTTCGTCTCGGCCTGCGACTGCGTCACGCTCCCGTCGCCCACGACGCTCCGCCCGCGGCGCTGCATCACGTCCCGCAGCGGGAGGCTGCGGCTCGCATCGGCCTTCACGCGCACGACCGCGTCGCCTAGCTCGACCTCGGCAGGCGATGCCTTCAGCATCGGCGCCGCGGTCGCCAGAATGTCGTCCAGGCAGTCGCGAGCGGCCGCCTCGACGGCGCGCCCCGTGCTGTAGAGCGTGCGGTTGCCGTAGCTGCCGCCGTCGTAGGGCGCGACTTCGGTGTCGCCGGCCACGGCGCGGACGCTGGCGAGCGGCACCCCCAGCGTTTCCGCGGCAATCATCGACAAGGTGGTCCGGCTCCCCGTGCCGATGTCCGTCGAGGCATAGAACACGACGACCGAGCCGTCCAGGTTCACCGTCACGGAGGCGCCGGCGAGCCCGCCGCCGTTGCCGCGCTCGGTCACCGCGACGCCCAGACCGCGCGCCCGGGGTCCCGTCTGGCCGCCGCCGGGCAGCGTGCTGCGGCGCGACCAGTCGATGCGCGCCGCGCCCTCCTCGAGGCACCGGTCGGTCACCTGCGCGACCAGCCGGCCGTCCTCGGCGCCGCTGCCGCCGCGGGCAATCGGATCGCCGTTGCGCTTGACGTTCTTCAGGCGGAACTCGACCGGATCCCACCCCATCTCGACGGCCATCTCGTCGAGCGCCGAATCGATGGCGAACGTCTCCTGCGGATCGCCGACCCCGCGCGTCGGGCCGGTGTTCGGCACGTTGGTGTGCACCCGGTACTGGACCGTGCGCAGATGCGGAATCCTGTAGATGTGCGTCGCCTGGTTCCCGAGGCCGCCGAGACGCACGTGGTACGCCCCCTGGTTGATGTAGGCCTTGACGTCCATCGCGTGGAGCGTCATGTCGCGCTTGACGCCGACCTTCACGTAGACGCGCGTCTCGAACCGGGTGTTCGAATCGAGAATCTCCTCTTCCCGCGAGTACTGCAGCTTGACCGGACGGCGCGCCTTGCGCGAGAGCAGCGCCGCGATCGTTTCGTCGACGTGGGCGGCGCTCTTGGTGCCGAAGCCGCCGCCGACGTAGCTGGCGATGACGCGCACCTGGCTGTCCGGCAGGTTGAACTGTCCCGTCAGGTTCGTCTGCACGCGGCACGGCGCCTGCGTCGACGCCCACACCGTCAGCTTGTTCCCTTCCCACTGCGCGATGGCCGCCCGCGGCTCCATGCTGCCGCTCCACATCGTCGGCGTGTGGTAGACGCGCTCGATCACCCGGTCGCACTCGGCCAGGCCGCGCTCGACGTCGCCGCGGATCAGCACGCGCGGCTGTCCCTCGAGATTGCCGTCGGCAAAGAGCTGCGGCGCGCCCGGTTCGAGCGCCTTCTCGGGATCGAGCACGAACGGCAGCACCTCGTACTTCACGTCGATCAGAGGCAGCGCCTTCGCCGCGGTCTCCTCGTCGACGGCGGCGATGGCCGCCACCGCCTCGCCGGCGAAGCGGACCTGCTCGTTCAGCGCCCGCTGCCGGTTCCCCCAGATCGGAACCTTCGCCGCATCCTTGTGCGTCACCACCGCCTTGACGCCCGGGAGCGCCTCGGCCCGGCTCGTGTCGATGCCGGCGATGCGGGCGTGCGCGTGGGGGCTGCGGAGGACGCGGGCGACGAGCATGCCCGGCAGCTCGAGGTCGCCCGTGTACTTCGCCTGGCCGGTGACGCGCTCGACGGCGTCGATGACCGGTCCGTCCCCGCCGATCACCCTCAGAGTGCGTGTGGTGTTCTGCTGCTGCGCCATGGCGCCTCCCTATGCCTGCATCAGGCGCGACGCCGTCATGACCGATTCGAGGATGCGCTTGTAGGCGGCGCAGCGGCACAGGTTGCCGCTCATCGCGCGGCGGGCCTCGTCCTCGGTCGGCCGGGGCACGCGGTCGAGGAACGCCTTGGTCGTCATGATCTGGCCCGACGTGCAGAACCCGCACTGGAAGCCGCTGTGCTGGATGAACGCCTGCTGGATCGGGTGAAGTGCGTCGCCTTTGGCGAGCCCTTCGATCGTGAGCACCTCGGCGCCGGTGGCCTCGACCGCCAGCGTCGTGCAGGAGTACACGTTGCGGCCGTTGACGACGACCGTGCACGCGCCGCACTGGGCGCGGTCGCATCCCATCTTCGCGCCGGTCAGCGTGAGGTGCTCGCGCAGGAACTGGAGCAGCGTCGTCCGGTTCGGGACTTCCTTCCGGTACGCCACGCCGTTCACCGTCATCTCGACGACCGAGCGCCGCGGGTCGGACTCGGTCGCAACGGGGAGCTGCGCGTCCGCGGGTGTGGGGATGAGCGTGGACGACAGGGCGCCGGTCGCCAGGGCGCCGCCCTTCAGAAACGCCCGTCGTGTCACCGACAGGTCGGAGTGGTCGCGATCTTCGTCCGCCATATCAGCTCCCTGCGCGATCTGGCCGGAGTCTAGACGATTCAGCGGGGAAAGACAAAAGGATCGGCCGGCGGCGGCGCCGTCTTCGGATCGGTCAGCCGCGGCCGCGCCGCGTTGATGGCCGCGACGGTCGTGCGAATCATCTGCCACCCTTCGCCCACGCGCCGGACGATCTCGTCGGCGCTGTTCGCGGTGATGTTGCAGGCGACCTTGTGCGCCTTGCACGCCGCCAGGATCTTCTGGCGGGCGGCTTCCACGTCGGGATGATTCTGCGGCACGCCCAGGCCGTGGGCCAGATCGTTCGCGTTCCCGATGAAGAGCGCGCCGACGCCGGCGACGGCGGCGATCCGATCGACGTTGGCCAGCCCGTCGGCCGATTCAATCATCATCGTCGCGAGCAGGTCGCCGTCGGGATTGAGCGGCCAGAGGTCGGCGTGGCGCTCGTACTCGTCGGTGGTCACCCCCCAGATCCACGTCGCGTTCGCCGGTCCCGCGCCCCGGACGCCTCTTGGCTGCGGGTACTTCGCGTCGCGCCTCGGCGGATAACGCATGAAGCTCACGGCCGCGCGCGCCTGCTCCGGCGTGTCGACGCCGTTGAAGAAGACGCCGTGCAGCCCCATGTCGAGCGCCTGCTTGACCACCCACCCCGAGTCATCCGCCTCGGGCGGAAAGCGCGCCATCAGCGCGACGTTCGGCTGGAGGTTACCCTTCTTCAGGACCAGCGCCCGGTCGATCATCGACAGATGGAACTGGTAGAGCCCGGGCAGGTCGAGCGGGTTGTGCTCCATGTCGACGTAGATGTAGTCGGCCGGCGCGCGGGCCGCGGTCCGGGCCGATCCGATCGAGAGGTCGTTGGCCGCCTGGAGACCGTAGACCGTCCGTCCTTCGGCCAGCTTGGCGACGACGGGACTCAGATGGAGCCGCTGCTCGGCGACCTGCGCCGGCAGCGCCGCCGACGCGAGGACAAGGACTCCCGCGAGCGCAGTAGCCAGTCGCATGCTCATCGTCTCCTCCGACGTCAATCCGTGTTACGGGGATGCGAGTTGGTAGAAGAGCGCCAGACCGCCCCAACCGGCGTACACCAGACGCGACCCTCCTGAAGCGATCGCTCCGAACCACGATTCGGCGGGTGGGCTCGGGCCGCCGCACGCGGCTTCGGCGCTCGCGCCGTTGAACACCTCTTCGCCTTCCCGCGACCACACCAGGAATCGGCCCCCGCTGCCGGGTTCGCCGCAGCTTCCACGGGTGGTCGCCGTGACGTATGCGCCGTCGGCGGAGATGCCTACCGTGCGGGGCCCGCCGTTGAAACCCTCTCGCCGCTCCCAGAGCGGGGTCAGCGCGGACTCCTCCATGGCGTAAAGGAGCACCACCCCGCTCTGCTCGCCCACGGCAACCACCGAGTCGGCCGGATCCATGGCGGTCCAGTAGAGGCGTTGCGGAAACGGGATGTCCTGCATCAGCGCCCACGTCGTCGACGCCGGATCCGATCGAACGAAGTACAGCACGTGGTTCGCCCAGTTGCCCGCCACGATCTTGTTCCCGTCCGACGAGATCGACACGTGCCGGAGCTCGGCGATCGTACCGGTCGGGTACGCGATCCGGTACGTGAAGATCCGCTGCCGCACCTGCACGTCATACACGGCCAGGTACATCGTCGGCGCCGCGCCGCGCGCCGCTTCCGTGTTGTTCCACCCGCCGTAGGCGACGTAGCGTCCGTTGGCCGAGAAGGCCACGGCCCGCGTTTGCGTGGAAGTGGTGTCGGTGTAGATCGGCCGGATGGGATCGACGGCCGAGAGATCGTGCAGCGTGAACCACGCCCCGCCCACGCCCGCATACCGCCCGTCGTTGCTGACGGCGATGCCGCGGATCTCGTGATCCTCCGTCACGGGCACACCGGACGCCACCAGCGTGGTCCGGTTGAACACGTAGAGCTTTTCATCGTCGGAGCCCGCGACGGTGCGAGAGCCGTCCGGCGTCATGGCGAGCGCCCAGACGGTGCCGCCGACCTGCGTGCGCGACAGCACGTCGCCGTCGGCATTGAAGAAGGTGATGTAGCCCCTGGTCGTCAGCGGTTGGCCGGGCCTCGACGCCTGGCCGGGTAGATGCGGGCCGATCGCGATGAGGTCGAACGCCTCGGAGACGTCACCGGCAAAGAATCCGCCCGTATCCGCCGGCACGCTGCGCAGGAGCGTGAATGCGCCCTGTGCCCCGGCCTCGGGTCCAGGGGAGACGACGACGCAGACGGCAACGCAAGCCGCCAGTGCCAACCGCTGGGTTCTCGGAACGACGCGCATGGCCGAAGACCTCCTTCGACGCAGAGTGAACATTCGTGACTGGACAGCTGGATTCTAGCCTACGTTCGCAGTCGCCGACGGCGCGGGTACGCAGTGCCCTGCATCTCGCGACAATTTCCGCACCAGGGCGTCCCTCACGACGGTAAGAGCGGTTGTAATCAGAACGCTTCGAGGATGGCGGTGACGACCGTGCGCGCCACGTCGTCGGCGATGCGGTCGAACGAGCTCCGCTCCTGGCTGAGGAAGGTGGCCCCTTCGAGCGCCACGTTGCTGCGGGTGCTGAGCTCGTATTCCTCGCGGAAGGTCAGCGCGCTGTTCGACCAGAGCGCCTGGTTCGTGCGCGTGTCGGTGAACTGCACGTTCATCATCAGCGTGAACTGGTAGCGGGAGGCGAGCTGCTGCTCGGTGAAGCCGATCGGCTGGACCGAAATGGACGTGACCGTGCCGGTCACCACCGCGTCGGCGCCTTCCGGCACCGGGATCACCGTGTAGCGGCCCCGGCCGATGAATTCGGTGCGAATCTTCTCGGTGAGAATCTGCTCCACCTGGAAGAACGCGGTGTTGTTCACGAGCGGCGGGATGCCGACGACGGTGATGTAGGTCGGCAGAAAGGACCCCCGCCCGGCCAGAGCGTAGCCGCACCCGGCGCTCGTCACGCTCGCGAGCGCGAGCAGGCAGAGGAGCTTCTTCACAGCCACCCTATTGAACCACGAGCGAGACGAGGCGCCCTTTGGCGACGACGACCTTCTTGACGGCCTTCCCGGTCGTGTAGGTTCGCACCGCCGAATCGGCGAGGGCCAGCCGCTCCAATTCCTGCTCGGACACGTCGGCCGGCACCGTCAGTCGGCTCCGAACCTTGCCGTTGACCTGCACTGGCACGACGATTTCTTCGGCCCTGGCGACGTCGGCATCGCAGGCCGGCCACGCGGCGGCGCCGAGGCCGGTCGAACGGCCGAGTCGCTCCCACATCTCCTCGGCCGTGTGCGGCGCAAACGGCGCCAGCATGCGGACGAGCGCCTCCACCGCCTCGCGCACGACACAAATCGTCTCGCGCCGCTCCATCCCCCCGGCGTGCGCCACGTCCTCGCCGGCGCGGCGCCCGGGCGCACCGGTGACCGCCCGATCGCTGAACGCATACAGCTCGTTGACCAGCTCCATCATCGCCGAGACGGCGGTGTTGAGCTGCTGCCGCTCCTCGATGTCGGAGGTGACGCGGCGGATGGTCTCGTGCGTCTTGCGCCGCAGCGTCCGTTCCGCGGCGTTCACGGTCAGGTAGACGTCGCCGCGTGCGACACCTTCGCCTCCGATCGCGTCCACCCAGTGGTCCACGAGCCTCCACACGCGCGCGAGGAAGCGGAAGCTCCCCTCGAGACCCGCGTCGGTCCACTCGACTTCCTTTTCCGGCGGCGCCACGAACATCACGTACAGCCGCAGCGCGTCGGCGCCGTACTTCTGGATCATCGTGTCCGGATCGACGACGTTCCCCCTCGACTTCGACATGACGGCGCCGTCCTTCAGCACCATGCCCTGGGTGAGGAGCTGCGTGAACGGCTCGCTGTGATCGACCATCCCGAGGTCGCGGAAGACCCGCGCGAAGAAGCGCGAGTAGATCAGGTGCAGGATGGCGTGCTCGACGCCGCCGCTGTAGAAATCGACCGGCAGCCAGTACCTGACCACGGCCGGATCGAACGCCTGGCGGTCGTTGCGCGGATCGGCGAATCGGTAGAAGTACCAGGACGAGTCGACGAAGGTGTCCATCGTGTCGGTCTCGCGCCGAGCGGGACCGCCGCACGTCGGGCAGTTGACGTCGACGAACTCGGGCACCTGCGCGAGCGGCGAGTCGCCGCGGCCGGTGAACTGCGCGACCGTCGGGAGCACCACGGGGAGCTGCCCGTCCGGCACAGGGACGATCCCGTCGGTGTCGCAGTAGATCATCGGGATCGGCGTTCCCCAGTACCGCTGTCGGGAGATGCCCCAGTCCTTGAGGCGGTACTGCACCGTCGCCTCGCCCAGCCCGCGGGCCCGGGCGGCGGCCACCATGCGTGGCTGCGCCTCCGCCGACCTCAGGCCGGAGTACTCGCCGGAGTCGACGAGCGTCCCGTACGCCTCGGCCGCCTCGGCCAGGCCGTCGGCGTCCAGCGGCCGGCCGTCCGGCGTAATCACGACGCGAATCGGCAGATTGAACTTGCGGGCGAACTCGAAGTCGCGCTGGTCGTGCGCCGGGACGCCCATGACGGCGCCCGTGCCGTACTCGCCGAGCACGAAGTTCGCGACCCAGATCGGAACCGGCTGGTTCGTGAAGGGGTTGATGGCGCGAAAGCCGGTGTCGAACCCCTGCTTCTCGATCTCCCCGCTCATCCGCGCGGCCCGGTCCTGCGCGCGGAACGCCTGCACCTGTCGCCGGAACGACGCCGGATCCTTCGACTGCTCGGCCAGGCCGGCCACGAGCGGATGCTCCGGCGCCAGCAGCACGAAGGTGGCGCCGTAGATCGTATCGATGCGCGTCGTGAAGACCTCGATCGCGGATGCCGAATCCCCGACCCCGGATCCCGGTGGGTGTTCGAGCGGATACGTGACGCGCGCGCCCTCCGAGCGCCCGATCCAGTTCCGCTGCATCGTCAGCACCTTGTCGGGCCACCGCGAGAGCGCGTCCGTCCCGTCGAGCAGTTCGTCGGCGTACGCCGTAATCCGGAAGAACCACTGTTCGAGATCGCGCCTCTCGACCGGTATGCCGCAGCGCCAGCAGCCGCCGTCGACCACCTGCTCGTTGGCCAGCACGGTCTGGCAGCTCGGGCACCAGTTCACGGACGACCGGCGGCGGTAGGCGAGCCCCTTCTCGAACATCCGGACGAAGAGCCACTGGTTCCACTTGTAGTACTCGGCGTCGCAGGTGGCCAGCTCGCGCTCCCAGGCGTAGCTGATGCCGAGCCGCTGGAGCTGCCCCTTCATGTGCGCGATGTTGCCGCGGGTCGAGACTTCCGGATGCAGTCCCCCCTTGATGGCGGCGTTCTCGGCGGGCAGGCCGAAGGCATCCCACCCGAACGGGTGCAGCACGTTGTACCCCCGCATCCGCTTCGTACGGGCGATCACGTCGCCGATGATGTAGTTGCGCACGTGGCCGACGTGCGCGTGCCCGGAGGGGTAGGCGAACATCTCCAGGCAGTAGAACTTGGGGCGCGACGGATCGACGTCCACCTCGAAGGCGCGGGACGACGCCCAGCGCTGCTGCCATTTCCGATCGAGATCTCGAGGGCGGTACTCGGACATAGAGAGGAACTGTCGTTCACGCTTCTCCGTTCTTGCTTCTCGGTTCGTGTTCAGGTTCGGTTCGGGGTGTGGACCCGAACCCGCACACGAACCTGAACGCGAACCGAGAACCGAGAACTCAGAAGTGCGAACGGCAGGTCAATTATATCTGCCAGAACTTGCTCAGATGGGGACGGACGGCGGCGAGCGCGGCGTCGGCGCGCGGCGTCGGGCCGATTGGCACCGCCAGCGCGCCGCGGGGCGTCGCCCCATCCAGCACATCGATGACCAGGCGCAGCGATCCCGCCAGCGCGGCCAGATCGTATCCGCCCTCGGTCACCGCCACGAGACGTCCCTCGCAGCACCGGTCGGCCGCCTCGGCAATCACCGCCGTGAGCCGTCCGAACTGCGGCGTCGTCACGCGCATGCCGCCCAGCGGATCGTCGGCGTGCGCGTCGAATCCCGCAGAGATCAGAATCAACTGCGGACGGAACTGGCGCAGGATGGCGGCCACCGCAGCCCAGATGCGCTCGTAGTCGGCGTCGGTCGAGCCGGCGTCCATCGGAAAGTTCACGGTGAAACCCGCGCCCTTCCCCGACCCGATCTCGTCGGCCGCGCCGGTCCCGGGATAGAAGGGGAACTGGTGCGAAGACACGTACAGCACCGACGGATCCTGATAGAAGGACCGCTCGGTGCCATTGCCGTGGTGCACGTCGTAGTCGACGACGGCGACGCGCGCCAGGCCGCGGGCCCGGGCGTGGGCGGCGGCAATCGCCGCGTTGTTGAAGACGCAGAATCCCATCGCGCGGTTTCGCTCGGCGTGGTGTCCGGGCGGCCGCACCATCGCCAGCGCCCTGGCGCCGCCTCCCGCGTCCAGCACGTGATCGACCGCGCCGACCGCCGCCCCTGCGGCCAGGCGCGCCACGTCGTAGGTCTCCGGGGAGGTGAACGTGTCCGGATCGAGCGCCACCGCGCGTCCCGCCGTTTCCCTGATGAGCGCGACGTACTCCCGATCGTGGATTCGGCCAATCTCGTCCTCCGTGGCCGGGCGCGGCGCCACCACCGCCCCGCCGCGCCTCCGGAACTCCGAGGCGACCACCTGCATCACCTCCGCGCGCTCGACGCGTTCGGGATGACCCGGCGGCGTGAGATGGTCGGCCCACCGGTCGGACGTGAAGATCGTCAATGGCACGAGATCGCGTAGGCCGGGTCCTTTTGGACCCGGCGACGTCTAATCCGAGAGCGCCGCAATCAGATCCCCCAGATCGTCGGCGGCAATCACCAGCCGGTTGCGCGTGGCGAGATAACTGAACCGGATGTTCACCTTCGCATCCGCGATTCGCCGGAACACGCCCGCGGCGGACCCGGGCCGATCCTCAACCGGCACGAGCACCACTTGCTGCTCCTTGACGATCCGGAAGCCTGCTCCCTCGAGGGCGGCGCGCGCCGCGTCCGCGGCGGTAATCAGGATGTGCACGACTCCTTCCATTTCCGCGTGCCCCTCGAGATTGAGGCCGGCTTTGCCGACGGCATTGACGGCCTTGGACAGCATGCCCGGGCGATCCTCCGGCAGGGTGACGGCGAGGTCGGTCGCGACGTGGGCCATAGGCACCTCGATAGGCGCTGATTGTAGTCCGACACCATGTCCGAGTACGCGTGGCGCCCTGGCTGACGGGGTTCGGGCCGGTGCCTTGCACTGGCAAAATCCTCCACACCATCGTAGACTTCATGGCCCGAGGACCACCCATGGCCAAAACTGGACGCAACGACCTGTGCCCCTGCGGCAGCGGCCGGAAGTACAAGAAGTGCTGCGAGTCGAAGGAACGCCGCCAGTCGAACGGACGGCTGCTGATGATGCTGGTGGGCGCCGCGGTGCTTGGGGCGATCATCGTCGGCATCGCCTCGTTCACCGGCGAGCGGGCCACCGGCCCAACGCGCGTCTGGTCGACCGAGCACGGCCACTACCACGACGCCAGCGGCACGGCGGTCCCGTAGCTGCGGTTACGCCCGTCCGACCAGCGCGAGGGCTCGACGCTCGAGCGCCCGCAGCCTGATCTCCAGCTCGACGCGCCAACGCTCGAGGTCGGCGTCCGAGGTATCCGCGGGCACCGGCATCGGTTCGCCGACAACCAGCGCCACCGTGCTGAACGGCTTCGGAATCTGGGTGCGGTCCCAGCTCCGGAGCGACCAGTGGCGCGACGCCTCGAGATGAAACGGGAGGAGGGGGTTGCCCGTGGTCCGGGCGAGCCAGATCGCACCGGGCTGCGCCACGAGCGCCGGCCCCCGTGGGCCGTCGAGGGTGAACCCGGCGGGTCTCCCCTGCTGCATCTCGCGCACGAGCTGCAGCATCGCCTTGCGCGCCCCGCGGGAGGTCGATCCGCGCGCCGTCCCGTAGCCGAAGCGCTCGATGATCCGCGCGATCCACTCGCCGTCGAAGTTCTCGCTCGTGATGACGACGATCCCGCGGCGGCGGAAGTAGACGGTGGCGGGCAGGATGCGGCCATGCCAGAACGCCATCACCGGCTGCCGTCCGGCGGCGCGAATCGCCTCGAGGTGGTGCAGCCCCTCGACGCGCCAGCGCAGCGTATGGCCGAGCGCCGCGATCAGCGGATAGCCGAGCGCGGCGATCGCGGACACCTGGAAGCGCTTGACCGCCGATGCCCGCCAGTCCTCACATGCCACTGTACTGAGGTCCCCCGCCGCCCTCGGGCGGCACCCAGGTGATCACACCGTAGGGGTCCATGATGTCGCACGTCTTGCAGTGTACGCAGTTCGACGCGTTGATCTGCAGGCGGGGGCCGTCCGGCTGCTGCACGATCTCGTAGACGTTGGCGGGACAGAAGCGTGTGCACGGGTGCCCGTACTCGGCCCCGCAGATCGTGCTGCACACCTCGGTATGCACCAGCAGGTGCGCCGGCTGGTCCTCGCCGTGCGCCGTCCCCGAATAGTGGACGTTGGTCGGCTTGTCGAACGTGAGCCGCCGGTCGACCTCCGTGGCGTTGCTCGGCGCAGGCGAACCAGGCTGGCCCGCCGACGCGTCAGCGGAGGCTGGAGGGGCCCCGTAGTACGAGCCGAGCGTCTTCATCCGCTCGTGACCCGCCTGCCCGTGCAGATCCTTTGCCCACCGGCCGCGCGTGAGCATCGTCAGTCCGGCGAACGCCAGCCCCGCGAACAGGCCGTACTCGAACGCCTGATGTACGTTGCGCACGCGATAGAGCTCCGCCTTGACGGGGCTGCGGTCGATCTTGTCCTGGTAGCGCGAGAGGCCGGAGGCCGACGTGTCGCCGGCCCGAATCGCCTCGAACGCCGATTCGGCGGCGAGCATGCCGGTACGCATGGCGAGGTGAATGCCCTTGAGCCGCATCGAATTGAGGAAGCCTCCGGCATCGCCGGCAATGAGGGCGCCGTGGAGATACGGCCGGGGAATCGCGTTCCAGCCGCCTTCGGGCAGCGCCTTCGCACCGTAGCGGATCCGCTGTCCGCCCTCGAGCAACCCGCGGACGAACCGGTGCCGCTTGAAGCGGTTGAACGCCGTGTGCGGATCGAACAGCGGGTCCTTGTAGTCGAGGCCCACGACCAGTCCGACCGACAACTGTCCGTCACCCGTCGCGTAGATGAATCCCCCGCCGAATTCGTCGTGCCGCAGCGGGTACCCCATCGTGTGGACGACGGTGCCCGGGTCGAGCCGGCCGGCGGGAACCTCCCAGATCTCCTTCAGGCCGACGGCAAACTGCTCCCTCTGGCGGAGGCGCCCGAGATGGAACCGCCGCAGCAGCTCCTTGGTGAGGTTGCCGCGCACGCCGTCGCAGAAGATCGTCACCTTCGCCCGGATGTCGACGCCCGGTTCGAAGGCCGGTTTCCGCACCCCTTGCCGGTCGACCCCGCGATCGCCCGTCCGTACGCCGATGACCCGGTCGCCGTCGGTGAGCACGTGCTGCCCGGCGATACCGCTGAAGAGATCGACGCCCTGCCCTTCCATCTGCTCGGCCAGCCAGCGCACCAGCCGGTTCAGCGACACGATGTAGTTGCCGTGATTGCTGAGCGGCGGCGGAATGACGGGGAACGGCAGCTTCGACCGCTCCGTCAGGAAGTAGACGCGATCCCGCCGCACCGCGGCGGCGAGCGGCGCCCCTTTCTCGCGGAAGTCCGGAATCAGATCCCGAAGCGCGGACGGATCGAGCACCGCACCCGACAGCACGTGCGCCCCCGCGTCGCGCGCCTTCTCGAGCACGGCGATCGACAACGGCGCGTCGCCGGGTCCCGAAGGACCCGGCCTACGCTGTTCCTGAAGCTGCACCAGGCGAAGCGCTGCCGACAGTCCTGCCGGGCCGCCGCCGACGATCAGGACGTCGACATCGAGGGTCTCACGCTGCACTAGGAAGGCTTCTCGAGCTCGGCGACCAGCGCGGGAACGATCTCGAACAGGTCGCCGACGATGCCGTAATCGGCGACTTCGAAGATTGGCGCGTCGGCATCCTTGTTGATCGCGACGATCGTGCGCGACCCCTTCATCCCGACCAGGTGCTGAATCGCACCGGAAATCCCGAGCGCCACGTACAGCTTTGGCGCGACGGTCTGCCCCGAGCTGCCGATCTGCCGTTCCATCGGGAGCCAGCCGCTGTCGCAGATGGGCCTCGAGGCGGCCAGCTCGGCGCCAAGCGCCCTGGCCAGCGACTCGGCCACCGGCAGCTGCTCGCGCGACTTGATCCCGCGGCCGACCGCCACGATGCGCGCCGCCTGACTGAGATCGACGGCCTGCTGCGCCTCCTGGAACGGCGCCTCCGGCGTCTGCCGGATCGCGCGCGGATCGACGGCCACGGCCGCCCTGGTCACCTCCGACGGCGAGGCGCCCTTCCGCACGTGGTCGGCCCGGAAGGCGCCAATCTGGCAGGTCACGAAACAGGGACGGCCGCCCGCGGGCCGTACCTCCGCCGCGAGCTTCCCCTGGAACATCGGTCGCGTGAATGTCGCGCCGGAGATGGCGGTGACGTCGGTGACGAGCGGCTTGTTCAGCCGCGCGGCGAGGGCCGGCACGAAATCGCGCGTCTGATACGTGTGCGGCAGGACGACGAACTCCGGCGCCCGCGAGGCGATCATGGCCGCGAGCGCCGCCACGTACCCGTCCGGCGTGTAGAGGTCGAGCGCCGGGTCGTTCAGCACGAGCACGTCGCCAACGCCGGCCGCCGCCAGCTCCTGGGCGGCAGCGCCGGCGGCGCCGACAAGGGCGACCTCGAGCGGCCCGCCGCCAGTCCCGTCGGCGAGGCGCTGCGCCGCGGCGATCGCCTCCCACGTGGCGCGGTTGAGGACGCCCGACCGCTGCTCCGCGACGACGAGGATCACAGCGCCCTCGCCTCTTCGCGGAGCCGCCGCACGAGCTCGCGGGCGGCCTCCTGGGGTGAGCCGTCGATGATCTGCGTCTGCTTGGCTCGCGAGGGGAGCGCCAGCGACACGATTTCCTGCGCGGGCTGGAGGCCGGCGGCGAGCGGCACCCGGCGGATCTCCTTCTTCTTGGCCGCCATGATCCCTTTCAGCGTCGCGTAGCGGAGCTGATTGATGCCGCTCTGAATCGTGAGCAGGGCCGGCAGCGGCAGCGATATCCACTGGAACCAGCCGCCTTCGAGCTCGCGTTTGACGCGAACGCCCGAGGGCTGCACCTGGACCTCCATGATGATCGTGGAGTGCGGGATTCCGAGCCGCTCGGCGAGGACGACGCCCGTCTGCGCGTGCCCCTGGTCGTCTGACTGCAGGCCGGTCAGCACGAGGTCGAACTGCTCCACCGCCATCGCCGCCGCCAGCGCGCCGGCGCTCACGAAGGCGTCGGAGACGGCGAGCGACTCATCCTCCACGTGGAGCGCCCGATCGGCGCCGCGGGCGAGCGCCTCGCGCAGCACCTGCTGGACGCGCGCCGGTCCGGCCGAGCAGACGACCACCTCGCCGCCGTGCTGCTCGCGGAGGCGCAGCGCCTCCTCGAGCGCGTAGGCGTCCGGCTCGTTCATCTCGTAGGCGACGTCTTCGCCGCGGATCCACCGCTTGTCGTCGCGAATCCGGGGCTGCCACTCGCGGGTGGGGACCTGCTTGATGCAGACGGCGATCTTCATCGATGACGTACCACCGAGACACCGAGACACCGAGAAAAAGGAATCATAGTTCTTCTCCGTGCCTCGGTGTCTCGGTGTTCCGGTGGGGTGTTCCTCCGAGCGCTCACCCCTCGTATCTCTTGAACAGCAGCGCCGCGTTGGTACCGCCGAAGCCGAACGAGTTGGAGAGCGCATACCGGATCGGACTGCGGCGGCTCCGATGCGGCACGTAGTCGAGGTCGCACGCCGGATCGGGAGTGTCGAGGTTGATCGTCGGCGGCATCTCCTGATGGTGCACCGCGAGCGCCGTGATGCCCGCCTCCACTCCGCCGGCCGCGCCGAGCAAGTGGCCGGTCATCGATTTGGTCGACGAGATGGCCAGCCTGCGCGCGTGGTCGCCGAACAGCCGCTTGATGGCGAGCGTCTCCAGCCGATCGTTGTGGGGCGTCGACGTGCCGTGGGCGTTGATGTAATCGACCTCGTCCGGGCGGACGCGGGCCTTCTCGAGCGCCAGGTGCATGACGCGCACCGCGCCGTCGCCGTCCTCGGAGGGCGCGGTGATGTGGTAGGCGTCGGCCGACATGCCGTACCCGACCAGCTCGGCATAGATCGGAGCGCCGCGCTGCCGGGCCTGCTCGAGCTCCTCGAGCACCACGATCCCCGAGCCTTCGCCGATGATGAAGCCGTCGCGGTCGCGGTCGAACGGCCGGCTGGCGCGCTCGGGCTCGTCGTTGCGCGTCGACAGCGCGCGAAGCGCCGCAAACCCGCCGACGCCCATCGGCGTAATCGCCGCCTCGGAGCCGCCGGCAATCATCGCGTCCGCGTCGCCGCGGCGGATGATCTCGAAGGCGTCGCCGATGGCGTGCGCCGAGGCGGAGCAGGCGGTGCACGTCGCGGAGTTCGGGCCCTTGGCGCCGAAGCGGATCGACACCTGGCCGGCCGCCAGGTTGATGATCGCCGACGGAATGAAGAACGGCGAGATCTTCCGCGGACCGCCTTCGATGAGCGCCCGGTGCTCGCGCTCGATCGTGGTGAATCCGCCGATGCCCGACGCGATGAAGACGCCGGTGCGCGGCGCGCGCTCCGGAGTGATCGTGAGGCGGGAATCGTCCATCGCGAACTGGGTGGCGGCGATGGCGTACTGGATGAAGACGTCCATCTTCTTGACGTCCTTCCTGTCGACGAACCGCAGGGGATCGAATCCGGTGACCTCTGCCGCGATCTGCGCGGCGAACTCACTCGGGTCGAATTTCGTGATCCGTCCGACGCCGCTCCTGCCAGCCAGCAGCGCAACCCAGTTCGCGCCGGTGCCAATGCCGAGCGACGACACCAGCCCGATGCCGGTGATGACGACCCGCCTGCTCACACCGCGCTACTTCTTTCCTTTGGCGTGAGCGTCGATGTAATCGATCGCTTCCTTCACGCGGGTAATCTTCTCGGCGTCCTCGTCGGGAATCTCGATCCCGAACTCTTCCTCGAACGCCATGACGAGCTCCACCGTGTCGAGCGAATCGGCACCGAGGTCGTCAACGAAGGACGCGTCCGGCGTCACCTCTTCCTCGTCCACGCCGAGCTGTTCCACGATGATGCTCTTCACCTTGTCTGCAACCGCCATCACGCCTCCAGTCGGTAGTCGGTAGTCGGTAGTCGGCGGTCAGTCGGTCGCCACCAACGACCGCCTCTCGGCCACCACGTCACTCACATGTACATCCCGCCGTTGACGGCCAGGACTTGCCCTGTAATATACGATGCCTCGTCCGAGGCGAGAAAACAGACTGCCGCCGCCACGTCGGTCGTCTCCCCGAGCCGTCCAAGCGGGATCTGCGCGGCCCAGTCCCCCTGGGCCTTCTCGGTGAGGGCGCGCGTCATGTCGGTCTCGATCAGTCCGGGGGCGACGACGTTGACCGTGATGTTCCGCGAGGCGACCTCGCGCGCCAGCGCCTTGCTGAACCCGATCAGCCCCGCCTTCGAGGCCGCGTAGTTCGCCTGGCCGGCATTCCCGGTCTGCCCGACGACCGAGCTGATGCTGACGATCCGACCGCGGCGCTGCTTGATCATCGGTCTGAGCACCGCCTGCGCGCAGACGTAGGCGGCTGTCAGGTTGGTCGCGATTACCTGATCCCACTCTTCGCGCTTCATGCGCAGCAGCAGCTGGTCACGGGCGATTCCGGCGTTGTTCACCAGGATGTCGATCCGGCCGTGGCGCTCGAGGGCGTCGGCGACCATCGCCTCGACGGCGCCCGCGTCGGTCACATCGACGGCGGCCGCCTCCGCGCGCCCGCCCGTCGAGCGGACGGTCGCCGCCGTGTCGGCGGCGTGATCGCCTCTGGCCACCGCAACGACATGTGCGCCGCGCTCGGCGAGCAGCGTCGCCACGGCGCGCCCGATCCCCCGCGACGCCCCGGTCACGATGGCCACCTTACCGGACAGGGAGAACATGACGGCCCGGGGGGGAGAAGTGGAACAAGTGGAAGAAGTAGACGAAGTAGACGAAGTGGAAGAAGTGGAAAAGTGGAAAAGTAAGTTGACAAGTGACGCCGGGTCCGGCGTGGCATGCGTCCACGGTCTCGCCAATCCACGGTTCCACGTCTTCCACTCTCTGCACTTGTCCTACTTCGTCTACTTCTTCCACTTTTCCACTTCTTCTACTTCGTCTACTTCTTTCCCGCTCGAAGAACCGCGTCCAGATCCCCCGGCTCCGCGAACGCCAGGATCTGCGCGTCCTTCTGGATCTTCTTCACCAGTCCGCCGAGCACGCGCCCCGGACCCACCTCAACATACGTGGTGACGCCCTCCGACGCAAGGCGGCGTACGACGCCCTCCCACAGCACCGGCGCCGACACCTGGCCGATCAGCGCGTCGATGGCGGCGCGCGCGTCCCGCTTCGGCTGGGCGTCGACGTTGGCGACGATCGGCACTCCCGGGTCGCGCACGGCGAGCGCGCGCAGCTCCGGCTCGAGCCGCGCCTCCGCCGGCTTCATCAGCGCGCAGTGGAACGGCGCGCTGACCTGCAGCGGCACGACGCGCCTGGCGCCCAGCGCCACGGCGTGCGCTGCCGCCCGGTCGACCGCGGCGGCGGCGCCGGCGATCACGATTTGTCCCGGACTGTTGATGTTGGCGGGACCGACGACCTCACCGCCGGAGGCCGCCTCGCACGCGCCGCGCACCTGGGCGGCGTCGAGACCGAGGATGGCCGCCATGGCGCCCAGCCCGGGCGGCACCGCTTCCTGCATGTAGCGGCCGCGGCGGCGCACGATGCCGACGGCGTCGGCAAAGGAGAACGTGCCGGCTGCCACGTTCGCCGAATACTCCCCCAGGCTGTGACCGGCGACGATCTGCGGACGGATGCCCCGGGCCTCGAGGACGCGGGCGGCAGCGATGCTGACGGCCAGGATCGCCGGCTGGGTATGCTCGGTGAGCGTCAGCTGATCCTCCGGCCCCTCGAAGCATAGCTGCCGCAGCGAGCGGTTCGGGGCCGTCGTCCCGGCCGCCGCCGCGGCAAACGCCGCGTCGGCTTCGTCGAAGGCGGCGCGCGCCTCGGGAAACACGTGGGCCAGCGCCTTCCCCATGCCAACCGTCTGAGAACCCTGGCCCGGAAAGATGAACGCAATCATCGGTCGGCCACTGCGGCAAGGGCGATCTCGCGCTCGACCCGGCGCAGGAAGTCGCTCGTGGCGAACCGGGACGCCACGGCAATCGCGTTCCGCACCGCTTTGGCCGAAGAGCGCCCGTGGCCGACGATCGCCAGCTGCGCGAGGCCGAGCAGCGGCGCGCCGCCGTACTCGGAATAATCCACGCGGCGGCGGAATCGCCGGAACGCCCGGCGCGACAGGAGGTAGCCCACGTGGCTCGAGAAGGTTCCCTTCAGCTCGTCGCCGAGCAGTGTCTCTACGGCGTCGACGAGTCCTTCGCTCGTCTTGAGCACGACGTTGCCCGTAAAACCGTCGCAGACGACGACGTCCGCAATGCCACTGTAGATCTCGCGCCCCTCGACGTTGCCGATGAAGTGCACCGGCGACCCCTTGAGCAGCCGATGCGCCTCGCGCGTCAGCTCGTTTCCCTTGGTCTCCTCCTCGCCAATCGACAGCAGGCCCACGCGGGGGCGATCGACGCCGAGCGCCACGCGCGCGTAGACGCTGCCCATGACGGCAAACTGCAGGAGGTGCTGCGGGCGGCAGTCGACGGTGGCGCCGGCGTCGACGAGCACCGCCGGGCGGGCGCGCGTCGGGATCGTGGCCACGAGCGCCGGCCGATCGACACCCGGCATCATGCCGAACGCGGCATGCGCGGCCAGCACCGTCGCGCCGGTATGGCCGGCGCTGAACAGGGCGGCCGCCTCGCGCCGCGCCACCAGATCGGCGGCAACCCGGATCGACGCGCGCGGCTTGCGCCGGAGCGCCGCCGCGGCCGGTTCGGCCATCTCCACCGCCTCGGGAGCCTCGACGATCTCCAGCCCGAGCGCGCGCCAGTCCGGATGGGATGCGAGCGCCTCCTCGAGCGCGGAGGTCGGCCCGACGAGCGCAATGCGGACGGCAAGATGGCGCGCGGCGGACACCGCCCCGTCGACCACCGCCGACGGCGCATGGTCGCCGCCCATCGCGTCAACGGCGATGCGGGTCATGGCGTGGACGCCTTCGGCGCCTGGGGGCACCGACACGCGGTCGGGTTACTCCTCGTCGACGGGCCGGACCTGCCGCTCCCGGTAGTAGCCGCAGTGGGGACACACGCGATGCGGCGCCTTGGGTTCGTGGCACTGGGGACACAGACCGGTCGTCGCCGGCCGCAGCGCGTCGTGCGTGCGCCGCTTGGCGGTCCGTGTCTTGGAGTGTCGGCGTTTTGGATTTGGCATACGTGTCTATGTCGTCGTTCAGGTCGTTCGGATCCTTCTGGTTCACCTCTCAGGGGTTCGTTGGTTCGAACGGTCCGAACGGTTCGAACGATCCGAACGATCCCCCGCCAGCGCCTCGAGCGCCGCAAGCCGCGACTCCTCCCAGGTGGACGAGCAGGCGCACGCGGCCAGGTTCAGGTTCGCCCCGCACTGCGGGCAGAGCCCCCGGCAGTCATCGCGGCACAGGGGCTTCATCGGCAAGGACAGGTAGAACTGTTCACGCAGCAGCTCGTTCAGATCGATCTGGTCCTCGCGGTAATAGCTGGTGTCGAAGTCCTCGTCCGCGACCTCTCGCTCCGACTCGGCCGACATGGCCGAGACCGGCAGGTAGCGCAGATCGAACGGCGTGTTCACCTCGACACGGTACGCGTCGAGACAGCGGCTGCACGACAGCTCGAGGTCGGCCTTCACGGTGCCGACCAGGCGAAACCTGTCCTTGTCCTTGTGAATCTCGAATGCCAGTTCGACAGGCGACACCACGCGATAGTGGTCGCTTTCGTCGGACACGTCGGGGGCCTGGAACGTGCGCGCGAAGCGGTCGAGCCTCTGCCGGTAGCGCGTCAGGTCGAGCAGCATTGAGCCGCTAATTATAGCTGATTCCACGAGATAGGCCCGATCCACGGCTTCGGGATGAACAGCCGCTCGTACAGCGTCACCGCGAAGCGATCGGTCATCCCGGCCAGGAAATCCCTGGCCGCCGTGTCGAGCCCCTCCGTGTCGACGATGCGGCGGTCGAGCAGCCCGTCGGGCCGCTCCCGGATCTTCTCCCAGAGCCCGGTCAGGATGCCGCTGGCTTTCCTGAACTCGCCGGTCGCGACGTCGTTCTCGTAGACCGCCTCGAACAGGAAACTCCGCATCGCCAGCGTTGCCTGCAGCACGTCGTCGCTCATCCGGATCTCCTGCAGTCGACCGCACTCGGTCTCGGTGACGACGTCCTTGACCATGCGCGCGATGCGGGCGGACGAGCTGACGCCGAGCACGCCCACCGCCGCCTTCGGCAGGTCTGCCGCGTTCAGCATCCCGGCCCGCACCGCGTCGTCAATGTCGTGATTCACGTATGCGATGAGGTCGGCGACGCGGATGATCTGCCCTTCGAGCGTCGCTGCTCGCGTGGAGGCGTCGATGCCGACTGGCGAGCCCTCCCTGCCCTTGGAATGCCGTGCGATGCCGTCGCGCACTTCCCAGGTCAGGTTGAGACCGCGACCGTCGTTTTCCAGCACGTCGACGATGCGCAGGCTCTGCTCGTAGTGGTTGAAGCCGCCCGGGACGAGCGCGTCGAGCACGCGCTCGCCGGTATGACCGAACGGGGTGTGGCCGAGATCGTGTCCGAGGGCGATCGCTTCGGTGAGTTCCTCGTGCAGACGGAGCACCTTTGCAATCGTTCGTGCAATCTGCGACACCTCGAGCGTGTGCGTGAGGCGAGTCCGGTAGTGGTCGCCGGCGGGCGCGAAGAAGACCTGCGTCTTGTGCTTCAACCGGCGGAACGCTTTGCTATGGATGATGCGGTCGCGGTCGCGCTGGAACGCCGGCCGCACGTCGTCCTCGGACTCCGGGTGGAGGCGGCCACGCGAATCGGCGCTCTTGGCTGCCTGCGGCGCCAGCGTCTCGCGCTCGCGCTGCTCGAGGGCCTCACGGATGCTCGACAACCGGCTCCTCCAGGATGTCGTCGAGGAAGCTCGACCCGAACGGCGGTCGCACGACGCCGAAGTTCTCGGCGAGCGTCTGGCCGAGGTCGGCAAACGTGGAACGGGTGCCGAGGTCGGTGGCCGGCCGCACGCGCGGCCCGGTCAGCAGGATCGGCACGTACTCGCGGGAATGATCGGTGCTCGGCGTGGTCGGATCGTTGCCGTGATCGGCGGTCACCACGAGCAGATCGCCTGGGCCCAGCGCGGCTGCGAGGCGCCCGAGCCCTTCGTCGATCCGCTCGAGGTTGGCTGCATAGCCCGCCACGTCGTTGCGATGTCCGTAGACGGTGTCGAAGTCCACGAGATTCGCGAAGATGAGCCCCCCCGGCACGTCCGCCAATGCGGCAGCCACCTTGCCGAGGCCGTCGGCATCGCTCCGCGTCGGCACGGCGCGCCCGATGCCGCGGCCCGCGAACAAGTCGGCGACCTTGCCGATCGCCACGACGGGAATGCCGCCGGCGGTCAACAGGTCCAGGAGTGTCCGGCCGCGAGGCTCGAGGGCGTAATCGTGGAGGTTGGCGGTCCGGCTGAAGGCGCCCGCCGCCCCCAGGAACGGACGCGCGATGACGCGGCCCACTCCCATCCCACGGGAGACGAGGTCGAAGGCGGCCTCGCAGATGCGGTACTGCTCCGAGAGCGGGATGACCTCCTCGTGCGCGGCAATCTGGAACACGCTGTCGGCCGATGTGTAGACGATCGGCCTGCCCGTCCGGATGTGCTCGGAGCCGAGCCGCTCGATGATCTCGGTGCCGGACGCCACGACGTTCCCAAGCGTACCGCGCCCGATCCGGCGCTCGAACTCGGCGATCACGCCCGGCGGGAATCCGGCCGGGAAGGTGGGAAACGGCCGGTCGAGCACGAGGCCCATCAGCTCCCAGTGTCCGGTGACGGAGTCCTTGCCGGCCGAGGCCTCCGCCATCCGTCCGAAGGCGGCACGAGACTGAACCGCCGCGCCGCCGCCGAGCGGCACCAGCCGGTCGAGACCGAGCGAGCGGAGCACCGGCAGGTTCAGGTGCACCTGCTTGGCGATGTTGCCGAGCGTATTGCTCCCTTCGTCGCCGTAGGCGGCCGCGTCGGGGAGCGCCCCGATGCCGACGCTGTCGAGAACGATCACGACGACGCGCGTGAACCAGCCTCGGGCTCTGCTCGTGACGTCCGTCATGAGACCGGTGAGGTGAGAGCCCTCGGCTGGTTGGTCAGCATCTCTTTGGCGCGCTCCGCGCGCCTAGGACCGCTATACGGCTCCTGGGAACGCGTACACAATTCTCGTTTGGAGCCGTATAGCGGTCCAGGCACACGCGCCTCGTGCCTACGGCTGCTGCGGCGTGAAGTAGTTGGCGACGGAGCGTTCTGTGGCAATGGTGGCGATGGCGTGCTTGAACACCAGATGGTCCACGCCGTTGACCTCGACGACCACCGCGAAACGATCGAAGTTCTTGATGCGCGCCTCGAGCCGGCGCCCGTCGACCAGATGCACGCTCACCGACAGACGCTCGCGCCTCGCGTGGTTGAGGAACACGTCCTGTATGTTCGGCTGGGCGGAGGCAGGACGGAGTTCGGACACCTGGGCCATCAGGCAGTGCCTCCTCGATTTCCTCGTCAGCGCGAACGGCGCGAGAGTCCGCGCGAGGCGAGCATCTCCTCGACGCGCAGCCGCGTGGCCGGTCGTTCGCCGGGACCGTCGAACCACATAAGATTAGGCTCTTTGCGGAACCAGATCAACTGCCGCTTCGCGTAGCGTCGATTCTCCTGCACGATGAGCGCACGCGTCGCCGTCTCGTCCCGCCCGCCGCTCAGCATCTCCATCACCTGCCTGTACACGAGGCCGCCGAAGGGGCGCGCGGTCGGCGGCACGCCGCTCGCGACGAGCGCCCGCACCTCGGCGACGACACCGCGCGCGAACTGCTCGTCGACGCGACGGGCGACGCGCTCCGCCGTCAGGGCCGCGGGCAGACGCAGCGCAACCGGGATGACTTCGCACCCGGCAATGGGTGACGCCGTCTCGGCAAAGTGCGCCGTCAGCGGTCGTCCGGTGGTCAGGTAGACCTCGAGCGCACGGATGAGGCGCTTGCGATCGCGCGGCATGATGCGCGCGGCCGAGTCGGGATCAACCCGCCGCAGCCACTGGTGCAGGCGCTGCACGCCGCGGCGATCCGCCACCCCGTCGAGCCGGGCGCGCAGTGCCTCGTCGGCCCCGGGCCCTGGAAACAGGCCGCGCGTCAGCGCCCGATAGTAGAATCCCGTGCCGCCGACAACGAGCGGCAGCCTGCCGCGCCCGTGGATCTCTCGAACGAGACACGCCGCGTCGCGGGCGTAGCGTGCGGCGGTGTACACCTCGGTCGGGTCGGCCACGTCGATCAGGTGATGTGGAATGCCTCGCCGCGCCTCGAGGGGAACCTTGTCGGTTCCAATGTCGAATCCCCGGTACACGGCGGTCGAGTCGCAGCTGATGATCTCGCCGTCGTATCGCTCCGCGAGGGCAAGACCGAGCGCGCTCTTGCCGGATGCCGTCGGCCCGAGCACGGCCAGCACCAGGCGCCGCTCCGCCCCTCCTCGAGGCTCGGGGCGACCCGAAGAGGGTCGCAGTTCTACCATCCGGCGCGCGCCAGGACGTACACGACGAGCGCCGTCAACAGAATCAGGAGACCCAGCTGCTGCACCCGTGTCGGCATAGGAACATCCGGAGCCCGGGGCCTGGAGCCCGGGGCCTGCGTGATTCAGTAGGGGGGCTGCTCGTTGTAGTAGAAGGTGACCGTGAAGAGCGCCTTGTCGAGCGGGTATTCCGGCGGCAACGGCGCCGTCGGATTCGACGAGTAGATCGCGCCGTACGCCGCTCGAGTGAAGGCCTCGATGACCGACGGCTGCACGATGACGATGTCGGTGATCGAGCCGTCTCTGTGAATGTTGAACTGCAGCACGACGTGGCCGCTCATGACCATGGCCGCCTGCGGAACGAACCAGTTACGGCGGACCTGCGCGACGAAGCGGCGCAGCCACGGCCCGAACTCGACGCCCCTGGTGTCGAACTGAATCGTCGCCCCGGGGCGGTCGTTGCCCCCTTGGGGATTGTCGAATCGCTCGTTCTGAACGTATTGCTGCAGGTTCCGCAGCGCCTCCCCGAGAGAGCCGCCGGGGCGCGTCAGCGGCGTCTCGAGCGGGCGGCGCAGGCCGGTCTCGCCGGGCGGCGTGACCCGCGCCACCTGGGTCTCGGGCTCCGGCTGCGGCGGCGCATCTGGATTGTCCGCCCCCTTTGCCCGTTCGGCCTCCGCCGCCTCGACTCGCTCGGCAGTGTCGCCGCGCGAGAATGGCAACGGGTTCTCGGGCTTGCGGACGATCACCGGGTCCTGAGCGCGACGATCGAGATCCGACAGCTCCGCCCGGTCGGGCGCTCGCAGCGCCGGCGTGTCGAGGCGCGGCTGGACGAAGACGAACCGGCGCGCCGCTTCCTCCCGCTGCCGCTCGAGCTCGGCCTGCCGCCGCTGGATCTCCTCGGGTGTGGGCTGAAACATCGGGAGGCGTGGACCGATGATGAACGCCGTCGCAATCAGCGCGTGAACAACGACCGACAGCACCACGCCTTCGCGGCGAGAAATGGCCGCGCCGACGACGTTCTCGTCCTGGTAGCGATCCTCGAAGTCGAAATGGATCACGCGGTTACAGGCGAATTATACCCGCCGAGCCGTATACAGATAGGCGATGCCGAACGTCAACGGAATGGCGCGGACGTCGCAGAACCCCGCCTGTTCGAGCAGTGCGACGAAGGTGCGCGGGGGAGGAAAGCTGCGTACCGAGGCGGGCAGGTACGAATACGCGGCGCCGTGACCCGAGACCGCGCGGCCGATCCATGGCAGCAGGTACTTGAAATACCAGAGGTACAGCGTCCGGAGGCCGGGCACCCGCGGTTCGCCGAACTCGAGGATGGCCAGCCGGCCCCCTGGGCGCAGCGCCCGCGCCATCTCGGCGCACGCCAGCTCGGGCCGCTCGACGTTGCGGATGCCGAACGCGACCGTGGCCGCATCGACGGCGGCATCGGTGACCGGAAGCCTCGTCGCATCGCCCCGCACCAGCGCAATGCGCCCCGCCTCCCCCGCCGCGCGCACCTTGCGCCGCCCGATGGCCAGCATAGCGCCCGCAAAATCGACGCCGACGACGCGCGCCGCCTGTTTCGCCTGCAGCGCGACGTCGGCGGTGCCGGTGCAGACATCGAGCAGAACCTCTCGACCCGTGAACTGCAGCGACCGGATGGCCCGGGTGCGCCACCGCCGATCGATCCCGGCGCTCAGCAGATGGTTGAGCAGGTCGTACCGGGGCGCAATCGCATCGAACATCCCGGCGATGCGGTCGGGCGCTTTGTCGGGGGATGGCACGCTAGCCGATGACGAGTGAGAGCGCCGTCGCGCCGAAATAGACGATGCCGACGTAGCCGTTCAGGTCGAACGCTTTCCGAACCTGCGAGAGGTCGCCCTCGCTGACGAGCGACTGCTCGTACGCCAGGAGCACCGCCACGATCAGCACTCCGGCGAGGTAGAGCGCCGGCAGGTTCCCGGCTCGCCAGAGCGCCATCATGGCCAGCACCGCCGCCACGTGCATCACCCGTGAGACCCGGATGGCGGGACCAATGCCGAACCGGGCGGGAATCGACCGCAGCCCGTGCGCGCGGTCGAACTCCACGTCCTGGCACGCGTACAGGACGTCGAAGCCGCCGACCCACAGCCCGATCGCCCCGCCGAGCAGCCACGGCTCGGCGCCGGCGCGGCCGCCCGCGGCAATCCAGCCGCCGATCGGCGCCACGGCCATCGCGAGGCCGAGAAAGAGCTGCGTGTACGACGTATAGCGTTTGGCCAGGGAGTACCAGAAGACAACCGCGAGCGCGACCGGCGACAGGGCGAGGCAGAGCGGATTGAGCCGTCCCGCCGCAAGGACGAACGCGGCCGAGGAGACGATCACGAAGATCGTCGCCTCGCGGCGCGACATGACGCCGCGCGGCAGCTCGCGCATCGCCGTCCGTGGATTGAGCGCGTCGAACCGGGCGTCTACCAGGCGGTTGAACCCCATGGCCGCGCTGCGTGCCGCCACCATGCAGACGACAATCCAGCCCACCTGCCACCACGAGAACGGCGACGTCTGCCAGGCCAGGAGCGCACCGGTCAGCGCAAACGGCAGGGCAAAGACGGAGTGGCTGAAGCGGACGAAGGAGCAATACGTCGAGATCTTGCCCATGCTGTCAACGTCCAATTCCCAACTTCCAACTTCCAACTTCCAACTCTCGATATTGGGGAGTTGGACCGCTATGCGGGCCGGAACGCGAATTTCGTACTCGTTGCGTCCGCCCGCATAGCGGTCCCAGCCGCGCGAAGCGCGGCAGAAGATACTGGCAACCAGCCAAGGGGTTCTGCCGGGATATCAAGGGGCGGAGCCCCCTTGGCTGGTTCATTGGAAGTTGGGAGTTGAGGCGCCGAGCCATCCGATGTCGGCGGGCTCGATGCCGGACAGCAGATATTCTTCCACATCGACGACGCCGGCGGGCACGCGCACTGCGATGAGCGAGGCTCGCTTCCCTACGTCGATGCTGCCGAACTGCCCGCCGAATCCGAGCGCGGTGGCGCCCCGCAACGTGGCGCTCTCGAGCAGGCGGCCCGCCGCCACGCGCGGCGCCAGACGACGCGCCGCGGCCAGCTCCGCGAACAGGTTCACATCGGGAGCGCTCGCAAGGCTGTCGGTGCCGAAGGCGACCGGGATGCCCGCCCGGTAGAAGGCGTCGAGCGGCGGATCGCCGACGCCCACGTACCGGTTGCTGCGGGGGCACGACACGACGTTGGTTCCCGCCGCTCTGAGGCGCGCGAGGTCGTCGGCGGTGCATTGCACCACGTGCACGGCCAGGACGCGCGCGTCGAGGAAGCCGAGCGCCGACAGGTACAGGGTCGGCGACACGCCGGCAGGCCGCCACGCCGGCGACCAGACATCCAGCTCGCCGAGCAGCTCACGCCAGCCCCCGGTGCCGCGTGCGATGAACTCCACTTCCTCCGGCGACTCGGCGAGATGGATCGTGGACACGTCCTCCGGATGCGCGTCGAGGTCGGCGCGAATGGCGGCACACAGACCGGGCGACACCGAATATGGCGCGTGCGGCGCGAGGCTGAGCCGCACCGCCGCGCCCGGCTCGCGTTCGAGATCGATCGCGGCGCGGGCGGCGCGCACGCGCCCGACCGGGTCGTCCGTGTTGAAGCCGAGCAGCTCGTGGAAGACCCGGGCGGCCATTCCCGCCTCGCGCAGCAGCGGCACCGCCGCCAGCGTGTTGCTGACATCGCCCATGAGCCCAGTGCCGCTCGTCCGGGCGGCGCCAATCGCGGCACGGGCCGCCTCGAGAATGGCCGGATCGCGAGGGTCGCAATAGCGGCGGCGCGCCGCCACGACCGCCCGGATCCAGTCGAGGAACCGGTCGACCGGCTGAACCACGCCCTCCAGGTACGACAGCTCGAGATGCGTGTGGGCGTTGACGAGGGCGGGCAGCACCGCGACCGGCCCCAGGTCGGCGGCATCCACGCGCCGTCCGCTGCCTACGGCGCCGATGACGCCATCCTCGACGGCAAGCCAGCCGTCGCGGATGGGCGGCGCGGTAATGGGAAGAATCCAGGCGGCGCGAAAGACGGTCACTGCGCCAGACGCAGCTGCTTGCCGGCGCGGCTGCGCGCGGGGTACTGCCGAAGCTCCTCGGGCACCGACGTGTCGCCGGCCGCCCTCGCCGTCGCCAGCTCCAGCACGCGCGGCACGTCGCGCGCGCGGAAGACCGGATCGCCGAGGATCTCGTACTGCATGTTGCGGCGCTTGGGGACGAATCCGGCGTCCTCGATGCTGGCGACGATTTCGACCTCGTCCATGCAGTAGCTCGCGCCGGCGGCGCGGACGACATTCTCCTCGAGCATGACGCTGCCCATGTCGTTGGCGCCGAACGCGAGGCTGAGCTGCCCCACTTTGCCTCCCTGCGTCACCCACGAGGCCTGCAGGTTGTCGACGTTGTCCAGCACGATGCGCGCGAGGGCGAGCGTCCGCAGGTAGTCGACGCCGGTTGCCTCGGCGCCCCCGCGCTCGGTGTGCTCCGGCTGGAAGCTCCAGGCGATGAACGCGGTGAACCCGCCGGTGTCGTCCTGCAGGTCGCGCACGCGCATCATGTGCTCGACGCGCTCCTCGTCGGTCTCCACCGTGCCGTACATCATGGTGGCGGTCGAGCGCAGCCCGGCGCGGTGCGCGTGGCGCATCACGTCGATCCATTCGTCCGCCGACGCCTTGCCGTAGCAGTTCAGGAGCTTCCGAACCCGGTCGACGAGGATCTCCGCGCCGCCGCCGGGAATGCTGTCGAGCCCCGCGGCGACGAGCCGTGCGACGACCTCCCTCACCGACACCGTATTCGTCCGGGAGATGTGCAGGATCTCCGGCGGCGAGAGCGCGTGCAGCCTGAGACCCGGGTAGCGGCCTTTGACGGCGCGGAACAGGTCCTCGTACCAGGCAATCGGCAGATCCGGATTGTGCCCCCCCTGGAGCAGCAGCTGATTGCCGCCGACCGCCATCGTCTCGTCGATCTTGCGGAAGATCTCCTCGAACCCGAGGACGTAGCCCTCGGCGGAGCCGACCGGACGATAGAAGGCGCAGAAGTTGCAGCGCGCCACGCACACGTTCGTGTAGTTGACGTTGCGATCGATGATGTAGGTGACGACGCGATCCGGATGCTTGCGGGCGCGGATGGCGTCGGCCAGCCGGCCGAGCACGTGCGTGGGCGCGTGACGATAGAGGTCGAGCGCCTCGGCCGCGGTGACGCGGGCGCCGTCCGTCACGTTTCGCACGAGCTCGTCGACCATCAGAAGAATTCGAGCGTCCGCCGTCCGGGAGCGAGCCCCATCTCCGCCGCGTAGTCGAGGAACATCTGCAGGCCCGCCGCTTCCTCCGGGCCGAGGCCGTATTTCACATTATCCCTCAGATACACCGCCGCACGCGCCGTGGCGGCCGCGTCGCCCCGTCCGTATTCGGCCGCGATGGCGGCGGTGGCGCGCGAGCCCTCCTGCTGCGCGTCCTGCAGCGCCCGCACGTCGGCGTCGGAGATCGCGCCCGGCCGCCCGGTCCACGCCGCGTAGATGAACGGCAGCCCGGTCATCGCGGACCATTCTTCGCCGAGATCGACCTTCTCGAGGCCGATCGCCCGTTCGTCGGCATCGAGCGCCGGGTCGCCGATGAGCAGCGCGGCGTCGGCGCCGCGCGTCATGGTCGCGAGGTCCGGGCCATGGGGCACGAACTCCGGCTCGATCCGGAATCGATGGCGACACAACACCTTGATGAGCGCCACCGAGGTGCGGGAACTCGTGTCGAGCGCGATGCGACGGATCGAGGGGAGCGGCACCCGCGTGAAGAGCGCCACCGACCGCACCGGCCCGCGCGATCCAATCCCGACGCCGGGCACGAACCGGTAGTCGCGCGCCTGCAGGTACTCGACGGATGGGATGAGGCCGAGATCCACTGCGCCCGCATGGAGCAGCGAGGCGCACACCGACGGCACGTCGTACCGAACGTGCCACCGCTCGGGGGCGCGGTCGAGCGCCCAGGTCAGCGGCCGCGCGTTCAGGTACCCGACGGCGCCAAGGCGAACGGGCCTGATCAAATTCCACCCCCCCAAGAAACCCAACTCCCACATGTGGGAGTTGTGGAGGTGGGAGTTGGGAGTTGTGGTGATTGAGGTCGAGACGACGTTCTCATCGCGAGATCACGTTGAACAGGCCGTCGCGCTCAGCCGCGGTGAACCCCGCCGCCTCGATGTTGCGGCGCAACTCTTCGAGTGGCGCCCGCCGGCGCCCGTCAGGCGCCTCGTCCGAGGCGGCCACGTTGTCGAGGTCGTCGGCGCCGAAGGTCAGCGCGACCTGCGCGAGCTTGGGGCCGTAGCGCTGCCAGTCCACCTGCACCACGGGAATATTCGGCGCCGCCAGGCGCGCAATCGCCACCGCCTTCACATCGTCGTACCCCGTGGCCGGGCGGAGGGCGTCGATCGCCGTCGGGAGCGGGGCGACCGCCTGGATGCCGCCGAAGCGCGCCTGCAGCGCGGCTGCCCGCAGCATCGCGCCGGTCCGCTCTGCGCCCGGCGCCTTTGAAACGGTCAAGCGCAGGCGATCGAAGCCCGCCTGCCTCAGCGTATCGATCACCGCCGCCTCGTCCTCGATGGCATCCACGGGGATCTCGGCGAGCCCCTCGAGACCGGCGGCACGCAGCTCCGCCAGCACACGAGCGACCGGCATTCTCGAACTCGACGAGAGGCGCTCCACGTCGCGCCACGCGAAGCCGGAGACGGGCCGATCGCCGGCCACCGCCTTCGCGCTCTCCACGGCGGCGCGGGCGGTCGTGAGCGACGCCGGGGACCCGGTGATGCGGATTTCACGCGCGAGGGGTGGCACCGCCCTGGCGAACGACGCGTCGAACCCGCACGCCGCCACGCGCACGTAGGTAACGGAGGTGCCGTGCAGGCGCCGCCGCAGCGCGTCGGCGAGCATCCCAACCGACAAGATGTCCGGCGTCGCCGCCAGCTGCGCGATGTCGTCGGCCGACAGCCGTCCACCGGTCTGGACCTGATCGAGAAGGCGATCGAACGTGGAGGACCTCGTCATGCCGAGAGATCGCTCGAAATGATGTCCGAGACGCGCGTTGCCAGCGCCAGCGCGGCGCGCCCGTCGGTTCCAGTGACGGCCGGCGGGCGGCGCTCCCGAATCGCGGCGGCGAAGTCGGCCAGCTCGCGTCGGAGCGGCTCGTCGGCGACGACATCGACGCGTCCGCCCTGGATCGCCGGACGGAGCCCGTTGGGGCCGTCGCCGTTGCGCGGGCCGCCTCGAGCGGCGGCCGTGGAATGGGCCACCAGGCGGTACATCTCGACTTCCTGGGCGGCGTAGTCGATCGAGATGTACGCGTCGTGCTGGAAGAAACGCGCCTTCCGCACGCGATCGCGGCTGATGCGGCTCGCCGTGACGTTGGCGATGCAACCCGACGCGAAGCGGAGGCGCGCGTTGGCGATGTCGACCCGCGGGGTCAGGACGTTGACGCCCACGGCCTCCACCGCGTCGACCTCGGAGCCGACGACGGCGAGCAGCACGTCCAGGTCGTGAATCATCAGGTCGAAGATCACGTCGATGTCGAGGCTCCGCTCGGGAAACGTGCCAAGCCGGTGGATCTCGATGAACCGCGGGCGCGACACGAGCGGCAGCGCGGCGGTCACCGCCGGGTTGAAACGTTCGGTGTGGCCGGTGGCGACCATGGCGCCACGCGCCACGGCGGCCGAGAGCAGCCGGTCCGCGTCGGCCACTGACGCGGCCAGCGGCTTCTCGACGAGGACGGCGGCGCCCGATTCGACGAACGGGAGCGCCACCGCGACGTGCGACACGGTCGGCGTCGCGATCGAGACGCCGTCGACCCGGCCGACGAGCTCCGAGGCGTCCGTATGAGCGGTGGTCGCATACCGCGCCGCGACCTCGGCCGCCCGGCCCGGCTTGATGTCGGCGACGCCGACGAGCTCGACGCCGGGCATCTCGGCCAGGATGCGGGCGTGATGCTGCCCCAGATGGCCGACGCCGACGACGGCGAGACGGAGCGCCGCCACCGTCACGCCACGCTCCTTCCTACGATTGCGATGCCGGCCGCGTCGGCCGCGGCCACCACCGCGTCGCCGTCCAGCACGAGCGTCTTGCCGGCGTCAACCGAGAGCGCCGACGCGCCGGCTCCCTGCATCGCGCGCACCGTCGCGGCGCCGACGACCGGCACGTCGAAGCGCATGTCCTGCTTCGGCTTGGCGACCTTGACCACGGCCACGCCCGGCCCGGCCAGGCGGCCGGCCCGGGCGATCACCTCGTCGGTCCCTTCCATCGCCTCGACCGCCACGACCGCCTGCTGCTTGACCGCGACCGTCTGGCCAATGTCGAGGGCGGCGATGGCGTCGGCCATGCGGTAGCCGAACTCGAAGTCCCTCTGCTCATCCGCGTCCGGCGCGCGCCGCGTGAGCACGCCCGAACGTGCCAGCAGCGGAGCGAGGAGCGCCGTCGAGTCCATCAGCTCGATGCCGCGTTCCCGAAGCACGTCGGCCACGGCCCCGATGAGCCCGTCGGTGTTCCTCGACGCGAGCCGGGTCAGCACGCGCAGGAACAGCCGGTCCGGGACGATGCCGCTCGAGAAGATCCTGGCGTGCTTCACCTGCCCCGCCATGACCGCGCGGGTGACTCCCGCCTGCTCGAGCAGGTCCACGCAGGTACCGAGCTGACCGAGCGAAATCCAGTGGATTGGCGAACCGTGACGGGCGGCGGCGTCGGTCAGTTCGGGAAAGGTCTCTTCCTTCGCGGCGACGATCGTGACGTCGTGCCCCTGCGCGCGCGCGGCGTCGAGCACGAGGAACGGAAAGCGCCCATTGCCCGCGATGAGCCCCAGCTTCATTCTTCGGCGACGAGCTCCTCGGCGCGCCGTGTCGGCCGCCGGAGAATCACCCCGCGCGGCGAGCTTCGGATGAAGTCGACGAGGTACCGCACTTCGGGAGAGGCGAGAGCGGCGTCCTGCTCGATCTGCACGAGCGCGCGCGACGTATTGAGCTTCGACTGCAGCAGGTACCGGTATGCGCGCTTGAGCTGACCGACCGTCTCCTCGGTGAACCCGCGCCGCACGAGGCCCATGGTGTTCAGCCCGTAGATGCGCGCCCGGTTGCCAACCGACTTGCCGAACGGCAGAGCGTCCTTCGTGATGACCGAATACCCGCCCACGTACGCGTGACGTCCCACGCGGCAGAACTGATGCACGCCGGAATAGGCGCTGATCGTGGCGAAGTCCTCCACGCTCACGTGCCCGCCGAGCGTCGCGCCATTGCCGAAAATCGTATCGTTGCCAATCTGGCTGTCGTGCGCCACGTGCACGTAGGCCATGAACAGGTTGCGGTCACCGATGCGCGTGTGACCGCCGCCGCCGTGCGTCCCGCGGTTGATGGTCACGAACTCCCGGAAGGTGTTCGCGCGGCCGATCGTCAGCCGCGTCCGCTCCCCTTTGTACTTCAGGTCCTGCGGCGCCAGCCCGATCGAGGCCATCGGATAGATGCGCGTGTCGTCGCCAATCTCGGTGCAGCCGTCGATCACGACCGAGGCACCGATCCGGCAGCGCGCGCCGATGACGACATCCGGCCCGATCGTGCAGTACGGCCCGACAGTGGTGCCCGCGCCGACCCGGGCGGCCGGATGCACTTGCGCCGTGGGATCGATGTAGGCGGCGCCGGGCTCGACTGCCAGCAGCAGCGTCGCCTCCGCCACCGTCCGGTCGGCCACGTACGCGACCGCCCGCGCCACGGCGAGCCGAGGCCTGGTCCGACCCAGACACACCTCCAGGCGCAGGCGGTCGCCGGGCACCACCTGCCGCCGGAACTTCGCATTGTCGACCCCCCGGAGCCACACACGGGCCGTCGGCGGGACGCCGGAGCGTTCGAGCAGGAGCACCGCCGCCACCTGCGTCAGCGCCTCGATCATGAGGACACCAGGCATCAGCGGCGACCCGGGGAAATGGCCCTGGAAGAACTCCTCGTTGACGGTGACGTTCTTGATGGCGACGAGCCGGGCGCCTGGGTCGTGCTCGGCGACCTTGTCGATGAGAAACGACGGATAGCGGTAGGAGACGCGATCGAGCAGCGCCGGGAGATCGAGTGACAGGGGCACGGGTGATCTAAGCATACAGAAGGCCCCGAGCCTCTGGGCCCAGGATCGGACGAACCCACGGGCTTGGCTCGAGGCCCGGGTCCCGGGGCCTTCCGCTTACGGATTCGCCGGCTTCGGCGCTGGCGCTGCGGGCGCCGCCGAGGCGGGCTTCGGCGCGGGCGCCGCCGGGGCAGGCTTCGGCGCCGGCGCTGCGGCCGACTTGGCGACGACGTCGAACTCCCGAATGACGTCGGTCGTGATGTCGAGGGACAGATCGGCCCAGACGAGCCCGCTGTCGGCCGCGCTGAACAACAGGTGCAATCCCCTCTCCATGGCCACCTGCTGCACGACCGGCGTCAGCCGGCGCTGGAACTCCTCCTGCAGCTCCTGCTGGAGCGCCTGAACCTCCTGCTGGGCGTCCTCGGTGAACCGCTGGATGTCCACCTGCAACCGCTCGACTTCCTTCTGGAGCTGCCCGAGCGCCGTCGGATTGAGCACCGAGCCGCCCGCCTCGAGCTTCTGCTGCGCCGCCTGCAGCTGTTTGTTCTTCTCGTTCAGCTCGGTGACCTTCTTCTGGTTGAGCGCCTGCACCTTGGCGGCAAGCGCCTTCCCTTCGGCCGATTCGGCGGCGATGCGCTGAATATTGATGAAGGCGTACTTGATCCCGGCAGGAAACGGCCGGGACGCGGGTGCCGGCGCCGTCTGGGCAACGGGGGCCGCCGGGGCCTGGCCCGCGGCAACCTGAGCGGCCGCCCATCGACCAACGCTCAGAGCACCCCGAGCATTGTCGAGGGAGGAAGCCGCGAGCGGCGAAGGTCCCGCCGCCAGCATCACGCAGAGCGCCGCAGCACCAATGAACACTCTCATATCTGTCGTTGTCCTTTCACGGTCGCTGATGGTCGGTAGTTAGTGGGTGGTAGCAGGTGGTAGCCGATAGCTGGCCGTCGGCAGGTGGTAGCACACTTGCCACCACCGTGTCACCGCCTACCACCTACCACCTACCACCTACCACCTAATCTTAGAACGTCGATCCGACGGCGAAGCGGAACGTAAAGCTCTTCGCCGGCCGGAGGCTGTTGTCGAGCACACCCTCACGCTGCGGATTGGCCGAGAAGATGAGCCGGAACGGCACGTTCAGCACGGGCATGAAGAAGCGTACTTCCGCGCCCGTCGAGGTGCGGAACTTGTCGAACGCGAACGAGTCGCGGTCGTCGGCCACCTGGCCGGCGTCGTAGAAGAAGATCAGCCGGACCTGCGACACGATCGAGAACAGGTACTCGCCGTTGAGCAGCAGGCTCTTGTTGCCGCCGAGCACCAGGCCGGTGTACGGGTCCGACGGACCGATCGATCGGATGTCATACCCTCGCACGCTGTACTCGCCGCCCAGGAAGAGCTTCTCGAAGATCGGGAGCGTCCTCGTGTTGCGGATCGGCGCGATGAACTCGAACTGGCCGCGGACGCCGACCGAGGTGCGCGAGGTGTGGCGCCAGAGCCGGACCGCCTCGACCCTCGGCTTGTAGTACTGCGTGTTGCCCCCGAGCATCGCCAGGTCGATCGACAGGGTCAGCCGCTGCCCCGTATTCGGGAAGATCGGGTTGTCCACCGTGTTGTGGACGAAGCTCGGAATGATCTTGCTGACCGTCCGGCGGCCGCCGGCGCCGAGCAGCAGCGAGTCGAACACGAACGGGTTGCGGCGGATGCTCTCGAGCGCGTCGGGACTGATCGTCGACAGGTCGGTCAGCGATACCGTCGAGCAGCCGGCCTCGCTGAAGATGCAGCTCGGATCGAGGAACGCCTCGTTCAGGTCGGTCATCCGCACCGCCTCGTAGGCGTAGCTCACGAACATCCGGCTGAAGTCGGCGACGGGGAACCCCATCATCAGATTCCCGCCGGTCGACTTCTGCGTGTAGTAGCCGATGAACTGCAGCGCCCGCTTGTAGACGTCGAAGCCGGCCGTGATGTTGCGGTCGAAGAGGAACGGCTCGGTGAAGCCGAGCTGGTAGTTCTGCATCCGGTCGCCGGCCATGAGCGACATGGTCAGGCTCTCGCCCCGACCGAGGAAGTTCGCCGTCTGGAACGCCAACTGCCCGAAGATGCCCTCGTACTGCGACACGCCGGCGCCGAACGTCAACTGATTGCGGTTCTGCTCCTTCAATGTGAGCGTGACGTCGACGTTCCCGTCGCGTCCTGGCGTCTTCTCGGTCTTGATGGCGTTCTGATCCTGCTCGTTGATCTGCTCGAAATAGCCGAGCTGGTTCAGCCGCCGGACGCTGTACTTCAGCGCTTCGGTATTGAAGACGGCCCCCTCGACCAGTCGCATCTCGCGCCGGATGACGTTGTCGCGGGTCGACGAGTTGCCGACGAAGGTGATCCGGTTGACGAAGTACTGCTGCCCCTCCTGCAGCCGCATCGTCACGTCGACCGTCGGCGGTCCCGGCGGAGGCGGGGCGGCGAGCGCAGCCGGGACGTTCTCCTCGGGCTCGTCGCTCGGCTTGAGGTCGGGAAAGCCCGTGAACTCCATGTAGCCGCCGGCGCCGTACAGCTCGCGCGCCTTGATGAGGCCGTCCCGGACCTTCTTCTCGTTGTACCACTCGCCCTTCTGCACGGCGAACAGCGGCCGCAGCGCCTCGCCCTTGACGACCGTGTTCCCCTCGATCCCGAACTCGCCGACACGGTACCGCGGCCCCTCCGTCACCGGGATGCGCAGCTGGATCCACCGCGTCTTCCCGTCGCCGGAGTTCTGGAGCACCCGGACCTCGGGCTGGCCGATCTGGGCGCGGACGTATCCTTCCTGGCGGTAGTAGGCCTGCACCAGATCCGCATCCGCCTCGTACTTGTCCTCCTTGTAGGTGCCGCCCCGTGTAATCCAGCCGAAGAAGGGATTCGGTTCCTTGTTCTCCTTCATCTTCTTGCGCAGGGACCGATCGCTCCTGGCGGTGTTGCCGATGAACTCGATGTCGCGGATCTTGAGCTTCGGCCCCTCGCTGATGTTGAAGGTGACGTTGACCAGCTTCGGTCCGCCGGCCACGGCCGAGACGCCGTGCTTGACCTCGGCGTTGGTGAAGCCCTTCTCCGCCATCATTTCACGAAGCACGCCTTCGATCCGGCGGATGACGCCACGATCGAGGAACGAGTCGAGGCGCATCTCGATGCCGCGCATGCGCAGCTGTTCGTCGATCTTGGCGCGATCGATCTGCTTGGTCCCCTCGTAGTTGACGATCTTGACCCGCTCGCGCTCCTCGATATGGTAGGCGACGAGCTTGCCCACCACTCCGTTCGAAAAGACGTAGTCGGTCACGTCGATCGACAGGTCGGTCAGGAAGTTCGTCGCCCACAGGCGCTTGAAATCCTCGAGCATCGTCTGCTCGGCCTGGTCGTCGTACCGGACCCAGATGTTCTGGGACGGCTGGCTCGGGCGGAGGTGGATGTAGAACAGATACGTCTGCGGCTCGACGGTCGAGACGTTCCCCTGCGCCGAGAAGCACGGGGCCAGCACGTAGACGACCGGTCCCGAATCGGCGGGCGGCAGGTTGGCCGGAGGACCCACCGGCACCCCGCAGATCGTCGGTCTGCCGCCGGGCGCCTGGACAGGTTGCGCCCATCCCGGCGAGGCGGCGGCTCCGACGAGCGCCGTCAAGAGGAGCACGCGAGGGTCGAAAATGCGCATGTGCGGCAGATCCGTGAAACGCCTTAGTTTACAGGATCTTAGACGAGCACAGATAGCAAATGGCTTGCCGTGAGCGCGTCACCGCCGGGCGCGACGTTCGCCGGGCGGACAGGCCGGATGTCAGGACAGCCGCCGGCCCGCGGTGAGCTCGCCCGCCGGCCTGTAGGACAATTGCCCACCTTCGAGGTAGACCTCGACCTCGCCGTCGTGCAGGTTGCCTCGGATGAGCTCTTCCGACAGCGGATCTTCGACGTAGCGCTGGATGGCGCGCCGCAGCGGGCGGGCGCCGTACGAGCGGTCCTTGCACGTCACGTCGATGATCCAGTCGATCACTTCCGGCGTCAGCGCGATCCTGATCCGGCGATCGGTGAGGTTCGCGTTGAGCTGTTCGACCAGCAGGGCCATGATCCGCCGCAGGTCCTCGTCCGAGAGCGCCTCGAACACGATGATCTCGTCGATCCGGTTGATGAACTCCGGGTTGAAGGTCCGCTTGACCTCGCCGAGCACCATGTCGGTGACGTTCTTGTCGATGGCGGCCGCGTCGCTCGCCTGGAAGCCGAGCGACGCCTTCTTCTGGATGAACCGGGCGCCGATGTTCGACGTCATGATGATGATCGCGTTCTTGAAGTTCACCCGGTTGCCGAGGCCGTCGGTCAGATGGCCGTCCTCGAAGACCTGCAGCAGGATGTTGAAGATGTCCGGGTGCGCCTTCTCGATCTCGTCGAGCAGCACGACGGAGTACGGATTCCGCTTCACCTTCTCGGTGAGCTGACCGCCCTCTTCGTGGCCGACGTAGCCCGGGGGGGAGCCGATCAGCTTCGAGACCGAGTGCTTCTCCATGTACTCGGACATGTCGAAGCGGATGAGCGCGTTGTCGCTGCCGAACAGGAAGTTGGCGAGCGCCCGGGCGAGCTCCGTCTTGCCGACGCCGGTGGGCCCCAGGAAGATGAAGCTGCCGACCGGACGGTTCGGGTTCTTGAGCCCGGCGCGGGAGCGGCGGATCGCCCGCGAAATCGCCGAAATCGCCTTGTCCTGGCTGATCACACGCTTGTGGAGGTCGGTCTCCATGCGGAGCAGCTTGTCGCTCTCGTCCTGGTTGATCGACGAGATCGGCACGCCCGTCCACTTCGACACCACCTCGTCGATGTCGGCCTTCTGCACGACCACCTTGCGGGCGCTCGACTTCACTTCGAACTTCTCGCGGACGAACTGCAGGTTCTCGCGCGCCGAGACCTCCTGCTCGCGGTAGAACTGGGCGCGCTCGAAGTCCTTCTGCGACACCGCGTTCTCCATCTGCTCGACGGCGACGCGGATGCTCTTGTTGATCTCGCCGAACTCCTCGCTGTAGCCGGCTTCCTTCAGCTTGGCCCGGGCGCCCGCCTCGTCCACCAGGTCGATCGCCTTGTCCGGCAGGAAGCGGTCGGTGATATAGCGGCTCGACTGATAGACCGCGGCCTCGATCGCCTCGGCCGTGTACTCGACGTGGTGGAACTGCTCGTATCGGTCCTTCACGCCCATCAGGATCTCGATCGTCTCCTTCTCGGCGGGTGGATCGACCTTGATCGCCTGGAAGCGGCGCTCGAGGGAGCGATCCTTCTCGATGTACTTCCGGTACTCCGCCGGGGTCGTGGCGCCGATGCAGCGGATCTCGCCGCGCGAGAGCGCCGGCTTCAGGATGTTGGCGGCGTCGAGCGACCCCTCGGCCGAGCCGGCGCCGACCAGCGTGTGGAGCTCGTCGATGAACACGATGATGTTCGGGTTCTCGGTGAGCTCCTTCATGATCGCCTTCAGGCGCTCCTCGAACTGGCCGCGGTACTTGGTGCCCGCGACGATGAGGGAGATGTCGAGCGCCAGGATGCGCTTATCGGCGAGGAAATGGGGCACGTCGCCGTAGACGATCTTCTGCGCGAGCCCCTCGACAATCGCCGTCTTGCCGACGCCAGGCTCGCCGATGAGCACGGCGTTGTTCTTCGTGCGGCGGCAGAGAACCTGCTGGACGCGCTCGAGCTCGTACTCCCGGCCGACGAGCGGATCGAGCTGGTTCTTCATCGCCGCTTCCGTCAGGTCGCGGCTGAACTCGGCCAGCAGCGGCGTTTCCTTGACGCGCGTCAGCGTCGTCTTCTCGTTGAGGAGCTGGACGATGTCCTCCCGGACCGTGTGGAGGCGCATCCCCTTCTCCATGAGGATGGAGGCGGCCACCGACCGCTCCTCGCGCAGGATGCCGAGCAGCAGGTGCTCGGTGCCGATGTAGTTGTGCAGGAGCCGATCGGCTTCCTCCGCCGCAAACTGCAGCACACGCTTGGTTTCGGCGCTGAACGGAATCTCCACCGACGTGGAGACCTTCTCCCGGAACACCGTGCGCCCTTCGATTTCCTTCCGGATGTTCTCGAGCGACAGGTGCGAGCGCGCGAAAATGCGGCTCGTCAGTCCCTTCCCCTCACGAATGAGTCCGAGCAGCAGGTGCTCGGTCTCGATGGAGATGCTGCCGAGCTGGCTGGCCTCGTAGCGGGCGAAGAAGAGCACCCGTCGTGCGCGTTCCGTGTAGCGTTCGAACATCCAGCTCGCCTAAAGGGTTAGCCGTTGGCCGGTGAGAAGCCCGGCTTCGTGTTCGTCATTATAAGGCAAAGCTCCGGCGCCACCAATCGTCGGTCGCGCTAAGTGTCTCGCGCGATTAGGGTTCCGGCGACGCCTTGGGCAGATGCCCATCACATATACTCTCCGCATGCCGGACACGATCGGATTCATCGGCCTCGGCGTCATGGGGCGGCCCATGGCGAAGAACCTCCTCAAGGCGGGATTCCCGCTCGTCGTGCACAGCCGCAGTCAGGGCCCGGTCGATGAGGTCGTGGCGGCCGGCGCGGCCCGGGCCTCGTCGCCGGCGGAGGTGGCGCGGCGCACGACGCGCCTCATCACGATGCTGCCCGACTCGCCCGACGTCGAGCAGGTCATGGAAGGTGAGCGTGGCGTGTTCAGCGCGCTGCGGCGCGGGACCATCCTGATCGACATGAGTACCATCGCGCCAGCGACCTCGCGCCGCCTGGCCGAGCGCGCCGCGGCGCTCGGCGCCACGATGCTCGACGCTCCGGTGAGCGGCGGCGAGATCGGCGCCGTCAACGGCACGCTGTCGATCATGGTGGGCGGCGACGCGCAGGCGTTCGGCGAGGTGAAGCCGCTGCTCGAGGCGATGGGGAACCCGGAGCGGATCCTCCTCATCGGGGAGTCCGGCGCCGGGCAGCTCTGCAAGGTGTGCAACCAGATGGTGATCGGCGGCGCCCTGGCGGTGGTCGGCGAGGCCTTCGCGCTCGCCCGCAAGGCGGGCGTCGATCCGGCCAAGGTGCGGCAGGCGCTGCTCGGCGGCTTTGCCGCGAGCCGCGTGCTCGAAGTGCACGGCGAGCGCATGCTCACCGGCAACTACAAGCCCGGGTTCCGCACGGCGCTCTACGCGAAGGATTTCCGGATCGTGGCGGCGACGCTCGCCGAGCATCACAGTCCCGCGCCGGTCACGGCGGTCATCCAGCAGCTCGTCGAGGCGCTGATGGCGGCCGGCCGCGCCGAGGATGACTACGCGGCGCTTGGCACGGTGCTCTTCCAGATGGCAGGCGTCTGACGGTGCGGAGGGTGCGAAGACGACAGGAACTATTTGTGCCTTTTCCGCCCGGTCCGAGCTCAACCGAAGACCGCTTATGCGACCGAAGGGCCCACGATGCCAGAATTTACAGCCCGCATCACCCCGCGCACAGCTTGCCCGGAATACGCACCAGAGGACTCGTATCCGAGGCGCCGGATCGCGCGTCACGAGCTAGGCACCTCCAAGCAGCGCCAGCCCCACGAAGCCACACGCGCCGACGTACCGTGAGAGCCCAGATGACATCTGCACTGAAGACCTACCGTGCATCCGCAGCGGCACGTTCACGTGCGGGAGACGTCGCTCCCACATCAGCGCCCGATCTGCGCAGGACCCAGATAATCAGCACGACGACGGATAAGTCCCACGCGAGCAGGTAGCGCTGAGTGAGGCCGGCTACCACGAGCATGGCGGCGTGCGCCCACAGCGCCGCGCCTGCCACCAGCGCCAGATCGGCCGGCGCCCGCTGTCGGCGCGCCGCCCAGGCGAATGCGACCCACATCGTCACAACGAGAGCGGCCACTCTCAGCGTGCGCTCGGGCCATTGCAGAGCGGACGAGGACGGCGAGTACGAGAAGACGGGACTCCACAGCCACGTCGTGATCTGCTGCCGAGCGCTCGCAACTGCCCCGCTGTCCAGCCGTCCCCGGAACACATCCACGGGAGCCCGCAGGAGGTCTTGCCACGAAGCATCGGCGAGGCTTGCCGCCTCCCGGCGAGTCGCGAGATTGAGCTCTCCACCGTAGTACCAGTTATGGAGCGGCACCCACAACGCGAGCGACACGCCTGCGGCAAGGGCGAAGGCCGCCGGCAGATCCTTGCGCGCCCACGACCGCCCGGCATACACGGACGCGACCCACGCCGCTGCAAGGCCTATATGCGGCCGGAGGCACATCGCAGCGGCGAGCGCCGCGCCGCCGGCATACACATACGCGAGTCTGCGCTGTGTCGTGGCCGGTTCGTGATGCAGGACGAGCGTCAGACCGAGCAGGAACACCCCCGCGCCGATTCCATCGGCCGACCCGGTGCGACCGTTCGTCACATACTGCAAGAAAGAGAAGTGCTGGAGCGGCAACCCGACAAAGCCCGCGGTGACGACCCAGGCCGGCAACGCGCCGATGAAGCGCCGCATCAGGGAGAAGACGACGATGGGCACGGCCGCGATCAGCAGCGCCAGCAGATGATTCGTGTCGCCGAACACGAGCTTTTCAACCATGCGCACGTAGCGCATTCCCGGCGTGGAGGCAAAGACCGGTTCAGTTCCCTGAAGCGCCTCGACGACCCTTCCCGATCCCACGAGTATCGCCATGGTCCGCCCGTGCACCTCGTACCCGAGACCGCCGTCACTGCTCGTGCCATGGGGCAGGTAGCTCTTGCCAAGTCGCGCCGATGACGGTTCCGGGAACCCGGCGATCACGATGTAGTACGCGACCAGAAAGAGCGACACCGTGCGCAGGTACGCCGACCATCGCGGGCGGATCGTCAGCGCCACTGCACACAACCCGACCAGCGTGAGAAGCGCTTCGGCCCACCCCGCAAGACGCAACGTGCGTGAAGGCACGAGGCGAAACTCGAACTCCCGCTGCTGCCCCGGAAAGAAGACGGCGTACACGCGCTTGCCAATGTCGCGCGGCTCGATCGTCCGCTCGCCGACTCGATCGTGACGGATCTCCTCGTACCGTCCGTCCGATCCTTCCCAGAACACCTGGCCCGTCCACCGGAGCCGACTGCCGACGCTGGCCGGGGTCAGCTCGTACATGACGTAGAACGGCATGTCCTCGCGAACCAGGTCTCCGGCCCAGAAGTTCTCATCGAGCTTGTTGGCAAATCCGCCACGAAACGCCGCCAGCGTACGGAAGTTGACCGTGTCGACCTGCCGGGTATATTTCGCCGGGCGCCAGATGGCGTCCGACGAACGGACGTAGAGTGACTCCGGACCGGCTTGCAGCGCCCGCCACGAGTTGGCAACGACCACCTCCGGCTCCGGGTAGAGCGCATCGAACTGCGCCTTCCAGTTGGCGAAGACCTCCGGCGGGAGCCCCTGCTCGAGAGGTCCGCCGTCTTCCGGAAGAAGAAACGAGTTGTGCCCTTCGGCGATATCTGCCCTCGGGAGCGCCCCTTTGACCCCCAGTGTCGCCAGCACGACGGCGGCCGCGACCGGTATCCGCCACCAGCCGCGCCGGCACGTGCCACACACGATCACGAACAGCGCAGCCGCGAGCGCGAGCGCCTCCCACGTTTCGAGAACAGGCGGTCCCGCGGCGGGCAGCAGCAACACCGCCGCGGCTAGCTTCACGAGGAGGTCTCCACGCCGCGGATGCCCGTCTGAGCGGGCGCGGAAGGAAATCGCGTCGAAGACATCGCGACTGTCGGCAGGCGAGCGCTGGTGTGCATTCCACGCCCGGATGGCATATCGCAGACCGGCCCCTGCCTGCCGCAGCAGCCACACGGCCTCACGCCGGAGACCGGCGACCGCCGCGATCGACAACAGCAGGATCAGCGTCCATCGGACCCCTGCCGCACGCAGGCCCGGCACGCGATACGCCACCCACATCCACGCCTCACCCCGATCGGTCTCCGGCTCGACGACATACGCATCCCGATCGATGTCGTTGCTGTCCGTAACGGCCGGATCGTCGACCAGCGCCCGGATGTTCGCGCGGCTCGTGTCAAGGAGATCGTAGGCAAGCGACCCCTCGGGCAATCGGTCGCGCGCGTTGCGCAGGAGGTATCGTGCCTCGAGAGCGGCCTGCTGCTCGGCGGTGACTCCGTCTCGCCAGAGGATGCGAATCCTGGGTACCCGCTCGAGGGTTGCCAGGTACGCGGCGCCCAGCAGCATCAGGCCGATGAGACCGCCCACGCCAAGGCGCCGCGAGAATTTCGAGGATCGCAGCACAAGAGTTCCGTCGTCAGCCGGAACGCCACGCGACGCACGCGAGTCCGACGAACCCGACGACGGCGAGACACTGAGCGAGCGTCAGCGACAAGGCTCGCAGGAACGCCACGAGATCCGGAACGAACTCCACCATCACGTCGCGTCGGTCGACGCCACTCACAGCGGCGAGGCCGCCGACGTTTCGTACACCGCCCGATGAGGTGCGCAGCGCCGGATCGTATGCGAGCGGCAGCACGAGCGCGTAGCCGTTCCCGCGTGACGGGTCATCGAGCCGGATGGTCACGCCCGGCGGCGTCAGCGTCACGGACGTGCCGGGCAGGGGCACGAGGCCCGCCAGGAGCGAAGAATCCGGCGAGAGCGCTGGCCTGCGAGCGATCGGCTCTGCGAGGCGGGAGACGGGGAGCGCCCAGACCCTGTCGTCCGGCTCGGTCGCGACGGCCACCTCGAGCCACCCGTCGACCTGCGAATCCGGAACGCGCTTCCAGAGCCCGCACTCGATGTCTGGCGGCGCGATGATGTAACGGAGCTGGAGGAATCGCACGGTATTCGGATCGCACAGGACCTGCGGAGGCAAATCGGTCGCCTGGTTGAACATCTCGGGATTGGGCTCGACCAGGCCTCGCATCGTTCTGGCCTTCGTCCAGGCCGTGACGAGCAGGTACCCGGCGTCCGCGAAATCCGTGCTGGCGCGCTTCCGCAGGCGCATCTCCGTGCGAATACCGGGCCACAGCGCGAGGCGCTCCCCGGGTGTGAAGCGATCCGGCGGAAGACCGCGCATCCGCGCGCGCTCCTCCGCCGGCCTCACGTTCTGCATCCACGGGTCCCGGTAACCGCGCGTCACCACTTCCACCAGCACCAGATCTCCCGCATACGCGACTCCTTGAAGCGCGGCGACAAGGAGCGCCCCAGCCGCGAGTCGAGCTCCCAGAATCGCCACCACCCTGGGCGACCGGTAGATACTGGCGAGGGCGGCGGCCCCGCTGAGCACGGCGAAGGCGATGGCGGGATCTCTCAGGGCCCACGTGGCGGTCGGCGCGTACGCCGTTCCGCCTGGGGGCAATTGTTGGCGCTCATCGAAAAGCGCACAAATGTGAACTGAGGTTGATGACCCGATATCCCTATCGGTGATCACGTCGCCTCAACGGATCGTGGTGCA
>MELF01000028.1 GCA_001767525.1 Acidobacteria bacterium RIFCSPLOWO2_12_FULL_68_19 | reverse complement strand
GCGCCCCCGCCTCTCAAAACCCCTGCACCTTCGGTAACACCATTAATGGCGCGACGATGCGCCGCTCGGTAACACTTACTTATGGCTCGACACGCCTCGGACGATCCGGATCAGGTAGTTGTCACGCTTGCCCTTGCGCACGACGAACAGCTGCCCCTCAACGGCGGCATCCGGGCGCAGTCGTTCCTTCTCATCCGTAATTCTTCGACTGTTCACGTAGATCCCACCACTGCGGATGAGGCGTGTCGCCTCGCTCTTCGAGCTGGTCACGCCGGCGGAGACCAGCAGGTCGACCACCGGCCACCCCTCGGGTGTATACGGAGTGGTTGAGGAGGGAACGTTCGGAAAGACGCGGAGCAACTCGTTGACCGACATACCCGAAAGGTCGCCGCCAAAGAGCGCGTCGGTGGCCGCCTCGGCCTCGCGCACCCCGGCCTCTCCGTGAACGAGGCGCGTGACCTCACGGGCGAGCTCCCGCTGCGCGTGGCGCCGTTCCGGTTCTCGGGCCGCCGCCGCCTCGAGTTCCGCGATGCGATTCTGAGGAAGGTAGGTGAAGAACCTGAGGTACGTCGCCGCATCGCGATCATCGGCATTGATCCAGAACTGGTAGAACTCGTACGGCCGGGTCAGCTGTGCGTCGAGCCAGACGGCGCCCGCCTCCGTCTTCCCGAACTTCGCACCCGACGCGGTTGTGATGAGCGGCAGCACGAGCCCATAGGCCCTGCCACCCCGAACGCGCCGAATCAGATCCATCCCGGCGGTGATATTGCCCCACTGATCGCTGCCGCCCATCTGCAGCACGCACTTGAACCGGTCGTAGAGCACCAGATAGTCGTAGGCTTGGAGCAACGCGTAGCTGAATTCGGTGTACGAGATTCCCTCGTCGCCCTCGATGCGTCGCTTCACCGAGTCCCGGGCCAACATCGCATTCACCGAGAAGTGCTTGCCAACGTCGCGCATGAAGGAGATCGCACTCAGTTTGGCGAGCCACTCGGCGTTGTTGACGAGTCGCGCCGGGGCGGTCGTGCTCTCGAAATCGAGAAAGCGCTCGAGCTGCCGCCGGATGCCCTCGACGTTCGCTTCCACCCGCTCGGCGGTCAGGAGCTGGCGCTCGGCCGTCTTGCCGCTCGGGTCCCCGATGAGCCCCGTGCCGCCGCCGACAACGGCAATCGGCGCGTGGCCGAACTGCTGGAGCCGCGCGAGCGCCAGGATCGGCAGGAGCGAGCCGACATGCAGGCTCGAAGCGGTCGGATCGAACCCGATGTACGCGGCGACCTTCTCACGGGCCAGCAGTTCGCGGACGCCTTCAGTGGCGTCGTAGACGAGGCCACGCCACGCAAGTTCGCCATAGAGGTCCATCAGCCGCTACTATAAACCGGGCTATGCTCCTCGGCCGCCGCGCGGCGATTAAAGGGCTGCTCGCGATGGGCGTCGGCACCGTCACCGGCGCGACGGTGTACGGCGTCGGGTACGAGCGCCACCAGATCGGCGTCACCGACGTGACGCTGCCGATTTCCGGACTCCCGCCGGCGCTCGACGGCCTGCGTATCGGCTTTCTCACCGATATTCATCACAGCGGCACCGTCCCCGCCTCCGACGTCACACGCGCGGTGCAGCTCGTGCTGGCCGAACGGCCGGACCTGATTGTTCTCGGGGGCGACTACGTGACGTTCGGCGATCGCGCGTTCGTCGAGCCCGCCGCCGAGCTGCTCGCCTCGCTTGCGGCGCCGCACGGCGTCTTCGCCATCCTGGGCAATCACGACGACGACCGCGACATGCCCATGGCGCTCAGCTCGCGCCACATCGAGGTGCTCAAGGACGCCCGAACGCGCCTCGAGGTGCGGGGCGAAGGGCTGGAACTCGCCGGTGTCCGCTTCTGGACGCGTCGCGTCGAGGATCTCTCGCGCCTGCTGCGCGGCGCGACGGACACCGTGATCCTGCTGGCCCACGATCCGCGGCGTCTTGCCGAAGCGGCCGTGCTGAACGTGCCCGCGGTCCTCTCGGGGCACACGCACGGCGGACAGGTGGTACTGCCCGGCCTCGGCGCGGTGGCGCGACGCCGCTTCCCGATCCTGTCCGGCCTCGGGGCGCGCGAGAACACGTCGATCTTCGTCAGCCGCGGCGTCGGCACCGTCTACGTGCCGGTGCGGATCAACTGTCCGCCCGAAGTGGCGATAGTGACGATGAAGCGGAGGTCGCAGATCTGACGAACCGCCGATCCTCGATCCTCCACCCGCCGCCCAGCACGACGGCGACCGCCTCCGGATAGGCCTTGTGCTCCTCGACCAGAATACGGGCAGCGAGCGTCTCCACGGTGTCATCGTCGAGGACCGGCACCGCCCGCTGCAGGACGATCGGTCCGTTGTCGAGCTCGGAGGTCACGAAGTGGACGGTGACGCCGCTCACACGAACACCATGCTCGATTGCCTGCCGCGGCGCATCGACGCCGGGAAACGCGGGCAGCAGCGACGGATGGACGTTCAGAATGGCATTGGGAAACGCCTCGAGCAGCGGGGGGCCCACCAGACGCATGTACCCGGCCAGACACACCAAGCCAACGTCGCGGGCGCGCAGTTCCCGGACAATGACTCGGTCGTGATCGTCGCGGGACGACCACCCGCGATGGCTGATGGTCAGCGTCTCGACGCCGGCCGCCCGGGCGCGCGCGAGCCCCTGCGCATCTTCGCGATTGGAGATCACGACGGCGATCGTGGCGTCGAGGCGTCTGTCGCGAGTTGCCTCGATGAGCGCCTGAAGGTTGCTGCCCCGGCCGGAGATGAGGACGCCGAGCCGGCGGTTCACGACAGGTTGACGTAGCTCACCGACGGCGGCTCACCGGCGACCACCTCGCCGATCACCCGCGCGTCGCGGCCACCACGCGCCGCCAGCTCCTCCATCAGCGGCTCCGCCTTGTCTCGGGCCGTCACGATGATGAGTCCGAGTCCCATGTTGAACGTCCGCAGCATCTCCTCGATCGGCACCTGGCCGCTCCGCTGCAGCCAGCGAAAGACCGCTGGAACCTCCCACGCCGCCAGATCGACGACCGCCGTCGTCCCGTGGGGCAGCACACGCGGCAGGTTGTCGGTGATACCGCCGCCTGTGATGTGCGCCATCCCCTTGATCCGGCCGCCGGCGAGCAGCGGCTTCACCAGCGGCAGGTAGGAGCGGTGGGGCTCGAGCAGCTCTTCGCCAATGGTGCGCCCCAGTTCCGCCACGTGCGTGTCGACGGTGAGCCCCTGGCGATCGAAGACAATGCGGCGTGCGAGCGAGAAGCCGTTGGTGTGCAGCCCGGACGAGGGAACGCCCACCAGCACGTCGCCGACCAGAATCGCGCGCCCGCTGACGAGCCGCTCGCGATCGACGACGCCGACGAGGAACCCGGCCAGGTCGTACTCTCCATCCGCGTAGAAGCCTGGCATCTCCGCCGTCTCGCCGCCGAGCAGCGCGCACCCGTTGTCACGGCAGGCGCCGGCGATGCCCCCGACGATCCGTTCGGCCACCTCCGGCGATAGCCGGCCGGTCGCCAGATAGTCGAGAAAGAACAACGGCTCCGCACCCTGGACCAGAATGTCGTTGACGCAGTGATTGACGAGATCGAGGCCGACGGTGTCGTGCCTGTCGGCGAGGAACGCCACCTTCAGCTTGGTCCCGACCCCGTCGGCGGTGGCCACGAGGACCGGCTCGCGGAAGCGGCCCGTCTCGAGCTGAAACAACCCGCCGAACGATCCAATCTCCGAGAGCACACCCGAGGTGAACGTCGACCGGGCGAGCGCGCGGATGCGTCGCACGGTCTCGTTCCCCGCGTCGATGTCGACCCCGGCATCCTTGTAGTCCACGTCAGACTTCCAGTCTATCGATGAGGGTCGCCGCCACGGCGCGCGCAGTCGGTCCCTCGGCCGCCTTCCAGGAGGCCCCCCGGGCGGGGGCAACGGACTGCTCTCCGGACGGCTGCAGGAACGATGCGCGCCCGGCTGCAAGCACGGCCACAACGGCGGGCAGCAGACGTGGCGACACGGGCGTCAGCTCGTAACCGGGTCCTTCTCGAGCGGCGACAACACATCCTCCAGGGGCGGCAGCACGGCCTCGGCCGGCTCTGCGGGCAGCGGTTCGGGGCTGAGCTTCAGGGCGAGCTGAAGGTACGCCGCCTCGTCGCGGGGGAACGCGACTGGATAGATCCCCGTGTAGCACGACGTGCAGTACTTCGATCCGCCGCCAGGGACGCCCGAGGTCAGCCCGTCGAGGCTCAGATAGCCGAGGCTGTCGGCGTCGAGGTACTTGCGGATCTCCTCGAGGGTATGGGTCGCCGCGATCAGCTCCGACCGACGCGGCGTGTCGACGCCGTAGAAGCAGGGTGAAATCGTCGGCGGGCAGCTGATGCGCATGTGCACTTCGCGCGCGCCGGCGCCCCGCACCATCCGCACGATCTTCCGGCTCGTCGTGCCGCGCACAATCGAGTCGTCCACCAGCACGACGCGCCGCCCCTCGATGATGCTTCGCACCGGGTTCAGCTTCACGCGCACGCCGAAATGACGGATTGACTGCTGCGGCTGGATGAACGTGCGCCCGACGTAGTGGTTCCGGATGAGGCCGAACCGCATCGGGATCCCCGACGCCTCGGCAAAGCCGACCGCCGCGCACACGCCCGAGTCTGGAATGGGCACGACGACATCGGCCTCGACCGGCTGCTCGCGGGCGAGGCGCCGGCCGAGACCAGTCCTCACCTCGTTGACGCTCTCGCCGAATACGTAGCTGTCGGGCCGTGCGAAGTAGACGTGCTCGAAGATGCAGTGCGCGTGCTGGGCGGGTCCGAACGGCTTGACCGACTTGACGCCCGCCGCGCTCAGCACGACCAGCTCGCCCGGCTCGACCTCGCGCACGTAGGCAGCGCCGATGAGGTCGAGGGCGCACGTCTCGGAGCACAGTACCCACGCGTCGCCGATCCGGCCGATCGCGAGCGGCCGGAACCCGTGCGGGTCGCGGACGCCGAACACGCGGTCGTGCGTCAGCATCACGAACGAGAAGGCCCCGCGCACCTGCGACAGCGCATCGACGATCGCCTTCTCGCTCCCCTCCTCCCGCGACCGCGCGAAGAGGTGGACGACGACCTCGGTATCGCTGTTGGTCTGAAAGATCGCGCCGTCGCGGACGAGCGCCTCGCGCAGGTCGCCCGCGTTGATGAGGTTGCCGTTGTGGCCGATCGCGAACTGTCCGTGCACGCTGTCGACCAGGATCGGCTGGGCGTTGGCGAGTTTGCTCTCGCCGGCGGTGGAGTAGCGGACGTGCCCAATCGCCAGATGGCCCGGGAGGGTGGAGAGCGCCTGGGCATCGAAGGCGTCGTTGACGTACCCCATCCCCTTCCGGTGCCGCACCTGGACGCCGTCGGACGCGGCGATACCGGCGCTCTCCTGGCCCCGATGCTGAAGCGCGTACAGCCCGAGGTAGGTGAGGTTGGAGGCCTCGGCATGGCCGAAGATCCCGAAGACGCCACACTCCTCGCGGAACTTATCGAACATGAACAGGCTCATAGTGTACGGCTTTTACGCAGCCCCGCGCGGCCGATCGAAGTACCCCCCAATCACGCGCGACCAGATGTCTTCTGCCTCCGCCAGAGGCTCATCGATCGCGATCTGACCGGCCATGGCGATCCGGATCCGCTCGCCACCCACACGTCCGATCGCCGCCGCCGGCACGCCGCCGGCCTGTGCCGCCGCCACGAGCTCAGCCGTGCGGTCTGCCTGCACCGAGACCACCACCCGGGACGCGGACTCGCCAAAGAGCGTCGCCACGGACGCAAACGCCGTTTCGACGTCGACCGACGGCACCTCCACCGAGGCGCCCAGTCCTGTGTTGAAACAACACTCGGCGAGCGTCACGGCGAGCCCGCCTTCGGCGCAGTCGTGGGCCGAGCGAATCAGGCCCGCGGCCACCCCTGCCACGAGCAGCCGCTGGAGCGCCGCCTCGAGTTCCAGGTCGAGGACCGGCGGCGTGCCGCGCACGAGTCCGTGCACCACCTTCAGGTACTCGCTGCCCCCCAGCTCACCGCGGCCGGCCCCGAGGAGCACAATGGCGTCGCCCTCGCCCCGAAACGCCCGCCGGACGACGGTGGCGGCGTCTTCGATGAGGCCGACCATGCCGAGCACCGGCGTCGGCAGCACCGCGCGGCCGTCTGTTTCGTTGTACAAGCTGACGTTCCCACCGGTAATCGGAATATCGAGCGCGCGGCACGCGGCGCCGATCCCCTCGACCGCCCGCGCGAACTGCCACATGATGTCGGGCCGTTCCGGATTCCCGAAGTTGAGGCAGTTGGTGGCGCCAATCGGCTGCGCGCCGGTGCACGCCACGTTGCGCGCGGCCTCGGCCACGGCGAGCTGGGCGCCGAGAAACGGATCGAGATGGACGAAGCGCCCGTTGCCATCGACCGACATCGCCAGTGCGCGGGTCGTTCCCTTCACGCGTACGACGCCGGCGCCCATCCCCGGGACGACCAGCGTGTTGGTGCGTACCATGTGGTCGTACTGCCGGTAGACCCACTGCTTGCTCGCCACGGCCGGCGACGCGAGCAGGCGCCTGAACACCTCGCGCGCCGGCGGCGGCGGGCCGAGCGCGGCCAGCGACAGCTGCCGCGCTCCGGCCAGATACGCCGGCTCGGCCATCGGCCGGCGGTAAACGGGCGCCTCGTCGGTCAACGCCGCATTCGGGATATCGGCGACGACTTCGCCGTGGTGTTTCACGCACAGCCGGCCGCCGGAGGTGACCTCGCCGATGTGGACCGCGTGCAGGTCCCATTTCTCGAAGATCCGCTCGACCTCCGCCTCGTGCCCGCGCCTGACGACGAGGAGCATGCGTTCCTGCGATTCCGAGAGCATGATCTCGTACGGCGTCATGCCGGCCTCGCGCTGCGGCACGAGCGAGACGTCGATCGTCACGCCGGCGCCGCCGCGCGAGCCCATTTCGCACGTCGAGCACGTGAGGCCCGCGGCCCCCATGTCCTGGATGCCGACGAGCGCACCGGTCCGCATCACTTCGAGACACGCCTCGAGCAGCAGCTTCTCCATGAACGGATCGCCGACCTGCACTGCCGGCCGCTTGTCCGCCGATTTGTCGTCGAACTCCGCGGACGCCATCGTCGCGCCATGAATACCGTCGCGCCCCGTCTTGGCGCCGACGTAGTAGACGGCATTGCCGACGCCGGAGGCGACGCCCTTGACGATCTCGTCCGCCCTGGCAATGCCCAGGCAGAAGACGTTCACCAGCGGGTTGCCCGTGTAGCTGTCGTCGAACCCGATTTCGCCGCCGACGGTCGGAATGCCGATGCTGTTGCCGTAGCCGGCGATGCCGGCCACCACCCCGGCAAAGGTACGCCTCACGAGCGGGTCGTCGAGCGGGCCGAACCGGAGCGAGTTCAGCAGCGCGATCGGCCGCGCGCCCATGGTGAAGATGTCGCGGATGATGCCGCCGACGCCCGTCGCCGCGCCCTGGTACGGCTCGATGAACGACGGATGGTTGTGCGACTCGATCTTGAAGACGGCGGCGAGCCCCTCGCCGATGTCAACGGCGCCGGCGTTCTCGCCGGGCCCTTGGAGGACGCGCTTGCCGGCGGTCGGCAGCGTCCGCAGGTGCACGCGCGAGCTCTTGTAGCTGCAGTGCTCGGACCACATCACCGAGAAGATGCCGAGCTCGGTGGCCGTCGGCACGCGGCCGAGCATCTCGAGGATGCGCGCGTACTCGTCGTGGCTCAGGCCGTGCTGCTGGACCAGCTCATCGGAAATCGTATTCATCGCGCCGCCGCGACGGCCCGCTGGGTGACCGACGCAACCGCCGATTCGAGCACCACGAGGCCGTCGGCGCTGCCAATCGCGAGCTCGCACGCCCGCTCGGGGTGCGGCATCAGCCCCACCACATTGCGCGCCTCGCTGCACAGGCCCGCAATGTTGTTGACCGAGCCGTTCGGATTCGCCTCTGCCGTCACCGCGCCGGCAGCGGTCGTGTAGCGGAAGATGACCTGACGGTTCCGCTCCAGGCGCTCCACGACGGCGGGTTCCGCGTAGTAGTTCCCCTCCCCGTGGGCGATCGGAATCTTCAGCACCTGGCCGGGGCGGCACCCCAGGGTGAACGGGGTGTCGGTCTGCTCCACTTTCACGAACACGTGTTCGCACTGGAACCTGACGCTCCGGTTCCGCAGCATCGCGCCCGGCAGCAGCCCGGCCTCGAGCAGCACCTGGAACCCGTTGCAGATGCCGAGCACGGGGCCGCGGGCGTCGGCGAACCGCCGGACCTCCTGCATGATCGGCGAGAAACGCGCGATCGCCCCGGTCCGGAGGTAGTCGCCGTGGGCGAAGCCGCCCGGGAGGATGACGACATCGGCGCCCGAGAGGCTCGTCTCCTTGTGCCAGACGAACACGGCGTCCTGCCCCAGCACGTGCTTGACGGCGTGGTACGCGTCGTGATCGCAGTTGGATCCGGGAAAGACGACGACCGCAAACTTCATCGGGCGACTCCCGCGGAGGCCGCGGCTCCCGCGCCGGCGTCGATCTCGATCCGGTAGCTCTCGATCACCGGGTTCGCCAGCAGCTTGTCGGCCGCTTCAGCGGCGACGCGGCGCGCCTCCTCGGGCGTCCGCGCGTCGATCTCCAACTCGAAGTACTTTCCCTGCCGAACGTCGGTCACCGTGGCGTACCCCAGGGTGTGGAGCGCCTCGGCGACCGTGGTGCCCTGGGGGTCGAACACGGACGGCTTCAACGTCACGAACACGCGCGCACGCATCAGACGGCTACCTCCTGAAACACTCGATCGAAGATGTGGTCGACGTGGCGGAGCTGCTCGGCGAGGTCGAACGCGCGCTCGATCTCGGCCGGCGTCAGGACCCCGGTGACCTCCGGGTCGTCGAGCAGCAGCGTCTTGAAGTCGCGACGCTCGCTGACGGACCGCATCGCGTTGCGCTGCACCCATTCGTACGCCTGCTCCCGCGACACGCCGCGGCGCGCCAGCTCGAGGAGCACGGTGCCCGAGAACACCACGCCGCGGGAGCGGTCGAGGTTCTCGCGCATCCGGTCGGGATGGACAGCCATGCCGCCCACGATTCGCGTGAACCGGCCGATCATGTGATCGAGCGCGATGAAGCTGTCGGGCAGGATCACGCGCTCGACCGACGAGTGCGAGATGTCGCGCTCGTGCCAGAGCGCGTTGTTCTCGAAGGCGGCGCCCGCATTGGCGCGCACGAGCCGGGCGAGCCCGACGATCTGCTCGCAGCCGACCGGGTTGCGCTTGTGGGGCATCGCGGACGATCCTTTCTGCCCCTGGGCGAACGGCTCCTCGACCTCGCCAATCTCCGTCTTCTGCAGCCCGCGAATCTCGAGGGCGCCCTTTTCGAGCGTCGAGGCGGTGATCGCCAGCGCCGCCAGCAGTTCCGCGTGCCGGTCGCGCTGAATCACCTGCGACGCCACCGGCGCGGGCGCCAGTCCGAGCGTCCGGCAGAGATCGGCTTCGACCGCGGGCGGCAGGTGCGCGAACGTGCCGACGGCGCCCGAGAGCTTCCCCACCGACACCGTCCCGCGCGCGCGGCGGACGCGGTCCACGTCGCGCCCGAGCTCGGCGTACCACAGCGCGAGCTTGAGGCCGAACGTCATCGGCTCCGCATGCACGCCGTGCGTCCGCCCAATCATCACCGTCGTCCGGTGCTCCTCGGCGCGCGCGCGGAGCGCCTGCATCAGGCCGGAGAGGCCCTGCAGGATCAGATCGCATGCCTCGCGCATCTGCAGCGCCTGGGCGGTATCGATGACGTCTGACGACGTGAGCCCGAAGTGCAGCCACCGGGCTGAGGGACCGACGTGTTCGGCCACCGCCGTGGTGAAAGCGATGACGTCGTGCTGGGTGACTTGTTCGATTTCCTCGATGCGGGCCATGTCGAACCGGCCGCGCTCGCCGATATCGCGCGCGGCCTGGGCCGGCACGAGTCCGGCGCGAGCCATCGCGTCGACCGCGGCGACCTCGACCTGGAGCCAGGTCTCGTACTTCCGCTGGTCGCTCCAGATGCGACCCATCTCCGCGCTGGTGTAACGCCTGATCATCTAGCCCAGTGAAAGCCTTTCGCGGGGAAGCGTCAGTCCGTCCACCGCGCCGAGCACCGTGGCCGCGAGCGCCCCGTCGGCGAACAGATCCCGCGCGACCCGCTGTACGTCGTCCGCGCCGACGCACTCGACGCCTTCGAGTGTCTCGTCGAGCCCGAACTGCCGGTCGAAATAGATCTCCTGCCGCGCCAGGTGCGACATCCGGCTCGAGGTGCTCTCGAGATTCAGCATCAGGCTGCCCTTGAGATGATCCTTGGCGCGCCGCAGCTCGGAGTCGGGAAGCGACTGCTCCTTCAGGCGCCGGAGCTCGGCGATCACGACGTCGATGAGCTCACCGACCGCGTGGTTGGCGCAACCGGCATACACGGTCACCGAGCCGGCGTCGCGGTAGGCGCTCAGGCCGCTGAACACCGCGTAGGCGAGCCCGCGCTTCTCGCGGACGTTCTGGAACAGCCGTGAGCTCATCGAGCCGCCAAGCACCGTGTTCAGCACGTAGCTGGCGTACCGTTCGGCGTGATCCTGCTGATAGCCGCGGGTGCCGAGGCAGACGTGGCTCTGCTCGAGTTCCTTGGTGCGGATGAGCACGTCGGGCACGACCCGCGGCGGCTCCTCGACGACCGGCTGGGTCGACGAGGGGAGCGCTTCGAAGTAGCGTCCGACGAGGTCGCGGACGTGCGCGTGCTCGACGTTCCCCACAGCGACGACGATCAGGTTCGGCGAGGCGTACGCCGCGCTGAAGTAGCGGCGCAGCCGATCGACCGTCAGCGCCTCGACCGTCTCGGGGGACCCGAGGATCGGACGGCCGAGCGGGTGATTCCGCCAGAAGCGCTCGGTGAACAGCTCGTGCACCAGATCGTCCGGCGTGTCCTCGACCATCTTGATCTCCTCGAGGACCACCTTCTTCTCGCGTTCGATGTCGTCCGGGGCGAACGCGGGCCGCATCACGATGTCCGAGAGCACATCCACGGCGACCGGGAGGTGCTCATCGAGCACCTTGATGTAATAACTCGCGTATTCCTTGGCGGTGAACGCGTCCATCTGCCCGCCGATCGAATCGATCGTCTGGGCGATGTCCTCGGCGCTGCGCGTCGCGGTCCCCTTGAAGAGCATGTGCTCGACGAAGTGCGCGATGCCGCTCTGCTCGACCGGCTCGTGCCGGGAGCCGCGCGCCAGCCACACCCCGATGCTCACCGACCGCACGTGCGGCATCCGCTCGGTGACGAGTCGGAGTCGGTTGGGAAGCGCGTCGCGAACAATGGTTGCCGCCACGGATGTTCAGGATTGGGCTTGCTCGCTGCAAACCGTTGACAGACAGGGGATTAGAAGAACTCCACCATCATAGCACGGAACAGGAGCGCGGTGCCCGTTCCGTGGCGGATTGTACAATCGACTGCTCGCATCTCAATGGTAACGCGAGACATAGCATGACTCATCCACAAGGGGACCGCCACCCGGATCTGGCCGAACTCGAGCTCCACGAGTTGGAGACGGCGCTCGAGGCGCGCGGCGTCGAACGCTTTCGCGCGCGCCAGCTCTACCGGTGGATCTACCGGCGCGGCGTCACCGACATCACCCGCATGACCGACCTTGGTCGGACGCTGCGCGACACGCTGACGGCGGAATTCGTCCTCAGCACGCCGCGCATCATCGGCGACGACCGATCGGCCGACGGCACGCGCAAGTTCGTCCTCGAGCTGGTGGACCGCCAACCTATCGAGGCGGTGTTCATCCCGGATACTCCGGCGATGACCTTTTGCATCTCGACGCAGGTCGGCTGCGCGATGTCGTGCAGCTTCTGTCTGACGGGCAGGATGGGACTCGTCCGCAACCTGACGGCGGGCGAGATTGCCGGCCAGGTCCGTGTGCTGGCGGCGGCCACGGAGCTGCTCGACCATCCGTTCAACATCGTGCTGATGGGCATGGGCGAGCCGCTGCACAACTACGACCAGACGATGAAGGCGCTGCGGATGCTCCACGGGGAGCACGGCCTGGCGGTGTCGCCGCGCCGCGTGACCCTCTCGACCGTTGGCATCGTGCCGGGCCTCGAGCGGCTCGCCCGCGAGCCCTTCATGCCGAACCTCGCGGTTTCGCTGCACGCGACGACCGACGCGCAGCGGTCCGCGCTCGTGCCGCCCAACCGGAAGTATCCGCTTGCGGCAATCCTCGAGGTGTGCCGCCGCTTCCCGCTGAAGAAGCGAAGCCGCATCACGTTCGAGTACGTGCTGCTCGACGGCGTCAACGACACCCCGGAGGACGCGCGGCGTCTGGTCAAGCTGCTGGCGGCCGTGAAAGCGAAGGTCAACCTGATTCCGCTCAACCCGGCGCCGGGCATTCCGTTCGAACGACCGTCGGACGAGCGCGTCGAGCGCTTCGCACAGATTCTCGCCGACCGCCATATCACCGTGTCGGTGCGCAAGAGCCGCGGGCGCGACATCCGCGCCGCGTGCGGTCAGCTGATAGTCGAGGGGGGCGCCAGGAAGTCGGCCGCTCAGCAGATGGCGCTGCTGATGCGCTGAATGCACGGTGCCCGATTCTCGCAGGTGATCGGCATGTCCTGGTGGGATGCCCGGCCGATGCTGCAGCTGGTCCTGGTGGTGATCTGCCTGGCGTTCTTCTTCTACGTCATGTGGAACAGAAAGCGCTGAGGCCCGTGAACGAAATGGTTCCCACGCAGTGCCCCAGCCTCCGCACGGAGAGCCTCCTCCTCACGATTGCAAGGAGTGCCTGTTGGCTGGAAATGGCACCCGCAAGTACGCGATCCGCCGCCTGCCTCATGTGACTGCGCTTTCGGAGTTGTCAAGACAATCGGACGCAAGTTGCACCGGCACAGCCGTTGCATCTCCGGTCACCCGAACGGAAATCCATTCATTTCGCTGCCGGGCCGTGGCGAGACGAAGCTTCAGATAGTTCCCCGTCACCACGGACGAGCCGTCATCGACCGTGAGAGCCTGCAGGGTGCGGCCGACCTGCGACTGCTTGAAGCGCCGGGCCATCTGGTCCCCGATCGCCCGGACCTCGCGCGCGCGCTCGCGAATCGCACGCCCGGCGACCTTCGGGTGGAGCCGCGCCGCCTCGGTGCCGGGCCGATCGGAATACGGGAACACGTGGAGATGCGTGAGCGGCAGATCTGCGAGCACGCGGCGCATCCGATCGAAATGGTCCGCCGTCTCGCCAGGAAACCCCACGATGATGTCCGACCCGATCGCGGCGTGCGGCAGCACAGACCTGATCCGATCGATCAGGCCGCGGTAGTACGAAACCGTGTACGGCCTGCGCATCGCACCTAGCATCTGGTCGGCGCCGTGCTGGAGCGGCAGGTGAAAATGCGGCGCGAGCCGCGGCGACGAGGCCATGAGATCGACCACGGCGGGCGTGCAGTCCATCGGCTCGAGCGAACCGATGCGAAACAGCACGCCGGCATCGACCCGAGCCAGCGCCGCCAGCAACTCGGCCAGCGAACATCGGTCGCCCAGATCGCGCCCGTACGATCCCAGGTGCACGCCGGTCATGGCGATTTCCTTGTACCCCGCCGCCACGGCGCGCTCGACGTCGGCGAGCACCTGCGCCATGGGGCGCGAACGGCTGGCGCCACGGGTCGATGGGATGATGCAGTAGCTGCAGCACTCCTCGCAGCCGGTCTGCACGCGCACGGTGAGCGCTGTTCGTCCGGCGACGCCCGGTTCCAGCGTGCTCCCGCACGCCCCGTCGCCAGCCCCGAAGCGCTCGGCGGTCGGCAGCTCGCCTCCGGCGGCCATCTTGTCGACCAACCTTTCCTTGTCCGCGTTCGACACGATGCGCACGACGTTCGGGAGGCGCACGAGGTCGTCCGGCTGCCGGGTGGCATAGCAGCCGGTGACGACGACCCGCACGGCGGGATTGACGCGCGCGACTCGTCGGATCGTCTGCCGCGCCGCCTGGTCGGCGCTGGCGGTCACAGAACAGGTGTTCACGACCACGAGCTCCGCCTGCTCCGGCGGCACCGCCGTTCCGCCGCGCGTCCGGAGATCGTCTTCGATCTCGAGCGAGTCGGCCTGATTGACGCGGCAGCCGAACGTCAGGACGGCGTATTTCATGCGAGCGCCTTCTGTCCGATATCACGCCGGAACTGCATGCCGTCGAACCGGATGTGCGCCGCCGCACGATAGGCCACGTCGATGGCGTCCGCGTAGCTCGCGCCGCGGCCGACGACGGTCAGCACACGCCCCCCGGCGGTGACCAGGCGCCCATCCTGCCGTTGGGTGCCGGCGTGGAACACCAGGGCGCCGGGCACCCGCGCGGCCTCCTGGGTGCCGCTGATGAACTGTCCCTTCTCCGCCGCCTCCGGATAGCCCGCCGACGCCAGCACGACGCCGACGTGCGGCTCCGCGCGAAACCGCGCCGGCCGCGACGGCAGCGCACCGGTGGCCGCCGCCCCGAGCAGCCATGAGAGATCCTCGTCGAGCCGCGGCAGCACGACCTGGGCCTCCGGATCGCCGAAGCGCACGTTGAACTCGACGACCTTCGGTCCGTCCGTGGTGAGCATCAGGCCCACGTAGAGGAACCCGCGGAAGGGCGTTCCTTCGCGCGCCATCCCATCGAGCACCGGACGTACGATCTCGTCGAGCACGCGCCGCTCGACCTCCGGTGTCAGGCGCGGCGCCGGCGCGAAGGCACCCATCCCGCCGGTGTTGGCGCCGCGATCGCCATCGAAGATGCGCTTGTGGTCCTGAGCCGACGACAGCGGAAGGAACGCGGTGCCATCGGCCAAGACGAAATAGGACGCTTCTTCGCCGACAAGGAACTCCTCGAGTACGAGGCGGTCACCCGCCGCACCGAAGCGGCGCTCCGTCATCGCACTGCGCACCGCCGCGACGGCCGAGGCCTGATCGTCGGCAATCACCACGCCTTTGCCCGCCGCAAGACCGTCGGCCTTGAGCACGAGCGGAAAGCCGAATTTCCCGCTCGCGATGGCCGTCTGCGCGGCATCCGCCGACGCGCACACTTCGAAGCGCGAGGTCGGCACCCGGTGGCGGTCCATGAACGTCTTGGCGAATGCCTTGCTCCACTCGAGAGCCGCCGCCGCTCTGGTGGGACCGACAATCGGGTGTCCCTCTGCGGCAAACAGGTCGGCAATCCCGAGACTCAGCGGCAGCTCGGGCCCGACCACCGTCAGATCGACCTGCTCGCGCCGCACCACCTCGAGGAGCGCCGACGGCCGGGCTGGATCGGCCGGCACGCACCGGGCGACCTCGGCGATGCCTGGGTTGCCCGGCGCGCACAGCACATCGGCAACGCGTTCGCCTGCGAGCTTCCACGCGATGGCGTGCTCGCGGGCGCCGTTGCCGACGACAAGGATTCTCATGAGGAGCGCGTAATTACCTGTCGGACAACAGGTTGGCGGGAGTGACTATTTCGTTGACGGTGGCGGCGCGTTGCGCCTAGAATCCGCGCCTACGTGTGATAGCCTAGCATATTCGGCACTTTTTGGTGGCCGTCACAGTGTGGACATGGACCGAGAAGGGGGTGTTTCCAAGGCGTGGCTGAGGTCAAGCTACAGGAAGGCGAGTCGATCGAGAGCGCCCTCCGTCGTTTCAAGCGCAAGGTGCAGCAGGAAGACATCATCAAGGACATCAAGAAACACTCCTTCTATCTGAAGCCGGGTGACAAGCGCAGGGCCAAGCAGGCACTGGCGCGAAAGCGCAATCGGAAGAAGCTCCGACGCGAATCGGAATAGCGCGCCGGCGTGAACGACGAGCACGAGGTGGCGACCGATGGAGTTCCAAGACAAGACCTTGAGGTGTGTGGACTGTGGCGCGGAATTCATCTGGACGGCCGGCGAGCAGCTGTTCTTCGCCGACAAGCAGTTCAAGAACGAGCCGAAGCGCTGCAAGAACTGCAAGGCGAAGCGGGCAAACCGGGTCGCGGCCGGGTCGACCACCCGTGAGCGGGTCGAGACGCAAACCACCTGCTCGGCCTGCGGCAAGGAAACCACCGTGCCTTTCAGGCCGACACAGGGGCGTCCGGTCTTCTGCAAGGAATGCTTCCAGCAGCGCAAGTTCGCCGGTGCTGGAGGCGTCTAGCCATTCGTCGCTCTCACGGTTCGCTGCCGACAGCGCATGCAGGGCCAGGCCGCAGGTCTGGCCCTTGTCTTTCCGTGTGGTAGAGGTTCATTCAGAGGAGAGTCGATGCAGATCGAGGAACGTGCCGCCGGAGACGTCACGATACTGGAACTCAAGGGAAAGATGACGCTCGGCGAAGGCGACGAGGCGCTCAAGGACAAGATCAACAGCCTCATCCTCCAGGGGCGCAAGAAGCTCGTGCTCAACCTCGCCGGCGTGCCGTACATCGATAGCGCGGGGCTGGGGGAAATCGTGCGAACCTACACCACCGTCAGCCGTCAGGGCGGCCGCCTGAAGCTCCTCAACCTGACCAAACGCATCACAGATCTGCTGGCGATCACGAAGCTGCTCACGGTGTTCGAGACCTACGACAACGAGGCGGACGCAGTCCGCAGTTTCTCCTCTGCCAGCGCCTGATCGGGTGATCGTCGAATCACGCCGCGCGGCCGATCACTCAGCGCTCTCGCTCCTCGCGGTGTCGTTTCGTCCCGACCAGTGGTCGAAGAACCTGCTGCTCTTCGCCGGGCTCCTGTTCGGCGGACGCCTGCTCGAGCCGGAGGCTGTCTTGCTCGCGCTCGAGGCGTTCGTGATCTTCTGCGCGCTCTCGAGCGCCATGTATCTCGTCAACGACATTCGAGACCGCGAGATCGACCGGCAGCATCCGCTCAAGCAGGCGCGGCCGATCGCATCGGGCGCGCTGCCGGTGCGGATCGCGGCGACAGCTGCGACCGCGCTCGTGGCCGCCGCGGCGGCGGCGGCGTACGTGGTGGCGCCCGCGCTTGGCGCCGTCGCGGCGGCCTACGTGACGCTGCTGCTCCTCTACTCCGTCACGTTGAAACACGTTGTCATCGTCGACGTGCTCGTCATCGCCGCCGGGTTCGTGCTCCGCGCCGTGGCGGGCGCAATCGCGGTCCAGGTGCCGATCCGACCCTGGATCCTCGTCTGCACGACGCTCCTCGCCCTGTTCCTCGCGTTCAGCAAGCGCCGCCACGAGCTCGTCCTGCTCGGCGAGGGCGCGGTGAGCCACCGGCCGATCCTCGAGGAATACAGCCCGTATCTGCTGGATCAGATGATCGCGGTCGTCACCGCCTCGACGGTGATCGCGTACACCGTCTTTGCCACCAGCGCCGACACGGCGGAGCGCCTGGGCACCGCCCGCCTCGGCCTGACGGTCCCGTTTGTGCTGTACGGGATCTTCCGATATCTCTATCTGGTGCACCAGAAGCGCGGGGGCGGCAGCCCGTCGGCGATGCTGTTGAACGACCGGCCCCTCCTGACGTGCGTGGCCCTTTGGGCCGGCACGGTGGTCCTTCTGATGTATACGCCCCTGGGAAAGTAGCGCATGCCCGTCGTCATTGACGCTCCAGCGACGCCGGAACCCCGGTCGCGGTCTCGCGCCGCGCGGGTGGCCGTCATCCGGACACGGCCCGAAACGGTCATCGAGGACTACGCGCGCGTCATGGATCTGGCCGGCTACCGGGACGTGCTGGCGCGCGATCGCGATACGCTGCTGAAGCTGAACCTGTCGTGGACGAAGTACTTCCCGGCCTGCTCGTCGCAGCCGTGGCAGGTCGACGGCGTCGTGTCGAAAATGCTCCGCGACGGCTTCACGCGCGAGCGCCTCCTGCCGGTCGAAAATCGGACGGTCGTCACCGACCCTCGGAAAGGGTGCCGGAACAACCGCTGGGAGCCGGTGCTCGAGCGCCACGGGCTGACGTTCACGCCGCTCACCGATGTGGAGTGGCAGGTCTACCGGTTCAAGAGCCCGCTGCTGAAGCTGAACGAGATCTTTCCCGAGGGCATCCAGATTCCGACCCTCTATCCGGGGCGGCAGATCCTGCACCTGCCGACGGTCAAGACCCACGGCCACGCCGTGATGACCGGGGCAGTCAAGAATTCCTTCGGCGGGCTGCTGCGCGAGGTCAGGCATTACGCGCACAAGTACATGCACGAGGTCCTCGTCGATCTGCTCTACATGCAGCGCGAACTGCACCCGGCGGTCTTCACGGTCATGGACGGCACGGTCGCTGGCGACGGCGCCGGCCCCCGGACGATGGTGCCGCGGGTGAAGGGCCTCATTCTCGCCGCCGTGGACTCGGTGGCGATTGACGCCGTCGCTTCGCGGCTCATGGGGTTCGATCCGCTGTCGATTCCGTTCCTCCGCATGGCGCACGAGCGCGGCCTCGGCATCGCCGATCCGAAGGAGATCGAAGTGGTGGGTGACGACGTGTCTCAGGAGAACTTCGGCTTCCAGACGCGCCGATCGCTCGTGATCTGGGGCGACCAGATGATCCGCAAAGGGTTCCTCCGGCCGCTCGAGCAACTGCTGCTCCATTCGCCGCTGATGGTCTGGGCGCCCTTCGCGTCCAACGTCTACCACGACGCGCTCTGGTATCCGACCATCGGTCGGTCGCGCATCCGCTCCTTCATGCGCACCGAATGGGGCCAGCTCTTCAGAAAGTACTGACAATGGAACCAGACCAGGACAGGCGGCGCGGACACTTCCATCGCGGCCGCCGCGGGCACGACCGGCGTGGTCCGGACCGCCGCGCGCCGTCGCAGGCGCAGGCGTCCCAGAGTCACGATCAGATCGACGTCGAGCAGATCATGCGCGAGATTCGCGCACGCATCGCCGAGCGCCAGGGTGTGGACCTCTCGCACCAGCAGATCGACGAACTCGCCGCGCGGCGGCTCGAGTACATCCTCGATCCCCGCGCGATGAAGCCCGAGTTCCTCGACACACTGCGGCGGCGGGTCGACGACGTTCTCGCCGGAGAGGAGAAGAAGCTGCCCCCGGAGCCGGTCTACGCCTTCGAGGACACGACGCTCTACGACTCGCACCGCCCGATCCTCCGTTTCATCCGGAAGCTGCTGAACCCGCTGCTGAAGCTCCTCTTCAACCCGAACCCGCTCATTCGCGCGCTGCACCTGCAGGCGCGGCTGAACGTCGAGGCGGCCGAGCGCGACGGGGCGCGCGACCGGCGGCAGGCGGAGTGGAACGCACTGCACTACACGATCGTGCAGCGACTCGTGACGGAGATGTCGCGCCTCAGCCTCGAGGTGCAGGCGCTCTCGACGCGGGTGGAGTCGCTCGCCGGGCGCGTCGATTTCGCTGATCGCCGCGTCCGCGGCGTCGAAGGGGCGCTGCACGAACTGCGGCCTTCGCCGCGCGCCGCCGAGACGGCTCCCCAGCCGAGGCCGGACGCGGGCGCCACGGCCGAGACCGGCGCCGAGCCTGCACTGCCGGACAGCGCCCGGCGCCGGCGGCGGCGCCGGCGGGGACGCCGCGGAGGCGGAACGATGGCCGAGGCGGTGCAGCCCGCGGCCGTCTCCCTCCTGGCGGCGGAACAGGAGCCGCACGACGAGGGCACCGCGGCTGCCGCAGAATTCGACGAGGCGACGGCGACGGCCGACCAAGCGCCGCCGGGTCGAGCGGAAGACGAGATGCCGGCCGCGGCGGCCGAGGCGGCGCCCGCACCAGCGGCGGCCGACGAACAGGCGGCCGTTCCCTCGCTCCCGTCCGATCATCCGGACTCCGAGCGGCTGGACTAGTTCCGCTTCGATCGTCGCGTCCTTGCCAACCGTAGATCGACGCATGAAGATCGCGATCGTCGTCCAGCGATACGGAGCCGAGATCAGCGGAGGCGCCGAGCTGCACGCGCGCTATATCGCAGAGCTGCTCGCGGCGCGCATGGCGGTTCGCGTCTTCACCACGTGCGCGCGCGACTATCTCAGCTGGCGCAACGAGTACCCCCCTGGCAGCGGAGAGGTGAACGGCGTGCCCGTCGAGCGATTCCTGGTGACCCGCGAGCGCGACGCCGAAGCGTTCGGCCACGCGTCGCGCCGGGTGTTCGGCCGCGTCCACACCGCACAGGAGGAGATCGAGTGGCTCTGGCGTCAGGGGCCCGTGTGCCCCACGCTCGTCGCGCGGCTGCGGCGGGTCGCCGGCCAGTTCGACTTCGTCCTGCTGTTCAGCCTTCGCTACTTCCCGACCTACTACGGCGCGCGGGCCGCTGCCGAACGGGCCATCCTGGTGCCAACGGCCGAACGCGAGGCGGCTGTGGCGCTCGGCATCTTTCAGCCGGTGCTGCGGGGCGTCCGCGGGATCATGTACAACTCGCTGGAGGAGCGCGCCATGCTGCAGGCGCTGGCGGCGAACGAGGAGGTGCCCGGCGTGGTCGTCGGTGTGGGATCGAGAATTCCGGCGGAGGTCGCCCCGGCCCGGGCACGACAGAAGTTCGGGCTGGCACACCCGTTCCTCCTCTACGTCGGCCGTATCGACCCGAACAAGGGATGCGCGGAACTGTTCGATTCCTTCATACGGTACAGCAGCAGCTCGACCGAGCCCCTGGATCTGGTGCTCGTCGGCTCGGCGGCCATGGACGTGCCGGCGCATCCCCGGATCCGGCATCTTGGCTTCGTGTCGGACGAGGACAAGTTCGACGTCCTGGCGGCTGCCGTGGCGCTCGTCGTCCCGTCGTTCTTCGAGAGCCTCTCGATGGTGGCGCTCGAGGCGTGGGCGCTCGGGCGGCCGGTTGTCGCCAACAAGCGATGCGACGTCCTGGTCGGCCAGTGCCTGCGCAGCAACGCCGGGCTGTACTACGGCGATGCCCTGGAATTCGCCTCGGTGCTCGACTCGCTCGCCACCGAGCCGTCGATGACGGAAGCGCTCGGCCGGAACGGGCGCGAATACGTCACGCGCCAGTACGGCTGGTCCGTGATCGAGCGCAAGTATTTCGAGATGTTCGATCGCCTGAAGACGGCCGCGGCGCCGCGGATGGAACCGCCGCCCGGGTGGTTCGCCCGGCGGCGTCCGGTGGTCCCGGCCGCCGCGGAACTCCTCGCGCGCGTGCCGGCCGGCCCCGTGATGCATGACGATTCGACAGTCGTAGGACTATGAAGTTCGCGTTCGTCACACCCCGCTACGGCGCAGAAGTTCCAGGCGGCTCGGAGCACGCCTGCCGCATGCTTGCCGAGCACCTGAGCGACCGGCACGAGGTCGACGTCCTGACCACGTGCGCCCGCGACCCGGCGACGTGGGAGAACGAGTACGCCGAGGGCGCAGACCGGGTGCGGGGCGTGCTCGTGCGCCGCTTCGCCGTCGGCCAGCTGCACGATCCTGCGGCGTTCCGCCAACTGTCCTCGCGGATCCTGACGACCCCGCACGGCCGCGCCGACGAGCAGGAGTGGGTGCGGCGGCTCGGTCCTTCCTCGCCGGCACTGATTGAGCACCTGAAGCGCCAGCATCGCACGTACGAAGCGCTGGTCTTCTTCTCGCTCTACCATCCCACGACCGTTCTCGGCATTGCGGTCGCTCCCGATCGCAGCATCGTCTTTCCGCACTTGCGGCTCGATCCGCCGCTGCGATTCGGCATCTGGGCGGATCTGCTCGCCTCCGTGCGGGGGATCGGGTACCTGTCGGCGGCGGAGCGGGCACTCGCCCTCGGGTTCCTCCGTGTCGCGACGCCGAACGAGGAAGTCGTGGGTGTCGGAATCGAGACGCCGACAGAGCAGACGTACCCGCGCCATCAGCAGGACCCGGCCGACGAGATGAACGACCAGGACGAGGCGGACAGCGACACGGCGGCGGAGAAGGCGCCGGCCGAGTATCTGGCGGGGCGTGGCGTGCTCTTCCGGCGCCGGCATCGGCTGTACGGTTCGTTCGTGCTGCACGGCGGCCGGATCGAGCCGGACAACGGCTGCGAGGAAATGCTCGAGTACTTCGACGGCTACGCGGCAGCCGATGGCGACACCGCTCTCGTGCTGATGGGCGTCAAGATGATGAAGGTGCCGGAGCAGCCGTACCTGCGCCTGGCCGGGGTGCTGCCGGATCGCGAGCGAATGGTCGCCTACGAGGCGGCCGACGTGACGCTGGCGCCCGAACCGGACGACCTGCTCGCCACAACGGTGCTGGAGAGTCTTGCCGTCGGCACCCCCGCGCTCGTGAACGCCCGCAACCACGCGGCCGTCGACCATTGCCGGCGGGCACATGCGGGCCTCTACTACGCCACCCGCGCGGAATTCATCGAAGCGCTGCGACTTCTGATGCACGATCCGCGTCTGCGCGCTCGGCTCGGCGAGAACGGACGCCGGTACGTGCGGCAGCACTACCGTTGGGAGGCGGTGCTGGGCCGGTTCGAGCGCCTCGTGGCCAAAGCCAAACGATCGTAGGCCTCGAAGGAGGCGACGGGGGGAGCTTTCGTGTCGCGGCTGCCGCGTCTACTCGCGCGTCAGCCCCGAGCCGGTGAACGGCTGCCGCGACCGGGATGAGCCCTCTGGCTTCCCGTCCCGCTCGTCAGTGAGCTCGCTGGCCCCGTTCTTCTTCCGCCGCGGCCCGATCTCGTACCGCTTGATCATCTCGTTCAGCGTCGTCGGCTTGATGTGCAGGAGCTCGGCGGCGCGTTTCTGGACCCCGCCGGCCGCTTCGAGCGTCTCCTCGATCAGCCGCTTCTCCACGCTGGTGATCACGTCCTTGAACGAGATCCCCTCTGGCGGGACGACGAACCGCGGGATGTGGAAAGCGGGAGCGGACCGCACGTGTTCGGGGATCAGATCCGCTCCGATGCGCGGGCCCGACGTGAGCACCACCGCCCGCTCGATCACGTTTTCGAGTTCGCGCACGTTGCCGGGCCAGTCGTAGTCGGCCAGCAGATCGACCGCCTCCGCGGTCAGCTCCAGGCCGAACTTGTTGTTCTCGCGGCTGTACTTGTCGAGGAAGTGCTGCGCCAGCGTCGGAATGTCGTCCTTCCGCTCGCGGAGCGGCGGCAGATAGATGCTGATCACATGGAGGCGGTAGTAGAGGTCCTCGCGGAAGCGCCCCTCGCTCACCATCTCCCGCAGGTCGCAGTTGGTCGCCGCGATGATGCGGACGTCGACCTTGATCGTCTCCATTCCGCCGAGCCGCATGAACTCGCGCTCCTGGATGACGCGCAGCAGCTTCGCCTGTGTCTCGAGCGGAATGTTGCCGATCTCGTCGAAGAAGATGCTCCCCTTGTCGGCCAGATCGCATAGCCCCTTCTTCGGATAGACCGCTCCGGTGAATGCGCCCTTGACGTGGCCGAAGAGCGTCGATTCGAGCAGGTCCGGCGGGAGATTCCCGGAGTTGACGGTGACGAACGCGCGGTCGGCTCGGGGGGAGTGGGCGTGAATCGCCCGCGCCACCAGCTCCTTGCCCGTGCCGCTCTCACCCGTGATCAGAATCGTCGATCGGCTCGGCGCGGCCTGGATGATCAGGTTGAATACCTGCGTCATCCGCGGGCTGTGGCCGATGATGCCGGCGAAGTTCTGCTGCTGCGCCTGAATCGTCTGCCGAAGCGCCGTGTTCTCCGCTTTGAGCTGCCGGCGCTCCACGGCGTTTCGCACCATGACCAGCACTTCGTCGTTCTTGAACGGCTTGGTGACGTAGTCGAACGCGCCGCGCTTCATCGCGGAAATGGCCGTCTCCACCGACGCGAACGCGGTGATCATGAGCACCGGGACGTCGTCGTCGATCTTCCGCAGCTCCTCGAGCGTGGCCAGGCCGTCGAGCCCGGGCATCATCAGATCGACGATGGCCACGTCGAACGGCGCCGTCCTCGCCACCTCGAGGCCTTCGGCGCCCGAGGCGGCCAGCCGCACCTGATATCCCTCGCGCGTGAGGAGCGCGTCGAGGATCTCGCGCATGATCTCTTCGTCGTCGATGACCAGGATGGACGCGTTGCGCCGCATTGACCTGCCTAGGACCGCGCCGCCCTGGGCGCGGAGGTGGAGTAGGCCCGCTCCCCGGCGGGGGCGGGGGGAAACGTGAGCACGAATCGGGTCCCCTGCCCGACGACGCTCTCGCAGTCGATTGAACCCTGATGCTCCCGCACGATCCCGTAGGTGATCGAGAGACCGAGGCCGGTGCCGTGGCCGGTCGTCTTCGTCGTGAAGAACGGGTCGTAGATGCGCGCGAGATACTCGCTTGGAACGCCCGAGCCGGTGTCCGCGACCTCGACCACGGTCCGATCACGTTCCAGCCGCGTCGAGACCGCCAGCCAGCCGCCGCGCGGCATGGCGTCCTTCGCGTTGAGGAACAGGTTCAGGAACACCTGCTGCAGCTTGTGCTCCAGGCCGACGACGACGACCGGCGCGCCGGATAGCTCGCGCCGGACCTTGATGTGCTGCAGTTCGAGCTGGTGCTCGAGCAGCGACAGCACGTCGGTGACGACCGTGTTGAGGTCGACCGGCGCCATGTCGGCGCCGGCGGGAGCCGCCGGCCGCGCAAGGTTGAGCAGGCCGTTCACGATCTTGGCGGCTCGGAACGTCTGCCGCTCGATCTTCTCCAGCAGACCGGTGCGCGGGTCCTGCGGGTCGGCGCCGTCGAGCAGCATCTGCGTGAAGCTCGAGATGCCCGTCAGCGGCGTGTTCACTTCGTGCGCCACGCCGGCCGCGAGCAGGCCAATCGAGGCCATCTTCTCGGAAATCTGCAGCTGCTCCTCGAGCTCGACGCGGCGCGTGATGTCGGCGAGGATGACGATCGTGCCCGCGGTTGCCAGCGCGACATCGCCCGAGGCGCGCAGCGGCACGACGGCGGCGTCGACGATCATCGTTCGGCCCGCTGCGGCGCCTCGCCCCGCGAGGCGAATGCGCGACAGCGTGGCGCCCGCGGGCGTGTCGCGCCGAGCCGCGCGGATGGCGTCGACCACCGGCGCGTCGAAGACGTCCTCCAGCCGCCGCCCCACCACGTCCTCGCGGCCGACGCCGTACAGCTCCTCGAGCGCCCGGTTCCACCGGACGACGCGATCGTTTAGATCGGCGACCAGCAGACCGTCGTCGAGCGACTCGAGGATGTTCTCGTTGAAGGCGCGCAGACGGTCGAGCTCGGCGGCCTTCACGTGGAGCTGATGGTAGAGCCGCGCATTCTCCAACGCCGTCGCGATCTGCCCCGCCACGGCCGACATGAGCGCGGTGTCCTCGCTGCTGAGCGGCTCGCCCGTCTCCTTTCGGCCGAGCGCGAGCACGGCAATCGTCCCTCCCTTGGAGGCGCAGGGAATGAAGTACGAGAGGCCCGCGCGGCGCCAGAACTCCACCTCTTCGGCGGCGAAGTCGCCCGCGGCGATCGGGTCGTCCAGCACCACGACGGCCCCCTCGCCGAGCCTGGCGCCGATATCCGACTGCATCGGCAGCGGTGACGGACCTGTCTTCTCTGAAGCATCGCCGTCGAACCCGAACGCGGACACGGAGGCGAAGCAGGGCGCCCGCTCGTCCGCGAGCATCAGCGCCATGCGATCCACGAGCAGCGTCTCCACCACACGCGAGACAAGCCGCTCGGCGAGGCGGTTGAGATCGAGATCGCTGTTCAGGTCGCGTGCGAACCCCACCAGCGCGCGGCGGTAGTCGTATCGATCCCGGTAGAAGGCGCGGTCGAGCGCCTCCTGGATCGCCTGTTTCACCGGCGGCGCCAGCAGCAGCGCAATCACGGTGACAAGGACGGCGAGAATCCAGTTGTGGCCGGTGGAGACCGCGCCGGCGAAGCTGCGCAGCAGCACGCCGTAGATGGCGGCGAGCACCGCCAGCGCGGCGACGTACACGAGCGCCCGCTTGACGATCACCTCGATATCCGTGAGCCGGTAGCGCACGATCGCCGAAGCGTAGGCGAGCGGAATCAGGCTCAGCGGAATCGCGGAGAGCTGCATCGGCAGCGACGGCTCCACTCCCATCGTCCAGGGAATCGCGTAGCCGAAGGCGAACGGCGCGGTGCCGAGCGCCGTCCCCCAGGCAATCCAGCGCAGCTGCCGCCGCGCCGTCAGCGACCGGACCTCACCGAACGCGCGCGTGAGCGCCATGAAGCCGGTGGCGAGGCACCCGACGAGGTACACGTATTCGAGCCGGTCGAGCCCCTCGACGAAGCCGACGAAGAAGGGCGTGTTCGACGCGCTCCGCAGGAGCGCCGCCACGCGCGCCGACCCGAGGACGAGCGCCGGCGCGTACAGCAGCGGCACGAGCACGCGCCCGAGGCGCCCCGACGTCCCGCGGCGGTGCCGCTCGGGAAAGACCAGCGTGAAGTGGAGGAAGAGGGGCGGCAGCGCCAGGATCGCCACCACGTCGCCCCAGTAGAAGATCCAGTCGAGGCGGTCGAGCCGCCCGCTGAACGAAAACGTGAACAGACCGAAGAACGCCACCGCGAGCCAGAAGAAGTGCAGCGTCGCCGGATCGCGCGGACGGCGCAAGCGCACCGCGCCGCCGACGAGCAGCGTGAAGATGCCAATGCCGGCGAGCAGGAAGTAGAACGGGCGGGCGCCGGTCGGAATCGGCGCGATGCGGATGTCCATCACTTCGCGCTCGCCGAGACGGAGGATGGTGTACTGCGGCGTCGCGCCAGGGGCCGCCGCATGGAGCGCAGTGACAACGTCGGCGACCGCCTCGATCGGCCGGTCGTCGATCGCCAGGAGCACGTCCCCGCGCCGCAGGCCGACCTGGGCCGCCGGCGCATCGTGGGCGATCTCCGCCGCAACGACGCCGTCCGGCCCGACCTGCCAGAGGACGCCGTCCTCGAGCTCATCGAATGTCGCCCGCGCCAGGATGTTCGCGATACCGAGCCACAGCAGCCCCGCCACGACGACAATGGGCAGCGTCGCCTGCACCCAGCGGGCCCACGAACCGAGCGACCGGGTCGATGACGTCCCCGGCACCGGATACGGGCGCCCATTTACTCGTGCGTCCATGGAACGGGTGTTCGGAGCAAACGACATACCACGACGATCGACCTCAGGTTTCTTGTAAGTCACTGATACACAATTAGTTATCGTTCATTTCTCCGCTCTCTTGCCACGAAAATCCAACGACAAGGACGACACGTTCAATGAAATGGACGCCAAAAAAGAGAAAAAAGAGAAGACGCCTAGAACTTCACCGTAACGCCGCCCACGACCCGCTTGGGCGGTCGCACGACGAGCAGCTCGTCATAGACGGACGCGTCGACGAGGTCCTCCCGAAAGAGGCTGCGCACCGCGACGAGCATCTCCCACTGCCCGCCCGCACCGTTCAGGAACGGCAGCGCCTGAGTGAGCTGCACGTCGAACCGCGCGCCGAACCGCGGCTCGCCGGTCTCGACGCCGGCGAAGTGCGAGTTCACCTTGTAGAGCGCGAACACGCGGGTCGAGGTGAACGGCAGCGTCGTGTCGACCGAGGCGGTCATGTCGTGCACGCGTTGCCGGTCGTCCCGCAGGACCGCCGGAGCGAGCACCGCCAGCGACGCCGCGTCCGGCGCGGAGCCGACCCGGGTGGATCGAACCTGCGAGTAGTCGACCGACGCGCGCAGCCGCTCCGCCGTCGTACGGCTCACGCTGACGCCCCACCCGTGCGCATCGACGTCGCCCGCCGACGCGACGTAGTAGTGGCCGAGGCCAACCTCGGCGCCGCTCGGCGACGAAGCGCCGAACAGCGTCACGAGCTGTTCGTCGACTCGCTGCCGGAAGGCGCGCACGCCGACCACCAGCGCGCCGGCCCAGGTGCGTTCCGCCGCCAGCTCGACGTGATCGACGCGTTCGGGCGTGAACCCGCGGCGCGGCGAGATCGACGAAAACGTCCGCTCCGGCGGCAGCCACGGACCGCTCGCCGGCGGGATGAACTCTTCGGCGCCTGGTGCGATTGCGCGGCGCGACACGGCGGCGCGGATCGTCAGCGCTTCGTCCGCCGTCGGGGCGATCCGTACGCTGGCGCGCGGACTGAAGAGCCCGCGCTCGGCGAGGTAGTCGTACCGCGCGTACTTCGCGCCGTAGCCGACCGCCAGCCGCGGCGTCATCGTCCACTCGTCGTGCGCGTGGAACGCGCCCACCGTGCGTCCCCCCTCGGACACCGCCGCGCGGGCGTCGGGCGCGGCGCGGAGGTACTGCTGCACGCCGTAGGAGAACCCCGCCTCGTAGCGGTGTGGCGCCGGAGCGCGGCGATACGAGCCGGCGAGAATCCACGAGGCGAGGTCGCCGTGGGTCACCGCTCCGCGCATGTCCCACTGTCCTCCGGGCGTCGGCGCCTCGAGCGAGAGAAACGCCACGCCCCTGGGCAGCCATGCCTCTGTGGAGAACAGGTCCTGCGGCCGGTCGAACGAAGTGGTGGTCAGCAGATCGAGGTGTCCGTTCCACGGGACGTCGGCGAGGATCGAGGCCACCCGCGCCGGCGTGGCCACGGCCCGGCCCAAGCTGGCGAGCGAGTCGCCCCCCAGCGAGTCGCCCGCGTAATTCACGAGACCCGCGGCACTCCTCAGCACGCTGCGCTTCAGGTGACGAAGCCGCCACGCCACCTCGCCATGGTCGTGGCGATCGCCGTCGCCCTCCGCCGTCGCGCTTCCGCTCCCCTCGGTCGCGCCGACCGACGCCTCGAGCACGGACGGGGCGTTGTCGCCCCCATCCTGTCGCGTGAGCGCGATGGAGGCGACCGTCAGGGAGGCGCGGTTGACCTGGACGAGCCGCGCCCGCGGCGGCAGGTACCCCTGGAGATGCGCGCGCACGAGGTAGGGGCCGAACGGCAGGTTCTGAAACGCAAAGCGCCCTTCCTCGTCGGAAACGGCGACCGACATCGTGGCGCCGAGCGCCGTGACGACCGCGCCGGCGAGCGGCCGGCCCCGGTCGTCGCGCACGATGCCGTGAACGACGGCCTGCGGCGCAGCGGTAACCGAGGCGAGCGCCGCCGGATGCACGCGCGCCCTCGTCTGGGCCGGAACCGGAGCGGCCGCCGCCGCACACATCACCGCAGCCAGCGTGCACCGGGTGATGTATTGGCTCATCGGCACGGCGGCCTTCCCTTCCGAGATCAGGACTCGACGGTGAACGTCGCGTTCTGCGTCAGCTTCTTGCCCGACAGCTTGTCGGTAATCGTGAACTCGACCCGGTAGTCGCCGGCCGGGAACGACTTCAGCGGCACGCCGAAGATACTCATCAACTGGTGGCCGGCGGCAAAATCGAAATTCGGCGGCAGCGTCGACGCGTTGAACGCCTGCGGCTGTGCCTTGTTGAAGTACTTCTCGCCGTCCGCCGTCTTCTGATGAAAGCTGTACTCGATCTGGACGTCCGGCTTCCCGGATGCCGGTTGGCCGTACACCCAGAACACCATGAGGAACTCGCCGCTCGTCTTGAACTTGCTGTCGCGGGCCGGCACGACGCGGAGCGCGCCGCCGAAGACGTAGGGATTGGCCCGCTGATCCTCCGGCGAGAGCGGAGTCGTCAGCGGCTCGACCGCGGTCGCGATGATCGGCGTGCTGATCCCCAGCTCCTGGCCGGTGAAATCGGGAACGGCGAGCGTCTGGCGCAGTAGACCGCTCTTGGCGGGCGGCTGGTTTCGCTGCGGCTCGGCCGGGCCGCGCTCCTTCAACGCAATGAAGACGTCGTACTCGCCGGGCTTCAGCATCATCGCACGCGAGACGCCGCCGTCCGACGGCAGGTTGAAGAACTGAATGTCGTCCCACGGATACATCGGCGCCGGCGGCTGGTTGCCGCGACGGTTCTGCTGGGTCTGCTCCGGCGCCGGAGCGGCAGCGGACTTGCTCACGGCACGCACGTAGAGCGCCGTGCCGGAGGCGGCCACCTTGCCGGCATCGATCGCCAGGGTGAACGGAATGAACGTGGCGCCTTCGGCGCCCCTCACGAAGTGGTTCCCCGCCCACGCCACCGGAATGTCGGCCGGCGCCGGCTGCTTCCCGGCGGCGACAGCATCGACGAGCTGCACGAGCGCCTGGATGTCACGCTGGTCCGCCTGGCTGCGGCGCTCCTGCTCACGGCGGTTCTGCTGGTTGTTCTGCTGGGCAACGACGGAAGGGGATAGGGCGACGAGCGAAGCGACCGCGACGATCGCCGTAAGAACCCGGCGGCTGTTCATCATGCCTCTCTTCATGAACACGGCCCCGGCGCGGGGCGTCAAAATTAAGCCGAACCGTCTGATCATAGGTAGGAAGCCTGAAGCAAGTCAATCAGCCCAAAGCCCCACAAACATTGGCGATAGCGCGATTCGGCGCCCTCCGCGCACCGGACCCGCGTGCTAGCATCCACGAACCAGTCCCGGGCATGGACCTCGACGACATCCTCGTCATTCTCCTCGCCGGCGGCGCCGGCGAACGGCTCTCTCCACTCACCAAAGAGCGCGCGAAGCCCGCAGTCTACTTCGGCGGGCCGTACCGCATCATCGACTTCACGCTCAGCAACTGCATCAACTCGGGGCTCAGGCGGATCTTCATCGCCACGCAGTACAAGTCGCTGTCGCTCAACCGCCACATCCGGATGGGGTGGAGCATCGTCTCCGAGGAGCTCGGCGAGTTCATCGAGATCCTGCCGCCGCAGAAGCGGGTGGGCGAGCACTGGTACCTCGGCACGGCGGACGCCGTCTACCAGAACCTCTACTCCATCGTGAACGAAGCGCCGACCCACGTCATCGTGCTGTCGGGGGACCACGTCTACAAGATGGACTACTCGAAGATGCTCCGGTTCCACATCGACCGGAGCGCCGACGCCACGCTCGCCGCAATCGAGGTCCCGTCCTGCGAAGGACGGCGGTTCGGAATCGTCACCGTCAACGAGCAGGATCGCGTCATCGACTTCCAGGAGAAACCGGTGACGCCGGCGCCGGTTCCAGACTCGCCCGATACGGCGCTGGCGTCGATGGGCGTCTACATCTTCCGCGCCGACGTGCTCGTTCGCGCGCTCGAAGACGACGCCGGACGGGCGGAGAGCGAGCACGACTTCGGCAAGAACATCATGCCGGCGCTGATTCGGACCATGCGGGTGTTCTGCTACCGGTTCTACGACGAGAACAAGAAGGCCGCGAAGTACTGGCGCGACATCGGGACGCTCGACGCGTACTACGAAGCGAGCATGGACCTGTGCCGGGTGACGCCGGAGTTCAACCTCTACGATCCGGAGTGGCCGCTGCGGACCTGCCAGCCGCAGGCGCCGCCGGCCAAGTTCGTCTTCGCCGAACAGGGAAAACGCTGCGGCCAGGCGGTCGACTCGGTCATTTCGAGCGGCTGCATCATCTCCGGGAGCACCGTCCGCGGGAGCATCCTCTGCCCCAACGTGCGCGTGCACAGCTTCTGCGAGATCGACCAATCGATCCTCATGCCGGGCGTGCGCGTGGGCCGGCACGCCCGGGTCCGCCGCGCCATCATCGACCGCGACGTGCTCATTCCGCGCGGGGCCCTGATCGGGTTCAACCCGGAGGAGGACCGGCGTCGTCACACCGTCACCGAGGGCGGCGTAGTCGTGGTCACGGCCGACGACGAGCCGCTCATCGGGCCGGTCAGCGAAGAGGCGCTGCGCCTGGAGGCCGAAGCCGACCGCAGCGGCCCCGCTCCCGCCTGAACGGCCGGGTGCCCGTCTCCGTGCGATTGAGACACAATAGGGTTCTGTCATCATGCCGTTGCACATCACCCGGATCCACGGCCGCGAGATCCTCGATTCCCGCGGCAATCCAACCGTCGAAGTCGATCTCTGGGCGGACCGCGCGTTCGGCCGCGCGGCGGTCCCGTCCGGTGCTTCCACCGGAGAGCGCGAGGCGCTCGAGCTTCGCGACGGCGATCCGCGCCGCTATCTGGGCAAGGGAGTTGCCAGGGCGGTCGCCCACGTCAACGCCGAAATCGGGAACGCGCTGCGCGGCCACGCGCTGGATCAGCGCGAGATCGACCGCCGCCTGATCGCGCTCGACGGCACGCCGACCAAGAGCCGGCTCGGCGCCAACGCGTTGCTCGGCGTGTCGATGGCGGCGGCGAAGGCGGCGGCGGCCGACGCCGGGGAGCCGCTCTATGCCTACCTCGCGCGGCTGTGCGGCGCTGCCGCCACGGGGGAGTACGTGCTCCCGGTCCCGATGATGAACATCCTCAACGGCGGCGCCCATGCCGACAGCAGCGTCGACCTGCAGGAATTCATGGTGATGCCCGCCGGCCTGCCGACGTTCGCCGAGGCGCTGCGCGCCGGCACCGAGATCTTCCATACGCTCAGGTCGATCCTGAAGAAGGCGGGGCACTCGACGGGCGTGGGCGACGAAGGCGGGTTCGCGCCGAACCTCAGGTCGAACCGCGAAGCGCTCGATCTCGTGGTCGAGGCGATTCAAAAAGCCGGCTTCACGCCGGGGCGCGACGTCTATCTCGCGCTCGACCCGGCGGCGAGCGAGCTCTGGCAGGACGGGCGGTACGTCTTCCGGAAATCCGGGGAGCCGACGCGGACCGCGGCCGACATGGTGGAGATGTACGCGGGGTGGGTGGCGCAGTACCCGATCGTCTCCATCGAGGACGGCGTGGCGGAGGACGACTGGACCGGATGGAAGCTGCTGACGCGCTCGCTCGGCGACCGCGTGCAGCTGGTCGGCGACGACGTGTTCGTGACCAATCCTGAGATCTTGCGCAAAGGGATCGCCGAAGGCGTCGGAAACGCGCTGCTGGTGAAACTGAATCAGATTGGCACCGTGTCGGAAACCCTCGATGCGATTGGCGTGGCCCGGGCGGCCGGATACGCAACCGTCATCTCGCACCGCTCCGGCGAGACCGAGGACAGCACGATTGCCGACCTGGCGGTCGGCACCTCCGCCGGGCAGATCAAGACGGGATCGGCGAGCCGCAGCGACCGTACGGCCAAGTACAACCAGCTGCTGCGGATCGAGGAAGAGCTGGGCCGAGGGGGACGCTACGCCGGACGGGCGGCCATCCGGCAGCTTTCTGCAACTCCCGATTCCCAACCTCCAATTCCCAGGTAGAGGTGTTCATGTGGAGCGTGGGCGTTGGGTGTTGGGGGTTGGACGTTGGGTGTTGACGACGTATGCACAGACTAGTGCTGCTGCGGCACGGCGAGAGCGTCTGGAACCGGGAGAACCGGTTCACCGGGTGGACCGACGTCGACCTCAGCGATCGCGGACGCCTGGAGGCGCGCGAAGCGGGGCGCCTGATGGCCGCCGAACGGTACGAGTTCGACATCGCCTACACGTCGGTCCTCAAACGGGCGATCCGCACGCTCTGGATCGCGCTCGACGAGCTCGACATGATGTGGATTCCGGTCCACCGGTCGTGGCGCCTCAACGAGCGCCACTACGGGGCGCTGCAGGGGCTGAACAAGGCGGAAACAGCCGCGCAGTATGGAGAGGCGCAGGTGAAGATCTGGCGCCGCAGCTACGATATCCCGCCGCCGCCGCTCTCGATCGAGGACCCCCGCCATCCGTCGCACGACCGGCGTTACGGGTCACTGAAGTCGAGCGAGCTGCCGCTCACCGAGTCGCTCGAGGACACGGTCGATCGATTCCTGCCCCACTGGCACGGCACCATCGCGCCAGACATCCGGGCGGGCAAGCGGGTGCTGGTTGCGGCGCACGGCAACAGCCTCCGGGCGCTCGTCAAGCACCTGGATCGAATGTCGGACGAGGACGTGGTGGAGCTGAACATTCCGACGGGCGTTCCGCTCGTCTACACGCTCAATGACGATCTCGAGCCGTTGCGGAAGTCCTACCTCGGAGATCCCGAAGCGGTGAAGCAGGCGATGGCCGCCGTCGCCAATCAGGCGAAGGCGCGCTGAACTCCCGGGACGGACGCCAGTCCCCGCAAGAACACGAAGGGCCGGCGCGATGCGCCGGCCCCACTCTCACACGGACACCCGAACCCGGAACACCCGACCGGATTACTCGACGGCCTCTTTCGCCTCGTCCACCGAAATGCGCAGCGACCGGAGGAACCGGCGGTCGTTGGCGGTGAGGTCGAAGAGCCGCCGCGCCGGCAGCAGGCGCGCCGGCGTCGTGATCTTCGTGACGGCGCCGCCGTCGGTCCGGTTCACGAACCCGACGACCGCTTCGAGCGTCACGCGCATGTCGAATCCCGCTTCCCGCGTGCGCGCGCGGCAGGCTTCGACGTGGGGGCTTTCGGCGACAGCAGCGGCGATCGCGTCGGCCAGCTCTTTGGCGAACCGGTTCACGACGTCATCCATTCCCTCATTCCTCCTCACCCGCCGCCGGGCCGGGATCCGGGGCGTCTCCCAATCCGAACCCGCTCGACCGGGGAGATCAGCAGGGACTGGGCGCCAAAAGTGTTCATATGCAGGGATTTAGCCTTCAAGGGACGACTGATTGCATTGTAGAGGCACGCCCTGGAGGTGTCAACAAACCGACGTAAGATCCGGCTGGATGCCGGGTTCCGTACGCCCGTTCCTGACTCCGGACGACCTTGCGGGCGCTCGTCTCGAGCGGGACGTCGGCACGCCCGGCGCGTTTCCCTACACCCGTGGCATCCAACCCGACATGTACCGGGGCCGCCCCTGGACCATGCGCCAGTACGCCGGGTTTGCCACGGCGGCTGACTCCAACCGGCGATTCCAGTACCTGCTGGCGCGCGGGGTCACAGGCCTGAGCGTCGCCTTCGATTTGCCGACGCAGATCGGCTACGACTCGGATCATCGACTCGCGGCGGGCGAGGTAGGGCGCGTCGGCGTGGCGATCGACTCGATTGAGGACATGGCGGTGCTGCTCGACGGCATCCCGGTCGATCGCGTCTCGACGTCGATGACAATCAACGCGACGGCGATCATCCTGCTGGCGCTGTACGCGGCGGTCGCCAGGCGCCACGGTACGCCGTTCGGGGCGCTCGCGGGCACGGTCCAGAACGACATCCTGAAGGAGTACGTGGCCCGCGGCACCTACATCTTTCCGCCGCGCCCGTCGCTGCGCCTCGTCACCGACGTGATGGCGTTCTGCGCGCGCGAGATGCCGCGGTGGAACACTATCTCGGTCAGCGGGTACCACATCCGCGAGGCGGGCGCGACGGCGGCGCAGGAGGTGGCCTTCACGCTGGCGCACGCCTGCGCGTACCTCCAGGCGGCGGCCGACGCCGGGCTCGATATCGACGAGGTCGGAGAGCGGCTCTCGTTCTTCTTCAACGTGCACAACGACTTCCTCGAGGAAATCGCCAAGTTTCGCGCGGCCCGGCGGCTCTGGGCGCGCCTCATGCGCAACCGCTTCGGCGCCACGAGCCCCCGGGCCGAGCAGATGCGGTTCCACGCGCAGACGGCCGGCAGCACGCTCACCGCGCAGCAGCCCGACAACAACATCGTTCGCGTCGCGCTGCAGGCGCTGGCGGCGGTGCTCGGAGGCACACAGTCGCTGCACTGCAACGGCCGCGACGAAGCGCTGGCGTTGCCGACCGAAGAGAGCGCGGCGATCGCCCTGCGCACGCAGCAAATCATCCTGCACGAAACCGGCGTGGCGAACACGGTCGATCCTGTCGGCGGGGCGTACGCCGTCGAAGCGCTCACCGATCGCCTCGACCGGGAGGCGGTGGCGCTGATGGACACCATCGAGGCGCGCGGCGGTGCGCTGCAGGCGATCGAGTCGGGACTGGTCCAGCAGCAGATTCAGGACGCCGCCTACCGGGCCCAGCAGGCGGTGGACCGCGGTGAGACGGTCGTCGTCGGAGTGAACCGCTTTGCGAACCGGGGCGAGGCGGCCGGCGTCGCCGGCGAGCTGTTCCGGCTCGATCCCGCGGTGGAGCGAGGCCAGATCGAGCGCGTCCGTGCGGTCCGGGCCGGCCGGAGCGAGCAGGTCTGGCGCAGCGCCCTTGCCGAGGTCGAACGGACCGCCCGCGACGGCGTCAACCTCGTGCCGCCGATCATCGCGGCCTGTGAGGCGCGGGCGACGCTCGGCGAGATTGCCGACGCGTTGCGGCGCGTTTTCGGCGAATATCAGGAAACCTCTACCCGCTGATGACCGCCCCGCTGCTCGACGTCCAGCACCTGTCCGTTGTTTTCGACGGATCGCCTTCGAGCGTGATCGCGGTGAACGACATCGGCTTCCAGATCGCCGCCGGCGAGACGCTGGGGCTGGTCGGCGAGTCCGGCAGCGGTAAGTCGGTGACGGCATTCTCCATCCTCCGACTGGTGCAGCCGCCGGGGCGCATCACGGCCGGCCGGGTGCTGTTCGAGGGACGCGACCTGCTGGCGCTCCCGGAGGGCGACATGCGGCAGATCCGCGGCGCGCGCATCTCGCTGATCTTCCAGGAGCCGATGACCGCGCTCAATCCGGTCATGCGCATCGGCGACCAGATTGCCGAAGCGCTGACGGTCCACGGCCAGACCACCCGCGCGGAGGCGTGGTCGCGGGCGGTGGAGCTCGTCGAGGCGGTCCACATCCCAGACGCGCGGCGGCGCGTCCGGGACTATCCCCATCAGCTGTCGGGCGGGATGCGGCAGCGTGTGATGATTGCGATCGCGCTGGCCTGTCGTCCCGCGCTCGTCATCGCCGACGAGCCGACCACCGCGCTCGACGTGACCATTCAGGCGCAGGTGCTCGATCTGCTGCGCGAGCTCCGGGCCCGCTACAATCTGGCGCTCCTGCTCATCACCCACGATTTCGGCGTGATTGCCGAAATGGCCGACCGCGTCGCCGTGATGTACCGCGGCGCGCTCGTGGAGGAAGGGCCCGTGCGGCAGATCCTCCGCTCGCCGGCCCACGAGTACACCCGCGGCCTGCTGGCGGCCGTGCCCGGTGCGGCCGGACCCAAGGGTCAGACCCGGGGTCAGACCCCGTTACAGAATGACTGCCGGGGTTGAGTCGACTCGTCACGGGGGTCTGACCCCACTGCTTGAAGTCCGGCACCTCGTCAAGCACTTCGTCCGCACGCGCGGCCTGTGGCGGCCGCCCACCGTCGTCAAGGCGGTCGACGATGTGAGCTTCACGATCGCCGAGGGCGAGATGTTCGGCCTCGTGGGGGAATCGGGCAGCGGCAAGAGCACGACCGGGCGCTGCATCCTGCGCCTCGTCGAACCGACGGCGGGCGAGGTGCTGTTCCGCGGCGAGAACGTCCTCGAATTCCCGCGCGCCCGGATGCGTCAGGCGCGCCGGGACATGCAGATCGTCTTTCAGGATCCCTATTCGTCGCTCGACCCGCGGATGCGCGCCGGCGCCATCGTCGAGGAACCGCTCATCATCCACCGGCTCGGCTCGAAGGCGGAGCGGCGGGCGCGCGTCGCAGAACTGTTTGGCCTGGTCGGCCTCGATCCAGCCCACCTCTCGCGCTATCCCCACGAGTTCAGCGGCGGGCAGCGCCAGCGAATCGGCATCGCCCGTGCGCTCGCTCTCAACCCGGCGCTCATCGTCGCCGACGAGCCGGTGTCGGCGCTCGACGTGTCGATCCAGGCGCAGGTCGTCCGGCTGATGCTCGAACTGCGGGAGCGGCTGCGGCTGACGTATCTCTTCATCGCGCACGATCTCCGTCTCGTCGAGAACATCTGCCACCGCGTCGCGGTCATGTATCTCGGGCGGATCGTGGAGATGGGTGAGACGCACGCCCTGTTCGCCCATCCCCGGCATCCGTACACGCGCGCGCTGCTCAGCGCCGTGCCCGTGCTCGACCCGGACGCGCCGCGGCGGCGTCTCGGGTTCGACCCCGCGTCGTTCGATCCGGCGGCGCCGCTCAGGCAGGTGGACCCGGCGCACTGGGCGGCCGTCTGAGATGGGGGCGCGCCGGGCGCACCCTCACCGGCGATCGGCGGCAACCGCGCTGTCCCGGCGGACGTCCGCCTCGATCTGCCCGTCGCGCAGGTGCAGGATCCGCGGGGCGTACGCCGCCACGTCGGCTTCGTGCGTGACGACGATGATCGTGTTGCCGGAGGCGTGCAGGCGCTCGAAGAGCGCCATGATCTCGGCGCCGGTCTTCGAATCGAGGTTGCCGGTCGGTTCGTCCGCCAGCAGCAGCGACGGCCGGTTGACCAGCGCTCGTGCGATGGCGACACGCTGGCGCTGGCCGCCGGACAACTCGTTCGGCCGGTGGGTCATTCGCGGCAGCAGATCGACCATCTCCAGGGCGGCCTTCGCGCGCTCCTCCCGTTCGCGCCCGGTCACCCCGGCATAGACGAGCGGGAGCGCCACGTTCTGCAGCGCCGATGCCCGCGGCAGCAGATTGAACGTCTGGAAGACGAAGCCGATCTCCTGGTTGCGGATTCGCGCCAGCTCGTTGTCGTTCATTTCGCTGACCCGCCTGCCGTTGAGCAGGTAGGTGCCGCGGGTCGGCGTGTCGAGACAGCCGATCAGGTTCATCAGCGTCGACTTGCCCGACCCCGACGGCCCCATGATCGCCACGTACTGGCCGCGCTCGATCTCCACCGACACGCCGCGCAGCGCATGAACCTGCTCGCCGCCCATCGCGTAGGTCTTCCAGAGATCGTGCGTCTCGATCAGCGGCCGTGGCGGCACTGCAGGCACCCCAGGCACCTTAACCCGGAAAATTCACGAAGGGGCCGATTTCGGTAGAAACAGAAACGCCTCCGCGTGGTACAAGAGGCCTTGCTGAGGGACTTCTTGGCA
>MELF01000027.1 GCA_001767525.1 Acidobacteria bacterium RIFCSPLOWO2_12_FULL_68_19 | reverse complement strand
ATTCATGAATCAGTCGTTCACGCTTCTCGGTGCGTGGTGCTCGGTTCGTGTTCACGTTCCCTTCGCGGGTTCGCGGTTCACTGGTCGGATGTCTCTGGCTCGTCCTCGCCGGAACGCCTCGAACCGGCTCGAAGGTGAACGACGAACGGCAGAACCGAATCGGAACACGAACGGAGAAGGGAGAACCCAGCAGTGTGAACGACGCGTTCGTGAATAATCCAGGTTAGTCCAACGCCCAACGCCAAAGGTCCGAATGAACATTCAGCAGATGATGAAACAGGCGCAGGAGATGCAGGAGCGCCTGAAGAAGCAGATGGCGGATCTGCGCGTCGAGGCGACCGCCGGCGGCGGCATGGTGACCGTCGTCATGAACGGCACCAAGCAGATCCAATCGATTGCGATCGATCCCGGCGTCGTCTCGAGAGAGGATCTCGAGATGCTCCAGGACCTGATCGTCGCCGCCGTCAACGACGCCGGCCGCAAGGTCGACGACCAGCTCGGCCAGACGATGAGCGGCCTGATGGGCGGATTGAAGCTGCCCGGCATCTAGACCGCTCCTCCAACCCTCCTTCTGTCTTGTTGAATGTCGCTCCCTGAGCCCCTGGCACGGTTGATCGAGCAACTGCAGAAGCTCCCCGGCATCGGCGCCAAGGGGGCGCAGCGGCTCGCGTTTCACGTCCTGAAGCACCCGCGCGAGGACGCCGAGCGTCTGTGCGGGGCGATTCGCGACGTGAAGGAACAGGTGACCTACTGTTCCGTGTGCAGCAACATCACTGCTGCGGATCCCTGCGTGTACTGCACGAGCCCCTCGCGCGACCGGCGCCTGATCTGCGTGGTCGAGGAGCCGCAGAACGTGATGGTGGTGGAGAAGACGCGCGAGTTCAAGGGCGTCTATCACGTGCTCATGGGGACGCTCTCGCCGCTGCACGGCGTCGGGCCGGACGAGTTGAAGATCAAGGGGCTGCTCGATCGCGTCGGGGCCGGCGGCGTGGAGGAAGTGATCCTCGCCACCAGCCCGACCGTCGAGGGAGAGGCGACGGCGCTCTACCTGGCGCGGCTGCTGAAGCCGCTCGGCGTGCGCGTCACCCGGATCGCCATGGGCATTCCGGTCGGCTCTGATTTAGAGTATGCGGACGAAGTGACGATGACGCGCGCCATGGAAGGGCGCCGCGACATCTGAATCGCCGAGTGTCGATGCTCCCCGCCACCTACCAGCTGCCGGCAGCGCTCGTGCTGCTCGTCGGCGGCATTGTCGCCTGCTTCTTCGGCTACCGGCTGTTCCGGATCGTGCTGGCGATCTTCGGGTTCATTCTCGGCGCGCTGGCGGCCAGCTCGATCTTCGGGGTGAGCGACACCGGGCCGATGATCGTCGCGGCGCTCGTCGGCGGGCTCGTGGGCGCGGGCATCCTGATTGCGGCGTACTTCGTCGGCGTCGCGCTCATCGGGGCGGGGCTCGGCGCGACGGTGGCGAACCTGTCGTTCGCCACGAGCGACCGGGATCCGCATTTCCTGGTGGTCGTGTTCTTCGCCATTGCGGGCGCCACCGCCGCGATGTACCTGCAGCGCTACTTCATCATCGTCGGCACCGGCTTCGGCGGCGCCTGGACGATGATCGTCGGGGCGCTGGCGGCGCTGGGCGATCGCACCGCGCTGGCGGCGGCGGCGAGCGGGGACGTGTGGGTGGCGTATCCGATGAACCCCGCGCCCGGCCAGCGCTGGGTGCCGTTTGCGTGGCTGGCGCTCGGCGCGATCGGCACCGGCGTGCAGCTCGGCATCACCGGCGGCGAGAAGGGGCGGGTCGGCAAGCGGCGCAGGAAGTCCTAGTCCGTGGTGTCTGGCGTCAGCCGGGCTTCACCAGGGTTGCGGTCCCAGGGCGGCATCCGTTACGATCGGTGGGTTCTGCGCCTCACGCACGCCGCGCCCTGAGGGCGCCGGCGCCCGAATTCCTCGGTAGCTCAATGGCAGAGCATCCGGCTGTTAACCGGAGGGTTGCTGGTTCGAGTCCAGCCCGAGGAGCCAACTTCATTCGGTCCTTTCCGGTCACACGGGTAACTGTGTCGGCTCAATCGTGTGCTCGATCGGCTCGAGTCGACAGGGTCGAACCGCAGCTACGGCCACTGCTGGGGCCGTGCAGAAGGCGCACGACGAAGATCACATCCCCTCGAACCGTGTCGACCACGATGTAGGGCAACGGCGTGAGTACGAGTTCGCGCGTTCCGTCTCGTTTTCCGGGACGGCCGCGATGTGGAAATGTCAGGAGCGTGGCAGGGGCGTCGTACACGACGCGTATCAGGTCCGAGGCCCGGTCGGGCGCGTGGATCAGCAGGTAGTCGGCAATGCGCGCGAGATCGTTGGCAGCCTCCTCAGTCCAGCGAAGCTGCATCAGAGCCGCGGTGGCTTGTCCGTCAGGCGTTGTGCAAGACGTGCGCCGACTTGCTCATGGCTCAGGGTCTCGCCGCGTTCGACCTGCGCCAGGCCCTTCTCGACCTCGCGCACGAACCAATCGTCGTAGCCCACCAGACGTTCGATCGCTTCGCGGGCCAATGCCTGGGCGTCGATTCCTCGCTCGCGCGCGATGCGCGTGAGCTTGGCGTGCAGATCCGCCGACAGGATTACGTCCATCTCGTCAGTGTACCGGAGCCCCGCGACGAGTCAACCTCACGCTTGACATCGAGCCAGCCCGAGGAGCTGATGTCCCCGTGCACAATCCGGCACTTCAGGCCGGCAGTGCCGTTCGTGAGCCGGTGGTCATGCGGCTGAACCACGCGCGTTGTAGCGTCGAATCAGAACCTCAGCGGAGATCCCAAGGCCCTCGTGCAGCCTGCGGATCATGTCGATGGTGAGCGGGCGGCGGCGATTGAGTACCTCGGCAACGCGAGCGCGGCTGCCAAGAAGCGGCTCGAGATCCCGGCGAGTCAACCCACGGCTCTCCATGTGGTAGCGCAGGGCGTCGATGGGGTCCGGCGGCTCGACAGAGTCGTGCTGCGCTTCGTAGTGATCGACGAGCGTTGTCAGAATCTCAAGCCGGTCACCGGCCGGCGTACCCCGTGTGGCCTCCATCAGACGCTCGATTTCCTTGAGCGCGGCGCGGTGATCAGCCTTGGTCTTGATGGGGCGAATCTGCATGGGACACCTCACACCGTCGCGGCATCGATTCGCTCGTACGCCTTGTGCGTGCCGACGAACCGGACGTAGCACATCCGATACGGATAGTTCACCGCGACGACCAGCCGGTACTTGTTTCCCCCGATGTTGAAGACGACTCGATTCTCGCCAACAATGCTCGCGTTCGCATAGACGCGCTTCACATCCACGGGAGAGTGCCAATCCGCCTTTCCAACGTCGTGGTACCAGGCCCGGAGCGGCTGCTCGGCGTCGGCGTGTCGCTCCCAGAATTCGCGCAGCGTCCGCCGGGCAACGATCCGCACCGTGCTCAGTATAGACCGCTCCCAGTATGGGAGCAAGGGGCAGGATGGGTCGGTGCGCGTGACGATGGACTCGCCAAGGCCACAGCTGATGACCAACCCTCCGGGCGGACCCTCACAACGCGCCTCGAACCGACCGGGTTGTGTGGACAAGAGTGTGGCCACCCACAATGAATCTCAGTACTACTCAGTACGACTCACCAACCTGCGGAATCGCTGCGAAGTGAGTGATTCTGTGCAGCCCATATCACGTCGTACGACGCGGCACGAATCGGCGATTGCCTACTGTTAACCGGAGGGTTGCTGGTTCGAGTCCAGCCCGAGGAGCCACTCTCCTTAAGAAGTTCGCTCATCTCCTCGTCAAGATCGTCCGACTGTGACGTGACCTGTTGTGACGTGGCCGATTCCGCTGCCGGTTGAGCCGCTGGTTCTGTCGGCACCTCCTGCTCGGCTGCGTGTGGCGGGGCGAAATCGAAGGTCGGTTCGAGAACGGCTGCCGCTTCGTCCAGCGCCTGAATGGTGGCGTTCAAGTTGGCCCTAAATGCGTCAGGTTCCTGATACTTGTCGAGCGACTGGTGCCAGAGTAGATGAGCCTCTGCCAAGCGCCGGTGAGTCGTCGGAAGAGGGCACTTGCCGTAGTCGCTCGCTTTCGTTTCGATTGGGGCATCGCTTTCTGTCACCCGAAGATCTCCCCGAGGCCGTACGCGCACGCAGCCTGTATACGTTCGGCGGTCACGACACGGTCTTGTGGAATGCGGGCAGCATTGCGGATTACGTCAGTGACAGCACCAAAGTGCTCTCGCTGAAGCTCCTCGACGGCGCGTGCAGTCTTGTCGTGCAGCGTCGGACGTACTTTCTGACGCCAGAGTGTGTTTAGGTCCGTCAGCTCGCCCCCGAATAGCTCTAACGTGTCGTGGATGTACAGGGCATCTTGTGCCTTCTTGTCCGCCTTGCGGTGCTCCTGGATCAAGAGCTTCTGTGCGATGAAGGTAACAGGATTCGGCAGCATCACATTGACGGCAGATGTCACCGGAACTCCGATCTCCTTCGTCAACTGCACACCCCAAGGGTCGACGAGCAATAGGTCCAAGTGGCGAAGCTTTTGCGCCGTGACTCCCGCTTTCGCGACGGTGACGTCCGGTTGCCCATTTCGCTTGAATCCGCTTCCTTGAAGTGGAGCAAGAAATTCCGCAAAGAATCCCTGATCACCACCGCCAAGACGGTACTGGGTAATGGGCGGTGTGTGCTCTCCTGAGAAGTCTTCGTGGAACCCAGCGGCCTTCAAGGCTGCGGCGATATCACCCGCAAGCGGCGCAGAGATTGAGAACGCAACGTCAGCGTCCTTCGTGCGAAGAGGCGCGTATCGTGGCGGATGCGACAACGGATGAAAGCGATGCAGCCGGTGTGCCCACCCGCCAATGATGACCACATGCCCGAGCCACGGGCGTAGTGCGTCGAGTAAACGCGCTAACGCCGTGAGGTCATCCATGATCGCTTCCTTCGATAATCCGATTCAGGAGACGGCTGCGGACGAAATCTGCTTGTTCCTGTCCCCGCGCGGGGTGTTCGAAAACATCAAGCCACACCTGAAGAACATCGCAAGAAGCGATGCCGCGTGGCCGAACCATTCCACGAAAAACGGACTCGGGAAACGGCGCCTGGCGAACGATCACGTCGGGCGGCTCGCCAGGCGCAATGGGTACGAGGTTCTTCCACGCTGACAGACTCGCGGGGCTGAGTCGTCGAACGTACACATACGGCGGAACGCCTTCAACGAAACCGACGCCGAGTGCCTCGGCTGCCGCGAACAATGCCAAGCACGCCCTGCCGCTATCGAGCATGTGTTGAAGTGCCGGACGCGAATCGGCGCCACGTAGTAGGAAGCGCATTGGCGCCTCATTGATTCGGCGAAGCGCTGACGCTTGCCATCTTCGAAACAGGTCATCACGGCGAACCAGCCGCAGGTGTGCACCTGATTCATGGAGATAACCTTCGCGTTGAAGCTGTTGCACGAGCCTGAACGCGCTCATCACGGAGACGTGTGCCGCTCGTGCGAGCTGGGAGGCGTTGCCGTATCGTCCTCGGGGTGCGGAGAGCAACGCGTCGGGCACCTCCGGTGCCAGAAGTACTTTGAGCATCCATTGGTTCAGGTCGGAAAAGAGGTGGGGTTGCTCCTTCGGCGCATGCGACTCAAGTGCATGTGACGCTGGTGCTTCCGCGTTGAGCGATTCCAACTGAGGTCCGTGGAACATGCGCAGGCCTGCGAAGTCGATCACACCTGCCGCGGCGTCGGGCGCGTACTCGCGTGCGAAGTTCAGAATCTGTTCGGCGACCTTTGGTGCGATCTCTGGGGCGGCGACGACCGCGAGAGGCATGTGTTCTCCAGCCATGCGAGCCGCCTGCAGGCAGGCTTGGGACCAGAGGGGAACTAGGCGATCGCTCCGTCCCTCAACGCCCACCTTGATCTCGGCTGCATAGGAGACTCCTGGCCGGCGGAGGAGCAGGTCAGGTCCAGGGCGATTTCCCGGTTGACGCTTTATGCGCCATCCGGCCTCCTCGAAGGCCTTGACCAACAACTGCTCGGCTTGACCGTGCCGATGCCGGGCCGATTTTGGCTGAAAATGTGCGTTGTCCACGTGCTTTTGACCTCAGCCGATTATCACATGGCCATGTGAATTCACACGCCCTTGATAATTCACTTGGCCATGATATCATGGCTCTGCCTTGCTGCTGATGGCCCGCCGCCTCCGCGGGAAGCTCAACCAGAATCGGCGTCGAAAGCTGTCAATCGTGACGATCTACAGCACGCTTATCGCGCACGGCTACTTCCCGAAAGAGTTGCCGCCTTCATTTTTCACGGAGGTATTCGCCAAGTACGCGACGACGATGAACGGACCCAAGACCCTGGAAGGCTACAAGCCCGCCGACAACTTCACTGAATGCGTCGGCTATCGACTCGCGCTTCCCGGGCCCAATCGTCGCGTCAGAACGTGAAAGGTGGCAACGAGGGGGCGATCGACGAGGGCTGGAAAGAGAACAGTCTGTGGTATCGTCTGGGTCGTCAACGTAAACGCCTCCGTGTGGTGAACGGTTCGTGTCGCAACGACTGTCTACCATGCGGAGGCGTTTGTGTCTCTACCGAAATCGGCTCCTTCGTGAATTGTCCGGGCCAACACATCGCGAATCCATGCCATCCAGAACCAGCGCACGTCAGCTCGCCGCAGAAGGAATCGGCACGTCGCTCTTGCTGGCCGCCGTGGTCGGCTCCGGCATCATGGGGGAACGCCTTGCGGGCGGCAACGTCGCCATCGCGCTCCTGGCGAACACGCTCGCCACCGGCGCCGCGTTGATCGCGCTCATTCTGGCGTTTGGTCCCGTCTCCGGAGCTCACTTCAATCCCGCGGTGACGCTGGCGGACGCTTCGCAAGGCGGTCTCCCGTGGGCACGCGTCCCCGGATATATCGCCGCGCAACTTGCGGGCGCCGTCGTCGGCGTGTGGGTGGCTCACCTGATGTTCGCCGAGCCGGTGTTCATGACCTCACGCCATGTTCGCGGCGGTGTGGCGCAGGTGTTCAGCGAGTGCGTCGCGACGTTCGGTCTGCTTGCCGTGATCTGGGGCTGCTCGAGGCGGCGATCGGAAGCCGTCCCGTTTGCGGTGGGTGCCTACATCACCGCCGCTTACTGGTTTACCGCCTCGACCTCCTTCGCGAATCCTGCGGTGACGTTCGCGCGTGCGCTCACCGACACGTTTGCGGGCATCCGGCCGGCCGACGTGCCGGGATTCGTCGTCGCACAGCTGCTCGGTGCCGCGGCGGCGACGTTATTGTTTCGGTGGTTGGTGCCGACGCTGCCCGAGACGGCAGACGAAGTAGTCGTGCCGCATTCGCGAGGAACGATTCAATGACGACGGTGCTGTTCGCCTGCGTGCACAATGCGGGGCGATCCCAGATGGCCGCAGCCTGGTTCAATCACATGGTCGATCCGGCCAAGGCGCGGGCGATCTCCGCGGGCACGCATCCGGGTCCACGCGTGCATCCTGTTGTCGTCGATGCCATGCGGGAAGTCGGCCTTGATCTGTCGAACGCGGCGGCGACGAAGCTGACGACGGACTTGGCGAATCAGGCACAGGTGCTGATCACCATGGGTTGCGGCGACGAATGCCCAGTTGTGCCCGGCGCAAGACGCGACGATTGGCCGCTCGATGATCCGAAAGGCAGGACGGTTGTGGAGGTCCGCGCGATTCGCGACGAGATTCGTGCACGCGTGGAGGCGCTTATCGCCCATGAGGGCTGGGACCGGCAGACACACTGACTACGTACGGTTCATCGTTCCCGCCGAAGCGCGTCGTGAAGCTCGAATGCAGGTGGAGATGTAGAGCATGTGGCGTGAAGTGTTCAAGTTCCTGTCCGGCGCCGCGTTCGCGGGCACGCTCGCCAACTTCTACCTCTGGGCGGTCGATGCCTCGCTGCCATTTCTCGGCTACACCTGCTTTTCGCCAAACTCCGTTTGTGCCCCGCCGCTCTGAATGTGTGCAAGCCAGCGCAGTTCACGATTCTCCACTGGCTTGTACTGCACCTCCGGCAAGACGGAATAGCTACCATCGTCAGCGTTCACGATGGCGCTGGCGCCGAGCGCCAGATACAGCACACCCAGCGCGTCCGGCTGGGTGACCCGACCGTAGACGTAAGTCCGCATCGGATTCATGCGCCCGTACCCCGCCTCGCTCGTCGCGCGCGTGTTCAGGAGACGATTGGAGCTTGAAGAGCGCCGCGTCGGGGTCGAACCACATGATCGCGGGGCGGGCCTCCAGGATCCCTCCCGCCGAATACGGCTTCCGTTCAACGGGCGGAATCTCGACGGGTGGTTCCTAGCTTCTTATAGCCCTTGTACAGCGGGCATGGGTCCCAGCATGATGGGCCACGATGCCGCAACGATTGCGCAGATGCGCGACATCCACGACTTGTTCGTCAACCACGCTCGCATCACGCGGACGGTGACGAATGTCCCCGATGGGATCCGGACCGTGACGGAGTCGGATGACCCACGCATCGCTCAACTCCTCAAAGACCACGTCGTCACCATGCGTCAGCGGGTCGATGTCGGGAACGACCCAGGCCTGCCCATCGAGAGCGATGCTCTGCATGCGATATTCAAGAACTACGAGAAGATCGAGACGACGGTCGAGACCACCGAGAAGGGCATGGTGGTTGTCCAAACGTCGACCGACCCGGAGACCATTGCCGCCCACCAGCAGCACGCGTCGGAAGTGACCGATTTCGTCACAGACGGCATGGCCGCCATGCGGACCGCGATGATGAAGAATGCCAGTAGCATGGTACCGCATGGCATGCACGGTGGCATGATGAGGGGCGGCCCGAACGCCCGGACGGGACCCGACGCGCGGCAAACATCTGCCAGCGTTGACGTGTGGAGATACGAATATGACCTATCGATCGTGGAATGTGCTGGCCGCCGCCGCAGTCGTCATCTACGCGTCATCGCTTGCCAGCGCGCAGCAAGCGCCGCAGAGCCAGACGCGTGATCACCTCGAGCATCGGTTCGAGAATGCCGACGAATGGGCGAAGAGCTTTGACGACCCGGCTCGAGACGAATGGCAGATGCCGGCGCGGGTCGTCGAGGCGCTGAGTCTCAAGCCGGGCGAGATTGTGGCCGACGTTGGAGCCGGCACCGGCTATTTCACCGTGCGTCTGGCGAAGGCAGCTGCGATGCCGAAGGTGTACGCCGTCGATATCGAACCATCGATGGTCGAGCACGTGCAGCATCGGGCCCTGCACGAGGGGCTGAAGAATGTCGTTGCCGTGCAGGCGGGGGCGGATCGGACGAACCTGCCGGAGCCAGTGGATCTGGTGCTCCTGGTCGATACGTTTCACCACATCCCGAACCGGGTCGCGTACTTCACCAGGCTGAAGACGGTGATGAAGCCGGGGGCGCGTCTCGCGATCATCGATTTCAGGAAAGGCGCGCCGGCGGGACCGCCCGAGGAGTTCCGCTTCACGCCGGCGCAAATCAGCGCCGAACTGGCGAAGGCGGGATTCTCGCTCGCGACGACCCATGACTTCCTGCCGCGCCAGCACTTCCTCGTCTACCGCGCGAAGTGAGCAGTGACGCGGCATCGGGATCTGTTCAGAAGCGCGTAGGGGGCCGTGGGGGAGGGTGTCAACGCCGGTCGAAAATCTGACAGATCGACGAGGGGACGAGCCTCAGTTCGTCGAGGCCTCCTGACGCGCCCGCCGGCGACGGGACGTCGGCTCGGGATCCTGCGGGGCATGGAGGGTCTGCCGGAGATCGGTGTGCTGCCGCATGCGATAGCTGTCGCCGCGGATCGTCACGAGATGACAGTGGTGGACGAGGCGGTCGATGAGGGCGGCGGCACACAGAGCGCTCATCGTTCCTAACCCGCATTACGCATGAACGAACCGGTCGAGGAGACACGCTCGCGGAGAAACGCGTTCGGAGCAGGCCGTTCCGATCACGAAAAACGCCGCGCAGGCCAGCGACACGGCGTGGGGATGAGGCCCCCACGCCACTGCAGCCGACGATACGCCGGAGCGGCGTTGTTCCGGCCTGCGGAGCCGCGTTTCGGAGCGAACGTGTCTCCTCGACCCTGCGGTGTTCATGAATGATGCGGGCTCATCGTCTTCCTGCGCGCGGTGTATGCTGAGACCGCTCGGCGAGCGGCGAGGAGCGTCTTCATGGCCCGCTGGAGGAACCGCATGCGTGGTCGGTGTCGTTGTGCGTTGATCGCGCTGGTCTGCTTCTCGCCGGCGGCATCGGCGCAGTGGGTCAACTATCCGACCGCGGGCGTTCCGCGACTCCCTGACGGAACCCCCAACCTGTCCGCGCCGGCACCACGAGCCGCCGACGGCAAGCCGGACTTCTCGGGCATGTGGCAGGCGGCGCACGTGCTGCCCTGCAACGACGTGACGCTCATCTGCACCGACTTGCCGATCAGCGAGCAGTTCCGGAACATCGGCGCCGGCGTGCCCGGCGGGCTGCCGTATCAGCCGTGGGCGAGGGAGCGGATGGCCAGACGCGGCCCCGCCGACGATCCGTACACCCGATGCCTGACGCCCGGCGGCCCCCGCATGCACCTGCTGCCGACGATGAAGAAGATCGTGCAGTTGCCGGCGCTGATGATCGTGCTGAACGAATACAACACGAACTACCGTCAGATCTTCCTGGACGGCCGTCCGCTGCCGGTCGATCCGAACCCGACGTGGAACGGCTACTCCAGCGGCCGGTGGGAGGGCGACACGCTGGTGGTGGAGAGCATCGGCTTTCGCGACGACCAGTGGCTCGACGCGGCGTCGAGCCCGCTGACGAGCGCCGCCACGGTCACCGAGCGGTTTCGCCGGCCAGACTTCGGCCATCTGTGGATCGAGATCACCGTCGCCGATCCCAAGGCGTACACCCGGACGTGGACGGTGACGCTCGAGCAGGCGATCGTCGTCGACACGGAGATGCTCGACGCGAACTGCTGGGAGAACGAGAAGGACGTGCCGCGTCTGTTAGGGAGGTGATGGGTCGGCTACGATCGCGCCGCTTGGCCCTCAACCCGGTCTTATCCTTCTGGAGACACGAACATGAACACTCATGGCAGGACGTTCGTCATCCTCGTGTTCCTGGCCGCCCTCACGTTCGGCGCCCGATGGGCCACCCGACCGGTGGCCGCGCAGGATGCGTCTTCCCAGAACGCCTGGAACATGGAATGGGTCGGGGCCTCTCTTGACAAGGGTCAGGTGGACGTGCAGTCCTACTCCAAGCTCGCCCCCTGGCCCGACACCGACGGCCAGTATCTCTACTCCGGCTGCTACGATCCGGCGCCGCTCGTGCCCAAGCCCGGAGCATCTCAGTGCTTCATGACCGTCAGCCTGAAGGATCCAGAGAACCCGGTGCGCCTGGCCACGGTCTACATCTACGACCTCGAGGCGTCTCCCAAGCCGCCCACATCGCACACGGTGTGGCGCTCCCCGGCACTCGCCGCGCTGCCGGTCAGCGTTCCCTGCGATACCTTCAAGGACCCGGCCGTCCTGGCGGGAACGAAGTCTCCCGCCTGTTGGGATCCCGGCTGGAACACGCACACGCACTACGTGGCCGAAGGTCCCGGGAAGATCCTCGCGGTCAACGAGGAGCGTTGGCGCAGCGGGACCGACACTCAGGCGAGCTACCACGGGGTCAGTTTCTACGACGTCGCCGATCCTGCACACCCGGTGTTCCTGTCGCGCTGGCAGGCGCCCGTGTCGGACCCGGTGAACGGACACTTTCCCGATTCTGGCGGCGCCCATCATTTCAATTTCAAGAACCAGGGGCAGCCGGGCTACCAGACCAACATCAACGATCGGTATCTGTTCCTCGGCACGGAGTACAAGGGTTACATCGAGAGGATCCTGGTCATCCTCGACGTGCGCGATCCCCGGCACCCCGTCGAGGCCGGGAAGTGGCACATCCCCGGACAGAAGACGCCCGAAGAAGACGCGCAGCGCGACTGGGTTCACCAACGCAACTTCAGCAGCCCGGTCCGTCCCGACCCGGCGACGGGAAAGCTGACGAAGTCGGTGGGGATGCACTACGCCACCGTCTACGGGAACCTCGCCTTCCTCGCCTACCATCAGGCGGGGCTGGTCATCCTGGACGTCCAGGACATGAAGAACCCCAAGCTGCTCTCGCGGCTCGACTATCTCGTCCCCGGGTTCGACGATCCGACGATGCCGGAGGCGATGAAGCGGTTCGACATCGACAAGACCGCGTACGGCAACGCGCACTCCGCCAAGCTCGTGCCCGGGCGCCCGAACCTGCTGTGGCTCACCGATGAGTATTTCAGTTGTCCCTACGGTCACCTGCGGATGGTGGACGTGGCGGATCCGAGGAAGCCGCGGATCATCTCGCATTTCCTGTACCCCGAGAACACGGCCTGCGATCCAGGCAACCCCGGCAGGACGGCCTATCCGACAAGATTCCCGCGGCGGGGTCCCTCGACGCACATCGGCAACGCCCGGGCGGACGGCTTGCTCTTCCTCGCTTGGTACGGCATGTGCGCCCGGGTAATCGACATCAGGGATCCCGCCCATCCGGTGGAGGCGGGTCGCTACGTCTATCAGGTGGATCCGGCGCAGCCGGCGTTTGCGGGCTGCGACACCTATGACGTGACGTTCGGGCCGGGCGGGTTGCTGTATGTCTCGGACGGGACGTCGGGCCTGCGGGTCGTGAAATACACGGGCGCGGCTGTCGTTCCCAAGAAGTAATACGGCGTTGTCGCGTTCCTGGCGCAGGCGCCGGCCGGCACGGTGCGGCGGCGAACCTCGCGGGCGGCGCGGCAACCTCAGCGCGTCACTGTCAGTTCGAGGGTGTCGTAGCCGAGCGCGGGCACGATCCCCTCGGGCACCTCGTACACGGCTGACACCGTCATGCCCGGCCGCACCGCGGTGCGATCGGCGATGCCCTGGAAGACCGTGTCGCCGGTCACGCGAAGCCGCACCGCCGCCCCGTCGCTGCCGGCCACGGTGAGGAACCGGCCATCCTGCACCGCACTCGAGACGACGCCGCTCAGCCGGCGCTCGGTGACGGTGATGACCTGCGGCCCGAGGCCCCGCAGCTCGCGATGGATGGTCGCCGCGATCCAAGGCAGGTGCTCGGTCCGGTCCCAGTCGCCGAACTGCTTCATCTGGAACTGCGCTTCGATCGCCGGAGGCGACAGGTCCTTGGCCATCATCTCCTGCACGCTGTCCCGGGCGAGGAGCAGATACTCGATCATCGTCTCGAGCAGCCAGCCGCCTCCCACGGGCCCATGCGCCGGGACGACCATCGCGGGTCGCAGCGTGAGATACGCCTTGAGCTGCTTCAGGAGCTCGCCGGTCGTGCCATGGCTGTAGTCGGGACGGATGTCGGGATGGCGATCCTTGTAGCCGGCCATCGACGCGTGGAGGATGCGCTCCTTCGGCAGCCAGACGGCGATGTCGCCGGGATTGTCGGGGTCGTCCACGTGGATCAACTGGATGTCCTTGCCGCCGAGATGGAGCGTCAGCCGGTCGCTGAAGCTCTGGACGGTGTCGGTCGGATTGAGACGTTCGAGCGCCGCCGTCCGCTCGGGAAAGCGCCTGCGCCACGCGGTGATCTGATGGGGCCTCAGGCTGGCCCACTGCGTCGCCACACGCTCGTGAACGATCGTCGTCGCCGGAGGGGAGACGAGCGCCGCACCGCCGGAATGGTCGTTGTGATTCTGGGTGATGACGACGTAGCGCACCGGCACGCTCGTCACCGACCGAACATGCGCGAGAAGGTCGCGCGTGTCGGTGACGTTGTTGCCCGTGTCCACGAGGACCACGCCTTCGGTGGTCACGACGACCATCGCGTTGGCGTCGTTCAGCTTGCCGATGTAGGCATAGACATCCTCGGCGAGCTTCCGAAATTCGGGCCGATCGCCGGTGATGGCGTGAGCGGAACCGCCCGCGCCGATCGCGGCCGCAAGAGCCAGTATCGCCACTGTGCGTCGCATGAAACACCCTCCGGTGCCGCCCCAGCATATCGCCATCGGCACGGGGCTGTCGCTTGTGCCGACTGGAAAAACCATCCATAATCCGCGGCGAGAGAGGCGGCCTGGGAGGTTGTGATGCGAAAACACCCGTGGCTCACGGCGATTGCTGGACTGGCGGCGTTGCTCATCTGCGCGGAGTCGAACCGCTCGCCGCTGCAGGCACAGGCCGGCGTCGCGCTGACCGGGCGCGTCACCTCGGCCGGGGAAGGCGCGACGTCACCCCGTCGCGCAGGCGCGATGGGGACCCCGATGGAAGGCGTGGTGGTCACCGCCTCGAAGGAGGGATCCACCGTCTCGGTGTCGGTCGTCACCGACGGCACCGGCCGCTACAACTTCCCGGCGTCGAAGCTGTACGAGGGCGAGTACGGGCTGAAGATCCGGGCCGTCGGCTACGAGCTCGTCGGTCCGAGGGCCGTGGACGTCCGGCCCGGCGTGACGGCGAGCGCGGACCTCCACCTGGCGCCGACGGAGAATCTCGCCGCGCAGCTCACCAACGCGGAATGGCTGGCCAGCATGCCCGGCACCGACGAGCAGAAGAAGTTCCTGCTCTCCTGCAACAGTTGCCATTCCTATCAGCCGATCGTCAACTCCGTGCACGACGCCGGAGGGTTCCTGCAGGTCCTGGACCGGATGGCGGGGTACTACCCGGGCAGCACGCTGCTCAAGCCGCAGCGCCTCGTCGGGTCGGCGCGCCGCAATCTCGGCGGGGGCGCGGGCAACGCCACGGGAGGCGAGGGGGGCACGCGCGCGGATTCACGCCTCGAGGCCGCCGCCAAGTGGCTTGCGACCGTCAATCGCCGCGGCGGTCCCAACGCCTACAAGCTCGAGACGCTCCCGCGTCCCTCGGGCCGGGGCACGCGCGTCGTCGTCACCGAATACGCCCTGCCGCGCAAGACGATCGAGCCGCACGACGTCGTCGTCGACGCCGACGGCATGGTCTGGTACTCGGACTTCGGCGCGATGTTCCTCGGCAGGATGGATCCGAGGAGCGGCTCGGTGACCGAGTATCCCATTCCGGTCATCAAGGACGGGTTTCCCGTCGGGACGCTCGACCTCGAATTCGACCGCGACGGCAATCTGTGGGTCGGCCTGATGTATCAGGGCGGCGTGGCGAAACTCGACCGGAAGACCGGCAGGGTCCAGACGTGGTCCGTCCCGAAGGAGTGGCAGACCGACGCGACGCAGCAGTCCTTCGTCTCGCCGACCTTCTCGCACGTGGACGGCAAGGTGTGGGTGAAGAATTCGGACCGGGCGCAGATCCTGCGGTTGGATCCGGCGACGGGCGCCTGGGAGAACTTCGGCACGTTCACCGATCCGGCGACCAGGCGGACGATCGGCTCCTACGGCATCAACGCCGAGCGCGGCAACAAGCTGTACATGCTCGACTTCAACGCGGCCAGTATCGGCATTCTCGACGCTGCGACCAAGGAGCTTGAGATCGTGCGCACGGCGATTCCCAATTCGCGGCCGCGCCGGGGGAGCGTCGACGCCCAGAACCGCCTGTGGTTCGCCGAATACGACGGCAATGCCATCGCGATGCTCGATCCGAGGACGAGGCAGATCAAGGAGTGGCCCGTGCCCACGCCGTGGTCCAATCCGTACGACGTGGTCATCGACAGAAACGGCGAGGCGTGGACCGGATCGATGATGAACGACCGCGTCGTGCGCCTCGACACCAGGACCGGACAGTTCACCGAATACCTGCTGCCGAACCCGACCAACATCCGGCGCGTGTGGGTGGACAACTCGACCAACCCGGTGACGTTCTGGGTCGGCAGCAATCACGGCGCCTCCATCGTCAAGCTGGAGCCGCTCGAGTAAGGTTGCAGGGAGGGGTGGGTCAGATGGCTCCAATGGTTTCGCGCCGGAGGGCGCTGCGCCTCGGTGGGACGGCAGCGGTGGTCGGGTTCTCGGGTGTCGGACCGACGCTCCACCCAGAGGCGCTCGGGGCGCAGAGCCTGCCCGTCAGGCCCGTGAAGGACGACTACCAGGAAGAGCTGTTCTACAGAGAGGACTGGCTGGGGGAACCGTGGCGCACGCCGGAGCCGGTGGTGCTCATCCACGGCAACGACGAGTCGAGCGTGGAATGGTACGCCTGGGTGCCGCCCGTGGCGCAGGAGTATCGCCTGATCCGGCCGGACCTGCCCGGGCTCGGCCATTCCACCATTCCGCGCGGGTTCCAGTACTCGCTGTCGAGCCTCGCGGCGTTCGTCACGCAGGTGATGGACAAGGCGGGCGTCGAGTCGGCGCATATCATCGGCGCGAAGACGGGCGGGGCGGTGGCGATGCGGCTGGCGGCCGACTATCCGACGCGCACTCGGACGCTCGTCGTCGCCGGCGGTCCGGCGTCGCCGCTGGCGATCGCCGACCCCTCGCCGATTCCGCAGCGGGACCGGCTGGGGTCGCACGCCTCGAAGGAGATGATCGCGTACTGGAACACTCTCTTCAGCCGGCCCGACCGGGCTGGCGTCAAAGGTCTGAGCCACGCGCTGTCGAACTTCGATCTCGCCAAGGAAGGCGTGCTGCAGCGCATCACCGCCCCGACGCTGGTCATCACCGCGGACCGCACCAAGATGCACTCGGTGGAGAAGGCGCGCGCCTACCAGACGCTGATTCCCAATTCGCGCCTCGTGGTCATTCGCAGCGACGCGTACCACATCGCCGCCGCCAACGCGGGCGAGTGCGTCACCGAAACCCTGGCGTTCCTGAAGGAGCGGGCGTAATCGTCAGCGGAAGTTCTCGACGAGCACGAGGTCGTCGACCGGCGTCTGCTCCTCGCCCTTTCATCGGAGTAGCGTATGAAGACTCGCATGCGCCTCATCGCGTCCGCCGTCCTGGCGGCCGCGCTGTCCGGCGCCGGTGTGCGCTCGCAGCAGGCGCCAGAGGCCAATCGCGTGGCCCTCAGGGGCGCCACCGTCATCGACGTCGTGGCCGGCACGACCGTTCCCGACGCCGTCGTCGTCATCGAGGGAGACAAGATCGCCGGATTCGGCGGACGGACCACGCCGATTCCCTCCGGCGCCACCGTCGTCGACCTGCCGGGCAAGTTCGTCATTCCGGGCCTGTTCGACTCGCACGTGCACTACCAGCCGTTTCTCGGAGAGCTGTACCTCAATTTCGGCGTGACGAGCGCCATGGCGCTCGGAGGCAGGCCCGCCGTCGGCGAGGCGTACTGGAGGAACTCGCAGTCGCCCGACTTCCGCGCGCCTCGGCTGTTCGGCACCGGCCGGGTGAACCTCAACACGCTCACCAATCCGTCGATGACGCGGGACGAGGTTCGGGCAGGCGTGCGGGAGTGGCTGAAGGGCGAGCCGGACATGGCCAACCTGCCGCAGTTCGGCGCCGACAACAAACAGATGTGGACGTGGGCGGTGGAGGCGATCCACGAGGCGGGACTCTTCGCTTTCGGGCACAGCGACCTCGCGCCCGAGTCCATCAGGGCCGGACACGACGGGGTCGAGCACGTCTGGGGGTTCGCGCAGGCGCTGATGACGCCGCAGGAGCTCGCCAACTATCAGCGGGGCGAATACCTGCACTGGGGATTGTTCCTGAAGGACCAGCCGCGCATCGACCGGATGATTCGCGACGCCGTCCAGCGCGGCGTCTATCTCAATCCGACCATGGGGTACGAGCTGGGGTCGCAGAGCTCGCTGGCCAGAAAGCACGAGGACCTGATGTACGACCTCTTCAGGGACGGCGCGCTGATGGCGTACTACCCCGAGAACCTGGCCGACGGATCGCTCCTCAAGTTCAGGGCGATCCGGAACTTCTCGGTGCGGCACGAAAACCTCGTTCCGCTGTCGAAGCTCTCAGCCGAGGAGATCGCGGCGTTCAACGAGGCGTATCGGCTGTCCGGCGCGTTCATCAAACGCTGGGTGCAACTGGCCGGGAAGATCATGGGCGGCACCGACGATCCCTTTCCCGGCGCGACCGGCTTCAATCAGCACATGGAGATGGCGATGCTGGTGGAAGTCGGCCTCACGCCGATGCAGGCGCTCAAGGCGATGACGATCTGGGGCGCCGAGGTCATGACGGCGAGGCGCAAGACCCCGACGACGCCTCCCGTCGGGTTCGTCGGCCCCGGGGCCTTCGCGGACATCGTGGTGCTCGGCGCCAACCCGCTCGACGACATCGACAACACCCGGAAGATCGAGCGGGTGATGAAGGGGGGCCGATTCATCCGTCTCGGATACACGCCCGACTACACGAAGCCCGCCGCGCCCATACGGGCGATTCCCTCGACCCCGGAGCCGGAGATCAGTGGCATCACGCCGAACGCCGTGGCCGAGGGCAGCCCCGGCGTCGAGATGACGGTGGAAGGGGTCGGCTTCATCAGCGAGTCGGTCGTGCGGGTCGACGGCGTCTCGGTGCCGACGACGTTCGTAAACATCCGGACGTTGAAGGCGCGCATTCCCGCCGGCGTCGTGGCGCGCGCCCTGCCGAACCGGTTCAACGAGCCCGGGCCGTTCCAGCTCAACGGCGTCTACGGGGACCGCACCGTGAAGGTTACCGTCTTCAACCGGCCGCCCGACGGCGGCACGTCGAACAGCGTGTCGCTGCGCGTCCAGGCGCAATGGCTGCGCGGCGAAGTCCGTTAGGCTTCCGCGGGCGGTACACCGTCCCCGCTGATTCCAGCGAGTCCAGTCTGAGGATGCGGAGCACTCTTGGGGGTGGCCCAAGGTAGATCCTCGCGTCACTTCCTGAACGGATTCCGAATCGTGAGGCGGCCGTCGATCACGTGGCCATCCTGCAGATCTTCTGAGTAGAGGGTCGTGCACTCGGCCTGGAGTGCTGTCGCAGCGACCAGTGCATCGTAGATGTGATAGCCGTATTGCGCGGCGATCCGCAAACCGTCATCGTGGATGTCGATCGTCAAGGGTACAGGCGAGGGGCACAACGTTCGGATCGCCCCAAGAGCTTCTGCAACCTCCTCCCACATCATCCCGAGTTTCCGCCGCGCGACCGACGCCAGCTCGTTCAGCACCTGGACGCTGACGACGCCGCCGCTCGCGACGAGGGCCTCGGCGATCGCCGTGCGCTCGTCTTTCTGGCCGACGATGTACACCAGCACGTTGGTGTCGAAGAACCCCTTATCGTTCATTGGCCTCGTCGCGGCTGAACGTGAAGCCCGGAGGCAGGGGTCGCCGCAGGCGGCGAAGCCGCCCGAGCGCCTTCTCCTTGGTTCGATCGCGAATCACCTCGAACTCGCGTTCGCCCGCGATGCGGATCTCGATTTGGTCGCCTTCCTTGAGATCGAGAGCCTCGACCACCGCGGCGGGAAGCCGGACCGCCAGACTGTTGCCCCACTTGGCGACTTGCATGAGTCCTCCTAAGTGATATACATATATTATTGTATATCCTCACGCGGGAACGCGCACCGCTCGTCATCCGACTCCGCTGTGGCGATCCGCCCGGCTCCTGGTCGGAAATCGGTCCGCACTTTCGTGCGCCAGCTGCGCGCGTGATGTCGGGCGGGAAGGAAATGGGCAGCGGCGTACGGCCGCCGCTCCCGGACCTCGCCCCTACTCCTTGACGACGACGCAGTCGAGCAGAGCCGCCTGGCCGCCCTTGACCGCGTCGAGCGCACGCCGCAGCGCGTTCGGCATCTCCGCCGGATCGGTGACCTTCTCGCCGTAGGCGTCCATGGCTCGCGCGATCCCGGCGAAATTGGGCGACGGTTTGAGCGCCGAACCGTTGTAGCCGGCCTTGGCGGCGTAGCTATTGGGACCACCATATCTGGCCAGGCCGTTCTCGACGGCGGCGTACTTGTTGTTGTTGCTGACGATGTGCAGCGTCGGCACGTGGTACATGTTCGACACGAGCAGGCACGAGACCGGGTCCGAGAAGATCGTGCAGCCGTCCCCGCCGGCGGAGATGACGGTCTTGTCGGGCGCCGCCATCTTGATGCCGAGTCCTCTGGGCCACGCGCCGCCCAGGCTGGCGCCGCACAACTGAAAGAGATGGCCCGGCTGGGTCCTGTCGTACTGCTGCCCGACGCCGCCGATGTCCCACGTGATGACGGTGTTCTCGTCTGCCACCTGGTTGACGCACTCGTTGATCCAGGTGGTGGACAGCGGGAACGCCGTCCTGGCTTTCTGAACGGCCAGGGCGGCGGCTTCGTCGAGGGCCGCTCGCCGGGTGACCAGAGCCGCCCGACGGGCCGTGAATGCCGCGCGGCGTTCCGCCGTGATGAATTCGTCGCACATCGCGGTCAGCGCGGGCAGCGCCAGGGCGGAGTTGCAGGTGATGGGGACGTGCGCCGGGTGGCCCTGGAACGGGAACCGCTGGAGCATCGGGTCGGTGTCGAGCCGGATGATCTTGGCCGTCTTGGGAGGATCGACCATCCAGGGTGTCGGGTGGTCGATGACCAGGACGACGTCCCGCTTGGCGAGGTCGGCGGTCGAGCGCGACCAGTGCCGCCTGGGAAGATTGACGAATCGGTCGGTGGACGACACCGGGAGCGCCAGCTTCTCGGCCAGCGCGACGAGCGACGCCACCGCCTCGGGATGGCGGCCCATGTGGCCCACGACGACCAGTGGATTCCTCGCTTGCACCAGCAGCCGGGCGGCTTCACGCAGTGCCGCCGCGTCGCCCTGCGCGCCGGTGGCTGGGGCGAAGTCGGCCGCTCGATACAGGAGACCTCCATTCAGCGGGGCTTCGGCCACCTCCATCGGGTAGGTGAGGTAGGCGACGCCGCACGGTTCCGATGCCGCCATCCGGTAGGCGCTGTTGATGATGAGCGCCGCGTTCTCGACTCGCTTGATCTCGTAGTCCCACTTGAGGTACGGCCGGACCACGTCGGCCTGGTTCGGGATCTCCTGTAAGTACTGAATGCCGCCGCGCTGGCTGTATCCGAGCTCCCCCTTGGTCGTCTGTCCCGGGATGCCGGCCATGACGACCAGTCCGGCGTTGGCGCGCCAGGCTTCGTCCCAGGCGCCGCCGGCATTGATGGTGCCCAAGGCGACGTGCAGCACCGTGAGCTGCGGCCGGCGCGTCCACTGGAAGTAGCCCAACTGCATGTAGAGGGCGGTTGCCTCGTAGGTGACCGTCACCAGGTCCGGCGTCGGGCGTCCGAGCGCCTTGAACTTCGCCACCATCTCCATGAAGTGATAGTTGTCGGTGCCGCCGTTCATGAAGATCTTCTCGACCCCGTTGGCCGCGACGGCGTGCAGCATCAGTTCGGCGCCATCGTCAGCGGGAACCACCGCGGCGTATTCGGGAACGACCGCCGGCGAGGGACGAGCCGCGTCTGGCGAAGCGGCGGGAGCCGCGGTCTGGGCTTCTGCAGCCGTGGAAGGGAAGTAACCGGCTGCCGTTGCTGCGCCGGTGGCGGCAGCCGCCTTCAGGAACGTGCGCCTCTCGGGATCTCGACTCATAGGCTCCTTCCTTTCGCTCGTCGCCTGCGCCAGGGCACGTCGAGGCGCGCACACCAGCGGCTGTCGCTTGCGGGCATTCTCCAGCGCTGCCGGCCGGAGGTCAAGCATTTGTGGCGGCCGCGCGGGCGAGAAATATTCCGCGATGGCGGCATTCGTGATCGCCATCGGCCGGCAATTGGACCGCTATGCGGGCCCAAACGCGAATCTTGTACTCGTTGCGGGTCCACATAGCGGTCCTAGGCGCGCGCAGCGCGCCAAGCAAACACTGCCAACCAGCCAAGGGCGAAGCGCCGCATGCAATGGGATAGGAAGAGCGAGCCCTTGGCTGGTTCGGATCGCGGAGACGTCACGTTTATGGAGTTGAAGGTGGCGAGATCGAAGCGCCCTGGAGCCGGTCATCCAAGTCTGGGAGGACGCCGGTCGTCTTATGAAACGCGATTGTCGCAACTTGAAACCTCTTTTGAGTTTGTCCCCGTTGGCCCGCGAGGACAACATGACGGCCGGATCGCCTCCAGGCGCCGCAGGACGGGACGGCTTGATCAGGCGCGTCGTCGAGGCGGTATCGTGCTCGCCGACGTTCGTCTTTCGGAACTGACCATTCAGAGCAACCGATGGAGGGACGCGGCGTACGTCAGGACTGGCTGTCTCGCATCACGCGGGAGCTGGACCGGCTCGCGGGTCAAGTTCGAGCGTCCGGCTCCGCCGAGGAACGGCTCAGCATCTGCATCGCCGGGTTGTCCCGCCTGCCGAGGCCGTCAAGTCGGTCTGAAGAGATCGCCTTGCGAGGGCTTGCCTACGAGCACGTCGTGGACATGGGGCTGGTGCACGCCTGCTACGCGTACGGGCGGGCCTCGGCATCGTCGTGCTCGCTGTGCGTCCTGCTCACCGCGCTCACCGCGGGGCCCGCGCACAGTCGGGCTCACCAGGCGAATGAAGCCAGTTCCGGGCGGGGCGATGCGAGCCCCTCGCGCTCACTTTCGTACCGCGCCAAGGCGGTCATTGACGACGGCTACGACAGCCCTCTCACGCTGGCGGCGATCGCCTTCCAGATCGGGTGCCATCCGCGGACCCTCGGGCGGCAGTACCAGCAGGTGTTTGGAATGACCGTCGGTGACTACATCGCGACGGTGAGGATCCAGCGGGCCCTCGATCTGCTGGCGCACTCCGACCTCAAGGTGGAGGCGATTTCCCGACTGGTCGGCTTTCAGGGCAAGGCCAACCTCTACCGCCGGCTTCGCCGGGCGGTCGGCATGACGCCGGGACAGGTCCGTGGTCTCCAGCGGACGCATCGGCGGTCCAATGACTAAGGCCTCGAGAAACGCCGATCCGCCGCGGCGCGATCAGGCCAAGACGGCCGCCGCGACTCGAATTCTGATCGCCCACGGCGATGCCTGCTACCGGACAGGGTTGCGCGCGTTGATCGAAGCGGTCTCGGACTTCGCCGTGGCCGGCGAGGCGAGCGACGGCGATGCGGCAGTAAGGCTTGCCCGTCAGCTCGAGCCCGACGTGGTGCTGCTCGGTCTGGCGATGTCCGGACTTGACGGCCTCGGCGTCCTGCAGCAGCTCGACGGCCTGCGCGTTCGGCCGCGCGTCATCTGTGTGGCTGGCGCCGTCGACAATGGAGAAGCGCTGAAGGCGCTCGAGCTGGGGGCGCGGGGCGTGTTTCTGACGACGGCCTGCTCGGACCTCTTCGCCAAAGCGATTCGCTGCGTCATGCGCGGCGAATACTGGGTCACTCGCGAGCACGTGAAGGACCTCATCGGCGCGCTGGTCGAGGCGCGATCGACCCCTACACCACCCCCCGGCAAGAGGCCGTTCAACCTGTCTCCGCGCGAGCTCGACGTGGTGAAGCTGGTCGTCGGCGCCCTTTCCAATCGGGAAATCGCGCAAGCGCTGTCGTTGAGCGAGGAGACCGTGAAGCATCACGTGTGCAGCATCTTCAACAAGACGGGAGCGTCGAACCGGCTGGAGCTGGCGCTGTTTGCGATCCACCACCGATTGGTCCAGTCGGACCATTCGTTCCGTTCCTGATTCTTCGCCCCGGCCTTCCCGCGCCAACATCCCGCATCCCCCGCGCGGGCCTTCCCGTGATGGCTCGCCCGTGTCGGTTTCCGGGAGCCTCGAACGGGCCATTGTCGGGCCGCGCGACTTGAAGTGTCATTGACATCCGGTGGATCGGCCGAGCGGGTGCGGCGCGATACCCGGTGTGCCATTCCTGCTTCCGCGTGAGCCGGTTCGGGAAGGGTCGCCGAAGCCGTGAGCGGAGCAAGGAAACGACGCGCCCGGCGCTTCGCAATGCGGCTTCACGTGCTCTACCGGCAGGTTGGTGAAGGGGGATGGAGCCGCGGCAGGACGGAGAACATCAGCGCGTCGGGCGTCCTGTTCGTGGGGAGGCGCGACCTCGAAACGGCGGTCCCGGTCGAGATGACTGTGGCGTTGCCGCTGGAGGTGAGCGGCGTGGCGACGGTCGAGGCGGTCTGTCGTGGCCGGGTGGTGCGCCGGACGCCAGGACGGCGATCCGGGTGGGTCGAGCTCGCCGCCACGATCCGTGAGTACCGCCTGTCGCGTCGTGAGCGGGAGGACGGCGACCGATCGTTCGCCGTCAGATCCGTTGCGAGGAGCGGTCGAGCGGCGGTCACGCAAGGCTGAACTGAAAGGGACTTGCCTGAAGCGTCATGACGACAAAGGGGGTGTCGATGAGGATTACCGTGCCCGTGCTCGCGATGGTGTCCCTCTTCTGCCTGGCGGCGCCGGTCGCGGCCCAGGACGTGCCGGTGGAAGTCGCGGGGGGATACGCCCTCGTGAGGTTCCAGGACCAGGACGCGGCGCCGTTCGAGAACGTTCCCGCCGGCTGGTTTGCGTCCGGCGCTGTCGAGGTCGGCGGTCGGCTGCCTCTGGCCATCGTGGGCGAGGTCAGCGGCCACTACAAGAACGACGAAGCGTTCGGATTCGAAGCCGACCTGGACACCTACACGTTCCTGGGCGGCGTCCGTTACTACCGGCGACTGGCGCGGCTCACTCCGTTCGGTCAGTTCCTCGCGGGCGGCGCGTGGTCGAAAGGCGAGGTACGAGCGCTCCGGTTCATGGAGAAGGGGACCGATTTCGCCATTCAGCCGGGTGGCGGCGTGGATGTCCGCCTGACCAGCCGGCTGTCGGCGAGAGGGACAGCGCACTGGCTCCGCATCATGCCGACCGATGAGCGGGAGGACGTCGACGCGTTTCGGTTGGACGTCGGCATCGTCATCCGATTCGGTTCGACGTAAGCGACGCGGGAAGGGGGGAGCGCGTCACGGGGTCGTGCGCGCTTCCGGGAGCGGCCCCTTTGTGAAAGGAGCGCATGAGCATGGCAAGAGTCGACCTTTCCGAACTTGCGAGAGCATTGTCGCGTCGTGACCTCCTCAAGGGAGCGGCGGGCGGCGCCGCCCTGGCCGCAACCCGCGGCGGCGGGAGCACGCTGCTCAAGGGCGCCGCGGGCGGCGCCGCCGGCCTGCTCGCGAGCAGCGCCGGGGAGGCGCTGGCGCAGGGCGTGCGTTCACACACGCTCACCGTGTCCGCGGTGACCTGGAGCGTCGGGGGACGCATCACGGTGCCTGCATACGCCTACAGCCTGGACGGCGGGGCTCCGACGGTCCCCGGACCGACAATCCGCGCGACCGCCGGCGAGACGCTGCAAATCACGGTCGTCAACCGATTGGCCGTTCCCACCACCGTGCACTGGCACGGCGTTCATCCGATCCCGAATGACATGGACGGCGTCCCGGCGGTCACGCAACCGGCGATCCCGCCCGGGGGCTCGTTCGCGTACAGGTTTCCCGCGCCGCCGCCCGGAACCTATGTCTATCACTCGCACGTGGACGTCGCGGTCCAGGTGCCGAAAGGGCTCTATGGCCTGCTGGTCGTCGATGACCCCAGGCCTGGGATACGGGCCGCCGTTCCCTGGAGGCGGGACGCCGGCGAGCGCCGCTACGACCGGGAATATCCCCTGGTCCTTGGGGATATCCAGGACGCGGTGGGCAACGCCTATCACATCATCAACGGCAAGACGTTCTACGGCCTGGATGCGGTCGGTGAACCCGCGAACCAGGGTCGCCTCGTCTTCTCGATGAATCGCGGAGAGCGGGTACTCTTCCGGGCCTGGAACGCCAGTGCCGCTGAGACGCATCCGATGCACACCCACGGGATGTCGTTCGACGTGGTCGCGGCCGACGGCATGGATCTGGAGATTCCCATTCGCAGACATAACATGGGCATCGATCCCGGTGAAGGATTCGACATCATCGCGCATGCCGACACCCCGGGCGTCTGGGTCTTCCACTGCCACAACCTGCACCATGCCGTCAACGGCATGATTGCCGTGAACGTCGTGTCGTGACGGCGGCGCGACGGGAAGCACACGCCCGAGCCTGACCCGACTCGGGCGTGTGCCGACTCGGGTGTGTGCCATGTGCGCGGCTCGGTCTCCAATCGGCCGCGACCCGCCACCGGCGGATGAGCCGGCTCACCTCCGCGACGATCCCTTTCCGCCGTCGGCTCACCGGGCGCACGAGGAGCGGATGAACATGAACCACGTCGGAACTCGAATTCAACAGCGAGGACGCTAATGGAGAGAAAGAGGCTGTGCCACGTGTGGAGCCGTTTCGGGGGGGGCCTCATCCTCCTGATCTGCCTGAGCGTGAGAGAGGCCCCCGCTCAGGATGTCGCGAGAGGGGCCGACGAGTTGCCCCCGTCCGGCGTCTACAACACCACCATCACGATTACTCCGCAGGACTTCGCGGCCGACCAGTACGCAATCGCCCCCGGCGAGCCGTTTCGGTATTACACCTTCAACGGCAAGATTCCCGGACCCTTTATCAGGGGGAGGGTCGGCGATACGCTCACCATTACCCTGGTCAACACCCAGGCACGAATCCACTCGATCGACTTGCATGCGCTGAAATGGCCCGGGGGAGGGTCCGTGATTCTCAAGGCGGTAGGGGGCCAGACCGCACGGGCGTCCATTCCGCTGCTTCGGCCCGGGTTGTTCATTTATCACTGCGCAGGGGACGGCTTGCCGGAGAGCATGATCCACCACGTCAACAACGGGATGTACGGCTTGATCCTGGTCGAGCCGACGAGCGGCCCGTTCCGCGAGCTTCTCAATACCCGACGCCCGAAGGAGTTCTATGTGATGCAGAGCGACGTGTACGGGACGGGTACCGCGGAGTCCCTCTACCCTGGGCTCGACCAGGAGGCTCCGAGCCACGTGATCTTCAACGGGCGGAGAGGGTCGCTGCTCCCGGACGGTCTGGGCGAAGTGTTCGGGCGCAGCGTTCCACTCGGCGATCCGGGGTATCTCCCGGGTGCTCCGCTCGTGGTCAATGCCGGCGACGACGTCGTCATCTATTTCGGTAATGCCGGGATCAACAAGAACTCGAACTTCCACGTCGTTGGTGAGATCTTCGACAATGTCTTCGCCGAGGGGGATCTGGTCTCGTCGCCCTTGAAGTACGTCCAGACGACGAACGTCCCTGTCGGCGGGGCCGTCGCGGTGCACTTCCAGAACGTGCAACCCGGGAACTATCTTCTGGTGGACCATGCGCTTGGTCGCGCGCTCAAGGGTGCGTTGGGCGTCCTGGTCGCCCGGTAGAGAGTGACAGGCGCACAACTGGAGAAGGACGGATGTGCGCGAAGCATGCCTGCCGCGTCCTGGCGCTGCTAGTCCTCGCGTGTGTCCTCGCGGTTTCCGACGCGCGGGCTCAGGCGGAAGGCGTGGTGCGTGGCCATGTGCTGGCCGCGGCGGATGGATCGGCGGTTGCGCAGGCCTCCGTCGCGCTCTTATCGGTGTCCGGTGACAGGGCGGAGAGCCGCAGCGACACCGCGGGTCGATTTTCCTTTTCCGGCGTCAGGCCCGGCGGGTACGTGCTCTCCGCGTCGGCGGAGGGGTTCGCGCCTCGCGAGACGCGGTTCACCCTGGAGCCGCGCGAGGTCAGATCCGTCGTGGTGGCCCTCGAGATCGGCCCGGTCGCGGTGAACGTCGCCGTGACGGCCGAGGCGCCGCTGCCGAGCACGCATTCGCCGAGTTCGACCGTGCTCACCGCCGAGCGCCTCGACCAGATGCCGATCGTGCAGCGGGCGAATCTTCCGGATGCGCTCGTGACCCTCGCGCCCGGCATGATTCGCGGGCACGACGATTTCGTGCACGTCCGCGGACACGAGGTCGCGCTCAACCCGATGATCGACGGCGTCTCGTTCTGGGAGAACCCACACGCGCTGTTTTCCGGCGGGCTGAGCGCGGACGTGATCGAGACGGCCAACGTCATGACGGGCGGGTTCTCGGCCGAATACGGCAACCGCTTCGGCGGCGTGGTCGACGTGGTCACCAAATCCGGGTTCACCAGGCGCGAGGCCGGCAGCGTCACGCTGGGCGGCGGCCAGGCCGGACGGCGGAACGTGTCGGGTGAGTTCGGCGGCGCCGCGCGGCGCGTCGGCTATTACCTGTTCGGCGCGCTGGCCCACTCGGATCGATTCCTCAGTCCGCCCGATCCCGAGGCGATTCACGACCGCGGCCGGGGCGCCCGCCTGTTTGTCCGGCTTGACGGGCGTCTCGGCCGGGCGGAAGCGCTCCGTGCCGTCGTCATGGGCGACGGCGCCAATTTCGAGATCCCGAAGACGCCGCTCGACGTCGCGTTGCGCCCGCTGGCGGACGCCGGCCAGCGAACCCGCCAGCAGCGCGCGATCGTCGGCTGGTCGCGCGCCGGATCGGACGCGCTCGTGTCGACGTCAGCCTATCAAGGGTGGTCCCGTGTGCGGCTCCTGCCGGCGGCGGGGCCGCTGACCGCACGGGCCGATGTCGGTCGCGAGCTGCTCACCGCCGGCGGAAAGGGCGACCTCACGTGGAGCACCGGACCGCATACGCTCAAGATCGGCATGGATGTGGTGCGGCTCCGGCCGCGGGAAGTCCTCACCTACGACTACGCCGGCTATCGCGACCTCACGCACGTTCTCGCCCTGCCGCACATCCACGTGACGGGCCAGACGATCGCCTTCAGCGGGCGGGACGCCGGTGGGCAGGCGAGCGCGTATCTGCAGGACGACGTCCGGCTGGGCGCCCGGGTCACCGCGAATCTCGGACTTCGCCTGGATCATCACGACCTCGTCGCATCAGCGACGCACGCGAGTCCGCGCGCGAACGTCGCGGTCGAGGCAGGGCGCGGCTCGGTCGTGCATGCGTCCTACAACCGGTTCTTCGTTCCACCGCCGGTCGAGGGGGTCCTGTCGAGCGCCGCCGGACTCACGCGATCGATTCGTGAGATCGGGCGTCCCCTGGCGACGATCCAGCCAACCGTCGAGGATCAGGTCGAGCTTGGGGTCGTCGCACCGCTGCGCTTCCTGCAAGCCGGACTGACGGGTTACTTCCGCGCGACGAACAACCCCGTGCACACCACCGTGTGGCCCGACTCCCGCATCTACTCGTATGCGAGCTTCGATCGGGCGCGCGCGTACGGGCTCGAGGTCAAGGCAGATGCGCCGGGACTCGCCCGCCATGGGCTCACCGGATATGTCAACTACGCGCTCGGACGGGTCTACTTCTACAACCCGGTCACCGGCGGGTTCGTCGCCGAGGCGGCTCACCTCACGGAGGCAAGCCGGTTCCTGGCGCCGATGGATCAGACGCATACGCTGACCGGGGGTGCGACGTACCGGCATGCGCGAACGGGGCTCTGGATCGGCGCCTCCGTCGAATACGGGAGCGGCACTCCGGTCGGACACGGCGACGACGAGCACGGCCAGGCCGAAGGGGAAGCGGATCACGCACACGCATCGTCTGAGAGGCGCGCCGTGCGGGTGCCCGCACACTTCACGGGCGACATGTCGCTCGGCCTCGATCTGCTGCGCGCCGGGGATCGGCGAGGGAGACTCACGATGCGACTGGACGTTCAGAATGTGGCGAACCGGGCGTACGTCATTGCGCACGCGGGCGAGTTCTCGCCGCCCCAGTACTCGGTTCCGCGGCTCATTTCCGCGGCGGCGACCGTCCGCTTCTGACACGCGCCTGCCGGACCGGGAAGCCGCCACACCGGGCGACGGCTGGCGGCAGGTCGGCGGCCGATGACGCTTACGAAACCGGGATCGGCCAGGCGATACCGGTCACCGCGAGCCCGTCAGCGGCACGCGCGCGCGGGCGCCAGTGCTCGCGCGAAACGCGATTGTTGCAATCCGAAACCTCTTTCTGGATTTGTCCAGGGTGTTGGTATAGTAGCCATGAACCGCGGATCATGTGTGGGATGTGCGGAGCGAAAGGCGAGAACCGGCGCTCGATTGTGGGCTGTGCCGTTGCTCTGCTTGGCGTGGACAGGACGGGCAAATGCAGCCTCCCGGCCACTGCTGATGAGTTTCGGAACGGTGTTATGCTGCGCACCAGCAGTACGTCATCCCACATGGGCCACGCGTATCGACGGCACCTGGCAGGCGGTAGAAAGCATTCCAGCGGAGGACAGCTCATGCGAGGTGGAATCCCATCCTCTCCGTTGCTAGCGGTTGCATCGTTCTTGCTTTTCTCAGTTGTCGTTCACGTTCAACCATTATTCGCACAGATGGTGCCTGGGCGAGGCCGGAAGATTGAGGTCACTGCTCGGGAGACGAGGAAGTCCGTGGCGACGAGCTTTCACCTCGGGGAAGGGACCATCGGGCTTGGTGTGTTGTCAGGCGCTTCCGCCGGTGTGTGGACGCGGGAACGCGCTGCAGTTGTAGAGTCGCAGTGCCCCGCTATTGACCCGTGCCGGCAGGGCGTGCGCAACCCGACACGGGCCAACGCTGAGACGCGGCGCCTGAGCCGCGCCACCGAGATACTCGAGGACGCCTTGCTGGTCCCGGAGCGTTCAATTCCGCGAGATGTCTTGAGGAGGGCGCGCTGTGTGGCCGTCTTCCCTGAGGCGGTCAGCTTTGCATTCTTGGGTCTGGCGGCGGGGAAACTGGGTGATGGCTTCGTGTCCTGTCGTGCGAAGGTTGGAACAGACTGGAGTGCTCCAGCCGGGATAGTGGTCGGACGCATCATTGGAGGGGGCTTCGGGCGCCCCGGCAAGGTTGACCTAATCGTGTTCATGATGAACGAGAGCACCGTGGAGTTCATGCTGACCGACGGCACCGTTGTCCTTGGCGAGCCTTCCGCCGGTGTCGATGCGGAGTGGCGGAGGGACTTTCGTGTCGTGCGATCCGTTCCAGGTCCGCTCGGCACGGACACTACGCTGGCTGATGATGGACCGGCCGCCGACGTCTTGGCGTGGTCGGTCTCCAGCGGCATCCTCTCCGGCGTATCGATCGCGGACGTGCTGATCGGCCACCGATCTGAGGAAATCCCCAGCGGTTTCTCAGGTCTGAAGCATTCCTTCCGTCGAACGCTTCCACTGACATCGAAGAGGACCGAGGAGGTCAACGAGAAGCTCTACGGCAAGAAGCTCGGTAGCCGAGAGATCCTGGCTGAAAGCAAGGCCCTTCCGAGGGAGGTTGGCCGGGCCTTCATTTCCGTTCTCACCCGCTACAGCCAGTCTGCGATGTGATTTCGCGACACGAACACGAACTCTCGAACGGCCAGCCGGCGAAGGAGGAGAGATGCGGGGCAGAAATCATCTCGTTCGTGCCGCGGCCATGATTGTTCCGCTCCTCGCTGCCGCTCCGGAAAGCGCCTTCAGCCAATGCGAGGAATACGAGCTGCTCATCAAGGATGGCCTGAAAGCGGGCCAGTCGATCGCCGTGCGAACGTTTGGAGTCGGAGAATCGCTCAGCGATCAGCGGACATTTCTGGAGGCGTTGCAGACAACCCTCGCCGAGAGCGTGGTGGACAGCCTTGAGGGCCTGCGCCGGTTCAGCGCCGTGGCTGCGCTCTTGGATAGCGACACGTCCCACACCGACCTTGTCATGGAGGGCGTGGTCACACGAGCAGATCAGGGAAGCAAGGTACGGCGGGCATGGCTCCCAGCCTCGGAACGCGCCCCGGCGGAGGTGAGGGTGAGCGGTGTCATCAAGCGCGTCTCTGACGGATCGAGCGTGCTCTGGTTTCACTGTACGACGCGAAAGTTGGGTGTTTGGCAGCAAACGGGGGTGTTTACCTTGTTGTTCGGCGAGAGCGGAAACACGCTGCTTCGTTCCGGTTCCGAGGAAGTCGCCAAGAAGGTCGCCAAGACCATCATCAAGAGCGATCGGATGCCCGTTCCTGGGAAGCCGCGAACGACCTGGTGATCGTCTGGCCTGGTCGGTATTCCGAAACCATCGGAGTGTTTGATATCGCAGGCGATGCTGAGATCATTGCGAATAGCGCACTCCGACCTCAAAGTGGAGGCGGTCTCCCGAATCGTCGGGCTGCGGGGCAAGGCCAATCTCTATCACCAGCTTCGCCGAGCTGTCGGGTTGACGCCGGGACAGGTCCGGGGCCTGCGGAAGACGTCTCGACATCCCGGGTCCGATTAGGTGAAAGGGCATTGATGATGCGATTCAATCCTCAGTCCCGTCTTGTGGTGCTCGTGGCCCTCTCTCTTGCCATGTTCCTGTCCGGCAAAAGCACCGCGCAGATCAGCGGCAATCGGGTCCACATCGAACTGACGCGTGGTAACTGGTATTTCACGGACGAAGACTCCGTCGAGAATACTCCACTGGTCTGGGACCACCGATGGTTCACGAACTTGGTCAACCTCCCCGACGGCGGGCCGACAGTGCGCAACCCTCGCGTGCGTTGGGAGACTGCGCTTCCGTTGGTGAGGGTTTCCCCCGACGATCCCTCCATCTTTTCGGCTGACCCGATGACCGGTGTCTACACCTGGGACTTCACCGGTGTTGAGGTGGCCGAGCCGGCTCACTTGCCCCTGAGCGCCTGGGATGCCGAGGAAACGGTCACCGAACCCCCGCGTTTCAGCGCTTCGCGTTCCGTCGAACCCCGGAGGCTGACTCAACAGGTGACGGACCAGACGATTACGGTGACCGTCATGATCGAGGAGCCTCCGCCTGCTGGTGCGAACAACCTGCACGTCGCGATCGCAAGTCCGGTGATTGCGTACGACACACACCGTCTCGTGACGGGGCAATTCGTCAGCCAGACTCTGGTCCCAGGGTGGCACAGCTCCATTGACGGTGTCTCTGCATCCTGGAACATCCATCCTCGGGATTTCACCGTCGGCGACACTTATACATTCCAGGCGATCCTGCGGGCCGTCAAGTCGGAGGATCTGCTCGGTTCGCCCCTCTTCGTTCCGGGGTCATAATCGCGTGGTCTCGCTGGGAGAGGTTTCCGACGGTCAGCGGAACGTCCGCCACTATCAACGGCCCCGGCATCACCGTCATTTTTACAGCCGACAACGCGGTCGATTGGGGGTCACGGTACAGCGACACTCGCTACGATTTCTGGTTCAATCCGGTGGTCTCCGAAGTGACGCCCCCGCCGCCACCATTCCGCGTCATCGTCCCGGCAACCGTGAAGATCGATCCGGAAGTCGTCAATCTGAGGAGCCGGGGCGTGTCCAGCGCTTTCGTGGAGCTTCCCGAGCCCTACGCTCCGGCCGACGTTGATGTGTCTACGGTCGTCTGTCAGGGGGCACCGGCGGTGAATGCGCTGGTCGTGGCCAAGAAGCTGATCGTCAAGTGTGACGTGCAGCAACTCGAGGATGTCCGGCTGGGCCAGAGAGTCGAACTGTGGGTTGGAGGACAGCTCTCGGACGGGTCTGTCTTCTTTGGCAGCCACTTCGTCCGGGTGATTCGGTGAGGCCGACTTCGCCGGGTTGATCCACCGTGCGATTTCTCCGAGGGCTGGCCGCATCGCTGGGGTGCAACCCCTTGGGAGTGCGGGCCGCTCGAGCCCGTCGCAGGACCGTCGCTCGTCTTGTCAACCTGCGGGGGGCGACCTCTATCGAGAGATGAAGGCGGTGAAGAAGGCAGCGTAATCACATCACACCGGGCGACGGCTGGCGGTAGCTCGACGGCCGGTGAGCCGCGCCGCTACCTGGAACTCTTCGGACCGACGACCGCCATCGGCCCGACGATCTTGTTCGGGTCGGCGTTCGGCTTGGGCCGGAACTTCTGCGAGCGATCGTTCTGCACCTCCGTCACGTACAGGTTGCGCTCGGCGTCGACGTGGATCTGGTGGACGCCGTCGAACTGCCCCGGCAGGGCGCCGTGGCCGCCGATGTCGAGGATGTAGTGCCCCTCGAGGTCGTATTTGACGAGGCGATCCGTCGTCCAGTCGGCCACCCACACGAAGTCGTCGTCGGTCACGATGTGGGCGAGCACCGACGAGTTGTAGCCGGTGGGCCACATCGCCAGGAACTTCCCGTTCTCGTCGAACACCTGCATCCGGTGATGCTCGCGGTCGGCGACGAAGAGGCGGCGGTCGCGGCTGATGCCGATGCTGTGCACCGACCAGAACTCGTACGCCTTCGGGTTGTCCGGATCGACCGGCGGCCGCCCCCAGTCCATGAGGAACTTGCCGTTCCGATCGTACTTCGCCACGCGCGTGCCGGCGTAGCCGTCGGCCACGAAGAAGGTGCCGTCGGGCAGCCAGGCGATGTCGGTGGGCCGATTGAAATTGTTGGGTCCGCGTCCCGGCACGCCGCGCTCGCCCATCGTCTTCAGCAGCGTGCCGTCGTTGGTGAAGATGTTGATCTCGTGCATGTCGTCGTCGACGATCCAGATGCGTTTCTGCGGATCGTACGGGTTCATGAGAATCTTGTGCGGCCCGCGGCCCATTTCCCCGAGCCCGCTGCCGCGCGGAGGCGCGAGGTACCGGTCGTGCCGCAGCCACTCCTCGATCGTGTTGCCGGTGCCGTCCACGGCGAACACCAGGTGGTGACGGCGCATCTGGTAGGGGTACGAATTCCCGGAATAGTCGCGCCGGCCGGTGTTGGTCCGGCGCGGGGTCAGCAGGCAGGCGCAGATCCAGGGTTCGGCCCCCTGCGGCAGCGCGATTTCGCTCCGCTGCATCACCCAGACCTTGTTCGGGTTCTCCGCCCAGACGCCCGCGCCCGACCCCCACGTCCACCCGGTGTGGGAGAGGTCGGTGTCGGGCAGAGGCCTCGGCCAGGGGACCACGGGCTCGTAATCCCCCATGTCGACTTTCGTGACGGTCTGCCGGGCCTGGACCTGACCGGTGTTCGACACCTCGCCGATGAGCACGAACGCACCTAGCACCAGCGACGTCGCGACGACAAGCGGCATAGCGCGCATGGGATCACTCCTCGATTGGGAGCGTATCGTAGCATTCCTTGACACGACGGCTGCCGGGGTGTTGACTATCCGGTCATGCGCCCAGCAACCGCTCGTGCCGCGGCCTTTTCGTGTGTGCTGGCCCTCGCTCTGATGCTTCCGACTGCCGCTGACGCCCAGCGCGGCCGCGGTGGTCAGGGCCAGCCCGCGGTGACCCAGGCGCCTCCACCCACGGGCGAGCGCGTCCGGGTGAAGACCGGCCATGCCAACGTCCACATGGGTCCGACCACGGTGAACGAAGTGATCGTCCTCGCTCCGAAGGGGACGGTGCTGCCGGTGCTCGGCCGCCGGGGAGAATGGGTTCACGTGGGGATATCGCCGGCGCTCAGGAAGACCGGCCTGGTGATGCGCTGGTACAAGAACGAGGACAACGGCTGGATTCACGACTCGCTGCTCGACGTCGTGAAGCCTGACGAGAAGTAGGCCCTCTCGCCGGCGCCTACGGCCGTTCGGGTGGAAGCAGCCGGCCGGTCGGCGCGCCCATCCCTTTGTAGACGAACCGCTGGAACCGGCGTCCGTCGAAGTTCTCGCCGACGTAGACGTTGCCGCCTCTGTCGGTCGCCAGCGCGTGCGGCACGTTGAGCGACCCGCCGAAGATCCCCTGCTGGCCGAAGCGATCCACCACTTCGAGCGTGTCGCGCCGCAGGATCCAGACGTGGTGGTTGGCGCCGTCGATCACGTAGAGGAAGCGCTGATCCGGCGAGAAGGCGAGGCCCGAGGCGGCGCCGGCGAGGAAGGTGCGCCGGGCGACGAATCCTTCCTTGACGAACGTGCCGTCCTTCCTGAAGACCTGAATCCGATTGTTCGGCCGGTCCGACACGTAAACGAGGCCGTCGCGCGAAACCGCCACGTTGTGCGGCAGCCGGAACTGCTGCGACGGCGGTGCGTCGGGATTGTACGGCCCGAGATCGCCGTCGTCGGGCGTGTTCCCGTAGGCGCCCCACAGCCGCTTGACCGCCAGTGTGGCGGCGTCGAGCACGACGACCCGCCGGTTGCGGTAGCCGTCGGCGACGTAGAGCTCGTTGGCCCCCGGATCGACCGTCAGATTGGCGGGGCCGCCGAGGTTCTCCCGGTCGGCGCTGCCGCGGCTGCGCCCCTGGCGGCCGAACTGCGCGAGGAACGTGCCGTCGCGCGTGAACTCGAGCACGTGGGAGTCCTTCTCGCCGCTCCCGGCAATCCAGACGTTGTCCTTGTGGTCGACGAAGATCCCGTGCTCGATCTGCGGCCACTCGTACCCGGCGCCCGGGCCGCCCCACGACGACACGAGCCGGCCGTCCTGATCGAACTCGAGCACGGGCGGCGCCGGAATGCAGCACTCCGCCTTTGGAGGATTCGAGCCCGCGCCGGAGAAACGCTCGTTCGACCGCAGCGGACCGGGCCGGTGCAGCACCCAGATGTGGTCGCGGCTGTCGACGGCCATCCCGCCGATCGCGCCAATCGCCCAGTTCTCCGGGAGCGGCTGCGGGAAGCTCGGGTCGTACTGGAACTTCGGCACCTGCGCCCGCGGCTGCGCCAGACCATCCGCGATGCCGGCGCACACGATGACAACGCCGATCGCCCCGAGCGCTGTGGCGATCGACGTCGTTCGGAGGATGCTGTATCGCTGCACACCGAGATGGTGGTCGCCTCTCGCCTGCCTGTCAACACGAAGGGTTCCCTTCCTCCTGTGGCGCGATTGACAGCCGCTCACCCCTGCCCTACGCTTGGGCGTCGCAGTCGGTCGCCTCGGCTCATCACGATTCCGCGAGGAGTTTCCACATGAGAACCGGACGCATGATGGTGACCATCGGGGTGGGCGTCGTCTTCCTGTCCGCGACGGCGCCGGCTGTCGGACAGGAAGGTCAGGGCGCCGAAAGTCGCCCTGTTTCCCGACCATGGCCGCCGGCGCGGATGGCCGACGGGCAGCCCGACGTCCAGGGGATCTGGGCGGCGGCACCGGGTGGCTCGGTCTCGCTGAGCAATCCGATCAGCGGAGGCGCCGACCTGGAGAGGCGGATTAGCGGCAGAGAGCTCCGGGTACCGAGCCGGATCATCGATCCGCCAGACGGCCTGGTGCCGTATCAGCCGTGGGCGGCTGCCCTGCAGAAGCAGCAGGAGAGTGTCTACGACCGGCCGACCAGGCCCGAGCACATCGACCCGCAGCATCGCTGTCTGCTCTCCGGCGTCCCCCGGCTGTACACCTCCGTCCCGCCGCACCGGATCATTCAGCTTCCCGGCGCAGTCCTCATCATCTGGGACGAGTACCACGCCTACCGCTATATTCCGCTCGACAACCGGCCGCCCGTCGCGTCCTACGTGAAGCTGTGGATGGGCCACAGCCGCGGCCGCTGGGAGGGGAACACGCTGGTGATCGATACCACCAACATCAGGGGCACCCGTCTCAGCTTCACCGGAGACTTCCTGAGCGACAACGCGCACCTGATCGAGCGGCTCACGTTCGTCGACGCCGACACGATGAACTACGAGGCGACCATCGAGGATCCGACCGTGTTCACCCGCCCCTGGACGATGCGCGTCGCCCACAAGCGACGGCCCTACGAGGAAGCGTGGGAGTCGGCTTGCATGGAGGGGAACATGCCCCCGGACACCTGGCTCCTCAAGGATGAGCCGCCGAGGCAGTAGCTGCCGGCAGTCCCGCCGCGGCCGGACGCCACGTACCCTTCAGGCGCGGCGCACCATCGACGGGACGAGGTGCCCGAGCGTGGGGGCGCCCACCTGCTGCATGATGGCGAAGAGCTCCGTGCGCAGGATCGCCAGCACCTTTTCCACGCCGGGCTGACCGAACGCGCCGAGCCCCCAGATGTACGGCCGCCCGACGGCGACCGCCGTCGCCCCCATGCAGAGCGCCTTCGCGATGTCGGTGCCGCGGCGGAAGCCGCTGTCGACGAGCACCGGCATGCGGTCGCGAACCGCCTCGACGATGTCGGGCAGCGCGTCGATCGTCGAGCGCCCGCTGTCCTCGCTCCGGGCCCCGTGATTGGAGACGATGATCCCGTCAACGCCCGCCTTGACGGCGAGCTCGGCGTCCTCGTGCGCGAGAATCCCTTTGAGGACGACCTTCATCTTCGTCGTCTCGCGGATCCGCTTGACGGAGTCCCACGTCAGCGCCGACGACTGGATGTTGGTGAGGCCCGACAGGTCGATGCCCTCGTAGATGGGCCGGGTGCGATAGTTCGCCGCCAGGCTGCCGCGGTCGTGGCACATGGAGCAGTCGCGCGTATCGGTGCGCTGCAGGCGGAAGAGCGTTTCCTGGTTGCGGCCGCCGTTGCGATCGATGGTCACCGCCACGACCGGACAGCCGGCGCGCTCCGCCCGCGCCAGCAGCCCCTTGGTGACCTCCCACTTGTTGGTTGCGTAGAGCTGGAACCAGATCGGCCCGCCCCGCGCCGCCATCACGTCCTCGGGCGAGGTCGAGGCCTGCGTCGAGAGGATCATCAGGTGCCCGCCGGCCTTCGCGGCCCGGGCGACCGCCAGTTCGCCGCCAGGATTGTAGGCACGATGACCGCCGACCGGCGCAATGACGATGGGCGATGCGTATCGCGTTCCGAGGATGTCGGTGCTCATGTCGACCTTGCTGACGTCGACCAGGCGCCGAGGCCGGAGCTGGAACTTCTGGAACCCCTCGCGGTTCGCCCGGAGCGTCACTTCGTCGTCGATGCCGGAGGCCATGTAGCCGAAGTGTGCCGGGGGCACGTTCCTGCGCGCCACCGGCTCGAAATCGAAGACGTTGATCGCGTCCTCCGGCGTCGCGATGAGCTCCTGCGGGCTGCGCGGCGCCCAGATGGTCGGATCCTCCGGACGCGCCGGCGGTCGGACGCCCGGCGTCTGCGCCGCAAGATCCGCGAAGCCTGGAAAGGCGACGAGCGGGCTCGCGGCCAGCCACTTCAGCAACTGTCGACGGCTCTCGAATCGGTCGGTCATGACGTTCCCCCGGTCACTTCGCAGCCAGCACGCGCGCCGCGAAGCGCAGGATGTGCGAGGAGGTCTCCTCGGACGGACTGTCGTTCATCTTCGTCCACACGCTCATGTGCGTGCGGCCGGGCACCTTGTGCACCGTGACATCCCTGTGACCGGCCGCGCGCAACGCCGCCGCCAGGTCGGCGTTCTGCCGCTGTCGCCACGGCTCGTCGCCGTCGGTGTCGAGGATCAGCACCGGCGGCAGGTCGGCGCGAAGATAGCGCGCCGGAGACGACTCCGCCCAGACCCTGGGGTCAGACCCCCAGACGTAAGTCGGGCGGTCGGGTGCGACGCCCTCTTTGTCGACCCAGAAGAATCCGCTGACCGGCGCCACGCCCTTGATGTCTCGCGGCGAGAGCGTGTGCGCCGCGAGCCAGCGCGGATCGGTCGAGAGCAGCATCGCCAGATACGCGCCCGCGGAGTGCCCGGTGACGAGCATGCGGTCCGGGTCGCCGCCGTGCTGACCGATGTTGCGCTTCACCCAGGCGAAGGCCGCCGCGGCGTCCTCGATGTGCGCCGGGTGCGACACCTCGGGCGAGAGGCGGTAGCTCGCCACGACCGTGACATAGCCGGCGGCGGCGAACCGCTGGCCGACGAAGCGCTCCTCGCGCCGGTCGCCCGCCGACAGCGCCCCGCCGTGCAGCGAGAAGATCACGGGCGCGTTCTTCGCTCCCTCGGGGATGTAGAGGTCGAGGCGGTCCTTGCCGCCGGCGTACTCCGCGCGCGGCACGTAGTCGAGGTCCCGGACGACGGTGACCGTGTGCGACTGCGCCGCCGCGTCCGCGGCGAGCCCCACGGCCAGCGCAGCCACGAGGCAAAGACGTGCCGTCCGCATGCCGCCTATCCTACGCCAATCCGTTCGGGCTTGAGCCGCGCCATCTTCCGGCGTATGCTGCCGCCTTCTCTTCAGTCAAGGAGGTGCGCCTGTGGCCGTTGTAGCCGTCTTTCAGTCGCCGAGCCCGACACGGGAGAAGGCTCACATGAAGACTGTGCCCGTGGGTGCGGCGGGTCTGGGCGCCGTCCTCGCGCTCGCGCTCTGCGCCGGCAGCGCCGATGCGGCGATCAGAACCCAGTACGTCGAGTACGTGCACGGCAGCACGCCGCTCAAGGGGTACCTCGCCTATGACGATGCGGCGGCTGGCAAGCGGCCGGGAGTGCTGCTGTTGCACTACCGCGGCGGCCTGCAGGGGTTGACGCTCGAGAACGCGCAGATGATCGCGCGCATGGGGTACGTCGTGTTCGCGGCGGACATCTTCGGCAGAGACATCGTGCCGAAGGAAGTGCCCGAGATGACGCGGCTGACCACTATCTACAACACCGATCGGCCGCTGATGCGGGCGCGCGCCCGGGCGGGGTTCGACGTGCTGGCGAAGCACCCGATGGTCGACCCCTCGAAGCTCGCGCTCATCGGCTACTGCTTCGGCGGCACCGTCGCCGTGGAGCTGGCGGAAACGGGCGTCCCGCTCGTCGGCACGGTCGCCGTCCACGGGTCGTTCCGCGACTTCACGCCGGAGATGGCCCGGAACATCAAGGGCTCCGTGCTCGTCCTGCACGGCGCGGAAGACGAGGTGGCGCCGCTCGCCGAGGTGAACAAGCTCGTCGCGGACCTGCGCGCGGCCAAGGTGCCGTGGGAGCTGCAGCTCTACAGCGGCTCGTCCCACGGCTTCGACAACCCGCAGAATCCCCACGAAGAGCGCGCCGACCGCGAATACAAACGGTCGGTCGCGCGCTTCTTCACGGAGATCTTCCGCAGCGGATCCTGAAATCCGGCTGGAGCCGGACACTGACGTACGTGGTGTCCGGCTCGAACCGGGCCCAGCGTCAGTTCGTCGCCGGCTTGCCGCTGGCGACGAACTTGGCGAACTCCGCCCAGGGGATCGTGCGGCCGCCGTGGATCGGCGCGATCGTCTGGACGTCGAGCCGGAGCCGCTGCACGTTGTTGTAGAAGCTCCGGTGCGACGCGGTGACCGTCGTCGGCATCGGCGCGCCCTGGGCCGGCGGCGTGAACAGATCCGCTTCGATCACCATCTTCTCTTCCGGCAGGTACGCCATCAGCATGCCCTGCGCGTGCTGGAGCCCCTGGACGTTGTAGATCTCCATCGTCCGTGTGCCGTCGCTCAGCACGTGCTTCTGGCCGACGGTCTCGAACGTATACCCCTCCGACACCTCTTCCGGCGGAAACAGCGCCAGCAGATCCGGCTGCAGCGTCCACGGCCGGATCCAGAGCACCTCGGCGTAGTACGACAGATTGTTCTGCTGCACGACGATCGTCAGGTTCTCCTTGGCCACGTAGGCGCGCACGCCGCCGAGATGGTCCCAGTGATGGTGCGTGCTCACCAGGTACCGGATCGCCTTGTTGGGGATGAGTCTCTTGACCTCCCGGATCACCGCGAGCGACCGCGCCTCGTTGAGCGGCGCCTCGACGACGGTGATGTGGTCGCGGAACTCGACGGCGATGCTGGCGTGCGTGCCGCCGCCGATGTAGAAGACGCCGCTGCCGATCTTCTGCGACTCGACGCGCACGGGGGGGGCTGTCGCCGTTCGCACCGCGTCGGGGACGGCCGGTGCGGCGTCGGGCACGTTCACCCGGAGGTTCGAGACGGTGAGACCGAACGAGTTGTGCCCGCCGCTCACGTTCACGCCCTGACCCTCCAGGTCGTCGTCGAGGTCGTGATGCGCGTGCAGGTTCGTGGGGAACATCACGCCGCCGAAATCCTTGTAGTTGGTGTAGACGATCTCGTGATACAGGTCGCCGACGACCGGATTGGGGAGCCATGTCTGGACGCGCTCCACCAGGTTCTTGCTGTTGATGCCGCACTGCACGCGGTACTTGCCGAGCGCCACGAACGACACTCCGACGATGCGCCCCTTGCTCTGCTCGGTGCGCTCGACGGCGACCGGGTTCGCGCCCGGGGCCAGCGCGGCTTTCAGGCAGCCGTGCGGCGTCAGCCAGAGCTCGAGCTGCCGCGTCTCGGCGAGCGCCGGCTGCGGGACGACCGTCGTGCCGTCGACGTTCCAGGCGAAGTTCTCTCGCACGACCCAGTTCCGGCGCTGCTCCCCGACGATCGGCGTGGTGATGACCGGCGCGTTGCCGCCGCCGAGCGGGCCGCCCTGTCCGCTGCCCGTCGTGAGCCCGTACTCCTCGCGCGAGGACCTGGCCTCGTAGTCGACCGTACGGGTGTAGGTGGTGATCGACGGAGCCGGCCAGTCCGCCGCCGGGTTGTAGTTCTGGCCCACCGCTGCCACGTACCCGTTGGTTCCGGAGTACTGGATGCTGCGCAGGGTCTCGCCGCCCATCGCCTCGAGGGCGGCCTGCAGCACGGTTCGCGCATCCGGTTCCTGCGCGGTGCCGGGCGCGTACATCAGCGCCACGAGTACGACGGCGACGAGAATCGCGAATCTGATCTTCATACGGGCTCCTCCCTCGGCAGGGTGTGACGGCCGGCGCAGTATACATCCGGATCGAGTGCGGCTACTCTTATCGGCAGCCGCCTGGAGGAACCGTGCTGCACGTCTTCCATCCGACCGATTTCTCGCCCGCGAGCGACGTGGCGTTCGTCCACGCGCTGAAGCTGGCGGTGGCCAGCGCCGGCAGCCTGACCGTCTTTCACTACGCGGGCGGTGACGACGACGACAGCGATCCGCACGGGTTTCCCGGCGTGCGCGACACGCTGAGCCGGTGGGGGCTGCTTCCGCCCGACAGCCCCCGCGAGGCGGTGGCGACGACGCTCGGACTGCGCGTCCGCAAGGTCGAAGTGGGCGGCGACGATCCGACCGACGCGATTCTGAGCTATATCGATCGACATCCGGCCGATCTCATCGTGCTCGCCACGCACCAGCGCAACGGCATGGCGCGCTGGCTGTACCGGGAAGTCGCGCTGCCGGTGGCGCGCGAGTCACAGCTGCCGGCGCTGTTCGTCCCGCCCGATGCGGACGGATTCGTCGATCCGCGGACGGGCGAGGTGCGCCTCCACCGGGTTCTCATGCCGATCGACCGGCACCCCCATCCACGGCCGGCCATCGAGCTGCTGCCAGCGCTCGTCGGCGTCCTCGGAGCGGCGCCGGTCGGCGTGGAGCTGCTGCACGTCGGCACCACGGCAACCATTCCGCGCGTGCAGGTGCCAGAGGGCGACGCAATGACGTGGACCACGCAGATGGCCGAGGGCGAACCGGTCGAGGAGATTCTGAAGGCCGAAGTCGGTCGGGCGACGGATCTGCTGGTGCTGTGCACCGGGGGGCGCCGTGGCTTCCTGGACGGGCTGCGCGGCAGCACTACGGAAAAGATCGTTCGCCGTGCGCGTTGTCCCGTGCTGACCGTGCCGGCTGACGCCGCCGCGGGGCCGGAGATGGAGGTGTCGCATGAGGACCATGGCTGACCCCAGGGCTTCCAAGATCGCTCCGTCGTTCCCCCGTGGGGCGCGAGCGGGTGGCGCCGGGTGGGGCCGTCCCAGCCGCCGCGCAGGCGCCTCATCCGCGATCAGGTCTTTGGCGCCGAGGACGGCTGGGGCAACCCGGCGACAGGACCCGCCGCGCCAGTCCTCGAGACCAGTGAACTTCGGGATCAAGTCGTCTGTGGCGCTCTTCGTGGTGGTGCTCGCGTCGAGCCCGGCGGCGCAGGAGCGCACCGTCATCCGCCTCGACCCCTCGCTCGATGCCCTGGTGGCGCCCGACGCGAAGGTGGAACGCGTCGCCACCGGGTTCGGCTTCACCGAAGGCCCCGTGTGGGTGCGCAGCGGCGGGTTCCTGATCTTCAGCGACATCCCCGCCAACGCCATCAACCGGTGGACCCCCGCGGACGGCCGGGTCTCGGTCTTCCTGGAGGAGACCGGCTTTACCGGCGCCGACGCCTCGGATGTCGGCGGGGAGCAGACCAATGCGCGGGGAGAGCGAATCTATCTCATCGGGTCCAACGGCGTGACGCTCGATCCGCAGGGGCGCGTTACCTTCAACGCGATGGGCGATCGGCAGATCGTGCGCGTGGAAACTGACGGGGGGCGCACCGTGCTGGCGAGCCGGTACGACGGGAAGCGGCTGAACAGCACGAACGACCTCGTCTACAAGCGGAACGGGTCGCTCTACTTCACGGATCCGCCGTCCGGGCTGCGGCGGCGGAACGACGACCCGAAGAAGGAGCTGCCGTTCAACGGCGTGTTCCTGCTCAGGGACGGGACGCTCCAGTTGCTGGCGAGAGACCTTGCCAATCCGAACGGGATTGCGCTGTCGCCCGACGAGAGGATCCTGTACGTGAACAGCAGCGCCGACCGGAAGATTTTCCGGTACGACGTGCAGCGGGACGACACGATCGCCAATGGCCGCCTGCTGGTGGACATGAGCGCGGAGAAGGCGCCGGGCGTCCCGGATGGTATGAAGGTGGACGAGCGCGGCAACCTCTACTCGACCGGCCCCGGCGGCATCTGGGTGATGTCGCCGGACGGGACGCACCTCGGCACGCTCGTCTTTCCCGAGCAGCCGGCCAATCTCGCCTTCGGCGACGGCGACGGCCAGGCGCTCTACGTCACCGCCCGCAGCAGCGTGTACCGGGTCCGGCTGAAGGTCGCCGGCGTCCGGCCGTAGCGGTCGCGCGCGCCGGATTCCCTCCGGATCGGGTCACCTGAAATTCGCGACGCTCCGCGCGGCGCCGGTCAGCTCCAGGATGTGGAGCCCGGTGCCGGCGCGATCGGCGCCGTAGACGTACCCGCGATCGTCCACCTCCACGTTGTTCGTCTGAATGCCCCGCACGCACGGCTCACCCGGACGCCCGGGCGCGCACATCGTCGTCGCGGTCTGCGCGGGAATGTAGTACGCGATCTCGGTCGGGTGGAACGGGTCGCGCACGTCGACCGCGCGCACGCCGGCGTTGAAGTGCGCCACGAACATGATCCGGTTGTAGTAGATCGGCGTGAAGTTCTCGTGCGTGGAGTGCGTGCCGAAGCGTCCGGCGCCGCGTCCGCAGAAGTGGCCGCTCGCCTCCGGCACCGTCCAGTTCGCCACGCCGAACGGCCGCGTCTCGGTGGTGATGTCGGCCATCCACATCATCGCCCGGGCCGTCGCCGAGCAGTCGCGCCCGACCGCCTCGTCGATGATGACGAGCATGTCGCGGGTGCGCTCCTGCTCCTTGGCGAACTCGGCGATCGGCATGCGGAGCAGCGGGAAGACGTTGTGCGCGCCGACGCTCGGCGGCAGATCCATCCGGCTGATCTGCGGGTAGAGCAGGTTGGCCTCGGTCGGCTCCGCCGGCCCCTTCAGCAGCTTCTCGCGGTCGACGATCTGCACCACGCCTTCCTTCACGTAGCCGTACGAGAAGTACACGCGGTTCCCCTGCGGCCCGGTCGAGACCGGCCCGTGCAGGCCGTTGTCGCCGGGCGGCGTCCCGGTGGACCCCGGCTGCTGTCCGGGCAGACCGAAGTCGCGGATGAAGACGGGCTTGGCCGGGTCGCTGAGGTCGTAGATCTTCACCATGCGCGGCACGCGCCAGCCAGGCTGCCCCGAGACGAGGTAGGCGATGCCGGTGTCGCACTCCCACCAGTTCTTGTGCGTGCCGCGCAGGCCGCTGACGATCACGGTGATGCGCGCCGGCGTGGCCGGGTCGGTGACATCCCACATCTCATGGGCCGAGTCCGCCGTGTTGCCGTACGCGCGCAGCAGGTAGAACTTGTTCCGGTCCCCCCGGGGGAGCGTGGCGCCGCTGCAGACGCGGGCCATCTGCGCGCCGCCCGATTCGGCCCCTTCGCCCTTGCCGAGCGGCTGGCCGGGAATGTGCGCCAGGTAGACCGGGTTGCGCGGGTCGGTGACGTCGAGAATCGAGGTGCCGTTCGGTTCCTCGCGCCCGGTCAGCGGATTGCGCGCGTTGCCGCCGTGATGGCCGACGTAGGCGATCCAGCGGTCGCCTTGACGTTTGATCTCGGGCTGATAGGCGCTTCGCCCCTGGAGGTCGTGGTGTCCGACCAGGCGCATGTCGCGGCTCTCGGCGCCGTCCTCGCCGCCGTTACCACCCGGCCGCTGTGCGGCCACCCCGGCGCCGAGGAGGATCGAGAGTCCCGCGCAGACCAGATGCCGTCGCGTCATGTCGCGCTCCTTCCGCTGAAAGACTGCGAGGACTCTAGATCCTGCGCACGCCCCAGTCAATGCAGGTCAACTCAGCAACACGCGGGCGACGCTCCACGCGTTCGGAGCAGCGATTGTTCGGCCTGTGGAGCCCCTTTGGGCGCGAATGCGCCTCTTCGCCAACCGGCGTACCTGAACAATCCGGGTTACTATCGCCGGTCTGAGGCAGGAGGATCGATATGCGGCGCGTGCTCACACGGTTGTTCGCACTCGTACTGCTCGTCGCCGCGCCGGCCGCGGCGCAGGACTGGACGGAGTATCAGAACGTTCGGGACGGCTTCAAGGTCAATTTTCCCGGTCAGCCGGCCATGACTGAAACGACGTGGATCTCGGAGTACGAGTACACGCTGCCGGCGCGCGTGTACAGCGCGAGGCGCGGCCAGGAACGGTACTCGGTGACCGTCGTCGATTACGCGCCGGCCGAGCCGCAGGGCGTCGCGCGCGCCAAGACGTGCCCGGCGGGCGCCGAGGTGTGCATCGGCGGCGACGGCCACTGGAGGCACGACACGCGCGGGGCGATCGTGTTTGCCGTGTCCAAGTTCTTCGAGCGTGACGCCAAGGTCACCCGGTACAACTGGGGTCACCAGGATCTGGTCGAGGGCCATCTCCTCCAACTGACCAACCGCGACCTCTCGCGGACGTTCGCCTTCGTCGCCATGCACGAGATGAAGCTCTACGTCGCCGAGGGGACGGTGCCGGCCGGATCGCCGGAGCCGGGGCTGTTCCAGCAGTCGATGGGGTGGCTCGACCGGAACGGCAACGGGATTCGCTACCAGACGATCTACGCGAACCAGTTCCACGGGCTGAAGCAGATCCCGCCGCCGCCGCGGGCGGGCGGCGGGCGCGGCCGCGGCGCCGGGCCGCAGGGCGGCGCGCCGTAATCAGAGGAAGGCGCACTCGCCGAGGTCTTACGGCGCCTTGTCGTAGACGAGATTGCGCGTGGCCGAATCGGCGCCGCCGGGCGTCTGGGCCGCGCGCTGCACCCGCAGCACGCTGCCGTCGAGGACCCACACCTCGCGGATGTTGTCGAGGCCGTGAATGGTGCGGAGCACCAGCCGCGCCCCGTCCCACGTCGCCATCCGTTTGTAGTTGTACGCCGGCCGCGGATCCGAGGGATCCGGCGCCTGCGCCATCTTGCCATCGAGCGTGAACGAGGCGGTCGACGGCTGCGCCCCGCCGGATTCGTACTGCATCGCGATCGTGATCTCGCCGGCGGCCTGCTTCACCGTCATGGCGATGGGCGGCTCGGCGACCCCCGATCCCATCCCGCCGCTCGCCGCCATCTGGCTGAGTCCTTTGTTGAACCTCCAGACGCCGGCAAAGCTCGGGATCGGCGTGTTCGGGTTCGCCCTGGCCGATGAGGCCGGCGCGAACGGCTTCACCGTTGTGAGCCGGTTGGGTGGCGTTCTCGGCGCGAGCTCGCGGCCGAAGAAGAGATCCCGCGGATTGGCGTTCGGCTTCGGGACGAACTTCTGCGTGCGGCCGCCGAACACCTCGGCGCCGTACATGTTCCCCTCGGCGTCGGCGGAGATCTGGTGGACGCCCCACGTGGCGCCGGGGTACGTGCCGAAGCGTCCGAAGAAGGTTTCGATGTGCCCGCGCAGGTCGAACTTGATGAACTGTTCGTGGTCGCCGTCGTAGCACCAGAGGTGCTGGTCGCGGCTCATCGAGAGCGAGTGGCAGTAGCCGCTCGGCCACTTGTCGAGGAAGACGCCGTTCTCGTCGAACACCTGGATGCGCCGGTTGAAGCGGTCCGACACGTAGACGCGCCGGTCGTCGCCGACCGCGATGCCGTGCGGAACCGTGAACTCGCCGTCGGCCTTTCCCGGTGCCATCGAGCCCCACCAGAGGAGCGGCTTCCCCTCCTTGCTGAACTTCACCACCCGGCTGTTGGCGTACCCGTCGCTCACGAAGAACGTCCCGTCGGGCAGCCAGTCGATCATCGTCGGCCGGTTGAAGCGCTCCATGTCGTCGTTACTGCCGAAGACGCCCATCTCGCCGAGCGTGAACACCTTCGTCTTGCCGTCGTTGGTGAACTTGTGGATGACGTGGTTCATGTCGTCGACCACCCAGACGTGCCGCTCGGGGTCGTACGGCTGCACGTAGATCTGGTGCGGGCCGCGGCCGCCCTCGAACAGGGAATCCCACTGCGTCCATGACTCGATCAGGCTGCCCTGGCGATCGATGATGAGGATCGTGTTGCGGAAGACCGGCACCTCGCCGGTGGCGCCGCCGCGATTGAGCGCGCCCCAGTTGCCCGGGAAGTTCGGCCCGATCCGGGCGTCCTTCGGCAGCTCGATCTCGCCGCGGCTCGTCAGGAAGACGCGGTCGGGCGACTCGGGGTAGACGCCCGACTGCGAGCCCCAGATATAGCCCCGGGCCGGCCACGTCTTCTTCGGCCAGTTCGGGTCCACCTGATAGGGGCCGCTCACGTCGAAGCCGCCGCGCTCCTCGACGAACGTTCGCCGCTCCTGGAGCACGGCCGGCGACGCGAAGACCGACGCAATCCCGAGGCACGCCGCGAGCGACACGATCCGCCTGTGCATACAATCCTCCCCGGCGCGCCCGCTTCGCCGCAGCGACACGCGCAGGCGGGCGAGTGTAGCATCGGTTGCTTCCTGCCGGATACAATGCGCGTCGGCGCCACGCCGAAGGAGGGATCGTGAAGATTCGCCTGCTGCCCGTCTTGTGTGTCGTCGCGCTCCTGCGGGCGACCCCCGCCCACGCCCAGCTCGTCGCGCCAGGGGAAGGCGGCGTCGCGATGGGCCATATCCATCTGGTGGCCCGCGACGTCGAGGCCAGCCGCCGGTTCTTCGCCGCCCTCGGCGGCACGCCGGTCGCCAACGGCTCGCTGCAACTGATTCAGTTCCCCGGCGTGTTCATCATGCTTCGCCAGGCGGAGCCGACTGCCGGCACCGCCGGTTCGGTCATCAACCACTTCGGCTTCCACGTGAAGGACATCAGTGGCTCGGTGGCGAAGTGGCAGGCGGCAGGGCTCACGGTCGAGCCGGGCAACGACGGCCGCGCGGATCAGCGGTGGCTGATGACGCCGGACAACGCGCGCGTCGAGATCCTCGAGGACAAGTCCATCGGCCAGCCGATCCGCATGCACCACATCCACTGGAACGTGGTCGCGGTGCCCGAGATGCAGGCGTGGTACGGGAAGCACTTCGGGGCGGTGCCGGGCAAGCGCGGCCAGTTCGATGCGGCCGATCTGCCGGGAGTGAACCTGACGTTCGGCAAGGTCGACACGGTGAACCCGGGCACGCGCGGCCGCGCGCTCGATCACATCGGCTTCGAAATCCGGAATCTCCCGCAGTTCGTTGGGCGGCTCGAGGCGGCGGGGGTCAAGATCGAGGCGCCAATCCGCAGGGCGGGCAACGGGACGACGGCGATCGCGTTCCTGACCGATCCGTGGGGGACCTACATCGAGTTGACCGAAGGGCTGGCGCCGTAGCGGACGAACGGTCGTTCACGCTTCTCGGTTCTCGCTTCTCGGGTTCGTGTTCAGCCTTCCTTTCGCGGTTCTGTCTCCTGTCTCCGAGGTCGTGACGGAGCGCCTCGATCTCGCCCGAGGCGCTTTGGCGTCTCGTCTCGCGTCAGCGGCTAGACAGCTTCGGCGAGCTGTTCCATCCGCTGCAGCGGGATGAGCTCGCTGACCTTCTTCTCCTTCGCCTTCACGTCGTTGTACTCGAGGGTGGCCTCGCGGACGGCGTTCGCGTTGTAGTCGGGGGTGAGCGTGCCGTTCCACTCCGCGTACCACCGGACGGTGTCCATGATGAGCCGCTCGGGGCCGATCCAGTTGTCGAACCGACCGAGGCGGATCTCGGCGGCGGCGACGCCCGGCGGCATCTTCCGGTCGTACCTCCTCCGCGCCTCCACGCGCAGCACCTCGAAGTAGTCCCGCATCTCGGCCAGTTCCTTCTTGCCGCCGATCGGTCCGTGCCCGGGCACGAGCACGTCGACGTCCCAGCCGATGATCGCGTTGCAGACGTCGATCCATCTCGTGATCCAGCTGTTGTTGGCGTACGGCGCCACCCAGAAGAAGCCGACGTCGCCGAGGAAGACGATCTTGTGCTGCGGCAGGTACGCGACTACGTCGCCCCAGGTGTGCGCGGGACCGACGACGCGGAACTGCACCTCGACGCCGTTGACGTCGTAGACGAGATCGTCCCGGAAGGTGACCGTCGGCAGCGCGAGCCGGCGCTCCTCCTCCTTGTCGGCGACGCCTGGCGTCGGCGTCCACGTCTTCGGGACCGTCGGCGCCGCCTTGACCATCTCCGCGCGGCAGTAGGGGTGGCTCAGGATCTCGACGCTGCTGTCGAAGAACTGGGTCCCGTTCACGTGGTCGCCGTGATGGTGGGTGAGAATCAGCCGGCCGAACGGCTTGCCGGTGGTCTTCCGTGCCGCGGCGATGAAGGCGCGGGTCGGAATCGGGCCCTGCAGCGCATCGATGGCGAGCAGCTGATCCCGTCCGACGATCACGGCGGCGTTGGAGACGCCGGCCGCGCTCAGGCCGGGGCCGCCGCCCTGCGTGTAGGCGTACACGTTCGGCGCCAGTTGCCGCAGCTCCCGATCCCACTTCGGCGGCATCCCATACCGCGGATCGGGTTGCGGCGGAGGCGTGGGACTTACCGCCTGCGCCTGTGCGGAAAGGGTTCGGTCCAGCCCCGCCAGCGCGGCCGTGGCGCCGACGAGGGCTCCCGCCCCGAGGTGCATCGCTTCACGCCGGTTCATACGCGCCTCCTTTGCGGTCCCCCAGACGCGCGCATCATGGCGGCGGCCCGGGCGTCTGTCAACAGGCAGGTGCAGTGCGGACGTTGGGAGTTGGGGATTGGGAGTTGGGCTCTAGGCTTTGGGCTTTAGACTGTAGGCACCAGGCTGTTGGGGATTGGTCCGAACGCCCCAACGCCCAGAGCCGAAAGCCCACAGCCATGTCCGACGATCGTCTCACCCGGCAGATTGCTTTTCTGCTCGAAGCCGACAAACTGAAGCACGTCGCCCGGCGCACGCCGCTCGCCGACGCGTCGAGGCTGGAAAACTCGGCGGAGCACTCGTGGCACCTCGTGCTCGCCGCCATCGTCATGGCCGAGCACCTGCGGGCGGAGGTGGATCCGCTGCGCGTGCTCGAGATGCTGGCGGTGCACGATCTGGTCGAGATCGACGCCGGCGACACGTTCGCGTACGACCCGGGCCATCTCGGGACGAAGGTCGAGCGCGAGCGGGCGGCGGCCGATCGGATCTTCGCCCTGCTCCCGCCCGACCAGGCGGCGCGGCTGCGCGCCCTGTGGGAGGAGTTCGAGGCGCATGAGACGCGGGAGGCGCGCTTCGCCAACGCACTGGACCGGCTCCAGCCGCTGCTCCAGAACGCCTGCTCCGGCGGCGGCAGCTGGCGCAATCACAAGGTGACGCGCCAGCAGGTTCTCGGGCGGATGGATCCGATCAAGACCACGCTGCCCGACGTCTGGCCGCGCGTCGTCGACATCATCGAGACCTTCTGGGCGGCGGGCGTCCTGCGGGACGACACCCCGGCCGTCGGTCCCGGGAACTGAGCCCGGCGCCTCGACTACAACCGGGACGCGCCGCTGTGTATACTCCGTGTCACCTCGTTGGTTTGCTGTGTACGGCATCGCAGCGCACGAAGGGAGGGCGACCTTGTCGCGAAGATTCATGCGGAACGGCCTTGCGGCCCTTGCACTCGTCATCGGGCTCCTCTGGGTGGTCGTGGGGGTGTCGGCCCAGGCCGGGCAGCCTTCCACCAGCAGAGGCGAGTGGCCCCACTACACGGCCGACCTGAAAGGCACCCGGTTCTCGCCGCTCGACCAGATCAACGCCTCGAATTTCAACAAGCTCGAGGTGGCGTGGCGGTTCAAGACCGACAACTTCGGGCCTTTCCCGGAATACAAGCTCGAGGGAACGCCGCTCATGATCGGCGGCGTGCTCTACACGACCGCCGGCACCCGCCGGTCGGTGATTGCGCTCGACGGCAAGACGGGCGAGCTGATCTGGGCGCACAGCTACCGTGAAGGGAAGCGCGCCGCCGCGGCGCCGCGGCAGCTCTCCGGACGCGGCGTCGCGTACTGGACCGACGGCAAGGGCGACGAGCGCGTGCTGTACGTGACGACCGGCTATCGGCTCATCGCGCTCAACGCGAAGACGGGCGCCATGATCAACTCCTTCGGTACTGGCGGCGTCGTCGATTTGAAGGTCGGGGTCGTCCGGGGCATCGGGCAGCAGATCAACCTGGAAACCGGCGAGATTGGCGTGCATTCCACGCCGACCGTGGTCCGCGACATGGTCATCGTGGGCTCCTCCATGCGGGAGGGGGCGACGGTTCCGACGCACAACAACACGAAGGGGCTGGTGCGCGCCTTCGACGTGCGAACCGGCAAGATGGTCTGGCGGTTCAGCACGATTCCGGGTCCCGGCGAGTTCGGCAACAACACCTGGGAAGACGACTCCTGGGCCTACAACGGCAACGTCGGCGTCTGGAACCAGATCACCGTGGACGAGGAGCTGGGCCTGGTGTACCTGCCGGTGGAGACGCCGAGCTCCGACTACTACGGCGGCCACCGTCCGGGGGACAACCTCTTTGCGGAAAGCCTGGTCGCCGTCGATCTGAAGACCGGGCAGCGGAAGTGGCATTACCAGCTCGTGCATCACCCGCTCTGGAACTACGACATGCCGGCCGCGCCGATTCTGGGCGACGTCGTCATCGACGGCAAGCCGCGCAAGGTCGTGGCGCAGCTGACCAAGCAGGCGTGGGCGTACGTGCTGGACCGCGTGACCGGCCAGCCCATCTGGCCGATCGAGGAGCGGCCCGTGCCGCAATCGGACGTGCCGGGCGAGAAGTCGGCGCGGACGCAGCCGCACGTGACCAAGCCGCCGGCCTACGCCCGGGAGTTCCTCCGGGTGCCCGACGACCTGGTCGACTTCACGCCGGACCTGCGGGCCAAGGCGCTGGAGATCATCAAGCGATACAAGGTGGCGGACACGCCGTTCAACCCGCCGATCCTGGGTGACGTGAACGGGACGCTCGGCGCGATCGTGCCGGCCACCGCGACCAACTGGCCAGGCGGCGGCTACGACCCGGAGAACGGGATTCTGTTCGCGCCGGCCGGCAACACCTTCGGCTCGCGGACGCTCGTCGCGCCGCCGCAGGGCTTCTCCGACATCCGCTACGTATCGGGCATCGGCGGCCGGCCGTTCGTGGAAGTGTTCGGACCCGGCGACTGCTGCGCGGCCGACGCGGGCCGGCGCACGCGCGAGGAGCTGCCGCAGTCGCCCGCGGCGGTCAAGGCGCCGCCCGTGCCGGGCCTGGCGATTGACGGGATCCCGGTCGTGAAGCCGCCCTACGGACTGCTGGCGGCGATGGATCTCAATCGGGGCACGCTCCTGTGGCAGGCGCCGCACGGCGACACGCCGGACAACATCCGCAGCCATCCGCTGCTGAAGGGTGCCAACATTCCGAAGACCGGCCAACCGGGGACCTCGGGGGTGGGGCTGATGGTCACCAGGGCGCTCGTCGTCATGGGCGACCCGCAGATCACCACGCCGCCGGGGCGGCCGCGCGGCGCGATGCTGCGCGCCTACGACAAGAAGACGGGACAGGAGGTCGGCGCCCTGCTGATGCCCGCCATCCAGAGCGGGTCGCCGATGACCTACCTGGTCGACGGCAAGCAGTACATCGTGGTGGCGGTGAGCGGCGGCAACTACTCCGGCGAGTACCTCGCGCTCGCGCTGCCCGACAGCGAGCTCACGCGATGACGGGGACACGGGCGCGACGCGTGCTCGGAGCGTGGGTCGTGGCCGCGTTCGCCGTCGTGTCGTTCGCGGCGGCGGCGTCGGTCTGGGACGGGGTCTACACCGAGGCGCAGGCCAAGCGCGGCGAGGCCGTCTATGTTCAGCGCTGCGCCGTGTGCCATCAGCCCGATCTGGAAGGCGGCGACATGACGCCGGCGCTCGTCGGCGGCGTCTTCACCGCCAACTGGAACGACCTGCCGCTCTCCGATCTCTTCGACCGCATCCGCATCACCATGCCGCTCGACAGCCCGAGCACGCTGTCGCGCGCCCAGACGGCGGATGTGGTCGCCTTCCTGCTGAAGTCGAACAAGTGGCCGGCAGGGGAGACCGATCTGCCGCGCGAGCTCGAGCCGCTGAGGGAGATCCGGATACAGGCCCTCAAACCCTGATCGAACACCTCGTTCACACTTCTACGTTCCTGCTTCTGGGTTCGTGTTCTGGGTTCGTGTTCTGGGTTCGGGTTCTGGGTTCGGTTCGGCGTTCCAGGTTCCGATCCGGTCAGCAGAGCCGGACGCTGCGTCCCAACTTCGAACGCCCAAACCTCGAACCTGAACCTGAACCGAACGCGAACACGAACCGAGAACCGAGAACCCAGAAGAGTGAACGGCGGGTTCGCCCTACGGCAGCCCGAACACGTAGACCGCATTGTGCCCCTGCACGGGCGGGGGCATCGTTCTCCCGACGACGGTGAGCGGCCCTGCGGTGGCCGACTGGCCGCCGCCGGTGAAGATCATCACGTACTGCTTGCCGTCGACTGCGTACGTGATGGTGCTGTTCATGATCATCCCGCCGACAATCGTCTCCCACAACACCGTGCCGCTGTCGGCGTCGAGGGCGCGGAAGCGGCGGTTCAGATCCCCGAAGAACACGAGGTCGCCCGCCGTCGCGAGCGCCGAGCCGTTGGTCGGTTCCGCCTGCGAGTAGATCACGCGCATCTCGCCGGTGGCGGCGTCCACCCGGGCGATGCCCATGTACTTCTTCGGGTCGGCGCCGGGCCGCAGCACACCCACGCGGCGCCCGTACCCCGTGCCGCTCGTGTTGACCGCCTCCATCGACAGGCACTGATCGTGGAACGGGACGTAGATGGCGTTCCGGCCCGGATGGTAGGCCACCTGCCACAAGCCGCGCGTGTTGTGGTAGCAGCCCACGATCGTGTCGCCGTCCTTCCGGAACATCTTCTCCAGATTGAGGCCCGTCTTCCCCGTTCGCGGATCGACGACCATCATGTTGACGTTGGGATCGTCGAAGGGGAACGGCCGCGCCCAGAGGAACTGGCCGGTCTCCCGGGCCAGGGCGAACATGCCGCCGCCCTCGGCCACCGTGATGACCACGTCCTGCTCGACGCCCGGCGTGATCGTCGGGTTGATCCACTTGACGAGGCGCGGATTGGGAGCGACGCGCGTGCGAATCAGCAGGCGCTCCTGGTTGTGGTCGGCGTCCCAGTCGTCCCCGGGCAGTTCCTGGTAGTACCAGACCAGCCTGCCGGTCTCGACGTTCAGTGCGAGCGTCGAGTTGCTGTACAGCTCCGTCGGCGACATGGGCGGCGTCGTGTCGTAGCGGCCGTGCCGCTTGAACCGCGTGTACGGGTTCGGGTTCGCGACGCCCCAGTAGACGATCCTGCGCGAGGGGTCGTAGGAGCCGGGCAGTCCCCACGGTCCCGCGGCGCGCTGGTCGAGCGGCATGTCGCCCCATGTGTCGCCGCCGGGCTCGCCGGGCGCCGCGGTGGTGTAGAAGCGCCAGACTTCCTTCCCGGTGCGCGCGTCGTGCGCGGCGATGAAGCAGAACTCGCGCTTCCCCTGCTCGCACGTCCGGTTCGAGATCACCTTGCCGTCGGCGACCAGCAGGCCCCCGGCGGTGATCTGGCCGTTGTCGACCTTCGTCTCCCACCGCAGCCGTCCGGTCTGCGCGTCGAGCGCCAGGAGGTACCCGTCGGGCGCGCCGTAGTAGATCATGTCCTCGTAGATGGCGAGGTTCTTGGCGCGCGCCGCCAGGCGCGGGACCGTGGGCGGGTAGTCGCGCCGGTACTCCCAGATGGCGTCGCCGTTCTTCGCGTCGAGGGCCTGCACACCCCCGCCCGGGACCATCACGTACATCACGCCGCGATAGACGATCGGCGTCGACTCCTGCGCACCCGGCGGCAGCCCGCGCGACCACACCATGCGCAACTGGCCGACGTTGCCCTTGTTGATCTGGTCGAGCGGACTGTAGCGATGCTGGTTGTACGTCCGGCTGATGTGCAGCCAGTCGGCGCCGTCGGGACTCGCGAGCACCTGGTCGCTCGCCGGCACGAATGCCCGGCTCTGTGCAGCGAGCGGCAACGCGGCCACGGCGGCCGCCAGCGCGACGAGCGGTCGGACCAGCTGTCTCATCACTTCGTTTTCTCCCCTGTGGCGACGGGCAGATGGACCTGCGTGTTGAATTCCAGGTAGTCCGAGGGCACGCAGAAATCCTCCCAGAGTTCGGCCCCCGGCGACAAGCTGATTTTCGCCGGCCCGGTCATCCGCGGTTTCGCATTCCCGCGCCCGCCGCCGTCGAGGGGCGAGGGGTCCGCACGCAGCACCTCCTCCAGGTGGGGTTGTGAAGCCTACGCAGCTACGGGAGGATGCAACCACCGGCCGTCCGCGCTGTCAAGGGGAAAGACGGCGGCCGCCCCGCCGCAGCTATAATGGCGCCCCACAGCAGGCCCACGAGAAGGAGCCCGACATGCGAAGGATTCAGATGTTTACGGTCGGCATCGCCGTGCTGGCGATCGCCGGTTGTGCGGAGCAGCCCCGCCTCGAGGCGGCCGCCCAGGCGTTGGGCGCCGGCGCGCTGACCTCCATCCAGTATTCCGGCAACGGCACGCAGTACGCCTTCGGACAGGCGTACGAGCCGGGTGGGCGCTGGCCGCGGTTCGTCGCCAAGACGTACACCGCCGCGATCGACTATCAGACGCCGGCCATGCGCCTCGAGATGCTCCGGGCGCAGGGCGAGGATCCGCCGCGCGGCGGCGGCGCCCAGCCGTTCGCGCGGGACGTGCGGACGATTCAGGTGGTGAGCGGCACGTTCGCCTGGACGGAAGGCGGACAGCAGCCGGCGCCGAATCCCGGCGCGGTCGGCGACCGACTGCGCGCGCTGTGGGTGACCCCGCACGGGATCATCAAGGCGGCCATGGCGAGCGGCGCCGCGGCCGACACCGCGGGCGTGATCAATCTGACCGTCGCAGGACGCCCGGTGAAGGCCACGCTCAACGCGCAGAATCAGGTCGAGCGCGTCGAGTACCTGTCGTCCAACTCGGTGGTGGGCGATTACCCGGTGGAGGTGACCTACTCGGATTACGCGCAGTTCGGCGGCATCATGTTCCCGCGGCGAATTCTCGAGAAGCAGGACGGCCTCGACACCCTCGACATCACCGTCACCGACGTGCAGCCGAACGCCGCCGTGTCGCTGCCGGTGCCGGAGAACGTCGCCAAGGCGCCGGCGCCGCCGGCGCCGCCGGCCGTCCAGATCGAGAAGGTCGGGAACGGCCTCTGGTCGCTGGCCGGGGCCGGCACGCGCAGCCTCGCCGTCGAGTTCCGCGATCACATCGTGATGCTCGAGGGACCGACAAGCGACGCCCGATCCGCGGCGGTCAACGAGATGGTGCGCAAGACCATCCCGGACAAGCCGATTCGGTACGTCGTGAACACGCACGCGCACTACGACCATGCGGGCGGACTGCGCCAGTACGTCGCCGAGGCCGTTACGGTGATCACGCACGAGAGCAACAAGGCGTTCTTCGAGAAGGTGTGGGCGCGGCCGCGGACGCTCGAGCCCGATTCGCTGTCGAAGGCGCCCAAGCCGGCGACGATCGAGACCGTCGCCGACAAGCGCGTGCTGACCGACGGGACCCAGACCGTCGAACTCTATTTCCACCAGGGGAACGGCCACCATGCGGGAACGCTCATCGCGTGGCTGCCGCGGGAGCGCATCCTGATGTACGGCGACGCCTACAACCCGCCGGCAGGCGACGAGATTCGCACTCCCGACCGGGGGCCGGAGTACGCGATCCAGCTCGTCCAACTCGTGGAGCAGCAGTTGAAGCTGAATCCCGTCCGGATCGCGCCGGTGCACGGGCGCGTGGTGCCGTACCAGAACCTGAAGATCGCGTTCGGGATCAGCGGGACGAACTGAAAGAGCTGGCTATGGGCTACGGGCGTTGGGCTACGGGCGAGGCAGTGAAACCGGTTCGCCTGTAGCCCAACACCCAACGCCCAACACTACTGCACCAGCCGATACAGCCGTTCGTCGTACGGGGCGCCGTCGACCGCCGTCTCGCGCAATCCCTCGCGATAGGTCCGGGAATGGGCGGCGCTGATGTGCGCCTCCCGCGCGCGCTCATCCCGCCAGCCTTCGACCACCGTGAAGTGGTTCATCCGGGCGCCCTGCAGCACGTCGAACCGCACGTTGCCGTTCTCCTTTCGGCTGCCTTCGACCTGGGCGCTCAGGAATTCCCGCGCCTTCGGCAGTCCTGTCGGGATCACGTCCACGTGGGTGACGACGTACACGGCCTCGGCGGGGGCGTTCGAGGCGGTTCCCACCGCGAAAGTGGTGTGCACGCGCTCGTCGTACGCCGTGATGCGCAGCGCCGTCAGCTTCTCGTGGAACTGCGCGACGTGCGCCGCGGCGCGATGCGCCTTCCACGCGCCCTCGTCGCGCCACTCCTCGATGACGACGAATTGGCCGCGACGGCCGCCCTGCAGGACGTCGGCTCGGGCGCTGCCCTCCTCGCGACGGCTCGCGTCGCGGTAGGCCTTGAGCAGTGTCACCGCCGGCGCCTCGGACGCGGGCGCCACGTCGACATAGCTCACGATGTAGCGGGGACCCGGCGCCGGCTGCGGTGGGGCCCCCGGTGGCGTCTGGCCGGCGGCGGCTGGGCCGCGGCCGGAGATGGCGCCAGACATCATCAGCGCGATCACGAACGTTCGTCTCTGCACGACGTACCTCCTCTGCCGCCGTAATTATCCGCTCACCTGCCGGCCGGCGGATCGGCGGGGGCGCCGCCGGTGCGCTGGGGGACCGGGTATTCGCCCAGACCGTGGAACGCATTCGAGTAGATCCGCTGGTACCTGATGCCGTTGCCGTCTTTGTCGACAAATCCCATCGACTGCTGGAAGAACCCGGGCTCGGGGTAGCCGCTCGGCACGGTGCCTTCGACGACGTAGAGCCGGTTGTCGTGCATGAGGATGGCGGCATTCGTGCGCGACCGGTCGGCGTTGTTGGTGAGCTGCAGCAGGAGTCCCTCGACCAGGTCCTGCCAGTCCCACGACAGGGACGTCACCACGGCGTCGCGCTGCAGGAACGTGAACAGCGCGAAGGTCATGGCGCCGCGGACATCCTGCTTCCAGTACCCCGGGCCGATCACGCTTTCGACCTGTCCACCGCGGCACGTCTCGGCGCCCGCCGGACACCCCTTCGCGCGGGCGATGCCCTGCTGCTCGACCGCGCGGTAATCAACCACCGTCACCGAGAAGCGCTGTGGTGCGCGCTCGGCGCTGTAGATGCGCGCCGGGAGCGTGTACTCCTGCTGCGAGGTGTACGTCGTCTCCTGGACTCGCGGCTGGCTCGGAAACACGATCTTGAAGCCGTCCTCGCGACTCACGAACTCCACGAAGTCCTGCGCGGCGGCCGGGCTCGCGAGCCACAGGAGGAGTGGTACCAGGGCGAGTGCAGGCGGGCGCATGGCGGTTCCTCCCAGACGGGAATACTGCCAGAAAAACGCCCGCCTGGACAGGCCTGGCACTCGACGCGCGTGCCGGCGTCGTCGATGCGTCCGCCGACCCGACGGCAGGACCGTGCCGCGTCTTCACGAACGTGCCGCGGCGTGAGGAACTCGCCCTCGTCTCCCAGAGGTTGGCCGCCGGCGAGATCCCTCGAAGCCGTCACGGTTCGCCATCGACTATAGAAGAGTAAGTATATTACGCCAAGTGAGCCGATTGCAGTACCATGTCGGCATGGCCAGGGGAGCGACCCTCTGCCCCAGGTATCACCACGCGGTCGAGCTGCTGGGCCGACGATGGACCGGCGCGATCATCAGCGTCCTGCTGCGCGGCCCGGCGCGCTACAACGAGGTCCGCGTGGAGATTCCCGACATCAGCGACCGGATGCTGGTCGAGCGGCTGAAGGAGCTCGAGGCCGAGGGGGTGGTCGTGCGCACGGTGATTCCCCAGCCGCCTGTCGGCGTCGAGTACGGTCTGACCGAAAAGGGGCGCGCGCTCGAGGCGGCGGTGACCGCCATCGCGAAATGGGCGGAGCGATGGGTGTCCGCGCCCGCCACCGCCCGACGCGCGGCGGGCGCCCGCCGCTGAGCGGCGGTCTCGGACACGTGGCGCCGGCTCCTTACGATCGACGTCATCGGTCCTTACGATTCGCGTTTGTCTGACACGGCATTCAAGGGCGTACGACACGAACGCACTCCAACGCGCAGGTTCGTCGTGGAATGAAAATCGCTCTGCACGCAGGCGGAAAATGCGCGTAGAGTATGGTCGCGCCCGGCATGGAGTCAGCGGTTGCCCTCCTCGTCGCGCTGACCAAGGAAGCCGAGCACGCGCTCGGCGGGGTGCGTGAGCTGCCCCTTACGGCGTTTCCCGTCAACGTCGGACGGGAGCGCCGCGTCACCGATCCTCACCGTGCCGTAACCGAGGATCAGCGAAAAGGCGTCGCCCGCCCGCTGAACGACGTCTACCTCTACGAGCTCCCGGATTCGGGCTCGCTCCACATTTCCGGCGCGCACTTCACGATCGAGTACGTCGACGGCCAGTTCTTCCTGGTCGACCGCGGCAGCGCCTGCGGCACCATCGTTGGCAGCACGCGCGTCGGCGGGCGCCGTGCCGGCGGCCGCACCGAGCTGCGCGACGGCGACGAGGTCATCGTCGGCACGAGCCGTTCCCGGTACGTCTTCCGGTTCACCGTGATTGGCGACGAGCTCGGCCACTCCTGACCGCGCCCGGGGCGTGCCACCCGGCGACGATCACGGGTATCATGCCGTCAGAGGACGGAGGACGCGGGTGAGCGACGAGAGCCGGGTGATGACGGGCGTAGTGGCCGGCGCCGTGATTGGCGCGGTGGTGGCGTATGTGATCTTCACGTCGCAGGGCCGTCGCGCCCTCGACAACATCGACGGCACGATGGACGAGCTGGCGACGGCGCTCGAACGGTTCCGGCATGCGCTGCGGCGCGCCGACGGCGTCGTCCACGAGACGCGCGCCGCCGTGGACGACGTCCGGGCGATCCTGAAGGGGTAGCGGTCGTCAGCCGGTGTCTGCAGCGCCCGGCCGCGGGGCGTTCACGACGCGCGACGCCGGATGTAGCTGCCGTCCAGCATGCGCACCAGAGCGCCTTCGACGGCCAGCTCCTCGAGAATCCGCGTGCAGATGTCCTGATGCAAACCGAACAGCCGGCACGCCTGCTGCGGCGTGAGGCGCATCCCCGGCATCTCCTCGAACTCGTGGCGGATGCGCCGGAGGAGCGAGGCACGCCCCTCTGGGTCGCGCCGATCGGGAGTTGGAGCGCGCGCTGAGCCCGACAGCTTGCGCACGGTCAGCGGCTTCGGGCGGACGTGGGAGAGCCGCCGAGGCGACTGCGGGTCGCGAGCCCGTCGGGCGGTCATAGCTGTCTCGGAAGAGGAGGTGCCGAAGATTACTCCAGGCGCGTTCGTCTGTCCATCGAGAACGACGGCGCGGGCGCGGCTGGAAGGGCGCCGAGCGCCTGCCACGCGGCTATAATCGGGCCGATCGGCCCTTGGGCCGTCTGGAGTGGTGCGACAAGTTCTGATGCGTGGCGGGTGGGCGCTGGCGGCCATGGCGGCGGTCGGGCTGATGGCCGCCGCCGCGCGCGACGGCGGCGAGGCGCTGACGGCAGCGGATGCCCGGGTCGTCAGCGGGATGCCGTCGGCAGATGTGCCCGCGACGCCCGTCTCGGCGTGGAGTCCCGACAGCCTTGACGAGGCCGCGCGCGCGCTGTCTCGTCTCCATAGTCTGCTCGTGAGCCGCGGCGGCGAGCTGGTCTTCGAGCGCTACTACAACGGAGCCCGGCGCGACCGGTCGGCCAACATCAAGTCGGCCTCCAAGAGCGTGATCTCCGCGCTCGTCGGGGTCGCCATCGATCGAGGTCTGATTCCCGGCGTCGATACGCCGATCCTCACCTACTTTCCCGAGCTCGGGCAGGAGTCCGATACCCGAAAGCGGGCGATCACGATCGAGCACCTGCTGACGATGCGCCCCGGGCTCGAAGGAACGAGCAACCGGAACTACGGGGCGTGGGTGACGAGCCGCAACTGGGTGCGGCACGCGCTCGCCCGCCCGATGTTCGCGGCCCCCGGCGAGGAGATGGAATACAGCACCGGGAACACGCACCTGCTGTCGGCGATCCTGACGAAGGCCACCCGGACGAGCACGTGGCAGTTCGCCAACGAGGCGCTCGCCAAGCCGCTCGGGTTCACCTTCGCGCCGTGGCCGCGCGATCCGCAGGGAATCTACTTCGGCGGCAACGACATGCTGATGACGCCGCGCCAGATGCTGACGTTCGGCGAGCTGTACCTCGACAAGGGGCGTACCTCGATCGGCCAGGTCGTATCGGCGGCGTGGATCGCGCGCTCGTGCGAGGGGCGCGCGCGCACGCGCCGGCCCGGCAATCCCGCCTTCGACCCGCTCCGGGGGTTCGACCCGCTCCGGGACCGGACGTACGGCTACCTCTGGTGGGTGTACGAGATCCGGGGCTACGAGACGTGCTTCGCCTGGGGATACGGAGGCCAGTACATCTTCGTCGTGCCCGAGCTGGAGCTGGTGATGGTCACGACCTCGTCGCCGGATGTGAGCGAGGAGCGCCGCGGGCATCGGCGGCTGCTGTTCGACGTGCTCGACGAGTTCGTCGTCGCGCCCATGGCGGCGCGCGCCTCACCCCTCCCGCAGGAACCAGCGATCGAGTAGGACGTGGCGCGTGAACGCCGGTGAACGCAGGAGCCGCCGGCCGAGCGCCTTGACCACACCGACGAGCGGCTGCGGCGCCGGCCGGGCGGCGGGGTAGCGCCGCTCGAGTTCGGCCGCGTACGGCAGCAAGTCGTCGCGGCCGACGCGGCCGCCGGCCGCGACGAGCGTATCCGCCGCGAGCCGACCCGAGTCGACGGCCGGCCTGATTCCCTCTCCGCTCTCCGGGTACGCGAGACCGGCCGCATCGCCGGCGACGAGCACACCGTCGTCCACGAGGGGCCGTGGACCGGTTCCCGAGGCGAGATAGGCGTGACCCAACCAGCGGACGTGGGGCGCCCGGCGCGCGGTCCCGCGCGCCTCGAGGAAACCGATGAAGTCGTCGATGTGTGGATTGAGATCGCCGTGGCCGCGCCGGCCGAGGCCGATGTTGAGGTACTCGCCCTTCCGGACGCACCAGCCGTACCCTTCCAGGTCGCGGCAGAAGAAGAGCTCGGGAACCTCTCCAGGCACGTCGCACGAGCCCGCCTCGATCCGGAACTCCGCCTCCTTCGCGACGACCGGGCGCACGGCCTCGCCGGCGCCGCCGCGAAGGAGGCGCGCCACCGGGCAGAAGTGCCCGCCGGCGCCGATGACGACCCTGGCGCTCACCTCGCCGTTGGCGATCCAGCTGTCGCCGCGCCGCTCGAGCGAGCCGAGCGGCGTCGTCTGGAACACCCGCGCGCCGGAACGCCGGAGCAGATAGTCGTCGAATTCACATCGGCGGATCGCGTAGCTCACGGTGCGGCCGTAGCGCGTCTCGACCGGCCGGTCGCCGATGACCGAGGTGCGGAACCCGGTGATCTCCTGGATGGTGAGGCCGGTGGCGCGGTACTCGGCGGGATCGAGTTCGAGCAGCCGGAACACCGCCGGCGTCACCCAGCCGGCGCAGACCTTGTCCCGGGGGAACCGCGCGCGATCGATGACGAGCACGTTCCACCCGGCCCGCGTCAGGACGCGGGCACAGGTCGAGCCGGCCGGTCCGCCGCCGACGATCAGCGCGTCCCAGCCAGCCACGCGTCGTCCTGCGCGCCGCCGTAGACCTCGGCGCGGGTCCGGTAGGGCGGGGTCGACTCGCAGGGGGCGAATACCACCTGGAAGAGCTGCAGCGCTCCGGCGGCGAAGGTGGCCTCCGATCCGACGAGGTAGAGCTCCCAGGCGCGCCGGAACTCCTCGCCGTACCGCCCGCGGACCTGGTCGGATGCGGCCGCAAAGCGGCGGCTCCAGTGGGCGAGCGTCCGCGCGTAGTGGAGGCGCAGGTTCTCGACGTCGAGAATCGACATGCGCGCCGGCTCCAGCACCCGCGTCGCCACCTGGGCCAGCGTCGGTGCGTAGCCTCCGGGGAAGATGCGGCGGCGGATCCAGGCGTTCAGCGGGCGCGGGATGTCGCGTCCGATGAAGTGGAGCAGGCCGCGGCCGTTCGGACGGCGCAGCGTCCGACGCATCACTCCGGCAAGGCTCGGGTAGTGCGTGAGCCCCACGTGTTCGAGCATGCCGACCGACACGAACACGTCGTACTCGCCCGCCAGGTTGCGGTAGTCATCCTCGATGAACTCGACCTGGCCGGTCAGCCCCTCGCGTGCTGCCCACGCGCGGGCGTACGCGGTCTGCTCGTACGAGACGTTGACCGCCCTGACGTTCACGCCGTACTGCCGCGCCATGTGCAGCGCGAGCGCGCCCCATCCGCAGCCCGCCTCCACGACCGACTCGCCCGGCTGCAGCCGCAGCTTGCGGCACACGAGATCCATCTTGGCGATCTGCGCCTGCTCGAGCGACATGTCGGGGCGCTCGAAATACGCGCAGGTGTACACGAGCCGTTCGTCGAGCCACGAGCTGTAGAAGTCGTTGCCCAGGTCGTAGTGATGGTGCACGTTGCGCCGCGCCCGCTGGACGCTGTTGCCCGTTGCGAAATACGAGCTGATCCGTTCCCGCCAGGAGGGGATCAGGGCGAGGCGCGTAATCGCCTCCAGCACCGGCTCCAGCCCGCCGCGCACCTGGAGCGTGCCGTGCATGTAGCACTCGCCGAACTGAAGGTGCGGGTTGACGAGAATGCCGAGCAGCGTCCGCAGGTCGGCGACGACGAGCGTGCCGATGGGGCGCGGGCCGGCGTAGGTGGAGGCGCCGTCCCACAGCTCGAGCCGTACCCCGGCAGGCTCCAAGTGCTGCTGCAGAACGGCGGCGAGCCGTCGGGCAAGCCACCCCACCGAGGAACCCATCGGGAGGAAAATACAACACCCAGCTCCCAATTCCCAAGCTCTGAACCTGGGCCGTTGACAGTCGGCAGTGGGCATCGGGCCCTGGACCGGATTACCCTATCCCGCACTATTCATGAATCAGTCGTTCACGCTTCTCGGTGCGTGGTGCTCGGTTCGTGTTCACGGTCGGTTCGCGGGTTCGCGGTTCAAGGTTCGGAGGTCTCTGGCTCGTCCTCGCCGGAACACCTCGAACCGGCTCGACGGTGACCGACGAACGGCAGACCCGGACCGGAACACGAACGGAGAAGAGAGAACCCAGCAGTGTGAACGACGCGTTCGTGAATAATCCAGGCTATGTCGCCTCGATGTGAATCCCGCACTCCAGCTTCTGTCCGCCCCAGCGGCCGGAGCGCGGGTTCGCCGGGTCGAGCGGCAGCGAGGTGCACGGCTCGCAGCCGATGCTCGTGTAGCCGCGCTCGTAGAGCGGCAGCAGCGGCACGGCGTGCCGCTGCGCGTACGCCCAGACATCCCCCGTCGTCCACGCCGCCAGCGGGCTGATTCGCTGGATCGTTCTGCCGCTCGGGAGCCGGAACGACTCCACTTCCCGCAGGTGCGCGCGCGAGGGCGACTGGTCGCGCCGCAGCGCTGTGAACCAGAGGTCGTACTGCTCGAGCGCCGTGAAGAGCGGCTCCACCTTGTGCCGCCGGCAGCACGCGTCGGCGCTCTCGGCCTGCCACAGCCCGACGCGCGGTTCGGCGGCCCGCAGGACGACGAGGTTGGTCTGCCACGCCCGGACAATCTCCTCGCGGTACCTCAGCGTCTCGGCAAAGTGATGGCAGGTGTCGAGGAACAACACCGGCAGGTCCCCCCGTTCCGCCCGCAGCAGGTGCATCAGCACCACGCACTCGGCCTGAAAGCTCGACGTGGCGCACGGCGCCTGCGCCCGCGCCAGCGCCGTGCAGATGATTTCCCGCGTGTTATTCACACCAGGTTCACCTCCACAGGCCACAGCAGACACGGAGGCGCAGAGGGAGCTTCTTGGACTCTGTGTCTCTGTGACTCTGTGGCCCGTCTCATGTCAGCATCTCCTCGAGGGCCTGCGCTACGGTCCTGGCCGCCTCCTCGTCGGATCCGGCACGCCGCGCCAGCCGCGCCAGCCGTTCGGCGGCGCCCGCCCGCGCCTCCCGCGCCCACGCGGCGCGCTCGGCGACCGCGGCGGTCATCATGCCCGCGCCGGCGGTGAAGCATGTGGCGGGGTCGATCAGGACGAAGCTGCCTGTCGTGCGGTTGTTCCCGTAGGCGTCGAAGACGAGCGGACGCGCCGTCGACACGGTCAGCGTGCCCATCTGGTTCAGCCCGAGCCGATGGCTCACCTCGGCGGTGACCGTGCGCGTGGTGTGCTTCAGCAGGTAGAGACGATTGGGGTCGAGCGGCCGCTCGTCCATCCACACCACGTCCGCTTCGAAGCGGGAGCCGACGTGCGGGGGCTCGTGTGCGAGCAGATCGCCGCGGCTGACATCGACCTCGTCGTCGAGCGTCAGCGTGACCGACATCGGCGCGAACGCCGTCTGGCGGTCGCCGTCGAAGGTCACGATCCGGGCGACCCGCGCCGACCGGCCCGACGGCCACACGCCAAGGCGGTCGCCGACGCGCACGACCCCGGAGGCGATTTGTCCCGCATAGCCGCGGAACGTGTCGCTCGGCCGGAGCACCAGCTGCACGGGAAAGCGAAACGGCTGCGCGGTCAGGTCGCGCCTGACCTCGACCGTTTCCAGGTACTCGAGCAGCGGCAGGCCGGCCCACCACGGCATTCTCGCGCTCGGCGCGGTCACGTTGTCGCCATGCAGCGCGCTGAGCGGGACCGTATGGCACCGTGCGCCCTCGAGCAGCGCCTCGAAGTCGCCGCGAATCCGATCGAAAACGTCGCGGCTGAAGTCGACCAGATCCATCTTGTTGACCGCCACGACGAAGTCGGAGATGCCGAGCAGGCGCGCGATCCGGGCGTGGCGACGGGACTGCGCCCGCAGGCCGTGCCGGGCGTCCACGAGCAGAATGGCCACGTCGGAGGTCGACGCGCCCGTTGCCATGTTGCGCGTGTACTGCTCGTGGCCCGGCGTGTCGGCGAGGATGAATGTCCGCCGCGCCGTGGCGAAATAGCGATACGCCACGTCGATCGTGATGCCCTGCTCGCGCTCGGCTCTCAGCCCGTCGGTGAACAGCGAGAAGTCGATGGGACCGGCACCGCGATTGGCGGACGCCGCGCGGACCGCATGCACCTGGTCCTCGTACACCGCCCGGGCGTCGTGCAGCATCCGCCCGATGAGCGTGCTCTTCCCGTCGTCCACGCTCCCGGCCGTGCAGATCCGCAGCAGCCCGGACATTCAGCGTGCCCTCCGCCGCACCGTCGCACCGTCGCACCCTCGGACGCACCGTCGCACCGTCGCACCCTCGCACCGTCGCACTAGAAGTACCCCTCGCGCTTCTTCATTTCCATGGACCCGTCCTGATCGTGGTCGATGACACGGAGCTGCCGCTCGGAGTGGCGCGTGGCGACGAGCTCCTCGATGATTGCCGGCACGGTGTCCGCGTCGGAGCGGATGGCGCCGGTGCACGGCGAGCAGCCGAGCGAGCGCATTCGGCAGCGGACGACCTGCGGCCGTTCGCCCGGCATCGGCACGACGAACGGCTGCTCCGGCAGCAGCAGCGAGCCGCCGCGGACGATGACCTCGCGCTCCCGGGCGAAGTAGAGCGGGACGATGGGAATGCGCTCGACGTGGATGTACTGCCAGACGTCGATCTCGGTCCAGTTGGAGAGCGGGAAGACGCGGATGGTCTCGCCCGGTCGCAACCGCGCGTTCAGCAGGCGCCACAGCTCGGGCCGCTGGCGCTTCGGATCCCATTGGCCGCGCGCGTCCCGCACGGAGAAGACGCGCTCCTTGGCGCGCGACCGTTCCTCGTCTCGACGCGCGCCGCCAATCGCCGCATCGAAGCCGCCCGCCTCCAGCGCGTCGAGCAGCGCCCGCGTCTTCAGCAGCGCGCAGCAGCGCTCGGTGCCGACCGCGAGGGGTTGAGTGCCCTCGCCAATCGCCTCCTGGTTGGCGTGGACGACGAGCGTTGCACCGATCGTCCTGGCCGCCTCGTCGCGAAAGCGGATCATCTCGCCGAACTTGTACGTGGTGTCGACGTGCAGCAGCGGGAACGGGATCGGCGCCGGATGGAAGGCCTTCTGCGCGAGCCGCAGCATCACGGAGGAGTCCTTGCCGATCGAGTAGAGCACGACCGGACGCGCGAATTCCGCCGCCACTTCGCGCAGGACGTGGACGGCTTCGGCTTCGAGCGTCCGCAGGTGGTCGAGCTGCAGCGCCGGCAGCCGAGTCGTCATCCAACTGCCCACCGCCACGCCCGGCAGCGAGCCGGTCAGGAGCGCCGCCGCCAGCGGCCAGTCGACGGTGCCCGCCTGCGCATGCGCGACCGCGGTCACGCTCACCAGGATGGCGGCATGAAAGACGTCGGTGCCGACCACCTGCGCCGCGGCGAGCGGGAGCACGCCCAGGAGGAACGGGACGAGCAGCGATCCGCTGCCGACGGAGGTGAACCCGACGAGCGCGCCCACGAGCGCCCCGGCGGCATAGGTGCCGCCGCCGCGGCACGCGTGGCGCCAGCGCGCGGGGAGCGGCAGCGGCGAGGCGCCCACGAGGCGCGCCATCAGCAGCAGCGCGACTGCCACCAACGCGACGCCGAGCGCCTGCCGGACGGCGTGGTCCGCGGCTCCGGCGTCGGGAAGCAGGCGCAGCGCCACGACCGCCGCGAGCCCCGACGGGACGCTTGCCGCCGCGAGCCGTAGCGCCAGGCGGAGGTCGACCGTTCCCTGCCGCCAGTGCAGGTACGCGCCGACGAGTTTGGTGACGGCGCCGTAGACCAGATCGGTGCCGACCGCGATCACCGGACGGGTGCCGAGAATCAGGATGAGGAACGGCGTCATCAGGGCGCCGCCGCCCATCCCCGTCAGGCCGATCAGCACGCCGACCCCAAAGCCGGCGAGTGGAAGCGTCAGGTCCAGCATTCGACGAAAGAGCTCCTGAAAACACGAAAGCCCGGGACGAGGGGTCCCGGGCTTTCCAGTTCTGCTGTGTTGTCGTTGGTGGGTGGTGTGGAACGGCCTACCCTGACAGCCAGACGGATCGCGTCGAGACCGGGATGGTCCCCCGACAACAACAGACGCAGATCCGGCCGATGTGGAACAACACGATACGAGGGATTCTACAACGCTTTTGAACACGTTGCGAAATTACGCGCGCGCAGGCGGCGTTGACCCACCGCCGTCGCAAATAGTACAAAGAACCCCCTTTTCCGATCTTTCCTGGAGGCTCCTGGTGCCAACCCTGCAGATCCGTCCCGATATTCGCGAGAAATACGCCGTCCTCTTCGGCCCCCGGTCCGTCAACGGCCGCACGGTCGTTGTCGAAGATCTGATGGCCGACATGACCGCTGCGGTGAGCGCCGAGCTGCCGCGCCTGCTGGCCGACCGCCACGGCGTCCTCGAGCGCGTGGCGCGCGGCGCGGCCCGGTGGGGATTCCTGCCGGCCTCGGGCGAGGTGAGCGACGCCGACGGCAACAAGACGACGGTGGCCCGGATCCGGCAGGGGATGCTCGACGGCTTCTACGGGCGGCGGACCGCCGACGCGTGGCGCACGGGCGCGCTCGTCCCGATACCGGCCGACACGATGCGGCCCGGCCTCGAGGGCACCGGTCCCGCCATCGACATGGGGATGGCGATGGGAGCGCTCAACAGCGGCGCGTCGCAGTGGATGTGGGACTGGGAGGACGCCGGCGGCGACTACAAGGATCAGCTCTACCAGGCGTGGGTGAACCTCCGGGACATCCTGGCGCACAAGTGGGACGGGAAGCCGTTCGTCCATCCCACGAAGAATCGGACGTATCGCATCGAGGTGCCGCCGGAGCAGTGGCCGACGATCCTCCACCGCGTCGCCGGCATCCACCTGCGCAGCCGGCAGATGACAATCGACGGCGAGCCGGTGCCGGCGATCATCCCGGGGCTCGTCATCCACGCGGTCCACAACTTCGACGCGCAGAAGAAGAACGGGTCGGGCATCTACTACTACATCCCGAAGCTCGAGACGTGGCAGGAAGCGAGGCTGGTCGCCAGGCTCCTGAAGCGGCTGGAGGAGGCGATTGGCGTCCCCCGCGGCACGATCAAGGTCAAGCTGCTCAACGAGCGCGCCGAGTTCGTGCTGCAGCAGGACGCGATCATGTGGGTGCTCCGGGAGAACATGGTCGGCCCCAACGTCGGGCGCTGGGACTACATCAACAGCCGCGAGGAGATGTTCCACCACGATCCGGCGATGGTCATTCCCGATCCCCACACGGTGACGATGGCGGCGCCGTCGATGTCGTACTACACGAGGCGGAACGCGCTCCTGGCCACGCTGTGCGGCGCCATGCCGATCGGGGGGATGGCGGCGCAGATGCAGAACCCGCGGGCGCCCGAGCACGACGCCAAGGCGCTGCGCGACATCTGGATCGACAAGCTGCGTGAACGGCTCACCGGGCTGTTCCGGATCGACGGCACGGTGTACGACACCTACCGCCAGAGCTGGGTGGCCACCGTGCAGAAGGACTACGTGGGCGCCGGCAAGGAGCCGCTCGTCACCGATCTGGCCGACCTGCAGCGCGTGGTCGACAAGGCGACCCAGGACGAGCGCGACCGGCTCGAGGCGCTCGGCCTGCTCGAGAAGGGGAAGGTCCAGCCGCTCGAGCTGACCGCGGCCGATCTCACGGTGGAGAAGCTGTTCGCCCCAGAGGCGCTCGACCGCCTGCTCGCGCGCCCGGCGGGACCGACGACGGAGGACGGGCTGCGCTACGCGATGTACATGGCCACCGAGTACATGTACCAGCAGCTCCAGGGCAACAACGCCGCGGCCATCCACGATCCGAAGACCGGGCTGCGGTTCATGAACGATCTCGCCACGTACGAGATCTTCTGGCACTTCCTGTACCTCACCGTCTACCACGGCGTGGAGCTGACCGCCGACGGCGAGTCGTCGAAGAAGGGCGACCGGGTGACGCCGGAGTTCTTCGTCACGCTGATCGACGCCCGGCGCGAGACGGTCAAGGAGCTGTTCCGGACGCTGAACATCGTCTACGAGCGGACGCACGCGGAGCTCGTGCTGCAGGTGCTGCAGCGGCAGGTCGTCGAGAAGCGCCCCGATGGGACGCTTCGGCCGCAGCCGCGCTGGATCAAGTACGGTTCGCGTGTGCTGCTGGCGATCGTCGAGCAGCCGGAGGCCGACCGCGAGGCGATTCTCGACGCGATCCTGAGCGACCGGCAGGACGTCGTCATGAAGCTCGCCCGCGCCACCGATCCGGCCGCGCGCGCGCGCCTGCGGAAGGCCCTCGACGCGCACGACTACGTGTACGACGTGCCGCCCGGCGCGCCCGCGCCGGCGGCGTGAGCGGGATGCGTGGCGTTGAGCAACCGGGAACAGAGGTCCGGTTCCAACCTTGGGCCGGACCTGGGTTGTCGATGAACATCTCCGGCAACACCGTGCTCATCACGGGCGGCGGAACGGGCATCGGCCTGGCGCTCGCCGAAGCGCTTCTGGACCAGGGTAACGCGGTGATCGTCTGCGGCCGCCGGCGCGCCCGGCTCGCCGCCGCGCGCGCCCGCCATCCCTCGCTCCATACGCGCGTCGCCGACCTCAGCCGGCCGTCCGGCCGCGAGGCGCTCGTCGCCTGGGTGCTGCGCCGCTTTCCCGATCTCAACGTGCTCGTGAACAACGCCGGCGTGCAGCGCGTGGTGGACTTCCGGCACGGGCCTCGGGATCTGCCGCTCGTTGACGAGGAGCTGAGCACGAATCTCGCGGCACCCATTCATCTGTCGGCGATGCTCGTCCCGCACCTGCGGCGGCGCCGCGAGGTCGCCCTCCGCGCAGCCGCCAGCCTCTACCGGAAGCGGGACAAGCTGTTCGACGCGATCAACGATTAGCCTCGATTTTCACGCCAGTGAAACAGATAACGGGGCTTGGGCAATGTCGCTCGCTCGCGGCTGCCCCGAGGGTTG
>MELF01000026.1 GCA_001767525.1 Acidobacteria bacterium RIFCSPLOWO2_12_FULL_68_19 | reverse complement strand
GCCGGTGCCCTCCTGTGGCACACCGGCTTCGGTAACATGAGTTTTGGCGCGACGACCTTTCCTTCGGTAACACTTACCATGGCGCGATACGGGGGGCAGAAGCAGGGCAGGCGTCGTGCGATAATGACAGGGCGTTGAGCGAGCGGGAGTAGTTCAGCGGTAGAACGCGAGCTTCCCAAGCTCGATGTCGCGGGTTCGATCCCCGTCTCCCGCTCCACTCACCCTGGATCACCCGCCCCCGCCCGGCTGGTCCCCGTGCCCCGGTCCCTTTCTCTCGTGGTCGCCCTCTATCCCCTGATGAGCGCCAACACGTCGTCCCGCCTGGCCGTCATCAGCTCGGGTGTGGCGGCTTCCAGATTCAGGCGCAGCAGCGGCTCGGTGTTCGACGGGCGCACGTTGAAGTGCCAGTCCGGATAGTCGATGGAAACCCCGTCGGTCCAGTCGACGGCCGCGTCGCGGTACCGTGCCTCGATGGCCGAGAGCTTCCTCGGCACGTCGGCCATGCTCGCGAGTCGGGTATTGATCTCGCCGGAGATGAAGTAGCGCTGGCGGAACGGTTCCAGCAGCTCGTGGAGGGACTGATTCTTCTTCGACATCAGCTCGAGCATCAGGAGCGCCGGAATGAACCCGTTATCCGCGTAGTAGAAATCGCGGAAGTAGTAGTGGCCGGTCACCTCGCCGCCGAACACGGCGTCGTCGTCGCGCATCCGCCGTTTGATGAACGCGTGGCCGACGCGGTTGCGCAGTGCGCGCCCGCCGTATCGCGCCACGGTGTCGCGGACCGCATGGCTGGCGCGCAGGTCGTAGACGATCGTCGAGCCGGGGTGTTTGAGCAAGAACGCCTCGGCCAGCAGGGCCGTCACGAAGTCGCCGGAGACGAATTCGCCGGTCCCGTCGATGAAGAAGCAGCGATCGGCATCGCCATCCCAGGCGATGCCGATGTCGGCCCGCCGCCGGACCACCTCCTCCGTGATGTCGCGGCGGTTCTCCTCGATGAGCGGGTTGGCCTCGTGACTGGGAAAGGTGCCGTCGATCTCGAAACAGAGCGTCGTCACCCGGCACGGCAGCCGCCCGAACAGCGCCGGCGCCACCAGTCCCGCCATGCCGCTGCCGGCGTCGAGGACGACCGAGAAGGGCCTGACGGCCGCCGTGTCGATGAACGACAGGACCTTCTCGACGTATTCGGCGACGACAGTGCGCGTCGAGAGCGCCCCTCGGCGGGCGGCGGGGCGGGGCAGTCGATCGCGCAGGATCATGTCGCGAATGTCGCCGATGCCCGCATCGCCGCTCAGCGCCTGTGCGCCCTGGCGCACCATCTTGATTCCGTTGTACTGCTTCGGATTGTGCGACGCCGTGATCTGGGCGCCGCCTCCGAGGCCATCGCGCGCGACGGCGAAGTACAGCATGTCGGTGCCGAGCATGCCGTAATCGATGACGTCGACTCCTTGTTCGCGCACGCCGTCGATGAAGGCGGCGGCCAGGGTGGGAGACGACACCCGCATGTCCCGGGACACGCCCACGCGGTTCGTCCCGAGATACGCGGCGAACCCGCGGCCGATCAACCGTGCGACCGTTTCATCGAACTCGCCGGGATAGAGGCCACGGACGTCGTAGGCCTTGAAGATGTCACGGTTGATCTCCATTCGATGGCAACTCCCAATGCCCAACTCCACAACTCCCAAGCTTGGGAGTTGGCGTCTTGGAAGTCGGGACTTGTCGGATCACGCCCGCGTGTAGTCGGTCAGGGTCGTCTTGTCGCCGAGAACGGCGTCGTTGTCGAGCGTCACACTTCGCCCGAGGTGGCAGTGTCGCCCGACGATGGCGTTGCGGACGGTGGCGTCCTGGCTGACGCGGCAGTTCGGCCAGAGAATCGCACCGTCGACCACCGCTCCCTCGTCAATCTGGGTCTGACGCCCGAGCACCGAGTACGGGCCGATCCGCGCGCCGGCCTTGACGAGTACGCCGTCGTCGACGAAGCAGGGCCCCTCGATCGTGGCGCCCTCCTCGATTCGGGCCTCCGGCGACACCGACGTGCGCGGCGGCGGCAGGTTCAGGAACGGCGGCGCCGCGAAGCGCCCGTCCATGATGTCGCGGTGCACCTGGCGGTACTTCTCCGGCGTGCCGATGTCGATCCAGTAGCCGTCGTAGACGTAGGCAACGAACGTGTCGCGCCGTTCGACGAGCGACGGAAAGTAGCTGCGTTCGATCGACCACGGCACCGCGCTCGGAATACGATCGAAGGTGTCCGGCTCGAGCACGTAGATGCCGGCGTTGATGTGATTGGTCGTGATCTCGTCGGGGCGCGGCTTCTCGAGGAAGCGGCGGACGTTCCCCTCGCCGTCGGTCTCGACGAGGCCGTAGGCCGCGGGGTTCTCGACCCCCGTCAGCACGATGGTCGCGCGGGCGCGGCGCTCGCGGTGCAGCCGGATGACGGCAGCGAGATCGATCTGCGTGAGCACGTCGCCGTTGAAGACAACGACCGACTCGGTGAGGCTGTCGCCGGCGTACTTGACCGCGCCGGCCGTTCCGAGCGGCGCCGGTTCGACGACGTAGCGGATGCGGATGCCGAGTCCCGTTCCGTCGCCGAAGATCTCTTCGATCCGTCTGGGCTGGTAGTTGAGGCTCAGGATGATCTCGTCGATCTCGGGCACCTGCTTGAGGAGGTCTATTTGATAGTGCAGGAACGCCCGGTTGAAGATCGGCACGATCGGCTTGGGCGTATGGACGGTCAGGGGGCGCAACCGGGTGCCCTTCCCCCCGGCCAGAAGGATCGCCTTCATGACAATCAGATGATCATACCTGATACCACGGTGGTACAATCGGCCCTCGTTCCGATGAACCTGCCGAACGCGCTCACCCTCGTACGAATCGTCCTCGTGCCGCTCCTCGTGGTCGTGCTCCTCACCGAGTTCGAGGGACGGCAGATCGTCGGCGTGCCGAAGGAGCTGGCGGGGGCCGCGATCTTCGGGCTCGCGTCGGTGACCGACTGGCTCGACGGGTACCTCGCGCGCCGGCGCCGGCAGGTGACGTGGCTCGGGCAGATGCTCGATCCGATCGCGGACAAGCTGCTGACCTCTGCGGCGTTCATCTCGCTGGTGCAGTTGAACCTGGCGCCCGCCTGGATGGTGGCGGTCATCATCGGCCGGGAGTTCGCGGTGACCGGACTGCGCAGCCTGGCGCACACCAAGGGGTTCGCCATTCCCGCCTCGCCTCTTGGGAAGACGAAGATGGCGTTGCAGGTCGTGACCATCCTGCTGCTGATTCTCGGGGGGGGGCCGCTGCCGCTGCTGGCGCCGGCCGGTTACGCGGCGCTCTGGCTGGCGCTGCTGGCGGCCATCGTGTCGGCCGTCGATTATTACACGCGCTTCCAGCGGCTGCAGACCGCGCGCGTGACCGACCTCAACATCGTCCGCGCGCGCCGGGCGAGCTGATCGTCCTGACTATCTCCTCAGCGCCACCCAATCCCCGACGGCGAACGCGTCGCGCGACAGCGTGACGCGGAGCGTCGAGGAGTCCGGCCGCACGGCCACCGCCACCGCCTCGCCGAGATCGAACAGGAAGTTTCTCGAGCGCCCGTCGTTCGGGCCGTCGCCGCTGCGCTGGAGCAGCAATCGCTCCCGCCGCTGGTGATCGCGATAGACCACGAACCGCGAGCCAACGGTCACGCCGTGGTCGCTTCCGCGATCGACGATGAAGAAGTCGCCGCGGCCGAAGGCGGTGCGGTTGTCGTTGCCGGTCACGACGCGCCCGTAGTTGCCGCGCTGCGGCAGCGATGAGGTGGCCGAGGTGGAACGGAACTCGGGCAGTACGAACGGCTCGAGGTAGTCGTCCAACTCGATCGAGTCGCACGCGTGCACAATCGTCGCCAGTGACATCGTGCGGTCGACGGCGTAGATGCGAATCCATCCGCTCGTGCGGATCGTTGCCGGGTTGTCGCGGCTGATGGCCCGCTTCTCGAGCGGCGCCGCGCGCCGCGTGTAGTACTGCTGGCCGACATCGATCCCGTTGTCGGTGCCGGCGTTGACCGTGACGAGGTCGCCCGGCGCGAAGATCCGGCGGATGTCCGAGTCCTGGGCGCCGGTAATGCGCAGCGGTGTCGGTGGCGGCTCGACGGTGAGGTTCGGTGCGCAGGCGAGCGAGACCGCCTCGGGCGGCAGGTTGACCGCCGCCGGCGCCGGGGCGCGCTGGGCGGCGGGGAACGCCGTGCCGCCGCCGGCCAGCAGCAGGAGAGCAACCAGTCGGTGTCGTGTCATAACTTATTGATTCTTCAGCTGTTGCAGCCGTTCCCGGGCATCGTTCAGGTACTCGCTCCGATCGAATTCGGCGAGCAGCCGTTCCAGGTACGGGATGGCTTCGGCTTTCTTATCGGACCGGGCGAGCGACTCCGCCAGATAGAAGTAGACGGCGTCCCGGCCGCCGTAGGCCGGGTCGCTGTCGAGCACCTCGCGGAAACGGCTGATGGCGCCCGGGTCCCAGCGCAGCCGGTAGTAGGTCAGGCCTACGCGGTAGGTGTGCTCGCTCATCCGGTTCCGCGCCGTCCGCCACTTCTCCTTGACTTCTGGCGTCGACGGACTGTTCGGGAATTTCTGGAAGAACACGTCGAACTCGGCGAGCGCCGCCTTGGTCTCGGTCTGGTCGCGGTCCGCGGCGCGCATCTGTTGGAAGTGGCTCATCGCGATCTTGTACTGGGCGTAGTCGGCGCGGGGGTTGGTCGGATAGAACTGGAGGAACTCGCGGAACTCGTTGGCCGCCGACACGAGCGACTCCGGCGTGTTCTCGCCCAGATAGGCATCGCCCATGCCGAGCTTGGCATCAGGCCGAACAGGGCTCTGTGGATACCCGTCGACGACCTGCTGGAAGTAGGTGCGCGCGTTCGACCAGTCGCGGTCCTCGAGCGCCGCGGTGCCGCGCTCGAAGAGGAATCGGTCCGGCTGCGCGGCGCCTGTCGGCGGCCTCTGTTGCCGTGCACCGCACCCGGCGGCCCCCAGCGCCAGGGCGAGACACAGTACTCCAACCGTCCAACGTCCAGCGCCCACGGTCAGCCTTGGGAGTTGGGAATTGGACCTTGGGAGTTGAAGGCGACGCTCAGTCATGTCCCGCCGTCATCCACTCGTACTGTGCGCGGAGGCCTTGTTCGAGCGTTACGGTCGGCGCGAATCCGAGATCCGCACGTGCCCGGGCGGTGTCCGCGTAGGTGTCGCGCATGTCGCCGCGTTGTGGGTCGAGGCGCTCGATTCGGAGCGGGCGTCCGGTCACCTGCCGGATGAGCTCGAACACGTCGAGCAGCTGTACCCGCGAGCCTCCACCGATATTGTAGACACCTCCGGGCGTGCCCCGGGTCGCCGCGGCAGTCGTCGCCGCCACGGCGTCGGCGACGAACGTGAAGTCGCGGGTCTGTCGCCCGTCGCCGAACATCGGCACGGCGCGACCGTGCATGACGGCCGAGAAGAAGCGCGTGAACCCCATGTCCGGACGCTGCCTCGGGCCGTACACGGTGAAATAGCGCAGGGAGACGGTCGGCACGCCGTGGTTGACGTGGTAGAGATAGCACAGCTGTTCCGCGGCGAGCTTCGTCACCCCGTAGGGCGACACCGGCTGCGGCCGGACGTCTTCGCGCATCGGGAGGGACACCTCGTCGCCGTAGACCGAGGAGCTCGACGCGTAGACGACGCGCTCGATCGGCGTGCCGACGCACGCCTCGAGGAGGAGCTGCGTGGCCTCCACGTTGTTGACCGTATAGACGCGGAAATCGCGTCCCCAGCTGTTGCGGACCCCCGGCTGGGCGGCCAGGTGGAACACATGCGTGACGTCGGCGAGCAGCGCGGGAAGGTTCACGTCCGCGAGCGGGCGTTCCACGAGCGAGAACCGTGGCGCCCGGCAGAGGCGCTCCAGGTTGCGTTCCTTGAGCGGTCGCGCGTAGTTGTCCGTGAAGCAGTCGATGCCCACCACGGTGGCGCCGGCGTCGACGAGATGTTCCGCAAGGTGCGAGCCGATGAACCCGGCCGTGCCGGTGACGAGTGCCCTCATGCCGCGCCTCGATTCGGCCGCGCGTCCCGGCCACCGTCGAAGGGCAGCATCTCGCGGACGCGCGTTGGCAGACGACGCGGTCGTCCCGCGGTATCGACGGCGGCGTGCACCGTGTGCCCGACCGCGGAGACGACGCCGTCGGCGGCACGCGTGACGCGATAGTCGAACCGGACCCGGACCGGCGTCACCAGCGTCGCCTGCGTCGCGATCTCCACCTCATCGTCGTAACGCGCTGGCTGGCGATATTCGCAGTGAGCCTCGACCACGGGCAGCATGATGCCGTCGTGCTCCATGTCGCGGTAGCTCCAGCCGGTGGCGCGCAGCCACTCGGTACGCGCGACTTCGAACCACACCAGATAGTTCGCATAGTAGACCACGCCCATCCGATCGGTGTCCGCGTACCGAGCCCGCAGTCGGGTCTTCATGCGCGCGTGCCGGTCATGGAGTCGGCCGCGGTTCGTAAGGCGCGCGTCGCCGCTTCGGGATCGGCGGCAGCGAAGATGGCGTTCCCGGCCACCAGAATCGACGCTCCCGCTGCCACCACGTGCGGCGCGTTGCCGTGATCGATGCCGCCGTCGACTTCAATCGGCGCCGCCCGGCCCACGCGATCGAGCATCTCCCAGACGCGGCGGATCTTGTCGAGGCTCTGGGGGATGAACTCCTGCCCGCCGAAGCCGGGATTCACCGACATCACCAGCACGAAATCGAGGTCGCCGGCGACTTCCTCGAGCGCAGAGGCGGGCGTCGACGGGTTGAGCACGACACCGGCCTTGGCGCCACGGCTCTTGATGAGGGCGATGGTCCGGTGGAGGTGCCGCGCCGCCTCGACGTGCACGGACAGCATGTCGGCGCCGGCGTTCACGAAGTCGTCCACGTAGCGCTCGGGCTCCTCGATCATCAAGTGCACGTCGAGCGGCCGCGTCGCGACGCGTTTGACGGCGCGCACGACCGGCGGTCCGATGGTGATGTTCGGGACGAAATGGCCATCCATGACGTCCACGTGGATGAGATCGGCCCCGCCGCGCTCGACCGCAGCGATGTCGCGGCCGAGTTCGGCGAAGTTGGCGGACAGGATGGACGGCGCAATCTGGATCGTCCTGGACTGGACCGGGCGCCGGCCAACGCTCACCGGCTCACCTCGAGGGAGATGAGGTCGGAAGGTCCCACGCGGAAGCCTCCGGCCGGCTGCTGTCGTACGACGCTGCCCGGCGGCACCCCCGGATACGGCTGCGATCCGACGATGGCGACACGAAAACCGCGCGTGCGGAGCGCCTCGGCTGCGCGGTCGCCACTCATACCGATCAGATCGGGCATCACGTAGGCGGCGGCCTGCTCGCCGCGGTTGAGCAGCAACGAGACCTGGGGTGCGCGCGCCGTCGGAGCGGGATCCTGTGCGACCACGGCGTCGGCGGGGTAGTCGGGGGCGCGGAATTCCGACACGCTCGCAACCTGAAGCCCCTCCTCGCCAAGGCGCATCAGTGCCGTCCGCTCGGTGTGGCCGACGAGCGCCGGGACCGTCGTGGTGGCCGGGCCGGAGCTGACCCAGACCCGAATCGTGCGCTGCCGGCGCGTCGGGACGCCCGCCAGCGGATCCTGCAGCACGATGCGCCCGGCCGGCACGCGGTCGTCCGGCCGCTGATTGGGATCGACGCGGAGGGCGAGCCCGGCGTTCGACACGGTCTCGGCGGCGCGATCGACCGGCACGCCGACGAGACTCGGCACCGACACCTCGCGCGCCCGCACGGCGGCGCGCATCCCGACGAGTGCGAAGGCGACAAACGTCGCCGCCAGCGCGCCGACGAGGAGCAGGAGCTTTCCGGCGCCCCAAAGACGTGTCCGCAGCAGCATCAACTCCGGATCGTACCACGGCGCACCAGCGCGGCGGCGAAGAACGCCTCGAGCCCGTGCGCGAACGGCAGAGTGCGAAGCCGGCCGCGCTCGTCGAGCAACGGGACGAGCGGCGACGCGCCGTCATCGCGAAGGTCGAGCGGCTCGAAGTCGACCCGACGCGCGAGGAACGCGTCGACGACCGCCTCGTCCTCCTCCGGTTCGCTGGAGCACGTCGCATAGACCAGCCGGCCGCCGGGCCCGACGACCTCCGCCGCGCGCTCGAGCAACGCAAGCTGGTCGCGTGCGAACACCGCCAGATCGCGCTCGCTGCGGCGCCAGCGGATATCCGGGTCGCGCCGAATCGTACCGAGCCCCGAGCACGGCGCATCGACGAGCACCCGATCGAACGCCGGCGCAAACGGCAGGCCGCCTGACGCGGCGACGTGCACGACGTGAACGGACCGCGCGCCGCTCGTGCGCACGGTCTGGCGGAGTAGTTCGATCCGGCGCGGGCGCACGTCGCATGCCACGAGCAGCCCGGTGTCTCCCGTGTCGCCGGCCATCGCCACGCTCTTGCCGCCGGGCGACGCGCAGAGGTCGAGGATGCGCTCGCCCCGGTGCGCGCCGACGGCCAGGCTGACCAGTTGCGACGCCTCGTCCTGCACCAGGAACGTACCGTCCGGCGGCGCACCAAGCGGATTGCCGGCGGTGACGACGAGGCCGTCGGGCGCGCGTGGGGTCGGCGCCGTCTCGACCCCACGGCGCGCGAGGGCCGCGGCCGCCTCGTCGCGGGTCGTCCGCACGGTATTGGCGCGGAGCGTCACACGCGGCGCGTCGTTGTTGAAACGGACCCACCGTTCGGTGGCATCGAACCCGTAGCGCCTGAGCCAGCGCGCGACGAGCCATTCCGGATGCGAGTGCGTGACCCCGAGGTACGCAAGCGCGGCCGACTCTTCGGCCGAGGCCGGCCGCGACGGGAGCGGCAGCCGATGGCGCTGCCGGACGAGCGTGCGGAGGACGGCGTTGACCAACGCCGCGGCGCTCGTCTTTCGCGCCCGCCGCGTCAGGGTGACCGCATCGTTCACGACGGCCGACACAGGCACTCGGTCCAGGTGCAGCACCTGATAGGCGCTGAGGCGAAGAATGTGCTGCACGTCGTCGTCGATCCTCGACAACGGGCGTCCGGCCAGATGCTGGACCACGAAATCGAGATTCCGCTGCCAGCGCAGCGTGCCCGTGACGATGTCGGCCGCGAGCGCGCGGTCGCGTTCGTCGGTCAGCTCCTGCCGGCTGTGTGCGAGCGAAGAAGGGAGATCGGCCCGCCCGGCGGCGATCGCGCGCAGTGCGCGATACGCCGCGATCCGCGCCGGCGAGGTCACGCGCTGCCCGCGGAAGCGCCGTCGGGCCGGCCCGCGAAGCATGCGCCTGGCGCCACCCGGTGTCCACTGAGGAAGTACTGTACTGACATCGGCCGGCCCCCCTCGAGCTGTACCTGTTCGAGCGCGATGCGCCCTTGGTGGCCGGTTGCGACGTGAATGGCGTCGCGGGTGACGTCGACGACCATGCCCGGTCGCGCGCCGGTGGGGCCCTCCTCGACACGGGTTGCGAGCACGATCAGGCGTACGGCGTCGAGATAGGTGTAGGCGTGCGGCCACGGATACAGGCCGCGGACGCGATTGTGGATGTAGGTCGCCGGCAGAGCCCAATCGATGAGCCCCTCTTCCTTCGTCACCTTGGGCGCATAGGTGCAGAGCATGAAGTCCTGCCGCTCCTGCTGCACCGTGCCCGCTTCGATCTGCCCCACGACGTCCAGCAGCAGATTCGCGCCGAGCACGGCCAGATCGCGCTCGATCACGTCGGCCGTCTCGTTGGGGCCGATCGGGCGCGTCACCTTCGCCAGCATCAGCCCCGCATCGAGCATCCGCTCCATCTGCATGATGGTGACGCCGGTTTCGGTCTCGCCATCGATCACCGCGCGCTGGACGGGGGCCGCTCCCCGGTACTTCGGCAGCAGCGACGCGTGCACGTTGATCATGCCGTGTGGTGTCAGGGTCAGAAGCGACTCCGGAATGAGCTTGCCGTACGCGGCGACGACGCCGAGGTCGGCCTTCCAGGCGCGCAGCGTCTGGGCCACTCCGGGATCGTCGAGCCGGTCCGGCTGGGTGACCGGCGCCGCGTGCGCCACGGCCAGCGCCTTGACTGGAGACTCGGACACGCGCTGACCGCGCCCGCGCGGGCGGTCCGGTCGGGTGACGACGCCGGAGACCGAATGCGGCGACGCCAGCAGCTTCTGGAGCGACGGCACGGCGAACTGCGGGGTGCCGAAGAAGACGATTCGCATCACCACTTCCCCGATCGAGTCAGTTTCCTGATCTTCCTCACGATGAGGTCCTTCTGCAGCCCGCGGAGCCGATCGACGAAGAGTGTGCCGTCGAGGTGGTCCATTTCGTGCTCGAAGCAACGCGCCAGCAGCCCGGATCCCTCGACCACCAGTTCGCGTCCGTCACGCGTGAGTCCCTTCAGGACCGCCCGCGAGGACCGCATGACGCTCGCATTGAACCCCGGGACGCTCAGGCATCCTTCGTCTTCGCGCTGGGTGCCGCCGCGCTCCATGAACTCCGGATTGATGAACGTCAGCAGCTCGCCATGGCCGTGGCCCCCAGAGACGTCGGCGACGAAGATCCGCAGCGGCACGCCCACCTGGGGCGCCGCCAATCCGATGCCCGGAGCGGCGTACATCGTCTCGACCATGTCGTCGACGAGGCGTTGAATCTCGGGCGTGATCTCCTCCACGGGCGAGGCCGCCTGGTGCAGGAACTCGTCGCCAAAACGGAGGATGGGCCGGATCATGCGATCACGCACGCCCGCTCATGCGGGCGTGGCCCGCTTGGAAAATCGCCGGCGCACCTGTTCGGCGGTGACCGCGTAATGACGCTCGATCTCGTCGATCGAGTCGCCCCCGAACTTCTCGAGAAACGCGTCGGCCAGCACGAACCCCATCATCGCCTCGCCGACGACGGCCGCCGCCGGGACGGCGCACACGTCGCTCCGCTCGACGGCGGCCGGCGCCGGCGTCATCGTGGTCAGATCGACCGAGCGCAACGGCGTCATCAGTGTGGAGATCGGCTTCATGAAGCCAATCACGCGGACGTCCTCGCCGTTGGTGACGCCCCCTTCGAGGCCGCCGGCGTTGTTGGTGGGGCGCACGGGCAGGCCGGTACCGGCGGGTGGGAGGATCTCGTCATGGACGCGCGAGCCTGGCCGCAGCGCGACCTCCGGTCCGATGCCGATGCCGACGGCCTTGATGGCATGGATGCACATCAGTGCCTGGCCGAGGCGGCCGTCGAGTTTCCGGTCCCACTGGGCGTACGAGCCCAGCCCCGGAGGAACACCCGTCGCGATGACTTCGAACGCGCCGCCGAGCGTATCCCCGGCCTCCCGCGCCCGGTCGATGGCCGCGACCATCCGTCGCTGCACGTCGGCATCGACGCAGCGAAGGGGCGCATCCTCGGGGATGGCGGACGCCTCGGTAAACGACACCACCCGGCCTTCGGGGAGCATGACGTCGCCGATGACCGAGACGTGGCTCGCAATCCGGATCCCGACACGCGCCAGGAGCTGCCGCGCGAGGCCGCCGGCGGCGACGCGCGCGGCGGTTTCCCTGGCACTCGCCCGCTCGAGGACGTCGCGGATGTCCTCGTGGCCGTACTTGATGGCGCCGGCCAGATCCGCGTGACCGGGCCGCGGACGCGTGACATCAGCCCGGCTCGTGCCGCTCGCACCGTCCGGCATGTCGCGCTCCACGTACATCGTCTGCTGCCAGTTCACCCAGTCGCGGTTGCGGACGAGCAGCGCGATTGGCGCGCCCGTCGTCCGGCCGTGTCGCACACCGGCGAGGATCTCCGCGCGGTCGGCTTCGATGGCCATCCGGCGTCCTCGGCCGTAGCCGCCCTGACGCCGGCGGAGTTGTTCGTTGAGCGCGTCGAGATCGAGCTCGAGGCCCGCGGGCATGCCGTCGACGGTGACGACGAGCGCCTGGCCGTGCGATTCACCTGCGGTGAGAAAGCGCAGCATCTTCGTGCATTGTACCTTCTGCCTTGCGCCTTGTGACTGCTGCCGTCCGACGATACACTCTCGCGCACTATGCAGACACACACCTTGCGAATGACAACTGTGCTTCTGGCGTCGCTGGCCGCGGCTCGGTGCGGCCAACCGGCATCGGCGGAGCCTCGTGTGTTCTTCGTGCAGCCGCAGGACGATGCAGCCGTCAAGAGCCCGGTGAGGCTGGAGTTCGGCGTCGAGAACTTCCAGGTGGCGGCGGTACCCCAGGCGGAGGTGAAGGAGACGCGGCCGAACCTCGGGCATCATCACGTGGCGGTCGACGCCGACTGCCTGCCGCCGGGCAGCGTCATTCCGCGCGCTGCGCCGTGGGTGCATTTCGGCGACGGCAAGAACGTCATCGACATGCAGTTGCCGGCCGGCCAGCACCGGCTGACCCTTCAGATTGGCGACGATCTGCACCGCACGATCGACGGGCTTTGTTCGAGGGTAACCGTCAACGTGACCGAATAGCCGCTTTCCAGATCCACCCCGCGGCGCTCCCTCCGCCGGCGGGGTGGATCACGGTTCACCATCGGACCGCGCCGGCCTAGGCAAGAATTGCCATCGTTTCGGCGGAACCTGGCGTTTTGGGCCATTTTCTGACGGCACGCCCTTTTGCAAGCTCGGGAGGCGTGCCACAGCTGCTTCACGACCGCTATTTCGCGTACGACAGCGTCCACGGCTGCGACCTGGCGACGGGCGACGAGGTCCGACTCGACCGTCTCCCCGCCGAGGGTGCATCCCAGACCATCCCTGCGTTGGCCGAAGTCCTCAGCGACGCCCAAGACGGAGCCCCACGCCGGATCGTCGCCGAGGCCGCGACCCCCGGCGAGGCGGCGATTCTCGTCCGCCGGGCCGCGGCGGAGGCGCGGGCGCGCGGGTTCGTGCCGATCCTCGCCTCGCTGTACGTGCGGCTTCGTGATGGTCTCGCCGCGGAGCTGGAGGATCGGACGCTGCTGCTGATTGACGGGTTTGGGGGCGACGGAGATGCGGCGCGCTCGGCGCTTCTCGAGGCGGCCGCGCGGTCGCCCCGGCCGCACGTCCTGCTCACGTTCCGCGGCGGTCCAGGGACGAGCGCGCGGCGCCTGCCGGAGGGTTGTGTCGTGCGCGAGGCACGCGCAGCGTATGGACCGCGGGTGGCTGTCCGCGAATCCGCTGCAGCGGCGTCGACGCCGGACGTAGCCAGGCACCTCCTGCGGGCATCGCGGGCGGAGGAATTTCAGCGAAGCGGACGCCATGCGGCGGCCGAGCGGCTCTTGCGCGACGTGGCTGGCGCGCTCATCCGTCGGCAGGCGCGGCTGCCGGCTGCGGAGACGCTGCTGATGCTGGGCCGAGCCCTGCTGGAGCGCGGCCGGGCCGCCGCAGCCGACACTGTGTTTGCCGAAGCGGCGCAGCTTGCCGAGGCGGGCCCCACAGCCGCGGTGGCGCTCGACGCACGCCTGTGGCAAGCGCTGGCGCGGACCGACGCCGGCCGGCTCACCGACGCAGAGTCGATCTGCCGGGCGGTGCTGCTGACCGAGACGCTCGCACCGGAGCGACAGGCGTGGGCCAGCGCCGCGCTCGCTCGGGTGCTGTGCTGGCAGGGCAGAGCGCGCGAGGTGCGCGGGTGGGATGCGCCGGCCGCTGATGCGGCCGAGCCGCAAGGAGATCCCGTGGTGGCGGCGTCGACGGAGGCGACTGCCGTTCGGCTGCTGCTGGCCACGGGCGACGTATTTCAAGCCGGCCAACGGGCGCGCCTGCTGGTGACGCGGACGGATCACTCGGCGGATCCGCTGATCCGCGCCATCGCCTTCACCGCGCACCTGCGCGTACTTGTCGCGGCCGGCGATCTGCATCTGGCAGCCGAGCGGGTGCAGGAAATCAGCGCGCTTGCGAGAGCGGCGCACGCGCCGTTGCGCGCCGCCCGGGCGCGGCTCATCTGGCACCTCGCGCTGCGGCGAGCCGGCCGGGCGCGGGAGGCCGGCCGTGAGCTCCAGCGGCTGTCGCGCTTCCGGCGGGTTGCTCCCGTCCTGCTGCGGCGCGCCATCGACGTCCAGCTGGGAGACACGACCGAGCGGCCCTCACGCGGTACCGGCGTGCTCGACGCGCAGGCGAGGACAGACGCGTCAGCGTCGCTGGCTGTGTCCCTCGTACACCTGGTGCACGAAGAGGATTCTGATCGTCGAGCGCTCGAGCGGCTGCTGCAGCGGGTCGCGGACGAAGTGGGTCCGAGCCGCGTCGACCTGGTTACCGCCGACGCTGGTCCACCGAGCGCTGTGCTCAGCGCCGGGACAGGCCTGCCGACTCGTCTCGGTGTCCGGGTGCTGGAAGCGGGCATCCTGATTGCGAGCGAGCTCGAACCGGCCGGGCGCGAGGTCGGACTCCCGGTGCGATGTGCCGGCCGCCTGCTGGCCGCGCTGGTCTGTCGGTGGCCGATCGACCGACAGCCACCGACGTGCGCCGTGGAGGTGCTGAACCTGGCAGCCGCGGTGGCTGCACCGCGCGTCGACGCGTTCCTGACCGACGCGCGAGAGACGGCCGGCGCCGCAACGGCCGTGCCGGAGCTGCTGGGAGTGAGTGCGGCCATGGCGGAGGTGCGCCGGGCGATCGAGCGGGCCGCGAGAGCGCCCTTTGCCGTGCTGGTCGAAGGCGAGAGCGGCGTCGGCAAGGAGCTGGCGGCGCGCGCCATCCATCAGCTCAGCCCGCGGCGGGAGCGGCGGTTCTGCGACGTCAACTGCGCCGCGCTGCCGGACGAACTGGTCGAGTCCGAGCTCTTCGGCCACGCACGCGGCGCCTTCACAGGGGCGGTTGTCGAGCGCGCGGGGCTCTTCGAAGAGGCCGACGGCGGCACCGTCTTCCTGGACGAGGTGGCCGACCTGTCGCCGCGCGGCCAGGCGAAGCTGCTGCGGGTGGTGCAGCAGCAGGAGGTGCGCCGCATCGGCGAATCGTTCGCGCGTCCGATCGACGTCCGGCTCGTCACGGCGGCCAACCGCGACATGCGTGCGGAGGTGGCGGCCGGGCGCTTTCGCGAGGACCTGCTGTACCGGCTCGACGTGATTCGCATCCGCATTCCGCCGCTCGGCGACCGGCCGGAGGACATCGCCGTGCTGGCACAGCACTTCTGGCGCGCCGCCGCCGGTCGCGTCGGGTCGGCGGCGAGTCTCGGCCACGAGGTCCTGGGTGCGCTGGCGCGGTATCACTGGCCGGGGAACGTCCGGGAGCTGCAGAACGTGCTGGCGGCGCTGGCCGTCGCCGCGCCGCCGCGGGGACGCGTCCGGGCCTCGCTGTTGCCCGTCGCGATCACCGGCGCGACCGCCATCTCCTCGCGGACGCTTGTCGAGGCTCGGGCGCAGTTCGAGCGGCGTCTGGTCGAGGCGGCGCTGGCGCGCGCGGCGGGCAGCCGGACGCGGGCGGCGGTCGAGCTCGGCCTCTCGCGTCAGGGATTGGTCAAGACGATGGCCAGGCTGGGACTAGGCGCCGCCAAGGACTCAGCGCGGCTCCCGCCACCCGAGGACTGAGAATATCGTGTTGCCGACGGCCCCGGTGTAGATGATGGTGGCGCCTTGCACGCCGGCGGCGTCGCGGGTGACCAGCGTGTCCTCGTCCTCGGCGTCCTCGACGACGATCTGACCCCGGATGAGCGTGGCGCTCGAATTGATGTTGACCTGCTCGTGGACCAGGAACTGCCCCTCGAGCGCCGGCATGTTCAGGTTGCCGCTGATTTCCAGGTCGCCGTCGGTCACAAACAGGATCTCTGCGCCGTCCGGGGCGAGGTACGGGTTCCCGCTGACGTCGATCGAGCCTTCTGCGAAGATCGAAATATTGAGCGGATCGGCAACGGTGCCAGCATTGCCGGAAAAGCCGATATCGCCTTCTACATAGATCGAGATGTCATCGCCATAGGTTGCCTCGGTCCCTACGGGAGACACGCTCCACGCCTGATCGCCATCGTCGTAGAGAAAGCCAAAGTCGGACCTGCACTGATTGTGCGGGTTGGTCGAGGCGTCGCACACGACTCCGCCGAACGCTGCCGAGGTCGTGCCCCACGTGCACCCGCCGCTCTTGTTGCACGTCATCTGACCCGTCGATTCGAGCACGAAGTCGGCCCACGAGCGATAGGTGCTGGCCAGGACTCGAGGCACGCGCTTCTCGGAGCGCCCGCCGCCGCTGCCGTCGGTACCGGTGACGGTCGTGTTCACGGACGTGGTATAGGTGCCGCTCGCGGTCGCCGTGCCGTTGGCGAGATCCGGCAGGCCGGTTTCCGAGTCGATCCCCGTGATGACGTTGGTGCCGGTGAACGTCAGGTCGCCGTTCGAGTGGATGCCGCCGTTGTCGCCGGCGATGATGTTCACGCTGGAGCCAACCTCGAGATCTCCGTCCGAGATGATCGCGGGCAACTTGTACGGCCCGACGATCGCCTCCAGCTCGACCTCGGCGTTGTTCGGTCCGTGGCCAAGAGCCCGGATGACGAGCGTGCGGTTGTCGTCGTTGTTCTCGTCGCCGTCCTCGTTGTTCGTAGCGTCGCCGTCGTCGCCGAGCGTCTGCGCGCCGCCCGTGCGGCCGGGGTCGTCTTCGTCGAAGAGGTCCACCTCGTATTCGAGGTTGGTCCCGAGCGTGTAGGTGTCGCTGAAGTCGATCGTGTCCGTGTCGAGCACCGTCGGGTCCGCGAGCAGGGCGTCGACGGCCGCGCCCGCACTCGCGTAGGTTCCCGGCCAGAGCGCCAGCCACGCGACGACGGCCTGCGTCGCGTGGTTGAGTCCTGCCTCCGCGGCGGCCCTCGCCTGTCCGAGTGATTGGTGGTTGCGTGCGACGAGTGTCTCCGTGCGTCCGCTGACGGCGAGCGCCGAGGCGAGCGCCGTCATCAGCATGAGCAGCAGGAGGACCCCCACGAGGGCCGTTCCGCGTTCGCCCGCGGAGTCAGAGCAGGTACCGTGTGTGGAAAGCATCGAAGATGACGGAGTCCGTCGCTGGCTCATGGCGTCGGCTTCCGCCCGTTGACGCCTTATCGTAGCGCACCGGCGGCGGGGGCTCAATGCGCCGGGTAGCGATGGGCGCCCGCATGGTCGAGTACCCGCGGCTGCGCGGCCTGACGCACCGTGTGCCGTATAATCACCGCGTCTGTGCGCCTGTTTCCGGCTCTCGCCGGACGCCGATGTCGATGCGCAGACCAGGACGCGGTGAGGAATCATGCCCGGGATGACATACCGACGCGCGTGCGTGCTGGGCGCAGCGGCTGTGGTTGGGCTGTGCACCTCCGCGACGGCCCAGACACGGACGTTCGCCGCACGGCTGTCCGTTGTGCCGATCACGGTGGCCATGCAGGACAGCGTGGCAGGGCGGGGAGCCGCCACGGCGGTGCTGACGGGCAACCGGCTGACGATCGACGGCACGTTCGAAGGATTGCGGTCGCCCGCCACGACGGCGCGGCTGCATGTGGCGCCGCGGGCGCTGCGCGGCCCGGCCATCGCGGATCTGGCGGTGTCGGGTACGACGCGCGGAACGCTCAAGGGCGCCGTCGAACTGAACGACGAGGAGCGCGGCGCCCTCGAGAAGCTGTCGCTCTACGTCCAGATCAACAGCGAGAAGGCGCCGGAGGGCAATCTCTGGGGATGGCTCTTCCCGCAGGAGGTGAAACGGTGAGGCGCACAGGAACGCAGCCGGCGGCGTGCATCGCGGCCGCGGTGCTGGGGGTTGCCGTGATGGCAGGACAGCAACCCTCCGCCGGCGGCTTCACGGCCGCACAGGCGGCGGCGGGGCGCCAGGCCTACGACGGCAGTTGCGCGAGCTGCCACCGGCCGGATCTGGGCGGCCTGAACGAGGCGCCGCCGCTCACCGGCGTCAACTTCATGAACGCGTGGCGGACGCGCCCGGCGCGGGAGCTCGTCGAATTCATCCAGACCGCGATGCCACCGGCGGGGCCGCGGCTGTCGGTGGAGCAGGCGCTGGCGATCGGTGCCTACATCCTGCAGGTCAACGGCGGCCGGCCCGGCGGAGGGGCGCTCACGCAGGCGAGCGTGGCGACGGTCGGGGCGATTGCGAGCGGGCAGGCGCCCGCTGGCGGCGCGCCCGCCGGGCCCGCCGCGCCTGCCGCGCCCGTGGCGGGCGGCGTCCGTGGCGGCGCGACGAATCTGCCGCCCGGCCGGGGCCTGACCTTCGAAGGAGAGGTGCCGAACTACGTGCCGGTCAGCGACGCCATGCTGCGCACGCCGCCGGACGGCGACTGGCTGATGATTCGCCGCAATTACCAGGGGTGGAGCTACAGCCCGCTGACCGAGATCACGCCCGCCAATGTGCGGCGGCTCAAAGTGGCGTGGGTCTGGTCGATGAGGGAAGGGGGCGCCAGCGAGCCGACGCCGATCGTTCATGGCGGGGTCATCTACCTGTACAACCCCGGCAATATCGTCCAGGCGCTCGACGGCCGGACGGGCGATCTCATCTGGGAGCACAGCGTCGGCCCGGAGGCGATCATCGGGCAGGGCGCCATGCGGAACATGGCGCTCTACGAGGACACGCTGATCGTCACGACCACCGACGCCCGCCTCGTCGGGCTCAACGCGCGCAGTGGGACGAAGGTGTGGGAGTCGGTCGTGGCCGATCGCAATCGCGGCTTCGCGGCCACGAGCGGTCCGCTCGTCGTCAAGGGCAAGGTGCTGCAGGGCTTGTCCGGCTGCGACCGATTCGGTCCGGACCGCTGCTTCATCAGCGCGCACGACGCGCGCACCGGTAAGCTCCTCTGGCGCTTCAATACGGTCGCGCACCGGGGCGAGCGGGGCGGCGATACGTGGGGCGACGTTCCCGACACGTTCCGCAAGGGCGGTGAGACCTGGATCACCGGCAGCTACGACCCGGATCTCGACCTCACGTTCTGGGGTGTGGCGCAGGCAAAGCCGTGGGTGGCGGCGAGCCGCAACATGAAGACGTCGGACCGCGTGCTCTACACGAGTTCGACGGTGGCGCTGCGGCCGGACACGGGCGAGCTCGCCTGGTTCTTCCAGCACGCGCCGGGTGAATCGCTCGATCTGGACGAGGTGTACGAGCGCGTCCTGGTTGATGTCGGCGCTCGGAAATACGTCTTCACGATCGGCAAGCCGGGCATTCTCTGGAGGCTCGATCGCCAGACGGGTGAGTTCGCCGGCTTGAAGGAAACGGTCTTCCACAACATCTTCGATCGCATCGATCTCGAGTCGGGGGTGCCGCGCTACCGGTCGGAGATCATCAACGCCAAGGTCGGCGAGTGGGTGTCGGCCTGCCCGAGCACCGAGGGCGGACACAACTGGCACGCCACGAGCTATCACCCGGGTTCACGGCTGCTCATCATTCCGCTCGCGCAGTCGTGCATGGAGATCTCCGGCCGCAAGGTGGAACTTGTCGAGGGGTCCGGTGGAACGGCGGGCGACCGGAAGTTCTTCGAGATGCCGGGCTCCAACGGCAACATCGGCAAACTGGCCGCCTTCGACGTCGACACGATGCGCGAGATCTGGAGCGTCGAGCAGCGCGCGCCGTTCCTGACCGCCGCGCTCTCGACGGGCGGAGGCCTGGTGTTCACGGGCGACCTCGATCGCTACTTCCGCGCCTACGACGTGCGGTCTGGCAAGGTGCTGTGGCAGACGAGACTCGGCACGTCCGTACAGGGATTTCCGGTCACGTTCACGGCGGGCGGCAAGCAGTTCGTCGCGGTGACAACGGGACTGGGCGGCGGGAGTCCGCGGAATGTGCCGAGAACGATCGCACCCGACGTGCGGCACCCCCAGAGTGGGAACGCGCTGTACGTCTTCGCGCTCGACGAGTGATGCGCGTTTCGCGTCCACGCACCGCTGAGTCGCCAATACACCGAGAGAGCCTTCCTCTCCTGGTCGTGGTGGCTCGGCGCCCTTGTGCGCCTGGAACGCGGAAAGCGATATGAGCCTCCCCGCGTGCTCCGGTATCTGGTTCGTCGTCTGGCGCTGACGATCCCGGTCCTGCTGGGCGTCGCCACGCTCGTCTTCGCGCTCATTCATCTCATCCCCGGCGATCCCGCGCAGGCGATGCTCGGCGAAACGGCCGCCGAGGAGGACGTCGAGGCGCTGCGCCGGCGGCTCGGCCTGGACCGTCCGCTCCTCGAGCAGTACGGCGCCTTCCTGCGCGGCCTCGCGCACGGCGATCTCGGTACGTCGCTGCGGACGAACGAACCGGTGGCGAAGGCCATCCTCGACCGTATTCCGGCGACGCTGGAGCTGGCGGCCGCGGCGATGACCGTGGCGATCGGCGTGGCGATCCCGCTCGGGATCGTCGCCGCCGTCGGCCGCGGCACTCTCGTCGATCATGCGGCGACCACGCTGGCGCTGACGGGCATCTCGATTCCCAACTTCTGGCTCGGGCCGCTGCTGGCCATCGTGTTCGCGGTGGAGCTCGGCTGGTTGCCCGTCTCGGGGCGCGGCACCCTGGCCCACCTCGTACTCCCCGCCATTTCGCTGGGCGCGGCGCTGGCGGCGATCCTGGCGCGTATGACCCGGGCGTCGCTGCTCGAGGAACTGCGGGAGCCGTACGTCCTGGCGGCTCGCGCCAGAGGCGCCTCTCGCGCGCGGGCGGTGCTTCGCCACGCCTTCCGGAACAGCCTGATTCCGGTGGTCACGCTGGTCGGCCTGCAGTTCGGCGCGGTGCTCACCGGCGCCGTCATCACCGAGACGATCTTCGCGTGGCCGGGCATCGGGCGCCTGCTGATCCAGTCGATCGGCTTCCGCGACTATCCCGTGGTGCAGGGATGTATCCTGTTCATCGCGGCGACCTACGTCGGCGTGAACCTGCTGACGGATGTGGTGTATGGGGTGCTGGACCCCCGGATTCGATATGAGTGAAAGTCGTCAACTCCCAACTCCCAACCTCCAACTCCCAATTTCCGCTGCGCCACGTATGCGGGGGAGAGAGACATTGGAAATTGGGAATTGGGAGTTGGGGGTTGGCTAGAGCAGGCGCGTTCATCGTGCTCGTCGCCGTCGTTGCCGCGGTTGTCGGTCCCTGGGTCGTACCCTTCGATCCGGCGGCGCAGCAGTTGTCGCTGCGGCTCGAAGGACCGAGCGCGGCGCACTGGTTCGGCCTCGACGAACTGGGTCGCGACATCTTCGCGCGCGTCCTGGCGGGCGCGCGCATCTCGCTGCTGGTCGGCCTGGTCATCGTCGGTGTGTCGTCGACGGTCGGGATTGCTCTCGGGTCCGTGGCCGGGTATGCCGGCGGGCGCGTGGACGAGGCGATCAGCCGGATGATCGACATCCTGCTGGCCTTTCCGGGGCTGCTCCTCGCGATCGCGCTCGTCGCCGTCCTCGGCCCGAGTCTCACCAACGTCGTCCTGGCGCTGTCGCTCATCGGGTGGGTCGGCTACGCCAGGCTCGTCCGGGGGCAGGTGCTGCGCGCGCGGGAGTTCGAGTTCGTGCAGGCGGCGCGCGCGCTTGGCGCGACAACCTCGCGGATTCTGGTGCGGCACATCATTCCGAGCACGCTGCCGGCGGTGACGGTGCAGGCGACGCTCGGGATGGGAGGGGCGATTCTGGCCGAAGCGGCCCTCAGCTTCCTCGGTCTGGGTGTGCAACCGCCGACACCGAGCTGGGGCACGATGCTCAGCTACGGGCGAGGGCACCTGCTCGACGCGCCGCATCTGACGATCTTTCCGGGGTTGGCGATTGCGATGCTCGTACTCGGTTTCAACTTCCTCGGCGACGGACTGCGCGATCGGCTGGATCCGACGACCGAGGGGCGGCGCGCCTGACAGGCGAATGACGGTACGCCTAATTCAGCCGCTTCTGGAGTCGCTCCAACCGATCGGTCACGGTCGATTCGACCTCGCTTCCGCCGACGAGCGCGACGTACCGGCGGAGCGCCTCGTGGGCGGAAGCGAGGTGCCCGAGGCGTTCCGACGCGTCGGCCAGATATCGGTAGGCGACCGGTTCGACCGGTGAGCGCAGCGTCGCCTGCTGCAGGAGCCGTTCGGCAATCGCCAGATCGCCGGCGAGGAACGTCGCGCGCCCGTACAGCATCAAGGTTTCACCAGACGCCGACGCCGTGACGGCGATCGGCTGGAGGGCTTCGAGCGCCTTGCCGAGCGCCACCCGATCGGTGCTGAGCCCGGCAACCTGCAGCCACACCCGGCCGAGGGCGGTGTAGACGGCCGGCTGATCGGGAAACCGCTCCGCGGCCTTGCCGAGCGTAAGAATTGCGGCATCGGTGCGGCCCCAGCGGGCGTACGCCAGACCCACGCTGACCAGGCGCTCGGGACGCGTTGGTTCCAGCGCCGCGAGCGCCTCGAGTTCCTCGACCGCTTGACCGCGTTGCCCGGCCCGCTCGTACAGGTCCGCCAGTTCCTCCCGCGCCGCGGCAAACGCCGCGTTGATCTCCACCGCCCGCGTGAGCGCCACGCGCGCCTCATCCGCGTCACCGCGATCGCGCAGGCAGACGCCGAGCAGGTAGTGCGCCTCGGTGAACCGGCCGTCGAGCGCCACGGCCCGGCGGAGCGGCTCGATCGCCCGCTCGGTCTGGCCGTTGCGGTAGTACGCGAGCGCCAGCTTGTAGAAGACGGGCGGCGACTGATCGTCGAGCTCGGTGAACGCCCGGTAGTGCTCGGCGGCGCGCTCGTAGCGTCCCATCGCGGCGTTGACGTCCCCGAGCAGCTCGACCGGGCGCGGCGCCGACGGATCGAGCGCTGCCGCCTGTCGCAGATCGCGGAGCGCCGAGTCGAGTTCGCCGCGCCGGCGGTAGGTGTCGCCGCGCTTCAGATAGGCCAGCATCGAGTCGTGCTTCAGGGCGAGCGCGCCACTGAAAGCTTCGATGGCGCCGTAGGTCTGGTCGTGTTCCAGGGCGGTGTCGCCGGCGGTGATCAGCCTCTGGAACTCGCGCTGCTGGCGCACGCCGTACCAGGCCAGGACGACGCCGAGGGTCAGCGCCGCCAGGCCGACCGAGACCACCAGGAGCCGCTTCATCGTCCATGCGATGGTAGCAAAGGGTCGATATTATGGGCTACGCCCCCCGGAACCTTCGGCGGCCGCCGGTGTCCAAGCTGATGGTAGGATCTCCATGGGAAGCCTGTTTCACGGAGAACTGGTGAAGAACGCTGGCGCCGTCAGCTGGTCGGACGTCGAGAGCGGCGAAGCGGCGCTTATCGAGCGGTGCACGTCCGGCGATGAGACCGCGTGTGCGGAGTTGGTGTCCGCGCATCAGCGGATGGTGTACGGGCTCGCGCTCAACCTGCTGGGCGACCGCGACGAGGCGCTCGATCTCTCGCAAGAGGTGTTCCTCCGGGTGTTCCGCACCCTGTCCAGCTTCCGCGGCCAGTCGGCGTTGCGCACGTGGATCTACCGCATCGCGATCAACCAGGCCCGCAATCGGCAGCGCTCGTGGCGCCGTCGCCATCGCAACGACCAGGTGTCGCTCGAACACTATCTGCACACCTGCGGCGACGTGGAATCTCGGCAGGACGTGCTGCCCGATCGTCTGCTCGCGAGCAAGGAGACGGCGGCCAGGATCAGGCAGGCCCTCGATCGGCTCCCATTCGATCAGCGCACGGCGCTCATTCTGCGCGAGGTGGACGGGCTGCACTACGACGAGATCGCGTTCTCGCTCGACGTGGCGATCGGGACGGTGAAGTCGCGGCTGACGCGCGCGCGGCAGGCGTTGCGGGCCGAACTGCTGGGGCTCCGGCCATGACTGCGTATCTGGGCTGTCACACGGCGCGGGGCATGCTCGAGGCGTTCGTGGACGCCGAGTTGTCCGTTGACGAGCAGGTCGGCGTCGATGCGCACCTGCGCTGGTGCGATACGTGCCGCGCTCGGGTAGAAGATCTGCGGCTGATTGGATCGGCGCTGCGCGTGGGGCCGGCGGGTGCGCCGATCACGGCGTCCGACGCCGCGGCGCTTGCGGCGATCCAGTCGGGCGTGCTGGCGCGCATCGACGCCGAGCGCGATCAGTCGCTGGCGGCGCAGTGTCGTGAGATGTGCGCCGACACGCGGCTTCTCTGGCCGGCGCTCGGCGGTACGCTGGCGCTGCTGCTGTGCCTGTTGGCGATCGCGGGTGCCTACGGGGCGGTGAGATCGGAACGGCCGGACTCGCTGGCGGCTCTGATCTCGGGGAGGGCCAGTCTCCCGGCGCCGCGTCCGCTCCCGCCTGCGCCTCCGCCGCTCGTTGCGCCCGAGGGTGAGGCGGTGTTCCTGTTGTCGGCCGTGGTGAGCGGCGGCGGCCGTGTGGCGACGTATGAGCTGCTGCAGTCGGCGAGGGAGCCCGCGGTCGAAGTCAGCGCGCTGGTCGATGCGCTCAGGGATTCGCGGTTCGCGCCCTTCGCGCCGGCCCGGGCCGGAGAGGGCGACGTGGTCCGCGTGGTGTGGCTGCTCGCCCGAACGACGGTGAAGGGATCGATCGAGGCGGCCGACAAGCCGCTCAGCGGCGACCGGCCGGCGCCTCGCCCCGCGCGCTCGTGACGTTGTTCAGGGCGTCGGTGGCGCGGATGATCACGCCGCGCACGGCCGCATTCCCCTCGAGTGCTAGTTCGAACTGCTCGAAGCGCGAGTCGGCGATGCCGTCCCTCGGGTAGATCGTCTGCCAGCGGTCGCCGTCGAGGGAGTACTCGGCTTTCTGCACGGCCGAGTCGCCGTCGCGCACGTCGAAGACAAGCACGGTTCGGTTTCCGTCGCGGCGGACGCCGGTGACGGTGACCACCGGCGGCGTGTTGTCGATTTCGAACGTCGTGCTCTCGAGCGACCCGGTGAGGGCTGCATCCGGCGCATTCGACGGCAAGTCCGACGTACGGACCTCCACGAGATAGCGGCCGTTCGGCACCGACGTCGTGTCCCAGACGAAGATCGGGTCCTCGAGCCCGCGCCGGAGCGATTTCCACGCGGTGTCGCCCTCGCGGCGGTACAGAACCTCGTAGATCATCTGATCGCGATTGTCGTCCTCGGCCCGCCAGACGAACGTCAGAAGTCCTTTCTGGTAGGTCCTTCGGCCGAGCGCCGGCTGCTGGCTCGCGGTGGTGGTCCCTCCAGGCGCGTTCTGCGCCGCCGCGCGTCGCTCGGGCGTTTCCCCTTCGAAGCCGGCGATCTCCGGCTCGCCGGTCGGAAACGGCCGCTGGAACACGGTTCCGGGCGGATGAATCGTAATCGACGTCACGCGGGGGCGCGCGTTGCGCTGCAAATACGCGGCGGTCACCGACGTCAGCACGGGCGACTGGTCCCGGCCGGCGGTCAGGACGGCGCGCCACTGCAAGTATCGCGCGCGCGGGCTGACGATCGGGCTGCCGGACTCGTCCGGATACGGCGCGCTCCAGTCGCTCCACGTCTCGTCGGCCGTGCGCGTATTGCCCGAGCGCGTGGAGACCTCGACCCTCGTGCCCGGCGGCACCGCGGCCTGCCACTTGATGGCACCCCAGGTGGCGATCGACTGCGCGTCGCGCACGTCGGAGATATAGGCGCCGCGGTCGGCGCGCTCGGCCGAGAGCCGGAACACCTTGCCTGGATTCGAGCTGGCGAACAGCACGCGGCCGTCGCGGTCGGAGCCAAGGCTCGTGACCTGCTGCACGAGCGCGCGGGTGAGGAGCGTCGGGTGCATCGGGTCGCCCGCGAGGCGGTAGACCTTTCCTTTGCTGCCGGTGCCGACCAGCACGCCTCCGTTAGGTTCGAAGGCGAGGGCGTAGGGGACGTCCTCGCGCATCTGCCAGACGAGATCGGAGACGCCGTCCGGGAGGATGCGGTAGATCGCACCGCTGTCGGCGCTGCCCACGGCCGGACGCGGCGGTGGTGGCGGCCCGCCGCCGACCTGCGCGCTCGAGGCGTCACCGGCAATCGTGATCGAGACCACCTCGGTCGACACCGACGCCACCGGCGGAGGCGGCGGCTCGGGGGCAAGGATCGGAGGCCGTTCAGGTGCCGGCGCGCCGCGGGCGCTGACCGCAGCGACGTAGATGTGGCCCTGCGCGTCGACTCGCAGGGCGCGAATTTCGCTGTACGGCGTGTCGAGGAGCACGAACGGCTTCCCGCCGGGGTCGATCTGAAACACCCGGCCCGGCGACTCGGTGCCTGCCAGGAGCCGTCCGCTGCGATCGAAGGCGAGCGTCATCACGTGCGTCGCCTTGGTCTGGTAGAACGGGGCGCCCCGGCCGTCGGCGCCAATCTTGTAGATGACCCCCTTGTCTCCGGTGCCCGCGAAGACGTTGCCTCCTTGATCGACGGCGAGACTCCAGACATAGCGATCGGGCGGGTCGAAGAAGACCTCGCTCTTGCCGGCGGCATCCACGCGGTAGATCTTGCCGTCCGGTGAAGTCCCGACATAGATGCCGCCGCCCGGCGCCGGCGCGATGGCGTGCACCTCGAGCTCCTCGGCGTCGAAGAAGACGGCGCCCCGACCGGCCGGGTCGACGCGGAACACCTGTCCCTCGTTGCCGCTGCCGACAAAAACGGATCCGTCGCTCGCCGGGACCACGGTCCACAGGAACGGCGCGTTCGACTCGTGCAGGGTCGTCGTCGCGGGGCCGAGCGTCAACCGGCCGTACGAATCGATCGACAGGTTCTCGACCTCGCCCTGGAGGAACTCGGCCTCGGTAGACACCTGCCAGAACGTCGGCAGAGCGGCATAGGTCGCCCCGGCGGCGAGGCACAGCACAACCGCCGCGAGAACAGTTCGCTTCATAGGTGAGTACGTGTGGGTTACTCCTCGATCGTCAGCGACAGCGTGCGCGACCCGTTCACGGCGTGCTCGGTCGCAAGCTCCCATTCGCCCAGCATGGCGTTCTGGAGCGGCCTGAAGCTGCCGCCGTTGCGGTCCGACTCGAGGATGGCCATCACCGACGGCGGCAGCGCCGAGAGCGACTCGCCCTTGACCACCGCGCCGCTGTCGCGGCCGAGCAAGCGGACGTACAGGCGGTTGTTCTTCCGCGCGTTGTTGAGGACCCGAATCATCTGCGGCAGGCCGCGCGCCTGCAGCGGCTGGACCTGCAGCTCCCGCGCCTCCCACTGCGATAAACGCGTCCCGTCGGTCACCATGATCGATATCGTGCCGCGCGCGCTCGCCGGGATCTCGACGGGCACGGTCCGCGTGATCTCGTCGCCCCGATAGGTCCGCAGCAGCACCTTCAGGTCGACCGTTGCGCCAGGACGGATCCGGTTGCCGTCGACCCAGACGCGCTCGAGCGTGGCGCTGCGCGGCTGCTCGCTGGCGTCGATCTCCAGATCGACCCGCTCGAGCTCGATGTCCTCGAAGACGTTGCGCAGCAGGAAGTTGATCGGGGCCACCACGTACGTCGCGGCGCCAATCGAGGGCTGATCGCCGGTGAACAGGTCCTCGAACGCCACGTCGCCGTACTTCTTGACCGACGCGGTTCCGCGCACCACGTAGCTCGCCATGCCGTTCTGGCGCTCGTACGACGTCAGCGTGTTGACAATCGAGACGTAGGTGAGCAGCGGGGTGAAGAGCTGGTCGTTCACCAGCGCCAGGTTGAACGTCTTCTTCGTGCCGCGGTCCGACGTGAGCGTGATGCGCACCGGGATGAGCGCCGGCCCGGGCCCGAGCGTCCCGGCGATCGTCGTCGCGCGATCCTGCTGGAACGTCCCGATCACGTCCCCCGTACTGGCAATCTTGAACGAGCTGGAGAGGCTCGGCAGCAGTGTGTGGACGTACGCCCGCGTCATTGGAAACTGCGTGGGGCCGAGTCCGTAGAAGGGGTGCCCGAACGCATAGACGCGGTTCCCGTCGACTTCGGTCACCGTTCCGGTGGCGCCGAGTTCGAGGTCGCCGCTCATCAGGGCGACGCCGACCGGGTCGCCCGGCCGCAGCGGCCGCGGTGCCCCTGAGGATCCGTTTGTCTGCAGGAGCGCGGCGGCGGACCCGGCGAAGAGCGGCAGGAATCCCTCGTTGCGGAACGCCTCGGCGAGCGGATCGATGACACCCGCGTCGAAGCCCCCCAGCGTCAACGGCGTCGCGATCGGGCGCAACAGCGTCCCGAGGCTGGGCTGGAGCCCCACGCCGCCGAAGACTTCCACGTCGGCGGGACTCTCCGCAAACGGCCGGGCCCAGCTGAAGGCCTGCCGGAGCGAGGCACGGAGTCCTTCGGGCGTGATCGGCACCTGCAGTTCCACCCGCGCCGCGGCGCGGCGCGGGCCGGAGAAGGTCGCCGCTTCGACCATCTCTTCGATCGGCGTGATGCCGGCGATCGGTTCCTTCGAGAACTGTCCGAGCGAGTAGGACACGGCGCCGACGAGGCGCCCGTCGATGTAGACCGGGCTGCCGCTCATGCCGGCAATCACGCCGGTCTCGGCGAGCGGCCCACCCTCGAGCCTGGCGAGAATCAAGTTGCGGCGGGGACCGACGACGTTGCGCAGCACGCCGAGGATGTGGACCTTGAACTCATCCAGACGGTCGCCTTCGAACACCGTTCGGCCGACGCCGACCATGCCGGGCTCGAGCTCGCCAACCGGGAACGTGCGCGTCTGGGCTGGGAGCCCGGCGACGGCAAGCAACAGCAGTCCGATGGCGAAGGCGAGGAGTTTCGACATGATGACGGCCAGGCGGCTCTAACTTGAAGATACGGGTAAACCGCTGAAACTGCAAGCGCCTGCGGGCGTCGTGACTCGCACGCGTGTGCGGTCGGACCCCCGCAAATTGACAGCTGCAAAGGGCTGCGGTACAGTGCCTATTCCGTCCGTTGACGCAGCAGATGCCGTTCCGATTTCGCGCCGTCGCGTCTCCGAGCTACGCCAGTTGGTGGTGGTGGTATCGGACTGCGACTGAGGGGGCGGCGGGCGTCTAGGACCACAACGAGTTTCGACGACCAGAACGCCTCTTCAGCCGACCGGTTGGAGAGGCGTTTTTGTTTTGCCATGACGTCGCTGCTGTGCGAGACGGTGACCGGTCGCTCGATGGCCGAACTGCTGGCGGGACGGGACGCCGTGACCGCCGCTGACATGGTCGAGCTGCGCCTGGACGGCGTGGCCGACATCGACGTGGCGCGAGCGCTCCAGGGGCGTCGCGGACCGGCGGTCGTCACCTGCCGGCCCGCGTGGGAAGGAGGGTGGTTCACGGGAACCGAGCGGGACCGATACCGGTTGCTCGCCGAGGCGCTCGCGTCCGGCGCTGAGTACGTGGACATCGAGTGGCGTGCCACCGGCGAGGCCCACGACGAGGCTTTCGGCGGTCTGATTCGGTCCCATCCGTCGCGCGTGGTCGTGTCGACCCACGATTTCGCCGGCCTTCCCGGTGACGTCTCCACGCGAGCCCAGGCGATGCGCCGCCTTGGCGCGGCGGTCATCAAGGTGGCCATCGCGGCGCGCCGGCTCTCGGACACGCTGCCGCTCCTCGAGATCGGCGCGGGTGGCGACGCGGTCGTGATCGGGATGGGAGACGCGGGCGTGCCGAGCCGCCTGCTCGCGTCCCGCTTCCGGTCGCGGTGGACGTATGCCGGCGCCGCCGCCGCGCCCGGCCAGATGCCCGCCTCCCGCATGGTGGAGGAGTTCCGGTTCCGGAGCATTGGTCCGAGAACGGCGCTCTATGGAGCCGCCGGCGACGAGGTGATGCGGTCGAGTCTCCCGGCCAGGCTCAATGCGGCCTTCGCCGGCGCCGGCGTTGACGCGGTGTGTGTGCCGCTTCGTGCCGCCGATCGTGATGACCTGGATGCCTTCGGGCGGGCGCTGGGGTTTGCCGGCGTGATTGCCGACGGCGCGTCGCGCGAAGAGGTGGAACGGTGGTTCGAGCGGTGGACCGGCCGACCGTTTGCGCCGGGTGTGACCGGTGGCACGAGCCACGGAAGCCCGGAGGCAGGAAGAGTATGAAATGTTCGGCTCCGCGTCCCGGGGACTCGGTGGCCCGGATGGATGGGCATCACTGATGCGCGTCACGACCTTCGACGAGTTCAAGGAGCTGGCGCAGCGCGGCACGTTCGTGCCGGTGTGCAAGGAGATCGTGGCCGATCTGCTGACGCCGGTGTCGGCGTTTCTGAAGGTGGCCGAGCACTCGCACCACGCCTTCCTCCTCGAATCGGTCGAAGGCGGCGAGCACGTGGGGCGGTATTCGTTCCTCGGCAAGGATCCGTTCCTGCTGTTGCGATCGCGAGGCGGCCGGACGGTCGTCGATCGTGCCGGCGAGCGGTCCGAGTCGGACAGGCCGTTTGTCGAGACGCTGCGCGAGCTGATGGCGGGCTTTCATGCCCCATTCGTGCCCGGACTGCCCCGGTTCACCGGGGGCGCCGTCGGCTACCTCGGTTACGACGCGGCCGCCTGGTTCGAGCCGGTGGCGCTCCAGCCGCCGACGCGGGAGGATGAGGAGGCGGGGTTCATGCTCTTCGACACGGTCCTCGCCTTCGACCACGCGCGGCACCGGATTCTCATCATCGCCAACGCGCGCATCACGGGCGACGAGGATCTCGAGTCGCTGTATCAGTTCGCCCGGGCGAAGATCGACCTGGTCGAGCGAGAGCTGGATCGCGGCTTGTCGAAGCCGGCGCGTGCCGACGGCCGCGGGCTCGAGCTCACCTCGAACCTCACCCGGGAGGAGTTCGAGCGCATGGTGCGCACCGCCAAGGAGTACATCGCGGCCGGTGACATCTATCAGGTGGTGCTGTCGCAGTGCTTCGAGACGCCGCTCGACGCGGAGCCGTTCACGGTGTATCGGGCGCTGCGCCACGTGAACCCGTCGCCCTACATGTACTTCATCCGGATGGGGGATCGCACCATCGTCGGGTCGTCGCCGGAGATGCTCGTACGTGTGGAGGGGCAGCGTATCGAGACGCATCCGATTGCCGGCACGCGGCCGCGCGGGCGGACGGAGGAAGACGATCTCCGGCTCGCCGAGGAGCTGAAGCGAAACGAGAAGGAGCGCGCCGAGCACGTCATGCTCGTGGATCTCGGCCGCAACGATCTGGGCCGTGTGTCGGCGTACGGGACGGTCAAGGTGCCGACCTACATGGCGCTCGAGCGCTACTCGCACGTCATGCATCTGGTGTCCATCGTGGAAGGGCGATTGGCGGACCAGCGCGACCGGCTCGATGCGCTGGTGGCCTGCTTTCCGGCAGGCACCGTCTCGGGGGCGCCGAAAGTGCGCGCCATGGAGATCATCGCGGAACTCGAGAATCGGCGCCGGGGCGTCTACGCGGGCGCCGTTGGCTACCTCGACTTCGCGGGCAACCTCGATTTCTGCATCACGATCCGGACGGTCGTGATCGAGAACGGCCACGCCTGGGTCCAGGCGGGCGCCGGGATCGTGGCCGATTCGAACCCGGCGGCCGAGTACGAGGAGACGCGCGACAAGGCGCGCGCCGTGATTCAGGCGCTCGAGATGGCGCAACGAGGATTGTAGGCCGGCCGTCGGTCGGCCGGAGACACCATGCTGCTCGTCATCGACAACTACGACTCGTTCACCTACAACCTGGTCCAGTACCTGGGCGAGCTGGGCGCCGACATCCGCGTGCGCCGCAACGACGAGATGACCGTCGAGGAGGTGGCGCGGATGAAGCCGGCGCGGATTGTCATCTCGCCCGGGCCCGGGCGGCCGGAAGCCGCCGGGATCACCATGGAGGTGATCCGCCGCTGCGGCCAGACGACGCCCATCCTCGGCGTCTGCCTCGGGCACCAGGCCATCGGGGTCGTGTACGGGGGCACGGTGTGCCGCGCGCACACGCCAATGCACGGGAAGACGTCCACCGTCGTACACGACGGCAGGGGGGTCTTTGCGGGGATCGAGAAGCCGTTCGAGGCCGGGCGGTACCATTCGCTGGTGATTTCCTCCGCCGACGTACCGCAGGAGCTGGAAGTGGCCGCACGGACGAGTGAGGACGGCACGATCATGGCCGTGCGCCACCGTGTGCACCCGGTCCACGGCGTGCAGTTTCATCCCGAATCGGTGCTGACGGGTGAGGGCCGGCGGATCCTGAAGAACTTCCTGGACGTGTGATGTTCTCCGTCCTTCTCGAGAAGCTCGTCCGGCACGAGGATCTCACGGCAGACGAGGCGGCGGCCGCCATGCGCGAGGTCATGGAAGGGCGCGCCTCGCCGGCGGCGCTCGGGGCGCTGCTCTCGGCGCTCGTCATGAAGGGCGAGCGGCCGGCTGAAATCGTCGGGTTCGCCCGGTCGATGCGGGAGCACGCGGTGAAGCTGTCGGCGGCGCCCGGCGACGTGTTCGATACCTGCGGCACCGGCGGCGACCGGTCCGGGACGTTCAACATCTCGTCGGCCGCCGCGCTCGTGGTCGCGGCCGCGGGCGTGAAGGTCGCCAAACATGGGAACCGGTCCGTGTCGAGCCGATGCGGCAGCGCGGACCTCTTCGAGCGGCTGGGCGTGAACGTCGGGGCGCCGCCGCCGGTCGTGGAGCGGACGCTGCGGGAGGCGAACATCGCCTTCTTCTTCGCGCCGATCTTTCATCCATCGATGAAGCACGCCGCCGCGACCCGTCGCGACCTCGGGATTCGAACGGCGTTCAACCTGCTCGGCCCGCTGACGAACCCGGCCGGCGCGCGCCGGCAGCTCGTCGGCGTGCCGCGGCCGGAGCTGACGGAACTGCTGGCCCGGGCGCTCGTCATGCTCGATGTGGAACGCGCCTGGGTCGTTCACGGACTCGACGGTCTGGACGAGATCTCGACGACCGGGTACACCAAGGTGCTCGAATGCCGCGACGGGGCCGTGAGCACCTTCTACATCCACCCCGGGGAGTTCGGCGTGCCGAAGGCGTCGGCCGCGGATCTGCGGGGCGGCGACGCCGACGAGAACGCGGCGATCGTGCGGGCGGTGCTCGACGGCGAGAAGGGTCCGGCCCGTGACGTCGTGCTGCTCAACGCCGGCGCGGCCTTGTTCGTCGCCGGACGTGCCGCCAGCGTGCGGGACGGGATCGGCGTGGCCGCGGAGATGATCGATTCCGGAGCGGCGCGGGCGACACTCGACCGCATGGTGCGCAGCTCGCAGGCACCCAGGGGGGAGGCCGCGGGATGAGTGCCGCGCCAGATCTCCTGCGGACGATCGTCGCGGCGACCGAACGGACCACGGCCCTTCGACGCGAACGCGAGCCGCTGGCCGTGCTGGAGGCGCGAGCCGCCGCCGCAGCGCCCGATGGCGCCAGGTTCGAGCGAGAGCTGGGCCACGCGGGTCGCGTGAACGTAATTGCCGAGTGCAAGCGGCGTTCGCCCTCGAGAGGGGTGCTGATCGCGTCGTACGATCCCGCTGCGCTGGCCCGTGCCTATCAGCGCGGCGGCGCGGCGGCCATTTCCGTTCTGACCGAACCAACCTTCTTCGACGGCGCACTGGACCATCTCGAGGCCGTGCGGCGGGCCGTCGGACTGCCGGTGCTCCGCAAGGACTTCGTCGTGGACGAGTACCAGCTCTTCGAAGCGCGGGCGTGGGGCGCCGATGCGGTGCTGCTCATCGTCGCGGCGCTCGAGCAGCCGGGGATGGTTCGACTGCAGGCGCGGGCGCGCGAACTGGGCTTGGCGGCGCTCGTCGAGGTGCACGACGAGGGCGAGCTGGCGCGGGCGATCGACGCCGGCGCGCGGATCGTCGGCGTGAACAACCGGAACCTGCGGACGCTCGAGGTCGACGTCGACGCCTCGTACCGGCTGGCGGCGAGAATGCCCCGTGACGTGGTCGCGGTGAGCGAGAGCGGACTGCAGTCGCAGAGCGACCTGCAGCGCCTGGCCTCGGTCGGGTATCGCGCGTTCCTGATCGGCGAGCGGTTCATCACGGATCCTGACCCGGCTGGTGCGATTGAGAACCTGATCGGGATCGGGGAGCCGGGATCCGGGATCCGCGAGGGTCGGGGTGTGCGATGTTCCTGAAGATATGCGGGATCACGCGGCTCGAGGACGCGTGCCATGCGCTCGAGCACGGCGCAACGGCGCTGGGGTTCGTGTTCTGGCCCGGCAGCCCGCGTCGGATCGATCCGGTGCGTGCGGCCGAGATCGTGGCGGCGCTGCCGCCGGGCGCCACGACGGTCGGGGTCTTCGTGAACGAGCCGGTCGATCGGATGCGAGCCGTGATTGCCGAAACGGGGATGACGACCGTGCAACTGCACGGTGACGAGCCGCCGGCCTGTGCGGCGGCGCTCGGCGTGCCGGTGCTGCGGGCGATCACCGTGGAGAACGCGGAGGCGGCCTGCGCCCTCTGGCCGGCCGACACCACGTTCCTCGTGGACGCGTCCGACCCGGTGCGGCGCGGCGGCACCGGCCGGCGGGCGAACTGGGACCGGGCCGCCGCGCTCGCGCGGCGGCGGAGGATTGTGCTGGCGGGCGGGTTGACCGACGCCAACGTGGCGGAGGCGATCGCGCGAGTGGGCCCGTACGGCGTGGACGTGGCGTCCGGCGTGGAGGACGGGCCCGGCATCAAGAACCTGGAGAAGGTCGCGCGCTTCCTGGCGCGCGCACGGAGTGCCTTTGAGCAACAGTCGCCCTGTCATCGCTGAACGTCCGGTGTTCGGGCGCCGCGACCCGGATGCCCGCGGGTATTTCGGCGCCTACGGCGGGCGCTTCGTCCCCGAGACGCTCGTCGCCCCGATCGAGGAGCTCGAGGCCGGCTACCTCGCCGCGCGCGCCGACCCGGCGTTTCGCGACGAGCTGGATCGGCTGCTGCGGCACTACGCCGGCCGTCCGACGCCGCTCTACGAGGCGACGCGCCTGTCGGCGCACACGGGCCGGCGAGTGTTCCTCAAACGAGAGGACCTGACGCATACCGGCGCGCACAAGATCAACAACGCGCTCGGCCAGGCGCTCCTCGCCCGGCGGATGGGAAAACGCCGCGTCGTCGCCGAAACCGGCGCAGGGCAGCACGGCGTCGCGACCGCCACCGCGTGCGCGCTGCTCGGTCTCGAGTGCCATGTCTACATGGGCGCGGAGGACATGCGCCGTCAGGCGCTCAACGTCGTCCGGATGCAGCTGCTCGGCGCGGAGGTGCGCCGGGTCGATTCCGGCAGCTGCACGCTCAAGGATGCCATCAACGAGGCGATGCGCGACTGGGTCACCAACGTCACCGAGACCTACTACCTGCTCGGGTCGGCCCTCGGCCCGCACCCGTATCCGTTGATGGTGCGCGAGTTCCAGGCGGTCATCGGCCGCGAGGCGCGCGCCCAGATCGTCGAACAGTCGGGCCGTCTGCCGGAGGTCGTCCTGGCGTGCGTTGGCGGCGGGAGCAACGCCATCGGCGTGTTCGACGCCTTCATCGACGACCCGGGCGTCCGGCTCGTCGGCGTCGAGGCGGGCGGCGAGCGCATCGCGCCGGGACGGCACGCGGCGCGCTTCGCCGGCGGCGCCACCGGCGTGCTGCACGGGACCCGGACCTATGTGCTGCAGGATGCGGCAGGCAATATCGAGCTGACACATTCGATCTCGGCCGGTCTCGATTACGCGGCGATCGGCCCGGAGCACGCCTGGCTGCGCGATCTGGGCCGGACAGAATACGCGCACGTGTCCGACGCGGAGGCGCTCGAGGGATTTCAGACGCTGGCGCGGCTCGAGGGGATCCTGCCGGCGCTCGAGTCGGCGCACGCGGTTGCCTACCTGCCGCAGTTGGCGCGCAGTCTCCCCGCCGGCGCGCACGTCCTGGTCAATCTGTCGGGTCGAGGAGACAAAGACGTGCAGACGGTCATGGAGGCGCTCCGATGAACGAGGTCCGGACGCAGGGGCGCCTGGCGAACACGTTTGCGCGCCTGCGACAGCAGCCGGGCGCCACCGGCCTCGTGACCTTCATCACGGCGGGCGACCCGGATCTCGAGCGGACGGCCGGGATCCTGCGGGCGCTCGGCCGCGCCGGCGCCGACGTGATCGAGGTCGGCGTGCCGTTCTCCGACCCGCTGGCGGACGGACCGGTGATCCAGCGCGCCACCGAACGGGCGCTCGCCTCCGGTACGACGCTGTCGGGTGTGCTCGACCTGGTAGGAGACTTACGCGCGGAGCTCCCTCCGCCGATAGTCCTCTTCAGCTACGTGAACCCGATCCTGCGACTCGGGTCGGAGGCGTTCGCCGACCGGTGCCGCCGGGCCGGGGTGGACGGCGTGCTCGTGCTGGATCTGCCGATTGAGGAAGCCGGCGAGTTCCGGACGCTGTTGGCGTCGCGCGGGATTGATACAATCCTCCTGCTCAGTCCGACGACGACGGACGACCGGCTGCGCAGGGCCGCCGCGCTCGGCAGCGGCTTTCTGTATGCGATCTCCCGGCTTGGCGTCACGGGCGCCCGCGAGACCATCGCCGATGGGGCGCAGGAGATGGTCCGCCGGATCCGAGCCGTCAGCCCGCTGCCCATTGCTCTCGGGTTCGGCATCTCCAAACCGGAGCACGTGCGGGAAGTGGGCACATGGGCGGATGCCGCTGTCGTTGGCAGCGCCCTGGTGAGCGTGATTGCCGAGGCGGGCGCGTCCAGCGGTCTCGACGCGCGCGTAGAGGAGTATGTGCGGTGGCTGAAGTCCTGACGAGCATCGAGGAGCTGCGCAACCGGATCGATGTGATCGACGAACAGCTCGTTCGGCTCCTCAACGTGCGTGTCGCGTGCGCGGTGGAGGTCGGGCGCCTCAAGCACGAAGCGGGGCTGCCGATCTACCAGCCGGAGCGCGAGGTCCAGGTGCTGGCGAGCGTCAAGAGGTCGGCGACGGAACTGGCCGGGCCCCTGACGGCGGAGGCGGTGGTGCGTATCTTCGAGCGGATCATCGACGAGGCGAGGCGCGCCGAGCGCGCCGCGAGCGTGCCGGAGGAAGGGCTCCGGCGCGCAACCGACGAGTAGGCCGGCTGGATACGGGAGACGAGTCATGATTGTTGTGATGGAAGAACGGGCCACGGAGGCGCAGATCGACGCCGTGATCGCCCGGCTCATCGAGCTCGGGATGGACGTCCACCGGTCGTCCGGGGCGACGCGCACCGTGCTCGGCGTCGTCGGAACCGGGAAGATCGAGAAGGAGATGATCGAGATTCTCGACGGCGTGCACGAAGTGCTGCGCATCTCCGAGCCGTACAAGCGCGCCAGCCGCAGCTACCATCCCGAGGATACCGTCGTCACCATCGACGACCTCCGCATAGGCGGCGATGAAGTGATCGTGATGGCGGGTCCCTGCTCGGCCGAGAGCGACGAGCAGTGCCAGGCCACGGCGGCGGCGGTGCGCCGCGCCGGCGCCAAGGTCCTGCGCGGCGGCGCGTTCAAGCCGCGCAGCTCCCCGTACAGCTTCCAGGGGCACGGCGAACACGGGTTGCAGATGCTGCGCCGCGCCGCCGACACCCACACCCTGAAGCTCGTGTCGGAGGTGATGGACGTCAGCCAGATCGAGCTGGTCGCCAAGTACTGCGACATCTTCCAGGTGGGCGCCCGCAACATGCAGAACTACACGCTGCTGCGCGAACTGGGGCACGCGCGGAAGCCCGTGCTGCTCAAGCGCGGCATCTCGGCGACGATCGAGGAGTGGCTGTTGTCGGCCGAGTACATCCTGGCTGGCGGCAACACCGACGTCATCCTGTGCGAGCGCGGCATCCGAACCTTCGAGACCGCCACGCGGAACACGTTCGACATCTCGGCGATTCCGGTCGTCAAGAAGCTGAGCCATCTGCCGGTCGTCGCCGATCCGAGCCACGGCGCCGGGCGCCGGGACATGGTCGCGCAGTTGGCGCGCGCGGCCGTCGCGGCCGGCGCCGACGGCCTCATCATCGAGGTTCACAACGACCCCGATCACGCGCTGAGCGACGGAGCGCAGTCGATGTTCCCGGCGCAGTTCGACCGCCTGATGGCGGAGCTGCGGATCATCGCACCGGCCATCGGCCGCAGCATCTGCCTCGAGGCCGTGGCGCGGCGCGGATGGGCGAGGTAGCAACTCCCAATCTCCAACGTCCAACTCCCAGGCTTCCGCTGTTCCACATGACTGACGCGCAGATTGGGAGTTGGGAATTGAGAGTTGGGAGTTGAGAGATGTCACCACCCGATCCACCTGTCTTCCCGCGCATCGCCATCGTCGGTCTCGGGCTGATCGGCGGGTCGATCGCGTTCGCGGCGCGCCGCGCGTGGCCGTCGACCTTCGTCCTGGCGATCGATCGTCAGGCCGTCCTGCGCGAGGGGCTCGCGCGCCGGGCGATCGACGAGGCGGCCGACGACCTGTCGGCAGTCGGCGGCGCCGACCTGATCGTGCTGGCGGCGCAGGTGCGGCAGAACGTCGCGCTCCTGCGGCAGATCGCGCCGCTTGCCTCGCCCTCGGCGGTCGTCACCGACGTGGGCGGCACCAAGCGGACGATTGTCGATGCGGCCGCCTCGCTGCCCGAGCCGGTGACCTTCGTGGGTGGCCACCCGCTCGGTGGGGGCGCCCGCGGCGGCTTCGAGTTCGCGACGGCGAGCCTCTTCAGCCGGCGCCCGTGGATCTTCACGCCCCCTGCCGGTGAGCCGGGGCCCGCCGTCCGCCATGCGATCGTGCGCCTGTCGGCGTTCGTCAGCGGCCTTGGCGCGCATCCCACCACCATGTCGGCGGCCGACCACGACCGGTTGCTGGCGATTATCAGCCATCTGCCGCAACTGGCGGCCACGGCGCTGATGGAGGTGGTTGGTACCACGGTTGCGGGCGCGGGGCTGCGGCTGGCGGGGCAGGGACTGGTCGATACGACGCGGCTCGCGTCGAGCCCGGCCGACGTCTGGCGCGACATCTGTCTCACGAACGGCGATGAGATCGGCCGCGCGCTCGACCTGCTGATCGAGCGGTTGTCGGACCTCCGCAGCGATCTGCAGCGGACCGAAGTCGTCGACGCGGTATTCGAGCAGGCTGCGCACTGGCGCGCGGAGCTCATAAGGGGACGGGAGTGACCGTCGACGAGGTCCGGGCGTAGGCTATACTCCCGCCGCAGGAGGGTCCCATGAAGCCGTGCGTGCTGGCGCTACTGGTTCTCCTCACCGCATCGGCCGGCGTATTCGCGCAGCCGGCGCCGGCCTCGGGCGGAGCCGCCCCGCACGTGGCGGCCGCGAAGAAGGCCGCCGGTCAGGATCACCTGGCGCTCTTCAACAACCTCTGCTCGCCGCCTCCGACACCCCAGCCGCCGCAGACGGCTGCGCCGGGCGGCGGCCAGCCGCCGGCGGCGCCCTCGCGCGAACGGTGGTACGCGCCGCCGGTGAAGGTGTTCGACAACCTCTATTACGTCGGGATGAGCGAGTACAGCGCCTGGGCCGTCACCACGTCGAGCGGCATCGTCGTCATCGACCCGTTGTACGAGTATTCGGTCGAAGAGGAAGTGGTCAACGGCCTGACGACGCTCGGTTTCGATCCGAAACAGATCCGGTATGTCGTCGTCAGCCACGCGCATCGCGACCATGTGGGCGGCGCCGCGCTGCTGCAGGAGCGCTTCGGAGCGCGCGTCGTGATGAGCGCGGCCGACTGGGACTACCTGGCGAGCGATCCCGGCCGTTACCCGAAGGCGAAGAAGGACATCGTCGCAACCGACGGGTACAGGCTGACGATCGGCGACACGACGCTCACGCTCCACCTCACGCCCGGACATACGCCGGGGACGATGTCCACGGTGATTCCCCTCAGGGACGGCGCCAGCCGCCACACGGCGATCCTCTGGGGCGGCACCGGATTCAATTGGCGGAGCGGGTCGCCGCGCTACATTCAGCCGAACACGCCCGCCGCCTACTGGTACGACAACTACGGGAAGTCCGCGCAGAAGATGCGCCGGGTCGCCGGGCAGGCGGGAGCCGACGTCGTGCTGTCGAACCATCCGCAGTACGACAACTCCACGACCAGGCTGGCCCTGATGCCGACACGCGGCGCGGGCCAGCCGCATCCGTACGTCATCGGCAGGGACGGCGTCGATCGGTTCCTGACGGTGGCCGAGGAGTGCGCGCTGGCCGGGCCGCTCTGGTAACCGATCAGTCCGCGTAGGGACACGCGACGGCGCGACCGCTCCGCGCCTGGAGCGCCGGCGTCCGCTCGGCGCAGTCCGGGCGCGCGATCGGACAGCGGGTACGGAACGCGCAGCCGGACGGCTTGTTGAGAGGCGTCGGCACATCGTCGCGCAGTCGCGCGGCCCGGACGCGGCGCAGATCGGGATCGGGCCGCGGCACCGCCGACAGCAGCATGCGCGAATAGGGGTGCGCGGGACGGGCGTAGATCTCGTCGGCGGGCCCGGCCTCCACGATGCGTCCCAGATACATCACGAAGATGCGGTTCGCGATGTGCCGGACGACCGACAGGTCGTGCGAGATGAACAGGTAGGAGAGCCCGAACTCCTCCTGCAGGTCCTGCATCAGGTTGATGACCTGCGCCTGGATCGAGACGTCGAGCGCGCTGACCGGCTCGTCGGCAATCACGATCTTCGGGTTGGTCGCCAGCGCCCGGGCGATGCCGATTCGCTGCCGCTGTCCGCCGGAGAACTCGTGGGGGTAGCGCGTTGCGTGCTCGGGCGACAGGCGAACCGTATCGAGCAGCCACTCCACGCGAGCGCGGCGCTCCTGCTTGGACTGCGTCGTGTGAATCTTCAGCGGCTCCTCGACGATCGCACCGACCGTCATGCGCGGGTTGAGCGAGGAGTACGGATCCTGGAAGACCATCTGCAGGTCGGATCGATGGCGGCGCATTCGGCGGCGGCCGAGCGCCGCGAGATCGACCGTGCCGTCCGGACGGTGATACAGGACGCGGCCCTCCACCTCGACCTGATAGTTCATCGCGCGCAGGATGTTGACAATCGCCCGTCCCACCGTGGTCTTGCCGCAGCCGGATTCGCCGACCAGACCGATCGTCTCCCCGCGGACGAGCGCCAGCGACACGCCGTCGACGGCGCGCACCTCCGCCTTCTTCCGCGGGATGACGCCGCCGAAGACCGGGAAGCGGACCCGCAGATCCTGCACGTCAAGGATGACGTCGCCCGATATCACCATGGCAGTTGTCATGCAGGTGGCAGCGGACCCAGTGCGACGGCGCGGCCTCGACGAGCGGCGGCTCGAGATCGCGGCACGGGTCGAACCGCTCGGCACAGCGTGTGCTGAACGTGCAGCCGGGCGGCAGCAAGTGGATGTCCGGCACCGCTCCGGGAATCGTCGTCAGGCGGCTGGCCCTGTCGCCGCTGACCTGCGGCAGCGATGCGAGCAGGCCTCGCGTGTAGGGGTGCAGCGGATGGCGGAACAGTTCGCGGACCGGCGCGATCTCCTGGAGCTTGCCTCCGTACATCACGGCGACGCGGTCGCACGTCTCGGCTACGACGGCCAGATTGTGCGTGATGAGCAGGATGGCGCCCGTCTCGCGGCGCGCCTTCATCTCGAGCATGAGGTCGACAATCTGCGCCTGAATCGTCACGTCGAGCGCGGTGGTCGGCTCGTCCGCGATGAGCAGCGCCGGGTTGAGCGCGAGCGCGATGGCGATCATGACGCGCTGGCGCATGCCGCCGGAGAGCTCGTGGGGGTACTGGGTCATCCGCGTCGGCGCATCCGGAATGCCGACGTCGCCGAGCATCTGAATCGCCCGCCGCCGCGCCTCGCCTCGGCTCACGGCGGGTTCGTGGACCAGGATGACTTCCATCACCTGGCTCCCGATCGTGAACACCGGGTTGAGCGAGGTCATCGGCTCCTGGAAGATCATGCTGATCTCGCGCCCGCGCACCCGTCGAATCTCCTCCCAGGAGAGCGCCAGCAGGTCGCGGCCGCCAAACCAGATCTCGCCGCCGACGATGCGCCCCGGCGGGTCGGGAACGAGGCGGAGGATGCTGAGCGCGGTGACGCTCTTGCCCGATCCCGACTCGCCGACGAGTCCGAGCACTTCGCCAGGCATGATATCGAGATCGACTCCGTCCACCGCTCTGGCGACGCCCGCCTCGGTGTAGAAGTGGGTCCGCAGCCCGCGGATGCGCAGGAGCGGCGTGACCTCCGGTGCCGCGGGGTCTTCGGCGCGAGGGGTGGTCGTCTCCGTTGTCATGGCTACCGCAGGCGCGAATACTCCCTCGGATCGAACGCCTCGCGCACCGCTTCGCCGATGAAGACGACGAGGAGCAATGTCACGAAGAGCGCGCCGAGCGGGAAGAAGACGAGCCACGACTTCGTCAGGTTCTCCATCCCCTGTCCGATCAGCTCGCCCCAACTGGGCGTCGGCGCGGGGAGCCCGAAGCCGAGGAAGTCGAGCGCGACGAGCGATCCGATGTTGGCGACGATCGTGAACGGCGCGAACGAAATCACCGGTGTCAGGGCGTTCGGCAGGATATGGCGGAACATGATGGCGGGCGCGGACACACCAGTGACGATGGCGGCCGCCACGTAGTCCTTGGCTTTCTCCCGGTAGTACTCGCCGCGGATGTAGTACGTCATCCCCATCCACTCGAACAGCGCCAGGATCCCGACGAGCAGCCAGAACGACGGCTGCAGGATCTGCATCCGCCCGGGGACGTAGACCGGCACGACAATCGAGCTCACGATGATGATCGTGTAGAGGAACGGAAGCGACGACCAGACTTCGATGAGGCGCTGGCCGAGCAGGTCGATCTTGCCGGACACGTAGCCCAGGACGGCTCCCACGACGAGGCCCACTCCATCGGCAATCAGTATGACGAGGACGGCGAACGACAGCGAGATGTTGAAGCCGTAGGCGAGCCGCACCAGCACGTCCCGGCCGCGGTCGTCGGTGCCGAACGGATGCTCTCGGGACGGCGGATGGGGCGGTGTGCCCGGCAGGTCGAGCAGCGACTCGTTCGGGCCGTACGGGTAGAGCGGCATCAGGACCCAGTCGCCCCGGTTCTCCGCCTCCAAACGCGCCTGCAGCCGGCGGTAATCGGGCTCGCCGATGGCGTCGTCGCCGAACGTCCCTGCCGACTGGAACGTGACGAGCGGAACGTAGTACTGCCCGCGGTACTTGACGAGGAGCGCGGTGCCGTTGGCGAGCACCGGAAGGAAGAACGACACGATGTAGGCGGTGACGACGACCAGGAACGACCAGTAGCCGCGCTTGATCCGGCGGAACTTGCGGATGCGCCGGCGCAGAATCGATTCAGGACCGGCGGCGTCGGCCGCCGGCGCGCCCGGCCCGGATTCGAGGGCCCGGACCGCGGTCGCGCCCGGCAGGTTCGGCGCCGATGACGAGGGCGCGGCGTCGCTCATTTGAAGCGGATGCGTGGATCGACCAGCGCGTAGATCACGTCGGACAGGATGTTGCCGATGAGCATCAACAGGCTGCCGATGACCAGGATGCCAAGCGCCACCGGGTAGTCGCGCTGCAGGATCGACGTGTACCCCAGATACCCCATGCCATCGATATTGAACACGCGCTCGATGAGGAACGAGCCTGCGAGAATCAGGCTGAAGACGTGGCCCAGACCGGTGGCAATCGGGATGAGCGAATTCCGGAGCGCATGCACGAAGATCACCCGGCGCTCGCCAAGTCCCTTGGCGAAGGCGGTGCGGACGTAGTCCTGGCCGAGGTTCTCGAGGAGAGAGTTCTTGGTGAGAATCGTGAGCGTCGCGAACGAGCCGACCATGTAGCAGAGCACGGGCAGGAACATGTGCCTGGCCTGGGCGACGACCTTCTCGCCGGCGTTGAGGTACTCCCAGTTGTCGGGCCGGAAGCCGCCCAGGGGAAAGACGTTCCAGAAGCTGCCGCCCCCGAAGAGCACGAGCAGCGCCGTGCCGAGCGCCCACCCCGGCACCGAGTAGCCGAGGAACACGATCGTGCTGCTCAGGAAATCGAACCGGCTGCCGTGCCGGATGGCTTTGAGCACTCCAAGCGGGACGCACACCAGATAGCTCAGCAGGAACCCGGTCAGGCCGAGGAACACCGAGACCGGGAAGCGGGACTTGATCACGTCCCACACCGGGTCCTGATAGATGTAGGACGTCCCCAGGTCGAGGTGCAGGACGTTCCAGAGCCACTGGAGGTAGCGAATGTGCACCGGCTTGTCGAAGCCGTAGTAGCGCCGGATCTCCTCGATCGCCTCCTCCGGCAGCGTGGTCGACAGTCGTCCCGCGCCGACGGCGCCCCCCTGCGTCGTGGCGGCCATCTGCAGCTGCATGATCCGGCGCTCCACCGGCCCGCCGGGCACGAAATGCGTGATGACGAAGACGGCCAGCGTGATCCCGAGGAACGTCGGGACGACCAGCAGCAATCGCCGCAGGAAGTAGGTGGCCATCGAGGGCGGACGCGCGCGGGAGCCTACCGCGTCGAGGTTGGCGCCTGCGGCACGGCCTGCCCCTCGCGCCGGGCGTACTCCTGCCAGTAGTGCACTTCCGTCTCGCCGACGGCGAGTCTGATCGACTCGTCCCGCATGGCCGCTGTGAGCTGCTGCTGCTTCTGCGGATCGATCCACCAGAGCGACGGAATGTCGTGGTAGTCGCCGAAGCGGGTCAGATACCCCGCGGGGTGCCCGAACTTGTTCCAGAAGGCGATGCGGTGGAACGGCGCATCCCACTCGAGAACGTAGTGATGCGCGTTGGCGAGGATGCCGTCGATCTCGCGGATGATCGCCACGCGCTTCGCCTGATCGAACTCGCGGTCGTAGGCGGCCAGCAGCTCGTCGACCCGGGCGTCCTTGAAGCCGGTGATGTTGTTGTTGTCGTTCACGCCGGCGAGCGATGAATGCCACATCGTCTCGGGATTGGGAAAGACGAGGCCGCCCCATCCCATCGAGGCGACGTCGAAACGGCGCTGCATGACGAGCTGGAAGAGAGTTTCGCCGGTCACGAGCCGCAGGTTCATGCCGATGCCGACGCGCCGCAGCTCCTCCTGATAGATCGTCAAGAAGGGTTCGGACGTCTTGGTCGCGTAGAGCACCTCCACCGTCAACGGACGGCCGTTCTTCATCAGGCGGCCCTGGGCGTCGCGATCCGTCCAGCCGGCCTGCGCCAGCAGTTCGAGCGCCCGTTTGGGGTCGTACGGCATCTTCGGGTTGCTCGGGTCCTCGTACACGCCCCCGTGGTACGAGTTCTGCGGCACGTACTCGTCGAAAAAGAGCTTCTGAATGAGCACATCGCGATTCAGCAGATGGGCCAGCGCCTGACGGACGCGGATGTCGTCCCAGGGCTGCCGGCGCGTGTTGAAGGCGAGCCCCTGGGTGCCGCTCGGCGCGTCGTTGTAGACCTTCCGCTTCTGGACGAGCCCGCGCTGCACGCGGTCGAAGTTCATTTCCTCGATCCACTGGCGCGACACGTTCACGAAATAATGGTCGAGATCTCCTCTCTTGAACATCTCGAACGCGAGATTCTGGTCGCGCACCACGACCTCGCGAATCTCGTCGAAATTGTTCAGCCCGACGTTGCGCCGGTGGCCGGCCGCCCAGTAGTCGTTGCGCCGGCGAATGGTGACGCTCTGGCCCTTGGCGATATCCGCCTCGTTGACGACGTAGGGGCCGGTGCCGGGAAGCAGCTTGAAGTTGTACTCCTTCAGATACCGGGCGCCGTCGACCTGCTTCAGGACATGCGCGGGAACGATGTAGAGGCTGCCGGCAAAATAGAGGAAGTTGCGCCAGTTGAGCTGGGTGCTCTTCACCCGGACGATGTACGTGCTCTCCGCGACCGGCTTCTCGAACTTGCCGAAGACGAGCGCGCTCGACGGATCCTGGAGGCCCTTGTCCATCACCAGCATCCAGCTCGCCACGACGTCGTCGGCGATGACGGGCTGCCCGTCCGACCAGCGCGCGTTCGGATCGATCCGGAAGCGATAGGTCAGCCGATCGTCGGAGATCTGCCAGTGGGTGGCCAGCATCGGCATCCACTGCAGCGTCGTCGGATGGAGCGTCAGGAGCGTCTCGTAGACCATCGGCCGGATCATGAAGTTGAGCGCCGTATTCGATTCGGGCCCGCCGAGCACCCGGAGGGTGCCGGGGAAGTCGAGGATGAACTCGCGGAACGTGCCTCCTTTGACCGCCCGGGGATCGCCAACCAGGTCGTAGTCGCGGTTGGTCTCCCATCCCTGGCCGGTGAAGCCGCGTCCCCCCTGCTCGGCCGGCACCGCCGGATCGGCCCCGCTGTCCGCATTCGGGAACACCGGGTAGTCGTTCTTGTCCCCTGACGCGTCTTGACCGCCGCTGACGGCGTCGCCGGCGGCGGGCGTCTGTTGTTCGCGCTCGGGCCGGGCACCGCCGCCACACGCCGCGGAGAGGACGAGCACCAGGCCCAGGGCGGCTGAGTGGACGATCGCGCGCATCGAAGTCACCTTTCGGAGAAGAAGCCGTTGACCAGCGACCCGGCAATAGTAAGGCGAGTTGGTAGAAAACGCATGCTAGCGCCGCACGGCCTGAATCTCCTGGACCGTCTGGGGATTCTCCAGCGACGACAGGTCGCCGGGATCCTCGTGGAGATACGCCGACCGGATGACACGCCGCATCACCTTCTGGTTGCGCGTCTTCGGCAGCTCCCGGACGAACTCGATGGCGTCTGGCCGCAGCGGCTTGCCGAGGCGCGTTCCCACGAGCGAGGTGAGGTCCTCCGCCAGTCCGGGACGCGGCGTCTGTCCCGGTCGCAGGACGCAGAAGCAGACGAGCGCCTGGCCCTTGGTCGCGTCCGGCACGCCGATCGCCGCCGCCTCGATCACCGCGGGATGCTCGACGAGGACCGACTCGACTTCCGCCGGGCCGAGCCGCTTGCCGGCAATCTTGATGGTGTCGTCGGACCGGCCGAGGATGTACCAGAGCCCGTCCTCGTCGATGGCAGCCCAGTCGCCGTGCACCCAGACGCCGGGAAAGCGTGACCAGTAGGTGTGCTCGTAGCGCTCCGGGTCGCGCCAGAAGCCGCGCGTCATTCCGATCCAGGGCGCTCGCACGACCAGCTCGCCGACCTGATTGCGGACCGGGTGCCCCTGCTCGTCGACCACGTCGGCCGCAATGCCCGGGGGCGGTCCGGCAAAGGAACACGGCTTGATGGGCGTGAGCACGTTGCCCGACACCAGACCTCCAGAGACTTCGGTTCCGCCGGAGTAGTTGATGATCGGCACGCGCCGGCCGCCGACCGTCTCGAACAGCCAGCGCCACGATTCAGGATTCCACGGCTCGCCGGTCGAGCCGAGGATCCGCAGCGACGACAGATCGTGGGCGCGGACGGGCGCGTCGCCGTGCCGCATCAGGGCGCGGACGAGCGTCGGCGAGACGCCAAGGACGCTCACGCCGTGGCGCGCCACGAGCGACCAGAGGCGGTCCGGTCCGGGGTAATCGAGCGCGCCGTCGTAGATCACCATCGTCCCGGCCAGGAGCGTCATGCCGAAGAGTTCCCACGGGCCCATCATCCAGCCCATGTCGGTCACCCAGAACATCGTGTCGGTGTCGTGCACGTCGAGGCAGTGGGCGAGGTCCTGCGCCGCCTTGACCGGAAATCCGCAGTGCGTGTGGACGGCGCCCTTGGGACGGCCGGTCGTTCCCGAGGTGTAGATGACCATGAGCGGATCGTCCGCGCCGGTCCGGACGGTCTCGTGCTCGTCGGATTGACGGCCGACGAGGTCGGGCCATCGCTCGTCGCGTCCGTGCGCGAGCGGCACGTCGATGCCGAGGCGCGGGACGACCACCATCCTCCGGATCGACGGCGCTGCCGCCGCGGCCTCGTCGGCCACCGCCTTCATCGGCACCACCTGGCCGCGGCGGCGTACGCCGTCGGCCGCGACGAGCAGCGCCGCCTCCGCGTCGCGCACGCGCGAGGCGAGGGCGTCGGCGCCGTAGCCGGAGAACAGCGGAAGGATGACCGCGCCGATCTTGATCGACGCGAAGAACGCCACGACCAGCTCCGGGCACATGGGCATGAAGAGCGCCACGCGGTCGCCTCGTCCGATCCCGAGCTCGCCAAACGCGTTGGCGCAGCGGTTGACCTCCCGGTGGAGCTCGCCGTAGGTCAGGACCCGCGTCGAGCCCTCTTCGCCCTCCCACCGCACCGCCGCTTTCTGCGCAACCGGCGTGCCGATCCACTTGTCGAGACAGTTATGGACGATGTTGAGCCGGCCGCCGACGCACCAGCGCGGCCAGGCGATGCCGCGCGAGACGTCGAGCACCTCGCCGTAGGGTTCGTAGAACTCGATGCCGAGGTCGTCGAGCACCGCCCGCCAGAACCAGCGCGGGTCCTCAACCGATCGGCGCTGCAGGTCGTCGAGATCGGCGAGGCGATGCCGCGCGATGAAGGCGGCCAGCCGGCTGCGATCGCGATACGCCGAGGTCGGGCGCCAGGCGACCTCGCCGCCGAAGGCGAAATCGGGCATAGTCAATTATCGATGAGGATTCGCCGCGCCGTGCTCGACGCGATCCGGGCGCACGCCCTGCGCGACAGCCCCCGCGAGTGTTGCGGGCTCCTCATCGGCACAGGCAGCGAAGTGGTCGAAGCGGTGGCCACCACCAACGTCGCGGCCGACCCGCTGCGCCGGTTCGACGTCTCACCTGTCGAGCATCTGGCCGCGATCAGGCGCTGCCGCGCAGGGCGTGGGGCCGACCAGCCGGTGGCCGCGGTGATGGGCGTCTACCATTCGCATTTACATGGCGGGCCGGAGCCCTCGCCGACCGACGTCGAGCAGGCCTTCGAGGAGTTCCTCTACGTCATCGCCGGACCGGTCGATGTCGGGGAGGCGATGGAGGTGCGGGGCTACCGGCTCAGGGCCGGACGCCTCGAGCCTGCCGAGCTGGTCGTGTTCTGAAGACGTCCTCGAGCAGCCCTTCGACGCGCGCCAGCACGATCGGCCACCGATATTCCCGTTCGACGTACGCCAGTCCCTGGCGGCCGAGCGCGTCGCGCCCGGCGGCGTGGTTCAGCAGGTACTCGGCGGCTTCATCGAACTCGGCGGGGAACATGTAGTAGAGGCCGCCGTTGGCGCGGGTCACCTGCCCCGCCAGCACCTTGCACCGGCCGTTCACGAGCGCCGGCACCGCGTGGTTCCAGGCCTCCAGCAGCACGATGCTGAGGCTCTCGTACCACGACGGCACGACGAGGGCCCGCGCGTGGGCGAGCAGCGCCTCGCGCACCGCGTCGGCGACGTAGCCGAGCGCCCGGATCTGCGGATGGTCGGGGATCCGCATCTTCGCCGGCCCGGCGAGCACGAGCGTCACCTCCGGACGGGTGGCGGCGTAGTGCTGGAAGTTGTCGAGCAGCGCGTCGCACCCCTTGTTGCGATCGACGCGGCCGAGATAGAGGAGATAGCGGTCCGGAATGCCGAGCGTCTCGAGCGGCGACCGCGGTATCGGATCGTCCGGCACCGGGGCGACACCGATGCCGGCGACGATCGACAGACGCGGGGCCCGGTAGGTGCGGTCCGAGACGAGCCGTTCTTCCTCCGGCGTCAGGAAGACGAACCCCGCCGGCTTGTCGAAGAAGTCCGGCAGCACGTCGAGATTGATGGCCGCGTCTTCTTCCGCCGTTGGTACCAGGACGGCGCGGTCGGCGACGAGCGGCAGCCCGAAGTAGGACTGGAAGTACCGGTACGTCCAGAAGACGACCAGATCGAACTCGCGTCCGTTGGCACGCAGGTGCTCGAGAAGGGCCGGCGTGTCGGGCCCGTTCTCGCGGAACCACTCCTCCTGACGCTCCCGCGGTGATCCTCCCTCGAACACCTCGTCGCTCAAGTCGGCGAAGACGCTCATGCGCCGCTGGCGCGTCACGGGAAAGCGGAGCACAGCGACGCCGTTCTCGACCGAACGCCCCGGCGGAAACTCGTTCGCCCAGGTGACGTAGTCGCTCGCGCAGGTGGTGAGCACCGTGATCTCGTGGCGCGGCGACAGTCGCTCGGCCAGCCCGCGGCAGTGCGCCTCCGAGCCGCCGGCGACGGAGGCGCCGTAGCGCTGGACGACGAACGCGAGCTTCATTCCTTCGGAATGCGCGAGAGCCGCTCGATCTCCCGGCGGAGCAGGGCGGTCTCCACCGCGAGCTCCTGCACGCAGGCGAACAGCACGTGGTTCACCCGGCGCTGGCGCTCGAAGTTGTCGCGGCTGTACTCGAAGATCCAGCGGAGGAGCGGCATGACGAGCCGGCGCTTGATGAAGATGCGCAGCGAGCCGGCGGCGCCGCCCCGGTGCGACCGGTAGCGCATGCTCGTCGTCAGGCGCCAGGTGTCGGCGTCGCCGAGCAGCTCGGGCAGGATCAGGCGGGCGGTGTCGGGAGTGCTGGCGGCGGCGCGCAGCACGGCTTCGACGTCGGCGAAGAGCGCCGGATCGTCGAAGGGCTGCGGCCCGCCGCCCTCGACGAGCTGGGAGCGGAGCCGCTCGCGCACGCGGCGATGGATCTCCGCCATGACCGCATCGACGTCGACCGCGGCCTCACTACCTGCCAAAGCCTTCGCCCGCTCCAGACCTGACCTGAACGTTGGTAATGGCGCTGCCGACCGATCTCGTCTTCTGCTTCAGCCGGAAGACAATCCGATACACCCCGCCCTGACGGAAGATGTGTTCCGCCGAGAAGCGGCGCTGGATGGTGCTCTTGCCTGCTTCATACGGATTGCAGTCGCTCGTATTCTCGGAATACGTGCCGTCGCCCCACTCCCATTCGATCGTGGCGCAGTAGAAGTCGGCGTAATCGTCGTTCCCTTCACGCAGCTCGGCAGCGGCTCGTACCCGCAGAGGGACGAATCCGACCGGCGGCGTGGCGCGCAGCGCGATCGTCGGCTTCTTCGTCTCCGCCGGCGGCGCTTGCGCGCCGGCGCCCGACGACAACACGGCGGCCAGGGCGGCAGCCACGGTACAGCGGGCACGGCATGAATACGGCATACTAGAGAGCCCCGGGCGACGGGTACGATTCTAAGCTGGTCCGTACGGCCCGACAAGCGAGGCGGCGAGAGAGCGCAGATTCGTGTCGATTCAGACTGTTCACCGGACGCCGTCGGTCGGTGTCACCAGCCGATCGTCCCGCGATATCGAGACCGACATCCTGGTTGTTCCGGTGTTCAAGGACGACATCCTGCCGGAGGAACGCGATCTCGACGCCGCCTCCGGCGGAGAGATCGCCGGCGCGCGCGCCCGGGGCGAGTTCAAGGGCGAGCCCTGCGAGGTGTACATCCCGCCGGTTCGCGGCTGGACGGCCGGCCGCGTGGCGCTCGTGGGGATCGGCCGCCGCAGCGACTTTGCCCCGGACCTCCTGCGGCGGGCCGCGGCGACCGGGGCGCTGGCGGCGCGGCAGCGCCGGCTGCGGCGAATGGCGATCGTCCACGCCGCCGGCATTCCAATCGCCCCAGGGGATGCCGCACAGACGCTCGCCGAAGGGGCCGTTGTCGGCAACTTCGACGGCGCGTCGTACAAGACCACGGAGCCGCCGCCGGCGTGGGTGGAAGACGTGCAGCTCCGCATCGACGGGGATCCGAGCGCGCTTCGAGCCGCGGTGGATCGCGGCCGGGTGCTCGGCGAGTGCACGAACATCGCCCGCGAGCTGGCCAACGAGCCCGGCAACACGTTGACGCCACCGCTGTTCGCCGACCGCGCGGCGGCGATCGCGCGCTCCGCCGGGCTGTCGGTCGACGTGCTCGACCAAACGCGGATCGCCGAACTGAACATGGGACTGCTGCTCGGAGTCGCGCGCGGGAGCCAGGAGCCGCCGCGGCTGGTCGTGCTGCGGTGGGAGCCGACATCGGCGGCACAGTCGCCGGTGCTGGGGTTCGTGGGCAAGGGCATCACGTTCGACTCCGGCGGGATCTCCATCAAGCCGGCCGAGAACATGGACAAGATGAAAGGCGACATGTCGGGGGGGGCGGCCGTGCTGGCGGCGATGGTGGCGATCGCCCGCCTGAAGGCGCCTGTCCGATGCGTCGGCGTCATTCCGATGACCGAGAACATGCCGGGCGGGCGAGCGCTCAAGCCCGGCGACGTACTCGTCAGCGCGGAAGGGAAGACCGTCGAGGTCCTGAACACGGACGCGGAGGGCCGGCTCGCGCTCGGCGACGCCTGCTGGTACGCGCGGCAGCTCGGGGCGACGCACCTGGTCGATGTCGCGACGCTCACCGGCGCGTGCGTGGTGGCGCTGGGCAAGACGACGACGGGACTCTTCGGTACGCCCGAGGCGTGGGTCGAGCAGGTGCGCCGCGTCGGGGAGCGGGCTGGCGACCGGCTGTGGCCGATGCCGGTGTTCGACGAGTACAAGGAGCTGTTCAAGAGCGAGATTGCCGATTTCACCAATACCGGCGGCCGGGCCGGTGGGGCGATTACGGCGGCGCTCTTCATCAAGGAGTTCACGGGCGATCTGCCGTGGGCGCACCTGGACATCGCCGGAACCGCTTGGGCCGAGGAGGCGAAGCCGTATCAGCCGAAGGGAGCGACCGGTGTCGGCGTGCGGACGCTCGCCGAGCTGGCGCTCGCCGTTGACGCGTGGGCTAGACTGTAGAAAAGCAGTCGTGTTCTCTGTCCTGCAACCGGCGCCGCCCATCGTCGTCGAGGTCGTGAAGCAGCCCCCAGCGGCGCACGACATCAGCATCGACTACATCCTGACGATGTTCGCGACCGCCGGCGTCATGCTGCTGGTGGCCGCCATCGGCGGCCTCGTCGCCGGGGCGATCTTCATCGGTATCCGCCGCCGGCGGGACACCTCGAGGCCGCCGTCGACCGAGAGCAGTCACGTCACTCTGCGAATCTGAGCTGGAACGTCCAGACGCGGATTCCCCGCCGTGGGGCTATCTCGCCGCCACGTTCTGGGGCTTCTTGAGCGAGCGCTGGTACTTGACGATTCCCGCGACGAGCGCCTCGGCGATGTGCTGGCGATAGGCCTGGCCGCGCAGCAGACCGGCATCCTCCGGATTGGTCAGGAATGAGATCTCCGCGAGCGCGCTCGGCATCGTGGCGCCGATGAGCACCATGAACGGCGCCTGCTTGACCCCCAGATTGCGCGCGTTGCGGTCGATCTTCCGCAGCCGCTCGTCCATTGTCAGTTGGAGCATGCCGGCGAAGTCGCGCGACTCGTCGAGCTTGTTGTTCAGCGTGATCGCCTTGACGATCTCGGGCAGGCTGCCCATCGTGCGGGCGGATCCCGCGTTCTCTCGCGCGGCAACCGCCTCGGCTTCAGGGGTGGGCGCGAAGTTCAGGAAGTAGGTCTCGAATCCGCGTATGCCGGCGTTCGCGCTCGCGTTGACATGGATCGACAGGAAGAGGTCGGCGCCGGCGCGATTGGCGATGGCGGTCCGTTCCTCCAGCGGGACGTAGCTGTTCGCGCGCCGCGTCAGCACCACCTCGACGCCGGGCTCCTTGAGGATCAGCTTCTCGAGGCGCAGCGCGACGTCGAGGACGAGCTCGGCCTCGTTCAGCCCGCGCACGCGCGCGCCCGGATCGTGGCCGCCGTGCCCCGGATCGATGACCACGCGCGAGATGCCGAGACCGAGCTGCCGCGAGAGCGAGAAGCCGCCGCGGCTGTTTGCGGCGGCCGGCGAGAGGGGAGGAGCCGCCTCGGCGGCGATCGGGCTGGCGCCCGGAGCGCCTGCCGGCGCGGCGGGCTTTGCGTGCCTCGTCTCCTTGGCAGGCGCAGCCGTCTTCGTGTCCTTGACCGCGCCGCGTTCGAAGTCGATGACGATCCGGTAGGGGTTGTACAGGGAGTAGACGCTGTAGCGGCCCGCCCCGTCCAGATCGAAGACGACCCGCGTCCCTCTGTCCGCCTGGCGCCCGACCCGCGCCTGCCGCACGAGGTCGTCCGGGAAGGGGATGGTGGCGTCCTTGAGCGCCTCCACGGCCTGGGTATTGCGAAGGTCGATGAAGACGCGCGGCGGAAGGTCGAGCCGCTCTTCGTGGAACGTCGCTTCGCGCTCGAGTTCGAGCGTGATGCGGAGGGCGTCTGACAGCGCTTCGCGGCGGATGGCCGTGAGCGTCGATCCTGGCGCCCGGCCGTCCGCGCCGTTCAAGCGGGTGACGTGGCCGTCAATCTGCGCCACCAGTGAGCTCGTGGGGTACTGCGCTCCGAGCAGCTCGAACAGACGCAGCGCCTCCGTCCGATCGCGCGTGTCGCCGAATTGCCAGAAGGCGTCGGCGGAGAGAACCGCGGCCTGCCAGAGCGCGTTGTCGCTGTACCCGCTGCGCGGAAACCGGCGCATCAGGCCCTCGTACCGCACGATGGTCTCGCGGACGCGGGCGAGCAGGGCCGTCGAGGCCTCGCCGGGAGGTTGCGCGCGCATCTGCGGAGCCAGATCCATCTCCCGGCGCAGCCCGCGCTCGCGCGCCAGCGCCTCGGCGTAGAGCGCCTGGACATCCTGCGCCGCGCCCGGGGCGCCCATGGACGCCGCCGGCAGGCCGCACGCCGCGAGGGCCAGCCCGGCCGCGAGCGCTCTAGCGAAGCTGCGCATCCACCTCCTCGAAGTAGTTGCGATCGACGAGCACCTCGCGCGGCTTGCCGCCGGCGCCCGGCGAGACGAGGCCGTCGGCCTCCATCATGTCCACCAGGCGCGCGGCGCGGCTGAACCCGATCCGGAGCTTCCGCTGCAGGTATGAAATCGACGCCTGGCCCGTGCCGACGACAATCCGCGACGCCTCGTCGTAGAGCTCGTCCTTCTCGAACTCGAGCCCGTCGGGGCCGACCTTGTCGTCCTCGGCGGTGATCGAGTCGTCGTAGACCGGCTTTCCCTGCTTGCGGAGGAAGCTGGCGAGCCGTGCGCTCTCCTGCTCCGAGATGTACGGTCCGTGCAGCCGGATGCAGCGAGACGAGGCCGGCGGCAGGAAGAGCATGTCGCCGCGGCCGAGCAGCTGCTCGGCGCCGTTGCCGTCGAGAATGGTCCGAGAATCGGTCTTCGACGACACGCGGAAGGAGATGCGCGACGGCAGGTTCGCCTTGATCAGGCCGGTAATGACATCCACCGACGGCCGCTGCGTCGCGAGGATCAGGTGGATGCCGACCGCCCGCGCCATTTGCGCGAGCCGGGCGATCGATTCCTCGACCTCGTTGCTCGCCACCATCATCAGGTCGGCCAGCTCGTCGATCACCACCACGACGAACGGCAGCGGCTTGGGGGCGTCGGGCTCGCGCGAGGTCCCCTCGGCGAGCGCCAGCCGGATGTTGCGGTTGTACTGGTCGATGTTGCGCACCCCCTCGGCCGCGAGCGTCTTGTACCGCTCCTCCATCTCCTGCACGGCCCACCGCAGCGCGTTGGACGCCTTCTTGGGATCGACCACGACCGGGGTGAGCAGGTGAGGAATGTCCTCGTACATGCCGAGCTCGAGGCGCTTGGGGTCGATCAGGATCAGCCGCACGTCGTCGGGGGTGGCCCGGTAGAGGATGCTGGTCAGCATGGCGTTCAGGCCGACCGACTTGCCCGTGCCGGTCGAGCCGGCGATGAGCAGGTGCGGCATCGTCGCGAGGTCGGTGACGTACGGCTCCCCGTGGATCGTCTTGCCGAGCGCCAGTGACAGCTTCGAGAGCGATCGCTGATAGGCATCCGACTCGAGCAGTTCGCGCAGCGAAATCGTCTCGCGGTTCGGATTCGGAATCTGGATGCCGACGGTGGACTTGCCGGCAATGCGGTCGATCAGCACCGACTCGGCCTGCATGGCGAGACACAGGTCGTCGGCGAGGCTCGTGATCTTGCTGTACTTCACGCCCGCCTCGGGCTTGAACTCGAAGGTCGTGACGACGGGACCGGGATGGATCTGCGCGACCTGGCCTTCCACGGCGAACTCGCGGCACTTCTCCTCGAGCTGCCGGGCCGCCTCCATCAGCTCGCGCTCGTCGATCTTCCGCTCCATCTTCGGCGCGTCGAGGAGCGACACCGGCGGCAGCGTGTAGGCGCCCTGTTTGCGTGCTGCCGGCTTGGCCGGCTGCGGATCCGGGATTCGAGGTCCCGGGTCCGGGATCCGCGAGGGGCCGGATTCCGTCCGGCGCGTGATCGGAGGAGCGATGGCTGGGGCTCGCGCCGCCGCCGGCGGCGGCCCGGCGGTGCCCGAGGTCCCGACGACCACGGCTCCCGGCTCCCGACTGCCGGTTCCCGGCTTGCTGCGCCGCTCGCGCTCCTTGCGACGCCTCTCGAGCCACAGCCGCACCGCCCCGGCGGTCCGGGCCGACAGGTCGTGCGACCGCTCGCTCGCCCTGGCGAACAGCTCGCCGAAGGAGAAGTGCGTGGAGAGGATCGTCGAGAGCGCCATCAGCGTCATCAGCACGATGATCGATCCGGTGCGGTTCAGGTACTCGGACAGCGCCGCGCCGGTCCACGTGCCGAGCGTTCCGCCGGCGTGGAACGTCTTGCCTGCCACCTCCGCGCTCCCGAACACCAGGCTGAGGAACGCGCTCGCGCAGCCGAAGAACAGCGCGACGCCGGCGAGCTTGGTGTAGGCGGCGTGCGGCGGATGGCACCAGAAGTAGTGCCAGCCGGCCACGGCGATCACCAGGGGGAGGAGGTACGACGCGTAGCCGAAGAGCTGGAACGCCAGCTCGGCGAGGAACGCGCCGACCCGACCGACGAAATTCGCCGGGGGGTGCGCCGCGTCGGTCGTGAAGAACCAGACCGGATCCGTGGGTTCGTAGGTGACGAGCGCAATCAGCCAGATCAGCGCGAGGGCGAAGAGCGCCACGCCGGCGAATTCGCTGATGCGGCGCGACAACGTCGACTCAGCCATCAGATCTCCATCAGAATCGGCAGCACGAGCGGCCGCCGGCCCGAACGCCTCTTGAAGAACTTCCGCAGCTCGCCGCGGAGCTTCTCGGTCATCAGTCCCTGGTCCGTCCGCTCTTCCACGTTGGAGGCCGCGATGCACTCGGCCACGATCGTCGCGGCGTCGCCGAACATCGGTGCGGCGTCGCTCTCGGCGACGACGAAGCCGCGTGACACCATTTCGGGCTCGCCGACCAGCGCGCCCGTCTGCCTGTTGATCGCCACGACGGCGATGATCACGCCGTCGGCGGCCAGGTGGCGCCGGTCGCGCAGCACCTCGTCGCCGACCTCGCCGATCCGCGTCACGTCGATCAGGACGCGGCCGGCCGGCGCCTTCTCGGCGATCCGGGCGCCGAGCCGATCGAACTGAATGACGTCGCCGTTCTCGGCCAGCAGCACCTGGAGCGTCGGCTCGACGCCCGCCATGACGCGCCGCGCCATCCGCGCGTGCTGCGACAACTGGCGGAACTCGCCGTGAATCGGCACGAAGTACCGAGGGCGAATGAGCGAGAGCACCAGCTTCAGCTCCTCGGCGCTTCCGTGGCCGGAGACATGCACGTGCTTGATCGCATCGGTGACCACGTCCGCGCCCCGCCGCGCCACGTGGCTCATCGTGCGCGCGATCGCTTTCTCGTTGCCCGGAATGGCGCGCGCCGAAAAGACGACGGTATCGTCGGGTCCGAGCCGCACGAAGCGGTGGTCGTCGATGGCGATTCGCGAGAGCGCCGCCTGCGGCTCGCCCTGGGAGCCGGTGGTGATGCACAGCACGTCCTGCGAGGCGAAGCCGGGCACGTCCGAGTCCCGGATCTGCACGCCCGAAGGGACGCGCAGGAAGCCGAGGCGCTGGGCGATCTCGACGTTCTTCACCATGCTGCGGCCGACGAAGGCCACCCGCCGCTCGAACTGGACGGCGAGGTCCACGAGGATCTGCATCCGGTAGATGCTCGAGGAGAAGGTCGCCACCACGAGCTTCCCGCTGGTGCTGGTGAACAGCTCCTCGAACGCGTCGATGACCTCGATTTCCGGCCCGGTGAAGCCCCGGCGATCGACGTTCGTGCTGTCGGCGAAGAGCGCGAGCACGCCGCGGCGGCCGAGCTCGGCGAACCGGTGCAGGTCGAAGTGCTCGCCGTCGATCGGCGTCTGGTCGATCTTGAAGTCGCCGGTGTGCACCACGAGCCCGGCGGGCGTCGTGATCGCGAGGGCGACGCAGTCCGGCATGCTGTGGGTGACGCGGATGAACTCGATCGTGAACGGCCCGACCGTCACCACGTCGCGCGGCTCGATCGCCTTCAGGCGGTCGCCCGGATCGAGGGCATGCTCTTCGAGCTTCGGCTCGACAAGCGCCAGCGTCATCGCGGTGCCGTAGACCGGCCCGTCGAAGAGCGGCATGACGTGCGGCACCGCGCCGATGTGATCCTCGTGTCCGTGCGTGAGCACGAGCGCCTTGACCTGCGGGCGCCGCGCTTCGATGTAGCTCGCGTCCGGGATGATCAGGTCCACCCCGAGCTGATCCGGGTCGGGGAACATGACGCCGGCGTCGATGAGGATCGTCGTGTCCTCCCACGACATCGCCATCATGTTCATGCCGAACTCGCCGAGCCCGCCCAGCGGGACGATCTCGAGCGTGCCCGGAGACACGACAGACGGAGCGGACTGATCCATGCGGATCCCAGCCTCAGACGACACAATCCACGTTTTCCCCGCGACCGTGGCCCGGGCGGGCGGCGGTGGCGGCGCTCAGGCGGCTGGGAGCGCCTAGCCTATCTCCAGGAGGGCAGTTGGGCAGACCTTAAGATCGGCCCCTACAACGACTTCCGGGCAAAACTATAGCACAGCCCGCGTCAGCCGGGCCATGTCCTCCACCGTCAGCGTCTCTGGCCGCCGAGTTGGGTCGAGGCGCGCGCGGTCCAACGCCTCTTCGGCCGAACACCCAAACCCGGCCGCGACGGGACGCAGGGCGTTGAGGAGCGTCTTTCGGCGCTGCTGGAAGAGCCCACGGACGACCCGTTCGAACGCGGCGGAGTCGCCGACATCGGCGGCGGGCGGGTGAAAGCGCAGCCGCACGAGCGTGGAGGTGACCTTCGGCGGCGGCCGGAAGGCACCCGGCGGCAGCGTGAGAAGGCGGTCGATGTCGGCCAGCAGGCGTACCTGGATGGCGAGCGCACCGTAGCCGGCCGTCCCCGGCGCCGCCGCCAGGCGCTCGGCGACTTCCTGCTGGAGCATCAGCGTGGCGTCGCGGAATCGGCGTCCTTGGTCGGCCGCCTGCAGCAACCGAAAGAGAATGGGCGACGAGACGTTGTAGGGGAGGTTGCCGGCCACGCGAATGGGGAGCGGTTCGTCGCGGACGAGCGCATCCAGGTCGACATCGAGGAGGTCGCCGGTCACGACGCGGACGTTCGGCCCGACCCGGCCGGGCAGCGCGACCGCGAGATCGCGGTCGATCTCCACGGCGACGACCTGGCGCACGCGCGGCCCGAGCGCGGCCGTCAGCGCACCGCGCCCGGGGCCGATCTCGAGGAACGTGTCGCCCGGAGCCGTGGCGATGGCGTCGATGACCTTGGCCACCCAGGCCGGCTCGAGGAAGTGCTGGCCGAACCGTTTCCGCGGCCTGCCCTGAACCCGTCGGCGGTTCGGCTCACTCCTCGTCTTCATCCGGCCCGATCGTCTCGCCCCGCCAGTAGCGTTCCTCGATGTCCTCGATCTCCTCTTCGCTGAGGCCAAAGTAGTGACCCACTTCGTGGATGAGCGTCTCTCCGATCATCGCTCGGATCTCGTTCTCACCCTCGCAGTCCTCCTCGATCGGCTGTTGAAAAATGATGATGCGGTCGGGCAGCGTGTTGCCGTAGTCCCAGGTTCGCTCGGTGAGCGGTGTGCCCTGATACAGGCCGTACAGGGTGTCGGGCGGTTCGATCTCCATCTCGTCGAGCAGTTCCGGGCCAGGCGCGGTCTCGACGACGAGCGCGAGATTCGTGATCTCACGCCGGAAGCGCTTCGGGATGAGCGTGACCGCTTCTTGGACGAGCCGCTCGAACCGCTGGCGGGTCACGGAGTGACCTTCCTGCGACGGTAATCGCAGTCCTTTCCAACCGAGCACCGATCGCACAACGGCTTCGGCCGGCAGACGCGGCGCCCGTGCAGGATCAGCACGTCGGAGGCGCGCGTCCACAGCGGCTGTGGCAGCGCGGCGCAGAGCTGCTGTTCCACCCGCTCCGGGTCGTCGCTCGCCGCAACGCCGAGGCGGTTGGCAACGCGCAGGACGTGACGGTCCACCGGCAGCCCGGGGACGCCGAGCGCGTGGCCGAGCACGACGTTCGCCGTCTTGCGTCCGACGCCCGGCAGGTCCGTCAGCCGGGCCATGTCCGCCGGCACCTGCCCCCCGTGCTGCGCCACGAGCCGCTCGGCCATGCCGAGGAGCGCTTTCGCCTTCTGCCGGAAGAAGCCGGTCGAGAGGATGAGGCGCTCGACGTCGGCCGGCGCGGCGGAGGCGAGCGCGCGCGCGTCCGGATAGCGCGCGAAGAGCGCCGGGGTCACGATGTTGACGCGATCGTCGGTCGACTGCGCCGAGAGGATCGTCGCCACCAGCAGCTCGAAGGCGTTCCGGTAGTGGAGCGCGGTATCGGCGTCGGGATGCTGTGCGCACAGCGTCCTGACGACGCGGCGCGTCGTGGCCGCCCTCTTCAGTGGACGGGTCCTTTCGTCCAGCCGACGTTGGAGTACGACTCGGAGAAGACGCGCATGTGCTCCTGCAGCGCCGAGACCAGATTGGGGATGAACTGCACGGGCACGACGATTCGGGCGCGCACCGGCGCCTTGACGACGTGCTGCGCCTCGGCGTCGCGCAGATCCTTGTCCGACAGCGGCATCACCTCGCAGAACGTCAGCGTGAAATCGAACGGCGTGTGCGAGATGGAGCAGAAGTTCGCGTAGATCCGCGGCTCGCCCGGGGGCTCGTCGGGAATGATGGTGAAGTTGATCTGCTTGCGCTCAGGTTGGTCGCTCATGGAGATAAGTAGAAAGTACAACGTGCGAAGTGCAAAGTGAAATGTCCGCGCGCGGTGCCGGGTGTCCGGCTCCCACTGTCACGTGCGTTCGAGTGTCGACTGTGAACTCTTCTGCGTCCGGCAGCCCGGCCGTGCAGCGTCCAGTGTCGCGACGGTCAGTACTTGCGCATGACGCCGACGACCACGCCCTGAATCTGCACCCGATCGGCCTCCACCAGCATCGGCTGCATGGCCGGATTCGCCGGTTGCAGCCGCACCGTGCCGTTGTCGCGGTAGAACTTCTTGAGCGTCACGTCGAGTCCACCGACGAGCGCGATGACCATTTCGCCGTTGTCCGCCGTCTTCCGATCCTCGACGATCACGTAGTCGCCGTCGCGGATCTGTTCGTCGATCATCGAGTCGCCCCTGACGCGCAGCACGTAGCTGTCGCGCTTGCCCATCAGCGTCTCGGGCACTGCAATCGTTTCGCTGGTCGCGACCGCTTCGATCGGCGCCCCGGCGGCGACGAATCCGAGCAGCGGCAGCTCGACGGCGCGGCCGCCGATCCGCGTCGGCACGAGCTCGACCGAGCGGCTCCGGTTCCAGGCGCGCCGGATGAACCCTTTCTCCTGCAGGTTGGTGAGGTGCTTGTGGACCGTGGCGAGCGAGGAGAGATTGAAGCGCCGTCCGATTTCCTCCAGGCTCGGCGCATAGCCGTGCTGCTGGATGAACTCGTTCAGGTAATCCAGGATCTCCCGTTGGCGTTTTGTGAGCGGTAGCACGGCCATCCTCCTGGTAGGGGTGGGCCGACTATATGCGAATGGAAGGCGAAGATCAAGCGGTGCTACACTCGGACCACCACGCGCTCCGAGAGGGTTTCATGGTGCATGCCCCCCGCGGCTTCGTCGCGATTCTGCTGACCGGCGCCCTCTTCGCGTCGGTGCAGGCGGCGACGGTCACACGACAAGGTGCCGACGCGTTCGCCCAGAAAGTGGCGCTCATCCGGCAGCGCGGCGAGCTCGGTCCCCACGCCGGGGATCGGCGGACCCCCGTCACCCAGGACGAAGTGAACTCGTGGTTCGCGTTTCGCGGCCAGCCGCACCTGCCGGGCGGCGTCATGCAGCCCGAAGTCACCATTGTCGGGGAGGGGCGGGTGGCGGGCCAGGCGGTCGTCGACCTCGATGCGGTGGCCAAGCGGCGCGCCACCGGTGGCGCCTTCGACCCGTGGGCGTTCATCGGCGGGCGCGTTCCGGTGAAGGTCATTGGCATTCTCCACACGCGTGACGGCATGGGGCGACTGGAGATCCAGTCGGCCGAGGTATCGGGCGTGCCGGTGCCGCCCACGCTGCTCCAGGAGCTCGTGAGCTTCTACTCGCGCTCGCCGGAGCGGCCGCAGGGCGTGCGCCTCGACGAGACGTTCGCGCTGCCGGCCAACATCCGCCGGATCGAGGTCGGACAGGGGCAGGCCGTCGTGGTCCAGTAGGCCGGGTCCCCCAAGGACCCGGCAACACGTTGAGCGTCGACTTCCTCCAGACCCCACTCCAGTTCCTCAAGGGCGTCGGCCCGCGCAAGGCCGCGGATCTGAAGCGCGCCGGACTCTTCACCGTCGAAGACCTGCTCTACCGGCTGCCGTTCCGCTACGAGGACCGCAGCCGCATGCAGCCGATCGCTTCGCTGGGTCCCGGCGCAAAGGCGGCCGTGCTCGGCGAGATCACGAGCGCGCGGTTGTCGATCACGCGCCGGCGGAGCTTCAAGATCTTCAACGCCGTCGTGAGCGATGCGAGCGGCGCCATCCGCTGCACGTGGATGAACCAGGCGTACCTCGCCGACATCCTGCACCCGCACCTCCAGGTCGTCATCTTCGGCGACGTGAAGCTCGACTCGACCGGCCTGCACTTCCTCAATCCGGAGTACGAGCTGGTGACCGAGGACATCACCGGCGTGCACACGGGCCGCATCGTGCCGTTCTACGAGAAGACCGGTCTGGTGACGCCGAACATGCAGCGGAAGCTCGTGCGGTCGGCGCTCGACCAGCTCCCGCCGGCCATTCCCGACATCCTGCCCGCCGACCTGCGGGACCGGCTGGGGCTCGTGTCTCGGCGGGCGGCAATCGAGGCGTCGCATTTCCCGCCGAACGACACCTCGCTCGGGGCGTTGAACGCCTTCCGGACGCCCGCACAGCGGCGGCTGATCTTCGAGGAATTCCTCCTGTTCCAGGTCGGCCACGCGTGGCGGCGGCATGCGGCGGGCACCGAGCTCAAGCCGTACGTCCCGGCAGTAGACGACCGGATTCGCGCGGCGGCAGCGAAGATCCTGCCCTTCAAGCTCACGCCGGGGCAGCGGCAGGCGGTCAAGGAGATCGTCGGCGACATGCAGCGGAGGCAGCCGATGCACCGGCTGCTGCAGGGCGACGTCGGCGCGGGCAAGACGATCGTGGCGCTGCTGGCGGGGCTCGTGGCGATGGAGAACGGGCTGCAGGTGGCGTTGATGGCGCCGACCGAGATCCTGGCGGCACAACACTACGCCACCACGGCGCGTCTGCTGGCGCGGTCGCGCTTCCGCGTCGATCTGCTGACCGGGAGCACGCCGGGGCCGCAGAAGCACACGCTCCACGCGCACATCGAGCGCGGGACGACGAACCTCGTCGTCGGGACGCATGCGCTCGTACAGGAAGGAATCCGGTTTCACAAGCTCGGGCTCGTGATCATCGACGAGCAGCACCGGTTCGGCGTCGTCCAGCGCGCGGCGCTGCGCGCGAAGGGGTTGCGGCCGGACGTACTGCTCATGACGGCGACGCCGATTCCGCGCACGCTCGCGCTCACCGACTACAGCGAGCTTGATGTCTCGAAGATCACCGACATGCCGCCCGGCCGGCAGCCCGTGCGCACGCTGGTGAGGCCCGAATCGCGGCGCGACGAGGTGTATCGGCTCGTGCGCGACCATCTCGACGCCGGCCGCCAGGCGTACGTCATCTACCCGCTGGTGGAGGAGTCGGAGAAGATCGACCTCAAGTCCGCGACGGAGATGGCCGATCATCTCCAGCAGGAGGTCTTTCCGGCCTACCGGGTGGCGCTGCTGCACGGCCGGATGAAGCCCGACGCGAAAGAGCACGTCATGCAGGCGTTCGTCGCGGGCCAGATTCACCTCCTGGTGTCGACCACGGTCGTGGAGGTCGGCGTCGACGTGCCGAACGCGTCGGTCATGCTCGTGGAGCACGCCGAGCGGTTCGGCCTCTCGCAGCTCCATCAGCTGCGCGGCCGGGTCGGCCGCGGCCCCTGGGAATCCTGCTGCATCCTGCTGTACCAGGCGCCGTGGACCGACGAGGCGCGGGAGCGGCTGAAGGCGCTCGCGGCGACGAGCGACGGCTTCGCGATTGCCGAGCGGGATCTGGAACTGCGCGGTCCTGGTGACTTCTTCGGCACCAGGCAGTCGGGGCTCCCGAAGCTGCGGACCGGCGACCTCGTGCGCGACCGCGACCTCATGGAGGAGGCGCACCGCGAAGCGCGCCGGTTGGTCGCAGACGGGGGCCTGACGCCGGATCTGCGGCAGTTCGTCGACGAGCGCTGGGAGCAGCAGTTCGGGTTGATCGAGGTGGGGTGACGCTCGTGACGTCACCTCCCAAGTTCCAAGGGCCCAACTCCCAAGCGTCACGCGTGCGGACTGGGCGTTGGGCGTTGCGAGTGGGGAGTGGTCTGTGCGCGTGATCGCCGGCCGATTCAAGGGGCGCCGCCTCAGGACCCCGACGTGGACGGGCATCCGCCCCACTTCGGACAAGGTGCGGGAGACGCTCTTCAATGTCCTGGCGCCGCGCATCGCCGGCGCGCGCGTGCTCGACGGGTGTGCCGGCACCGGCGCGTCCGGCATCGAGGCGCTCAGCCGGGGGGCACGCCACGTGACGTTCGTCGAACGCGACCGCCGTGCGACGGCGCTCATTGCGGCGAACCTCGCGCTGTGCGGCATCGAGCAGGGCTATACTATCGAGGACGGCGATGTCGCGGCGGTGTTGCGGCGTGCGCCCGCGGATGCAGCGTTCGATCTGATCCTGCTGGATCCCCCGTACGACGCCGATCCCGACATGGTGACGCGCGCGCTCGCCGCCGCGGCCGAGCACCTGGCGGCCGGCGCGCTCCTCGTGCTCGAGCGGTCCCGGCGACGCGAGCCGATGGTGCCGCCGACGCTCGTGCGCGTCCGCGACGTCGTCTCGGGAGACAGCACGCTGACGTTCATGAAGCGCCGGGTCTGAGAAGCCCCGGCCCACGTGGGGCGGGGCCTCTTGGACCCGCCGGGAGCAGGGATGCGACCCAACGGCCGCCTGGCGGTGTTCCCCGGCTCGTTCGATCCGCTGACGAACGGGCACGTCGACATCATTCTGCGCAGCGCGCATCTGTTCGAGCGCATCGTCGTGGCGGTGCTCGTCAACGTCGAGAAGAAGCCGCTCTTCACCGCCGTCGAGCGCGTTGCGATCATCCGCGAGGTGTTTCGCGAGTACTCGAACGTGGAGGTCGACGCCTTCGACGGCCTGCTCGTCGACTACGCGCGGCGGCGCCGCGCCAGCGCGATCATTCGCGGACTGCGGGCGGTGTCGGATTTCGAGTACGAGTTCCAGATGGCGCTCATGAACCGGCATCTGGAACCGACGCTCGAGACCGTCTTCATGATGCCCGCGGAGCAGTACACGTACCTCAGTTCGCGGTTGATCAAGGAAGTGTTCCACCTGGGCGGGGACGTGCACGGGCTGGTCCCGGCCGTCGTGGAACGCCGGCTGAGAGAGCAGCAAGCGGCAGGAGTGAAGGGGTAGGGGACGGGGGGTAGGGCACGATGTTCGCACAGCGTCTTGCGCAGGTGGCGGGGTCGGCCACGCTGAAGGCCGCGGCCGAAGCGGAGCGGCTGCGCCGCGCCGGCTACGACGTCGTCGATTTCACCGCCGGGGAACCGGATTTCCCGACGCCGGAGCACGTCAAGGCGGCCGGCAAGGCGGCGATCGACGCCAACTTTACGCGCTACACCGCGGCGGCGGGCATTCCTGAACTGCGCGAGGCGATCTGCGTGCGCTACAAGGAGCACTACGGGATCGATATCACGCCGGCCGAGGTGCTGCTGACCGCGGGCGGCAAGCAGGCGCTCTTCAACGCGGCGCTCGCGCTCTTCGATCCAGGCGACGAGGTGATCACCCACGCGCCCTACTGGCCGACGATTCCCGAGCAGGTGAAGCTGGTGAGCGCCACGCCCGTCATCGTGCAGACCCGCTCGGAAGAGGGGTTTGCCCTCCACGCCGACGCGGTCATTGCCGCCATCACGGCGCGGACCAGGGGGATCATCCTCAACTCGCCGTGCAATCCGACCGGCGCGATGGTGGACGAAGCGACGCTCGCCCCGATTGTCGATGCGGCCGCCACGCGCGGGATCTGGATCGTCCTCGATCTCTGCTACGAGCAGCTGATCTACGACCCGGTGCCGCACAATCTGCCCAGCGTCCTGTTCGGTCGCCACCGCGATCGGACGGTGATTGCCGGGTCGGCGTCGAAGTCGTACGCGATGACCGGCTGGCGCTGCGGCTGGTCGATTGCGCCCAAGGCGCTGACCGCGGCCTTCAACACCATTCAGGGACAGACGACGTCGAACATCACGTCGATTACGCAGAAGGCGGCGCTGGCGGCGGTGTCGGGGCCGCAGGACACCGTGACCGTGATGTTGAACGAGTACCGCACACGGCGCGACGCGATCCACGAATGGCTGACGGCGCATCCGGCGATTCGGTGCGTCAAGCCGAAGGGCGCCTTCTACCTGTTCCCGGACATCTCGGGGCTGCTGTCGGCGGACGGAGTGCGAACCTCCGCCGACTTCGCGCAGGCGCTCCTCGATCAGGAGCACGTCGCGGTGACGGCGGGCGAAGGATTCGACGCCCCCGGCTACCTGCGGATCTCGTACGCGACCTCGATGGAGCGCCTGCGCGAAGGAGCGACGCGGATTCTGCGCTTCGCCGAGTCGCTCCAGAGGGCGAAAGCAGGTGTCGCTCGCTGAACGAGTCGTCTCTGCGCTGACGGAGATCGTCGGCGCGGACAACGTGCGCACCGATCTCCGGTCGCGCGAGCCGTACGGCGTCGATGCGCTCGGACAGGGACGGCCGCCCGACCTCGTCGTCATTCCTGGCAGCACGGGGGAGGTCGCCGCCATTGCACGGCTCTGCGACGAGCGCCGCGTGCCGCTCGTCGTCCGCGGCGGGGGGACCGGCTACAGCGGCGGCGCCGTACCTACCCGCGGTGGCGTCGTCGTATCGATGGAGCGGTTCACCCGCATCATCGAGATCGACGAGCGGAATCTCCTCGCCGTCGTCGAACCGAACGTGATCACGGCCGAACTGCAGCGCGCCGTCGAACGTGTCGGCCTGTTCTATCCGCCCGACCCCGCCAGCTTCGAGAAGTCCGCGCTCGGCGGCAACGTGGCCGAGTGCGCCGGCGGCCCGCGCGCGTTCAAGTACGGCACGACGCGGCGCTACGTGCTCGGCCTCGAAGCGGTGCTGCCGACCGGCGAGATCATCGAGACCGGGTCGAAGGCGGTGAAGAACGTCGTCGGCTACGACCTGACGCAGTTGCTGGTCGGCTCCGAAGGGACACTGGCGATCATCACGCGGATTACGTTCCGGCTCGTGCCGAAACCGCCCGCCCGGGCGACGCTCCTGGCGGTCTGTGCCGATGTCCAGACGGCCGTGGCGGCCGTGACGGCGCTCATCGAACGGCGGGTCGTGCCGGCGGCCGTCGAGCTCATCGATGCCGAGTCGCTGCAGGCTGTGCGCGACCAGTTCGGACACGAGCTGGCGCCGGCGACCGCCGGCGCGGTGCTCATTGTCGAGTCCGACGGCATGCAGAAGGCCGTGGACGAGGAGATCGAGCAGGTGGCGCAGGCGTGTCGAGCCGTCGGCGCCACGCCTGTGACGCTGGCGACCAGCGAGGCGGAGCGCGAGCGGCTCTGGAACGCGCGGCGGCTGATCTCGCCGGCGCTGCGCGCCACGGGGCTGCTGAAGATCAACCACGACGTCGTGGTGCCCAGAGGCCGCATTCCCGAACTGTTCGGCGTCATCGATGAACTGCGTGTCGCATACCGATTGAAGATCGCGGCCTTCGGCCACGCCGGCGATGGCAATATCCACGTGAACCTCATGATCGATGGCGGAAGCTCCGACGAGCGTGCCCGCGCGAAGGCGGCCGAGCGAGTGCTCTTCGAACGCGTAGTGGCGCTCGAAGGATCGATCAGCGGAGAGCACGGGATCGGCTTCGCGAAAGCACAGTACCTCGGGATCGAACTCTCCGTGGAGGAGATTGCGCTGATGAAGCGCGTGAAGGCGGCATTCGACCCGAACGGGATACTGAATCCGGGGAAGATCTTTCCGTAGGTTGCACCGACCCGCGAAGTGGGGCCTACTTGTTGGCCACCAGCACGACCGTCTCCACGTCCTGGTCGGGAATCGGGGAGATGAGCGTCCGGAGCCGGATGTTCGTGGTATTCAGGTACCGCACTTCGGCGAGGCGCTTCGTGCTGACGGCGGACAGCAGTTCCAGCCGCGGCAGATCGACCGCGCGCACGACGAGCAGCACGCGCCTGGGAGATTGCAGGAAGTCGAGCGCCGGTCCTTCGCCGAACAGGTCGACCTGCGGGAAGCGCGTATAGAAGACCAGGTTCCGCACGAACACCTGGTACACGCCGACCGGCTCTCCCGCGGGGCGGTGCATCCTCACGAGCGCCGCCATTTGCTCGACCGGCTCGGGCCGCACGCCCGCCAGCGCGCCGAACTGCACCGACAAGAGCACGACCGCGGCGCAGACCGGCGCCGCAGCCGGCAGCCGTGCCCACTGACGCGAGAGCGCGATCCACGCGAAGACGACCGCCGTCGCCCCGATCCCGGCCACGCCGGCGACTGTGAGCGACGGATGGGCAGTGACCAAGAGCGGTCTGGCGCGTCCCACCAGGATGGCGAGTGCGCCGAGGAGCCCCGCGGTGCCCCACGTGGCGGCGACGAGCGCCGCGTGTGTGCGTGGATCGACTTCGCGCACGCGCCGCATGATGGACCGGGCCAGGAGAATCGCCACGGGGGGGAGCACGGGCAGGATGTAGCGCGGCTGCTTGCCGACGGAGATCGTGAAGAAGAGCAGCGGCATGGCCGCCCAGAGCAAGAGTCGCCATTCGCTGCTGGCAAGAGGCCGCCGATGCCGCAGCGCCGCGACGGCCGAGCGCAACGGGATGACCGCCAGGAAGACCGACCACGGCAGCATGCCGCCGAGCACGACCGGTAGATAGAACCAGAACGGCCTCGGCTCGTTGAAACGATCGGTGGCGAAGCGCTGGAAGTTATCGGCGAGGAAGAAGCTCTGGAGGTACTCGACGCCGTGGAGCGCGGTCATCGCGCCGTACCAGGGCAGCGCGATCACGGCAAAGACGCCGACGGCAGCGACAAGATCGCGCGGGCGAATGGGCGGACGCGGACCTTCCCGCCACCAGATCGGCAGCAACACGAGCGCCGGGACGACGAGCGCGACCGGACCCTTCATCAGGAACCCGAGTCCCGCCGCCGCGCCCGCCAGCAGCCATCGCGTCCCGAGGGCGGCCCAAATGGCCGAGGTGACGAGGAACGCCAGCGGCAGGTCGGGCAGGGCGAGTCGCGCCATCGCAAAGTAGCCGTAGCAGGTGGCGGTGATCGCGCCGGCCAGCCACGCGTCGTCGCCTCGTCCGGTCAGGCGGCGCGCCGCCGCCCAGGTGAGCAGCACGAGCCCGAGTCCCGACAGCGCCGACCACACACGGGCCGCGGCCTCGGTCGTGCCGGTCACGGCGTAGGCGGCGGCGGTGAGCCAGTAGTAGAGGACCGGCTTCTGCCAGCGGTCCTGGTAGTTGAAGTGCGGCGTGATCCAATCGCCGCCTTCGACCATCTCGCGGGCGGACTCCGCGTAGAACGCTTCGTCGGAATCGGTGATGGCCTGGCGCCCGAGGCCGAGGAAGAAGGTCAGCGTCGACAGCAGGACGAGCGTCAGAACCGGTCGATGCACCGGAGGTCATTCTATCTGGTGCGTGGTGCGGGGCACGAGGCGCTGTCATAATCGGTTCATGGTGCCGAGAACCGTTGCCGTCGTCGGTGCTTCGAGCGACCGGCGCAAGTTCGGCAACAAGGCGCTGCGCGCGTTTCAGGAAGAAGGTCATCGGGTGATTCCGATCAATCCGCACGAGGCGGCGGTCGAAGGCCTTCCGGCGTACGCCTCGGTGCTCGACGTGCCGGGCCCGATTGACATGGCGACCGTGTACGTCCAGCCGGAGGTCGGAGTGCGCCTCCTGCGTGAATTCGAGCAGAAGGGGATTCCGGAGATTTGGGTCAATCCCGGCGCCGACAGCCCGGAACTGCTCGCCGAAGCGAGGCGGCTGAAGCTCAACGTCATCACCGCCTGCAGCGTCGTGGCTCTCGGCCGCGACCCGAACGCGTACTGACCCACGAGGCCCTGACATGTGCAGAATCCGCCTGCGGAAGAACGGTCCCTACGTGATCGACAGCGGCGAGGTGGAGATCGTCGATTGGAACGGCGTGCCGTACGCGATTGGGCGTCGCCCCGTGGCGCTCTGCCGGTGCGGCGCTTCCGCCACCAAGCCGTTCTGCGACGGCACGCATTCGAAGGAAGGGTTCCAGGCGGAGGAGGCGGCCGTCCCGGAATCGCCGGATGAGCCAGTGGCCTGACCGGCCGAGCGCTGTTTCGTGGCGTGGACCGGGAGACAGTTGCTGGAGGCCGGACGGTGAGGGGAGCACCCGGACGCCGGGGTGTATCAATTAACGTTATTGTCTATGAATTACTATCAATTTGACTGATAGCCCGTCCTCAGGCAGACTGGCCCCCATGCCCACACGTACCGGCGCGCAGATCATCTGGGAATGCCTCGTCAATGAGGAGGTCCATACCGTGTTCGGGTATCCGGGTGGCGCCATCCTTCCGGCCTACGACGCGATGCTGGACTATCCGGTCAGGCACGTCCTGGTTCGCCACGAGCAGGGGGCGACGCATATGGCCGACGGGTTCGCCCGGGCCGGAGGCGGCGTGGGCGTCGCGATGGCAACCTCGGGTCCCGGGGCGACCAACATGGTTACCGGCATCGCGACGGCGATGATGGATTCGTCGCCGATCGTGTGCATCACGGGCCAGGTTCCCGGCAAGCTGATTGGCTACGACGCCTTCCAGGAGACCGATATCACCGGCATTACGCTGCCGATCACCAAGCACAGCTACCTGGTCACGCGGGCGGAAGACATCATGCCGGCGATGAAGGAGGCGTTCCATCTGGCGAAGTCGGGACGGCCGGGGCCGGTGCTGGTCGACATCACCAAGGACGCGCAGCAGGCGTCGGTCGAGTGGATGTGGGATCCTCGCCCGGTGCAGATGCGCGGCTACCGGTCGGATCTTCCGGTCACCCGTGAAGACCTGGCGCGCGCGGCGGCGCTCATTCGTGGAACGCGGCGTCCGGTGATCCTGGTGGGACAGGGGGTTATTCAGAGCGGCGCGACGCGTGAACTCCTGGCGCTGGCCGAGCGGATCGACGCGCCCATCGCAATGACGCTGCTCGGCCTGGGCGGCGTGCCTGCGAGCCATCCGCTCAACCTCGGGATGATGGGCATGCACGGCGAGGCGTGGGTGAATCACGCCATCCAGGAGGCCGACCTCCTGCTGGCGTTCGGCATGCGGTTCGACGACCGGGTCACGGGCAACGTCAAGACGTACGCCCCGCACGCGAAGAAGATCCACGTCGACATCGACCCGTCGGAGATCAACAAGAACGTGCGCGCCGACGCCGCCATTGTCGCCGACCTGCGCGAGACGCTGGTCGACCTGCTCGACGTGCTCGAGCCGGCGGACCACGAGGGGTGGCTCGCCCACATCGACGGAATGAAGGGGGACGCCGCCGTCCGCGATATCCAGAAGCTGCCCGATACCGGGCACCTCTACGCGGCGCACGTCATCAACGATATCTGGCGCATCACCGGCGGCAATGCGGTCGTGGTGACCGACGTCGGACAGCACCAGATGTGGGAGGCGCAGTACTACCATCACGAAGTGCCGAGATCGCTCATCACCTCCGGCGGGCTCGGCACGATGGGGTTTGCGCTCCCGGCCGCCATCGGGGCGAAGATTGCGCGCCCGGACGCCGAAGTCTGGGCCATTGTGGGCGACGGCGGCTTCCAGATGACGCAGGCGGAGCTCGCCACGGCCGCCCAGGAAGGCATCAAGATCAACGTCGCGATCATCAACAACGGGTACCTGGGGATGGTGCGGCAGTGGCAGGAGTTCTTCTACGAGCGCCGCTATGCGGCGACGCCGCTCCGCAGCCCGGACTTCCTCAAGATCGCCGACGCGCACGGGCTCGAGGGCTTCCGAGCCGAGAAGCGGTCCCAGGTGAACGACGTCGTCGAACGGGCGCGCGCGGCCGACGGGACGGCCCTCATCGACTTCCGCGTGGAGCAAGAAGACAGCGTGTACCCGATGGTGCCCGCCGGCGCCGACCTCCATGCGATGATTCGTCGCCCCGAGCGCACGGTGCTGGCCGAAACCGGCGCGGATCCGGTCTGAGGTCTGGGGCCCGCAGGACTGCCGACATGCATCACACTCTCGTTGCCCTGGTCGAAGACAAGCCGGGCGTGCTCAACCGCGTGGCGTCGCTCTTCCGGCGGCGGAATTTCAACATCGAGTCGCTGACCGTCGGCCGCACCGCCGAGCCGGGGATCTCGCGGATGACGATTGTCATCGACAGCGATCAAGCGAGCGCCGAGCGCGTGACGGCCTACTTGTACAAGCTCGTGAACGTGCTGCAGGTCGAGGACCTCGGGATGGTTCCCGCCGTGGCGCGCGACCTGGCGCTCGTCAAGGTGGCGGTGGCCGGACACGACCGCGGCGCCCTGCTGCGCGTCGTCGACGAGACCCGCGCGCACATCGTCGACACCGGCGAGCAGACGATGACGCTCGAGATTACGGGGGAGCCGCCGCACGTCGACGCCGTGATCAGCCGGCTGGAACCGCTCGGGATCGTCGAGATGGTGCGGACCGGACAGGTGGCGATGCGCCGCGGCGATACGGCACTGTCGGCCGCGCAATACTCCTAGGGCCGGCTGAAGCCGGACACCACGATCGACTACGATAGACGATTGCCGGCGCGGGTGGCGTTCGGCTTCGGGCGGCCTCTGTTTCACAGGCATCAGGAGCAGTCATGGCGACGATGTTCTACGACAAGGACGCGGACATTCAGTTGATCCGCAGGAAGAAGGTGGCGGTCATCGGCTACGGATCCCAGGGACACGCGCACGCGCTGAACCTCAAGGACAGCGCGGTCGACGTGGTCGTGGGGCTGCCGTCGACGAGCAGGTCGGTCGAAAAGGCGCGCGCCGCCGGGCTGACCGTCCTGAGCATCGCCGATGCCGCCAAGTGGGCGGACGTCGTCATGATCCTGGTACCCGACCAGCACCAGGCCAAGGTGTACACGGCCGAGATCAAGGCGCATCTCACCCCCGGCAAGATGCTGATGTTCGCCCACGGGTTCGCCGTCCGCTTCAACTGGATCGTTCCGCCGAAGGACATCGACGTGACGATGATTGCGCCGAAGGCGCCGGGGCATCGGGTCCGGGAGGTGTTCGTCGAGGGCGGCGGGACGCCTGGCCTGCTGGCCGTCCACCAGGACGTGACGGGCACGGGCCGGGCGCTGGCGCTCTCGTACGGGCGCGGGATCGGGTGCACCCGCGCCGGGGTGATCGAGACGACGTTTGCCGAGGAAACCGAAACGGACCTGTTCGGGGAGCAGGCGGTGCTCTGCGGCGGGACGGCGGCGCTCGTCAAGGCCGGGTTCGAGACGCTCATCCAGGCCGGCTATCAGCCGGAGATCGCGTACTTCGAGTGCCTGCACGAGCTGAAGCTCATCGTCGACCTGATGTATCGCGGGGGCCTCAACTACATGCGGTACTCGGTGAGCGACACCGCTGAATACGGCGATTATGTCGCCGGCGCCCGCATCATCACCGCCGAGACGAAGGCGACCATGCGCCAGATCCTGAAAGAGATCCAGCAGGGCGACTTCGCGAAGCAGTGGATTGCCGAGAACGAGGCCGGGTGTCCGAACTTCAAGGCGATGCGCGAGCGCGACCGGAACCATCCGATCGAGATCGTCGGCTCGAAGCTTCGCGACATGATGCCGTTCCTCGACCCGGTGAAGCTTCCCGCGCCGGCGTCCGTCTAACAGACCTCCGTTCGCCGCGAGTGGTGGTGCATCGATCGGCGGCGCCGACAACGTCCATGAACAAGTACTCTTCGCGCATCACTCAACCCCGGAGCCAGGGCGCCTCGCAGGCGATGCTCTACGGCGCGGGCCTCACCGACGCCGACCTGCAGAAGCCGCAGGTCGGCATCTGCAGCATGTGGTGGGAGGGGAACACCTGCAACATGCACCTCGACCGGCTGGCCGCGTACGTCAAGGAAGGGGTGCAGGCGGCCGGGCTCGTCGGCCTGCGGTTCAACACGATTGGCGTCAGCGACGGCATCTCGATGGGAACCGAGGGAATGAGCTACTCGCTCCCCTCGCGCGATCTGATCGCCGACTCGATCGAGACGGTCGTTGCGGCGCAGTGGTACGACGCGGTCGTGACCGTGCCGGGGTGCGACAAGAACATGCCCGGTTCGATCATGGCGATGGTCCGGCTCAACCGGCCGTCGCTGATGGTGTACGGGGGGACGATTCGGCCCGGAGAGGCGCTCGGCAAACCGCGCGACATCATCTCGGCGTTCCAGTCGTACGGCGAGTACCTGGCCGGCGTCATCACCGACGAACAGCGGCTCGACATCGTCCGGCACGCCTGCCCGGGCGCGGGTGCCTGCGGGGGGATGTACACCGCCAATACGATGGCGGTGGCGATCGAAGCGATGGGACTCTCGCTGCCGGGCAGCTCCTCGGTGCCGGCGGAGGAGGCGGGCAAGGTGGAGGAGTGCCGCCGGGCCGGGACCGCGGTGCGGACGCTGCTCGAACGCGACCTCAAGCCACTCGATATCCTGACCCGCAAGTCCCTCGAGAACGCCCTCGCCGTGATCATGGCGGTCGGCGGTTCCACCAACGCCGTGCTGCACCTGCTGGCCATCGCCCGAACCGCGCGCATTCCGTTCTCGCTCGACGACTTCCAGCGCATGAGCGACCGGGTGCCGCTGCTGGCCGACCTGAAGCCGAGCGGCGCCTACGTGCAGGAGGACCTCCATCGCGCCGGGGGGACGCCGGCGCTCATGAAGTACCTCCTCGAGCGCGGGTTCATCCACGGCGACTGCCTCACCGTGACCGGGAAGACCGTCGCCGCGAACCTCGCCGAGGCGGCGCCGCTCGTGCCGGGACAGCGCGTGATCCATCCGGTCGAGGATCCCGTGTCCCCCCGCGGCCACATCCGTATTCTGAGCGGCAATCTCGCGCCCGACGGCGCCGTCGCGAAGATCACCGGCAAGGAAGGCGAGCGCTTCGCCGGACCGGCGAAGGTCTACGATTCCGAGGAAGCGATGCTCGCCGGGCTCGAGCGCGGCGAGATTGGGAAGGGATCGGTCGTGGTCATCCGCTACGAGGGGCCGAAAGGCGGACCCGGCATGCCGGAAATGCTGACGCCGACCTCCGCGATCATGGGCGCCGGCCTCGGCAAGGACGTGGCGATGCTCACCGACGGCCGCTTCTCGGGCGGCTCGCACGGGTTCATCATCGGCCACATCACGCCGGAGGCGCAGGAAGGCGGCCCCATCGCCCTCCTCCGCGACGGCGATCGCGTCGTCATCGACGCGCAGGCGTGCGAGCTCCGCGTGGACCTTTCGGATGAGGAGCTCGCGGCGCGGCGGAAGAGCTGGAAGGCGCCGGCGCCCAAGGCGACCACCGGCGTGCTGGGCAAGTACCTCCGCCTCGTAGGCTCCGCGTCGGAGGGCTGCGTCACCGATTAGATCGGCGGCCGAGCTCGCTGAGCACGAAGACGGGCGCAGCGGTCATCGCCGCAATCCGATCTCGCCGGCCAGCGAACGACCACCGAGTTCGCTCGATCGGGGACCGCGGCAGTCTCCCGAGCGGCGCCGCCTCGCGCGCCACGGCGCAGGCGGGATGGTTCACGTGAGACCGGGCGGGAGGGGCGTCCTCCCGGCTGTGTCCTCGGCGGTGGCGGACGGCACGTTCAGCATCGTGCGCAGCTCGTGCCCCTCCATCACCTCTTGCTCGAGCAGGCGGCGGGTCACCGTCTCGAGGCTGTCGCGCTGATCGGTGAGAATGCGGCGCGCCTCGGCGTGCGCCTCCGTCATGATGCGCTTGACCTCGGCGTCGATGAGCCGGGCGGTATCCTCGGCGTAGGCGCCGCGCTCGGGTCCGAACGTGATGTCGAGGAACTTGCTGCGTTTGTGGCCGTCGTAGTTGATGGCGCCAAGCGTGTCGCTCATGCCCCATTCGGTGACCATGGAGCGCGCGATGTCGGTGGCGCGCAGGAGGTCGTTCTGGGCGCCGGTTGAAATCTCGCCGAGCGCGATCTCCTCGGCCGTGCGGCCGCCGAGCAGCACCGCGAGCTGGTTCAGGAGGTCTCGGCGCTGCATCAGGTACCGGTCCTCGAGCGGGAGCTGCATCGTGTAGCCGAGCGCGCCGAAGCCGCGCTGCACGATGGAGATCTTGTGCACGGGATCCATGCCGGGGATGAGCGTGGCGACGATGGCGTGCCCCGACTCGTGGTACGCGACGATCTCCCGCTCCTTGCGGCTCATCACGCGTTTCTTCTCCAGACCCGCGATGAGCCGGTCGATCGCCTCCTCGAAGTCGGCCATCTGCACGGCGGCCTTCTCCTTGCGCGCCGCGAGCAGCGCCGCCTCGTTGACCAGGTTGGCGAGATCCGCCCCCGCGAACCCCGCCGTGCGCGCCGCCACCACCCGCAGGTCGACCTCCGGCGCGAGCTTGACCTGGCGGGTGTGAATCCGCAGCACCTCCTGCCGTCCGTTCACGTCGGGCTTGTCGACGAGCACCTGCCGGTCGAAACGGCCGGGGCGGAGCAGCGCCGGGTCGAGCACCTCCGGGCGGTTGGTGGCCGCCATGATGATGATGGCCTTCCGCGAGTCGAATCCGTCCATCTCCGCGAGCAGCTGGTTGAGTGTCTGCTCGCGTTCCTCGTGGGAGCCCATCGGGCTCTGGACGCGGGCGCGCCCGAGCGCGTCGAGTTCGTCGATGAAGATGATGCACGGCGCTTTCTGTTCGGCCTGCGAGAACAGGTCGCGCACGCGCGCCGCGCCGACGCCGACGAACATCTCCACGAACTCGGAGCCGCTCAGGCTGAAGAAGGGGACCTTGGCCTCGCCGGCGACGGCGCGGGCGAGCAGCGTCTTGCCGGTGCCGGGCGGGCCCACGAGCAGCACGCCCTTCGGAATGCGTCCGCCGAGCGCGGTGTACTTCTTCGGGGTCCTCAGGAACTCGACGATTTCCTTCAGCTCCTGTTCGGCTTCGTCGACGCCGGCCACGTCCGCAAAGCTCACCTTCACGTCGTCTTCGGCGAAGACCCGATGCTTGCTGCGGGCGAACGACATGACGCCGCCCTCGGCGCCGCCCATCCGCCGGAAGAAGAAGCTCCAGAGGACGAGCAGCAGCACGATCGGAATGACCCACCCGATGACTTCGGGAAGCCAGCGGCTGACGTACTCACCGGTGTACCGCACGCTGGCCGCCTCGAGCTCCTCGAGCAACTTCGGATCCTCGATGCGGGCGGTGTTGAAGTTGCGACTGCCGTTGGCGTCGCTCCTGTACACGCCGCGGATGGTCTGATCGGAGATGACGACCTCGGCGACCTGGCCCGCGCGCACCGCCGCCTTGAACTCGCTGTAGGAGACCTGGCGCCCCGCCGGCGAGAGGAACCAGGTTTGCGCGAGCGCCATCAACAGCAGGAACCCGAGGACGTACCACACCGCGGCGCCCGGGCGGCCCGGTTGCAGGAACGAACGCCGATCGGTGGGACGCTTGTCCCGTGGGTTGGTGCCGGATGGGATTCTGGGTGTCGCCATTCCTACTACCAGCGGCGGGTCCTTTCGGACCCGCCGCAGAGCCGGGTCCCAGCGGACCCGGTCTACGTGGTCACGGGTTGAGTCTTTTCAAACCTCAACTCATTGTCGCTCACATCGACGACCACGCGATCGCCCTCGTGGAATTCTCCCCCGAGGATGCGCATGGCGAGCGGGTCGAGCACGCGGCGCTGAATGGTCCGCTTGAGCGGCCGCGCGCCGTAGGTGGGATCGTACCCTTCCGACACCACGAACCCCTTGGCCGCCGGCGTGAGCTCGACATGAATCTTTCGGTCCTCGAGCCGTTTCGCCAGCCCGCGGATCTGGATGTCGACGATCGCCGCCACGTGCTCGAGACCGAGGGCATGGAAGAAGATCACCTCGTCGATGCGGTTGAGGAACTCCGGCCGGAAATGCTGGCGGAGCGCCTCCAGCACCTGCCGCCGGACCCCTTCGGTGAGGTCGCCGGTGTGCTCGGCGATGTACTGACTGCCGAGGTTCGACGTCATGATCACGACGACGTTCTTGAAGTCGACCGTGCGCCCCTTGCCGTCGGTGAGCCGGCCGTCATCGAGGAGCTGGAGCAGCACGTTCAGCACCTCCGGGTGCGCCTTCTCGACCTCGTCGAAGAGGACGACGGCGTAGGGCCGCCGGCGCACCGCCTCGGTGAGCTGGCCGGCCTCCTCGTAGCCGACGTACCCGGGCGGCGCGCCGATCATCCGCGACACCGTGTGCTTCTCCTGGTACTCGGACATGTCGATGCGGATCAGGGCGTGCTCGTCGTCGAACAGGAACTCGGCGAGGGCGCGCGCCAGCTCCGTCTTGCCGACGCCGGTCGGCCCGAGGAAGACGAAGCTGCCGAGCGGCCGGTTCGGGTCCTGCAGGCCGGCGCGGGCGCGGCGGATCGCGTTCGACACGGCGCCAATCGCCTCGTCCTGGCCGACGATCCGCTGGTGGAGGCGCTCCTCCATGTGAACGAGCTTCTGGATCTCGCCTTCCATCAGACGGCTCACCGGGATGTTGGTCCACTTCGAGACGACCTCGGCGATGTCTTCCTCGTCGACCTCTTCCTTGAGCATGCGAGGCCCCGCCGGCTGGGCGCCGCCTCCCGCCTGTTCGTGGATGCGCTTCTCGAGCTCCGGAATGCGCCCGTACTGCAGCTCCGACGCGGCGGCGTAGTCACCTGCCCGGACGGCCGTCTCGTAGTCGAGCCGGGCCTTCTCGAGCTGCTCCCTCAGGGTGGTGCTTCCGCTGATGGCCGCCTTCTCCTGCTGCCACTGCGCGCGGAGGCGGTCGTGCTCCTCCTTCAGATCGGCGAGTTCCTTCTCCAGTTTGGCCAGCCGCTCCTTCGACGCGCGGTCGGTCTCCTTGCGAAGCGCCTCGCGCTCGATCTCGAGCTGCATCACGCGGCGCCGTACCTCGTCGAGCTCCGCCGGCATCGAATCGATCTCCATCCGCAGCTTCGACGCCGCCTCGTCCATCAGATCGATGGCCTTGTCGGGCAGGAACCGGTCGGAGATGTAGCGGTGCGACAGCACGGCCGCCGCCACGAGCGCGGCATCCTTGAACTTCACGCCGTGGTGGATCTCGTAGCGCTCGCGCAGGCCGCGCAGGATCGAAATCGTGTCCTCGACGGTCGGCTCGCCGACGAGCACCGGCTGGAACCGGCGCTCCAGAGCGGCGTCCTTCTCGATGTGCTTCCGGTACTCGTCGATGGTGGTGGCGCCGATCGTGTGCAGCTCGCCCCGCGCCAGCATCGGCTTGAGCATCTGCGAGGCGTCCATCGCGCCTTCGGCCGCGCCCGCACCGACCACCGTGTGCAACTCGTCGATGAAGAGGACGATCTGGCCCTCGGACTCGCCGATTTCCTTGAGCACCGCCTTCAGGCGCTCCTCGAACTCGCCGCGGTACTTGGCGCCGGCCACGAGCGCACCCATGTCGAGCGCGAAGATCCGCTTGTTCTTCAGCCCCTCAGGCACGTCCCCGCGGATGATCCGCTGGGCGAGCCCCTCGACGATGGCGGTCTTGCCGACGCCGGGTTCGCCAATGAGGACCGGGTTGTTCTTCGTGCGGCGCGACAGCACCTGGACCACGCGCCGGACCTCCTCGTCGCGGCCGATCACCGGGTCGAGCTTGCCCTTGCGCGCCAGCTCCGTCAGGTCGCGGCCGTAGCGGGCGAGCGCCTCGTAAGTCGATTCCGGATTCTGCGACGTGACGCGCTGGCTGCCGCGCACCTGCGTGAGCGCGGCGTACAGCGCGTCCTTGGTGACTCCGGTGCGCTGCAGGAGCTGTGCACCGGGGGAGCGCCCCGCTTCGGTGGCGAGCGCAATCGCCAGATGTTCGGTGCTGACGAACTCGTCCTGGAGGCGCTGCGCTTCGGCGAACGCCGAATCGAAGATGAGCTTCATGCGCGGCGAGAAGCGCAGCTCCGCGCCGTAGGCCTTCGGGAGCGCGTCGAGGAGCTTCCGCCCGTCGGCTGCCACCCGGGCCGGATCGATCGTCATCTTGCGGAGCACGGAGGGAACGATCCCGCCGGACTGCTCGACGAGGGCGACGAGCAGGTGCTCGGGCGCCACCTCGGCGTGGGCGAGCTCGGTGGCGAGGTTCTGGGCGTTGATGACCGCTTCCTGCGCTTTTTCCGTGAACTTGTTGAGATTCATGGCTCATGCGGCCGAGTGCGTCTTGACCGCCTCTCCCTGCAATCGTGCGAGCGCCTCGTAGTGTTCGCGCTCGGCCGGCGTCAACTGCGTCGGCATCTGCGCCTCGATGCGCGCGTACAAGTCTCCCTTCTCGTCCGGTCGTCCCACCCCTGGCATGCCGTACCCCTTCAATCGAAACACCTGGCCGTTTTGGGTGAGCGGCGGGATTCGCAGCCGCACCGGCCGCCCCGTCAGCGTCCGAACCTCCGCTTCGCCGCCGAGCACCGCCGTTGGCACCGGGACCCCCACCTTGACGTAGAGGTCGCGCCCCTTGCGCTCGAATTCGGTGTGCGGCGCCAGCCGGATGCGCAAGTACAGATCTCCCGCCGCCGCACCACCGGTGCCGTGCTCGCCTTCGCCGGCGACGCGAACGCGCGAACCGTCCCCCACGCCGGCGGGAATCCGCACGTCCACGGTCCGGGCGTGGCCATCGTGCTTGAGCGAGAGCCGGCGTGTCGTGCCGTGATAGGCATCCTCCAGGGTCAACTCGATTTCGTGTTCGATGTCGCGTCCCGAACGCTGCCGGCCTCGTCCGCGCGCGCCGCGGCGCGCATCGCCGGCGCCGCCCCCGCCGAAGAACGTCGTGAAGAAGTCGGAGAACGGCGCCGCTTCGCCGAACAGCTCCTCCATCTCCTCCTGCGTCATCGTCCGGAAGCCGCCGCCCCGCGGGCCGCCCGCGTTGACCGTCCAGCCGGCGAACGGATTCGGCGCGCCCTGCGCCTCGGCCTGCTCGTAGAGCCGCCAGTTCTCGCCCAGCTCGTCGTACTTCTTCCGCGTGGCGGGATCGCCAAGGACCTCGTATGCCTCGTTGATCTCCTTGAACCGCTGCTCCGCCTGCTTGTCGCCCGGGTTCACGTCCGGGTGGTACTTGCGGGCGAGCTTCCGGTACGTCTGCTTGACTTCCTTTTCGGTGGCAGCCTTGGAGACGCCGAGCGTCGCGTAGTAGTCCTTGAATTCCATCTACAGTCCCAGCACTTCGTTCAATCGCCGCATCTCGTTGAGCAGCTGCCGCCGCCCCGTCCCCGTGTTGAGCGCGTGGTCGTCCATCAGCGGCCGGATGCGCTGCACCACCTCCACGATCGACAGCAGCCGCTGCACGCCCGCCAGATTGATGCCGACCTCGTCCACCAGGTGCTTGATGAGCCGCAGCCGCGCGAGCTCCTCCCGCGAGTAGACGCGCATACTGCCGATGGTACGCGACGGCTGAATCAGGCCGAGGCGCTCGTACTTCCGGAGCGTCTGGGGATGCATCCCCAGCATCTCCGCCGCCATGCTGATGAAGTAGATCTCCTGCTGCACCTTGATACCCATCGAGTGTAGGCCTTGATACGATGTGTGTCAATGTTCGCAGCGCGGCCGCGATAGGATTGAAGAGTCCTTGGACCTCCAAGCCGCCGATTTCGTTACCATTGCCGCCCTCATCGCCCTCGAGGGGCTCCTCAGTGCCGACAACGCGCTGGTCATGGCGATCATGGTGCTGGGGCTTCCCCGGCGTCAGCATCATCAGGCGCTGCGGTACGGACTGCTCGGCGGATTCGTCTTCCGGATCGCGGCCACGCTGCTTGCCGCCTATCTGATCCGGGTCACCTGGGTGAAGCTCGTTGGCGGGCTCTACCTTCTCTATCTGACCTACTCCCACTTCTGGGGCGGCAAGGAAGGAGCGGACCGGCGGTCGCCGCCGAAGGCGACGCCGTGGCTCGGGTTGCCGGCGTTCTGGGCCACGGTCGTGCGCGTGGAGCTCGTCAATCTGGCGTTTTCGATCGACTCGATCCTCGTGGCGGTGGCGATGTCACCGAAGTTGTGGGTCGTGCTGACGGGCGGGATTCTCGGGATTGTCGCGCTGCGACTCGTGGTCGGTCAGCTGATCGTGCTGGTGGAGCGCTATCCGGCGCTCGTGGACGGGGCATTCATCATCATCGCGTGGATCGGCATCAAGCTGGGGCTCGACTACGCGCATGCGGTCCGGCTCATCGGCGTCGAGATTCCCCAGTGGTTCTCGCTCCTCCTGATCGTCCTGATCTTCATCGCCTCGTTCCTCAACGCGCGCATGCAGGGTCCGGTGGCGGTGCACGTGGAGGCCGAGACGCTCAAAGAGAAGGCGGAGGACCTGGTCGCCGAGGAGCGCCGCGACGGCTAGGGGCTACTGCCGCGCGATCGGGGTCAGCTCGGTGTCCCGGCGCTCGCCGTTCCGGGTGTAGACGACCCTGACCGGCTGGTTCGCGCGCAGCAGTTCGAGGGCGTACGTGTAGTCGTAGATGTTGGCGATCGTCTTGTCGGCTATCTCGACGATGACGTCGCCCTTCGTCAGGCCCGCCTGGTCGGCGGGCCCGCCGGCCACCACGCCCGCGAGCAGCAGCCCCTTCACTTCGGTGGCGTAGTCGGGAATCGTGCCGGTCGTCACGCGGACGCCGGCGATCGTGCCGCGTGTGGCCGGCTGGTCGACCTTGGTGAACACCGGCGGCTCATCGCCGTTGCCCACCGCGCGGACCAGCGTCGCCGCCATCGCGACGACTCGATCCAGGTCTTCATAGTTGATCTTCGTCGCCGTGTCCGACGGCTTGTGGTAGTCGGAATGCGACCCGGTGAAGAAAGCGAGGCTCGCGATACCGGCAGCGTGGAAGTTGGTGACATCGGTCGGCTGGTACGGGTCGGCCTGCGTCACCAGGTCGAATCCGGCGGCGACGTTGACCCGTTCGAGCAGGCGCGCCCACGCCGGACTCGTGCCGGTCGCCTGTACCACGAGCCGGTTGTTCTGCATCCGTCCGACCATGTCGAAGTTGAAATAGGCGGCGATCTGATCCGCCGGGACCGGCGGCTTCGTGGCGAACGCGTTCGAGCCGATGAGGCCGATTTCCTCGGCGGACCAGAAGGCGACGAGCAGGTGCCGGCGTCGCGGCTGGGGCGATTCGGCGAGCGTGCCGGCGATCGCCAGCACGGCGGCTGTTCCCGAGGCGTTGTCGTCGGCGCCGTAGTGGATACCGCCGGCCTCTTCCTTGGAGGCGAGCGAGTTTCCCCTGTCGCCGCGACCCAGGTGGTCGTAGTGGGCTCCGACGACGATCCAGGGTTTCGACGCCGCGGACACGGGGGCGGTGGCGGGGAGGTACGCCACCACGTTTCGGGCGGTGTGGCGCTCCCGGACGACGGAGGTTCGCAGCGTGATGGTCACGCCAGACAAGGCGAAGCCCGCCATGTGTGGATTGCCCGAGTCGAGTTCCTGCTGTGCGTCGCGAAGCGGCTTGCCGGACGCGAAGAGCGCATCCGCGACGGCGCCGCTGACGCTGGCTGCCGGGATTCCGGAGCCGGCCAGCGCCGTGTCGAACGTCATGGGCACGACCTGACCGGCGTTGGGCGACCGCGGCCCGGTCACCACGAGCAGCGCCCGGGCGCCGCGCTGGCGCGCCGCCATCGCCTTGTACCGCAGATCCGAGTAGCGCGCGAGGATCGCCCGGGTCTTCTCGTCGGCATCCTCCGGGAAGTAGCGAAGAACGACGACGATCTTGTCGGTGACATCGAGCGTCGCATAGCTGTCGTAGGCGACGTTCTGAGACTCGGGCACCACGAGCCCGTACCCGGCGAAGACCGCCGGCCCCGTCACGTCGGCATCGTCGGAGAAGGAGAGCGCCTGGACCTCGGTTCGAGCGGTGAACGTCCTGCCCGCGATCGTCAGCCGCGATCCGCCGTCGCGGCTGCCCGCGGTGAACTCGAACGGGAGGAACATGTCGGTCCGGCCAGGGAGTGGCCGCGCGCCCATACGCGTCAGCTGCGTTGCCAGATAGTCGGCCGCAAGGCGCTCGCCGGACGAGCCGGCCTCGCGTCCCTCGAGCTGGTCGGAGGCGAGGAACTCCACGTGCGCTCGCGTGCGCGATCCGGCGGCGGTCTGCGCGAGCGACGGCGCGGCGCTGATGAGGAGGAGCGCGCCGACGAACGCACGAGTCGTCCCTTGTCTCATATCTCGTGACCGGGGTCAGACCCCGGAACGGGTCGTCACCGGGGTCTGACCCCCGGCGCGGCGCGCAGCGCGGCCAGGGCGCGCTCGTGGTTCCAGTCGGCGAGGAAGATCTGTCCTTCCCGCCCGCCGCCGCGACTCGACGTCCAGGCAATTCGTCGTCCGTCAGGGGACGGCACGGGCAGGCCGTCGAAGCCGTCCGAGTAGGTGATCCGGACCGGCTCCTTGCGCCCCTCGACGTCGACCATGAACAGTTCGAAATTCTCGAATCCGAGCTTGTTGGACGCGAACAACAGGTACTCGCCGGATGGATGGATGAAGGGCGCCCAGCTCATCGCACCGAAGTCGGTGACCTGCCGCGCGTCCGATCCATCCAGCTCCATCGTCCAGACGTCGGCAATCAGCCCCTTCTCGTCGAAGCGCCGCCAGACGACCCGCGTGCCGTCTGGCGAGAAGAACGGACCGCCGTCGTACCCCGGGACGCGGGTGAGCCGCCGCTCATCCGAGCCGTCGGCGCGCATGAGGTAGATCTCGGCGAAATAGCTCGGGTCGACCTCGAGCTGCAGCTGCTCGGCCGGCGTCAACGCCCGGCTGTAGGCGTCGCGGGTCGACGAAAAGACGATCCACTGTCCATCGGGGGAATAGCTTCCTTCGGCGTCGTACCCGCGAGCGCGAGTCAGCCGCGTGTACTGGCCGGACTTCTCCGAGAACGCATAGATCTCGAACTCGGGGTCGTAATCCCACGCGTAGCGCCGTTCCTTGCCGGAAGCGCGGAACTCGGTCTCCTCCTGCTGCAGCGTTTTCGAACGCGGATCGTGATGGGTGGAAGCGAACAGGATCTGGTCGCTGCCAGGTCGGAAGAACGAGCATGTCGTCTTCCCGTAGCCGGGCGAGATTCGCACCGTGTCGCCCGACGCCAGGTCGAGCGCGTAGATCTGGTAGAAGGGGTTGCCCGGCTCGCGCTCGCTCTGGAAGACGAGGCGTTGGCCATCGGGCGACCAGTAGCCTTCCCCCGCCCGCCGCCCCTCGATGGTCAGCCGACGCACGCGCGACAGGACATCGCTCTCCCGCTCGACGCCGCTCGTGACGGGCGCTTGCGTGCCGGCCGCCGCACTGCCGAGCACGGCTGCGGCCAAGGCTCCCTGGACGAGGCTCGTCATAGCCACATCGTTTATACCATCGAACCGTGCGCCTCTCCGATGTGCGCGCCCGGTCCCCTGGCGACCGGTGTGGTCGCGGCGGCCGACGGAGTGGGCCTTCGCTCCATTGAGGCCCCTTCAGGCCGCTCGCACCGCGCGCAGTCCCCGGGCTCTCGAGCGTGCTCGGTCACCGGATGACGGCGACTGTCCGAACGCGCGTCCCGAAGCGCCGCCGTCGTGAAACCCGTGCGAGGCGCGGCATGTATCAAGTACCATTATCCGGGTACCCATGTCGCGATTCTTGACGCTTGCGCTGCTCGTCATCTCCACCACCTGTGCCGCGTGCAGCGGCGGCGAGGGACAGGCGGCGTCCGACGGCGCCGACGCGCCCGGGGCGTTTCCGCCGACAGAGGTCCAGACCGTCACGATCGAGCCACGCCCGCTGCCGCAGACGACCGAGTACGTCGCGACGATCCGCTCGTTGCGCTCGACGACCGTGCAACCGCAGGTCGAGGGGCTGATTCGCGAAATCTTCGTCCGCGCCGGCGACCGAGTGAGCGCGGGGCGTCCGCTCGTGCAGATCGACCCTGACAAGCAGCAAGCGACCGTAGCCGCCGCCGAATCGCAGCGCGCCTCGCGCGAGGCGGACCTGGCGTTTGCGCGGCAGCAGCTCGCGCGCATGCAGAAGCTCTATGAAGCGGGTGCCGTGAGCCGCGCGGAACTGGATCAGGCCGACGCGGTGTACAAGAACGCGGACGCGCAGCTCGCCGCGGTCCAGTCGCTCATTCGCGAGAACCAGATTCAGCTCCAGTACTTCCGTGTGACGGCGCCCACGGCGGGGATCGTCGGCGACCTTCCCGTGCGGCAGGGCGACCGCGTGACGCCGTCGACGGTCATCACGACCATCGACCAGGCCGAGGGACTCGAGGCCTACATCAACGTCCCGCTCGAGCGTGCCGCCGGCCTCCGTGCGGGACTGACGGTGGAGCTGCTCGATGCAGACGGCGCCGTCATCGCCTCGACTCCGGTGAGCTTCATCGCTCCGCGCGCGAATGACGCGACGCAGTCGGTGCTCGTCAAGGCCACGTTGCGGCAAATGCCGTCCGGTATCCGGGTGATGCAGTACGTGCGGGCGCGCATCGTCTGGAGCAACGACCCGGTGCTGGCGGTGCCGATCGTGGCGGTGACCCGGCTCGCCGGCCAGCACTTCGTGTTCATCGCCGAGGCGCGCGATCAGGGGTTCGTCGCGCGGCAGACGCCGGTGACGATCGCGACCGTCGTGGGCGAGGACTACATCGTGCGCGGCGGACTCGAGCCCGGCGCCCGCGTCATCGTCTCGAACGTCCAGAAGCTCGGCGACGGCGCGCCGGTCAAGCCGTCGTGAAGCGGCCGCTCCGCAGCCGAGAGCCCAGCGCCTGAACCCCGGAGCCTTCGAGCCGTGTTCGTCGACACCTTCATCAAACGGCCGATTCTCGCCACCGTCTGCTCGCTGGTGATCGTCCTGGCGGGTGCGCTGGCGATTCCGGCGATGCCGATCGCGCAATATCCCGACGTGGCGCCGCCGACCGTCTCGGTGCTCGCCATCTACACCGGCGCCAACGCCGAGACGGTGGAGACCGCGGTCACGACCCCGCTCGAGCAGGCCATCAACGGCGTCGAGGGCATGCTCTACATGTCCTCCTCGAGCACGAACAGCGGGGTCAGCCAGGTCACGGTGACGTTCGACATCACGCGGAATCCCGATATCGCGGCGGTGGACGTGCAGAACCGCGTGAACCAGGCGATGGGCCGGCTTCCCGCCGAAGTGCGGCAGACGGGCGTGACGGTCCAGAAGTCGGCGAACAACTTCATCATGGCGGCGGGCGTCTACGCGCAACGCGGCGAGTACGACTCGCTGTTCATCTCCAACTACCTCGACGTCTACGTGAAGGACGCGCTCAAGCGCGTCCCTGGCGTGGCCGACGTGATGATTTTCGGCGAGCGGAAGTACTCGATGCGGCTGTGGCTGGACCCGCTGCGGCTCGCCGCCCGGCAGCTCACGGCCGGCGACGTCGTGAACGCGCTGCGCGAGCAGAACGTGAACGTCGCGGCGGGCAGCGTGGGCGATTCACCGGCGCGTCCGGGGCAGACCTACCAGATGAGCGTCCGCGCCGCCGGACGGCTGCGGGAGCCGCGCGAGTTCGAGAACATCATCATCAAGACCTGGGGCGGCAGTTCGCTGGTGCGTCTCGGCGACGTCGGTGCCGCAGAGCTCGGCGCCGAAACGTATGCGTCGGCGCTGCGCTTCCAGGGCATCGACGCGCTCGGCTTCGCAGTCGTCGGCCTGCCCACGGCGAACGCGCTCGAGGTCCGCTCCGGGGTCGACGCGGAGCTGGCGCGTCTGAGCCGCGCCTTCCCGCCCGGCCTGCAGTACCGGATCGCTTTCGATACGACGACGGTGGTGCAGGAGTCGATCCGGGAGGTCCTGAAGACGCTCGTCGAGGCGGCCGTCCTCGTCGTGCTCGTGCTGTTCGTGTTCCTCCAGAGCGGGCGGGCCACGTTGATCCCGGCGCTCACGATCCCGGTGTCGCTCGTCGGCGCGTTCGCGTTCGTGCACCTGCTCGACTTCTCGATCAACACGCTGACGCTCTTCGCCCTGATCCTGGCCACAGGCATCGTCGTCGACGATGCGATCGTCGTGATCGAGAACATCGAGCGGCACATCCGGGAATACAAGAAGACGGCGCGGCAGGCCGCCTCGGACGCGATGGGCGAAGTGTTCGGCGCGGTGGTCGCCACCTCGCTCGTCGTGATAGCCGTCTTCGTGCCGGTGGCGTTCTTCCCGGGCACGACCGGCCGGCTGTACCAGCAGTTCGCCGTCACGATCGCGTTCGCCGTGGCGATTTCGGCGTTCAACTCCCTGACGCTGACGCCGGCGCTCTCGGCGCTGCTGCTCAGACACGGCGACCACGGAAAAGGACTGATCTTCGGCGCGATCGAAGCGGTCATCCGCGGCGGCACCGACATGTACGTGCGCGTGGTCGCCGGGCTGATGCGCGGGCGATGGGCGCTGGTCGTCGTGTTCGCCGGGCTGCTCGGCCTGACCTACGCGGTCTATACGCGCGTGCCCCAGGCGTTCCTGCCGGAGGAAGACCCCGGCTGGTTCATGGCGATTGTCCAGGCGCCGGCCGGCGCGTCGCTCGAATACACGAGCCGCGCGATTGGAGAAGCCGAGAAGATACTCATGCAGGTACCGGAGGTCGAGTCGGTGTTCTCGGTGGGCGGCTTCAGCTTCGCCGGCAGCGCGTCGAACACCGGCATGATCTTCACGCTGCTCAGGCCGTTCGACGCGAGGCAGGGGGACGAGCACCGCCTCCAGGCGCTGCTGCCGCGGCTCCAGGGTCAGCTCTTCGGCATTCAGAGCGCCCTGGTGATTCCGTTCGCACCGCCGGCGATCTTCGGCCTCGGCGAGTTCGGTGGATTCCAGATGCAGGTGCTCGATCAGACCGGCAGCGGCGACATCCAGGCGCTCGCCGCCGGCACACAGGCGCTCATCGCCGCGGCACAGCAGTCCCAAGCCGTCCGGGGGCTGTTCAGCGGCTTCACCGCCAACGACCCGCAGCTGGCGGTCGAGATCGACCGCGACAAGGCGCAGAGCATCGGCCTGCCGATGAGCGAGATCACGAGCGCGATGCAGATCTACCTCGGATCGGCGTACGTGAACGATTTCGATTTCAACAACCGCGCATACCGCGTCTACGTGCAGGCGGCCCGCGACTACCGATCCGATCCGGACGATCTCGGTCAGTACTACGCGCGCACCTCCGGCGGCGAGATGGTGCCGCTGACGACCGTCGTGCGCGTCCGGGAGACGACGGCGCCGCAGGTCATCAACCACTTCAATCTGTTCCGCTCGACCACGATCAACGGCGCGGCCGCGCCCGGGTTCAGCTCGGGACAGGCGATCGCGGAAATGGATCGTCTGTCGGGGGCAGCGCTGCCGCAGGGGTTCTCGCACGCGTGGTCCGGCATCTCGCTCGAAGAGGTCGAAGCGGGAGGACAGTCGGCGGCCATCTTTGCCATCGGAATCCTGCTCGTGTACCTGACCCTGGCGGCACAGTACGAGTCGCTCGTGTTGCCCTTCATCGTTCTGCTCGGGGTCCCGCTGGCCGTGCTCGGAGCCCTGTCGGCCCAGTGGATGCGCGGACTCCAGAACGATCTCTACTGCCAGGTCGGGCTCGTGCTGCTCATCGCGCTCGCCGCGAAGAACTCGATTCTCATCGTCGAGTTCGCGGAGCAGCTCCGGCGCCGCGGGCTGTCGATTGTGGAGGCGGCGATCGGCGCCGCGCGCATCAGGCTCCGGCCGATCCTGATGACGTCGCTGACGTTCATTCTGGGCGTCATGCCGCTGGTCTTCGCGACCGGTGCGGGCCAGGAGGCGCGCCACTCGGTTGGCACCGCCGTGGCGGGCGGGATGGTCTTCGCCACGTTCCTCAACGTGGTGTTCATCCCGATTCTGTACGTGGTCGTACGTGTGCTCGTTCCCGGCCGCACATCACCCGTGGAGAGAACAGGTCATGCGTAGAGGCCTGCTCGTCCTCGGCCTGGCCGCCGCGTGTCCGAATCTGGCCGCGGCTCAGGCGATCGAACGTGTCACGTTCGAGGAGGCGGTGCGACGGGCGATTGTGAACCATCCAACCGTCGAGCGGGCGGCAGCCGACATCATTCGCGCCGATGCCGTCGTCCAGCAGGTCCGTGCCCGCGCGCTCCCCACGATCGACGCGTCGTTGGCGACCAACGTGATCGATCCGGTGACCCGCTTCGGCGGCAGCGCAATCTTCCCGCGCACGCAGACAGTGACCACGGCCGGTGTCGCCCTACCGCTCCTCGTGCCGGTGCGCTGGGCGGAGAGGAATCAGGCGGCGGACCAGCTGCTGGTGTCCCAGCGTGGCCTCGACGAGGCACGTCGGCAGGTCGCGGTCGCCGCCGCCCAGGCGTACCTCGCTGTCATGACCGAACGCCGGGTGCTCGAGCTGAACGAGCGCGCTCGCGACAACGCTCGGGCGCACTACGACTACGCGAACCAGCGCCTCCAGGGAGGCCTGGGCAGCCGTCTGAACGCCGTCCGGGCGGAGCAGGAGGTGTCCTCCAACGAGGCGCGGGTGGAGGAGGCGCGGCTTGGCATGCGCCGTGCGCAGGAGGCGCTCGGCGTCATGACGGGGGGCGACGGTCCTGTCGATGCGGCTGCGGACCCCGTGTTCGGCCTGCCGCCGCCCGGGGCGACTGAACCCGAGCTCGTCGCGGGACGGGAAGACGTCCGGATGTTCCTGGCACGGGAGTCGGCCGCCGTGCGCCGGGCGAGCGACGCGTGGAAGGACCATCTGCCGTCGGTCACGGCGTTGTTCACTCCGGAGGTGCTGGCGCCGTCGGGACTGTTTGCCAATGCCCGCTCCTGGCGCGCCTCCGTGCTCTTCACGGTCCCCCTCCTCGATTCAGGGCTGCGGCGCGGGCAGACGCGCGAGCGGCAGGCCCTGGTCGGCCTCGTCCGGGCCGAACGCACCAATGCGGAGCGACAGGCGCGCGCCGACATTCGGACCGCCCGGGAAGCGGTCGCCGCCACCGAGCGTGCACTGGCTCATGCGCGCCGCGCGGCCGAGCAGGCCAATGAGGTCGTCGGCATCGCCGACATCGCGTTTCGCGAAGGCGCGACGACGAACATCGAGGTGATCGACGCTCAGCGCCGGGCGCGCGACGCGGAAACGGCGGCGGCCATCGCGGAGGACGCGGTCCGGCGCGCGCGCCTCGAACTGCTCGTCGCGACAGGCCAGTTCCCCCAGTAGATGTAGCCACGAGTTCTCGAAACTCATGAGTGGATGGTCGGGCGGTCATGCCCGGGCACAGCGGAAGGATCAGCCCGCGGCGTCCCCGTTGGGTCCGAGGCTTGGCGCCTGGGACCTCGCTCAGTACCGGAGGACGACGCCGGCCGTGGCGCGCCAGAGGCTCAGGCGCGAAAGGCCGGGGCGGGCCAGGGGAGCGTCGGCGCCGCTGGCGGCCTTGATATAGCGAAGGTCGAAGCGAAGTCCCGTCCGAAAGGTCATCATTCCAATCGCGCCGGCGCCGATGTTGACGCCGAGCAGATTCTCGCCGACCGGAAAAAGGCCGGCCGCATGCTTGCTCCGTGCTTGCAGCAGACCGACGCCGCCGACGACGTACGGCCGCAGCGATTCGCGGGTAATCGAGAGCGGCACGGCCAGGATCACGTTACCCGTGAGCGTCGTGACACGACTGCTCAACACGAGGCCCTGCGGATCGTTTCCTTCGAAGAACCCCGGGGTATGCCCGAAATCGGCTTCGAGGCCCAGGAACCCGTCGCTCAAGAGCGCCACCGATGCGCCGAGCGTCAGCCTGCGGCCGGCGCCTTCCTCGAAGACCAGGAGCGTCGTTTCCGGGGCGAACGAGCTGCCGATGAACGGCGTGATCAGCCAGTCGGCCGCCGCCGCGGACGGGTGCGCCGCGACGACGAGCGCCGCGGCGAGCGCGCAGGCCGCGGGACGGCTACGAGACAAACAACTGCAGGAAGAGTTGAGCGAACACGGAAGAGGTCAGATTCCCTTCCGACAGCTTGTACGGGGCCGCGAGGCCATCGCTGTTCGCCAGCATGATGACGGTGAGGTTCCGGCCCGGCACGCTGATGTAGAGCGCCGAGTAGGCGTCGCGCGCCAGTCCGAAATGCCAGACGATCCGCTCGCCGTTGTACGGCTGGACGAACCAGCCGAGCCCCATCGGTCCCGACCCGCCTTGCCACGCCCGGTCCCGCGTACTCGATTCCAGGAGTGCGCCAATCCCGGCGTCGAAGCGCGCGAGGTCGCGAACGGTGGCCACCACGCCGGTGGACGCGGTGAGCGAAGGCCGTGAGTAGTCGGATCGTGACGGGCGTCCGCGGCTGTCGACCCGGTAGGGGACCGCCACGCGCCTGAGCACTGCGCCGTACCGGTCGAGCACGCTCGACGAGAAGTGCCGGCGGTTGGACGCCGAGCTGTCGCCCAGGTCGTGCCCCGGCACCGAGTCAACCATGCCGAGGCGGTCGGTCACTTCCCGCGCCAGGAGCACGGAATACGGCGCGCCCGCGCACTGCTCGATGACGTTCGTCACACTGGCATAACGGCCGGAGTCGTACCGGAACCCGTCCGGTCCGGAGTGCGAGAGCAGTTGGGCGATGGTGGTGCCTTCCTCGGAGAACTGCGGATGCCAGCGGCGCACCCGATCCGTCAGCTCGAGGTAGCGGAAGTCGAGACACTGCTGCAGGAGGACGGTGGCGGCCAGTGTCTGCGAGAGGTCGAGGAGTGGATACGGCGTGTCCGCCGTCGCGGACACGAGCCCCTCGAGATCCTGGTGGCCGAAGCCGCGGTCCCAGACGATGCGGTCGTTCTGGAGGAGCGCAACCGAGAGGCCCGGAATGCCCGCCTGCTGCCGAGCCGACTCGAGGAAACGCTCGAAGAGGGCGATCGGCAGACTCTGCTCCGACAAAGTCGGCGGCCGCTGGGCGTGCATGTGCGATCCGAGCACAAGCAACGCAACCAGCGCAACGAACGGGATCTTCAATCCGCGCACGGGAACCCCAGAATCTTACATCGGCAGGGGTTGACCTGTGCTACAGTGCGGGTGTCCTCGTAAGCGATCCAGGGGGGCTCTGTGCAAAAGACGAGGAAAACGGGGCTGATTTGCGCGTTGCTGCTGGTCGCAGCGACCGGAGTGGCAATTGCTGCCGAAGGCCTTCGAATCGTTCCGCTGGTGCGCGACGATCTCGTGCTCGTCACCTTCGAGCTGGCGGACGGGTTCACCGACGAAGTCCGTGCCGCCATCCGGAGCGGACTCAAGACGACCTTCACCTACACGGTCGACCTGCGACTCGAGGTGCCGGTGTGGGTCGACCGCACGATCGCCACGACCGTCGTGACCAATAGCGTCGAGTACGACAACCTGACCCGTCTGCACTCCGTCGTCCGGATGCTCGATGGGAAGGTCCAGGCGGCGCAGGTCACCGACAGCGAAGCAAGCGTCCGGCAGCTGATGACGAGCTTCCAGCGCCTGCCGCTGTTCCGGACGTCGATCCTCGAACCGAACCGCGAGTACTACGTTCGTATCAGCGCGACCGCCCGTCCGAGCAACGGCGCGTTCCTCTGGCCATGGGGCAGTGGCACGTCCGGTCAGGCCAAGTTCACCTTCATTCGCTAGCCCGATCCCGCCGCGGGGAAGTTTCAGTCCTCCAACGAGCGACCCGTCTGTCGCGTGAACGGAGTGGCCGGGGCGACGCGGGCGACGGCGACGGAGACGGAGAGATTGTGACATGTATCTGCTGACACTGGTGCTCCACTCGCTGTTCAGGTGGGTCGTGCTGGTCCTGGGCGCGCTCGTCGTCGGCCGTGCGGTCGGCGGCGCGAAGCACAACCGCGAGTGGACGTCGGCCGACGACCGGGCGGGTCTCTGGCTCGTGATCACGCTCGACGCGCAACTGCTGCTCGGCCTGGCGCTCTATCTGGCGCTCAGTCCGGTGACGCGGATCGTGTTCGCGGACTTCGGCGCGGCGATGGTCAACGCGGCGCTGCGGTTCTGGGCGGTCGAGCACATCTTCGGCATGCTGGCGGCCGTGGTGCTCGGGCACGTCGGCCGGTTCCGGATGCGGCGCGTCGACGGGGCACAGCGGCATCGCACGACGGCGCTCTTCTTCGGGATGGCGCTCCTGGCGGTTCTGCTCTCGATCCCCTGGCCCGGCATGCCCGCGGCTCGGCCGCTCTTCCGGCTCCCGTAGACGATAAGGTGCGGCCCCAGGCGCTAGGATGCCGGGGCCGGCCCACAGTGGGCGTCGAAAGCGGCCGTGAGCAGCGCCGCAATCTCCTCTGGGCCGCGGTTTTCGATGTCCCGCCGTTCGAGCATCCAGAGGAGCCGCCCATCCCGCAGCAGCCCCATGGAGGGCGACGAGGGCGGGTAGCCTTCGAAATAACGGCGTGCGCGGCCGGTGGCGTCGAGGTCGGCGCCCGCGAACACGGTGGCGATCCGGGTGGGCCGCACCGCGTGCGCCAGCGCGAGCACCAGTCCCGGACGGGCCTTGCCGGCGGCGCATCCGCAGACCGAGTTCACCACAATCAGCAGCGTTCCGCCCGTGTCGCGGACGGCGGCGTCGACCGCGGCCGGCGTACGGAGTTCCTCTATGCCCAGGCGGGTGAGTTCGGCGCGCATCGGCGCGATGAACGGCTCTGGATACGGCATGGCTCCCGATTATGCCCCAGGACCGAGTCGGAGCGATCGCGCTACATCTCCACCTGCACGCCGAGCTCGACGACGCGCTCGGGCGGTAGCCGGAAGAACGCGGTGGCGCGGACTGCGTTGCGCGCCATCAACACGAACAGCCGCTCCCGCCAGAGCGCCATCCCTTCCTTGCGAGTGACGAGGATCGTTTCCCGGCCCAGGAAGTACGTGAGGTCGACCGGGTCGAGCGCCACGCCCTTCTCGCGCGCCAGCAGCAGCGCCTCGGGGACGTCCGGATCGTCCATGAACCCGAACTGCAGCCGCACGTTGAAGATGCCGTTGCCGAGAGGCTCGGCGAGGGCAACGCGCTCGGCTGGCGGCACGTGCGGAACCTGCGCCGTCGTCACCATCAGCACGACCACGTGCTCGTGGAGCACCTTGTTGTAGCGAACGTTGTGGACGAGCGCCGGCGGGGTCCCGCGAGGCTGGGCCGTCATGAAGACCGCCGTGCCCGGCACACGCTGCGGCGGCTCGGCTTCCACCGTCTTCATGAACTCCTCGAGCGGCAGCGCCCGCGCAGTGAGTCGCTCCCCCAGGAGCCGGCGCCCCGTCCGCCACGTCGTCATCAGGGTGAAGATCAGAGTAGCGACGACAAGGGTGACCCAGCCGCCCTGCATCACCTTCAAGACGTTGGCGCCGAAGAAGGCGAGATCGACGGTCAGGAAGGTTCCGGTCACGGCGGCGACACCCGCCAGCGGCCAGCGCCAGCGCTCCGTGGCGACCACGAACAGCAGGAGCTCATCGATGACCATCGTCATCGTGACGGCAATGCCGTAGGCCGCGGCAACGGCGCCCGAGGAGCCGAATCCGATGACGATCGACACCGTGGCAGCCATGAGAGCCCAGTTGACCTGCGGGACGTAGATCTGTCCCATCGCGCTCGCCGATGTGTGCGCGACGTCGAGCCGCGGCGCCAGGCCGAGCTGTATGGCCTGGCGCGTGACGGAGAAGGAGCCGGAGATGAGCGCCTGCGAGGCGATGATCGCGGCCGCGGTGGCCAGGCCAACCAGCGGTACGAGCGCCCAGGTAGGCGCCAGCATGAAGAACGGTTGTGACGAGGCGGGTCGCAGCAGCAGCAGCGCGCCCTGACCGAGATAGTTCAGCACGAGGGCGGGCAGGACGAGTCCGAACCACGCAAGCCGGATGGGGTACTTCCCGAAGTGCCCCATATCCGCATAGAGCGCCTCTCCGCCGGTGACGACGAGGAAGACCGCTCCGAGCACGGCGAACCCGGGAACACCGTTCTCCAGGAAGAAGCGCAGCGCGTGCCGCGGATCGAACGCGCCGAGAACCGCCGGCGCGCGGAGGATCCACAGCACGCCCAGACCGCCGATGACAAGGAACCAGATGATCACAATAGGGCCGAAGAGCCCGCCGACCCGATGCGTGCCGAACTGCTGGATGATGAAGAGCGCCAGGAGAATCACCACCGTCACGGGCACGACGTACGGATTGAAGAGCGGCGTGATGACGCCGAGTCCTTCCACGGCGCCAAGGACCGAAATCGCCGGCGTAATCATGCCGTCGCCGTAGAGCAGTGCGGTGCCGAAGATGCCGAGCGCGACGAGCACCGGCCGGCCCACGGCGAGGCGCGAGATGGCGCCGGGGCCGCCGTCACGGCCAGGGATGAGCGAGGTCAAGGCGAGAATGCCGCCCTCGCCCTGGTTGTCGGCGCGCATCACGATGCCGACGTACTTCACCGAGATGACCAGGACGAGCGCGTAGATGATGAGCGACAGGACGCCGAGCACGTTCTCAGGCGTTGGCGGCACCGGATGGGTGCCGAAGAAGCATTCGCGAATCGCGTAGAGCGGGCTCGTGCCGATGTCGCCGTAGACGACCCCGAGCGCGGTCACCGTCAGCGGAAGGATCCCGCTGCGGCCTGTGTGGGTACGGGACACGGAGCCTCAGTATAATCACGAGTCACCCGATGCGCGTCGCCCGGCGCCTCTTGATCAGTGGACGCGTCCAGGGCGTCGGCTTCCGGTACTTCACCGGGGAGGTCGCCGCCCGGGAAGGTGTCACCGGCTGGGTGCGCAACCTGCCGGATGGCCGGGTCGAGGCGTACGTGGAGGGCGAGGCCGAGGCGGTCACGCGCGTGGAGCGGGCGCTCGGTCAGGGGCCGCGCGGGGCGCGTGTCGAGGCGGTGGACGTCGAGACCGAGGAGCCGGGCGGCGGGTATCTGGATTTCACGATTCGATAGGACATGGACCTCAAACAACACATCCGTCACGTGCCGGACTTCCCCAAGCCGGGCATCCTCTTCTACGACATCACGACGCTGCTGCGGCACCCGCAGGGACTCAAGACGACCATCGAGCGGCTCTCGACGCCGTTCGCGGAGGCGCGCATCGAAGTGGTCGTCGGCATCGAGAGCCGCGGGTTCATCCTCGGCGCCGCCGTGGCCGAGCGCCTCGGCGCCGGCTTCATCCCGGTCCGCAAGCCCGGGAAGCTGCCCGCGCGGGCCGTCAAAGAGACCTACGACCTGGAGTACGGCACCGACGCGCTCGAAATCCACGCCGACGCCGTGGAGCGCGGCCAGCGCGTGCTCATCGTCGACGACGTGCTGGCGACCGGGGGGACGGCGGCGGCAACCGCTCAGCTCGTGAAGAAGCTCGGCGGCGAGCTGCGCGGTCTGGCGTTCCTCATCGAGCTGCTGGCGCTCGGGGGCAAGTCGAGGCTCCCCGGCGAGAACGTCTATTCGGTGCTGAAGTACTGAAATAGGCGACCCCGCGAGTCACCAGAGCGCGGACCAGTCGCCCCCTGGGATCGACCCATCGCTCGCCGCGCAGGAAGGGGGCACCGGTCGCGGGCGCCTTGCGATTCGCGCGACCGGAGTGCGCCGGCAGAGCGCGGTGCAACATAGGTAAACTGAGTGTTTAGCGACAATACGTCCCCGTAGCTCAGATGGATAGAGCGCGCGCCTCCTAAGCGCGAGGCCGGCAGTTCAATTCTGCCCGGGGACGCCATCGCACTGACGCGGATGGCCGTGGGCGGTGGTCTCTTGGCCGAGGTTCGAACCAGAACCCAGCCAGAGCCCAAATCCCGAGGCCTGAAGCCCAACGCCCAAGACGTGAAGCCGAGAGCCTATGAAGACCAGAGAACGACGGCAATTGAAGGAAAACGAGCTCGCCCAGATGCTGACGACGGCGAGGGAACGCTTCGACAAGTCCAAGCGTACGGTCACCGGCCTCCTGCTCGCTGTCATCGTCGTCGCCGGCGCCGTGGGCGGCACAATCGCCTGGCGTCGACAGAGCGAGTCGCGCGCCGAACAACTGCTCGGTGAGGCAATGGTCGCCTTCAACGCGCGCGTCGTTCCGGTGACGGCGGCAGCGGCCGAGCCGGGCGAGGTGCCCGCGGCCGCGACGATTGGCGCCACTGGAACGTTCCCGACCGTGGCCGCCAAGCTGAACGCGGCGCTGCCGAAGCTGAAGGCCGCGGCCGATGCCTATCCCGATTCCGAGGCGGGCGTCACGGCGCGCTATCACTACGCCTCCTCGCTGGCGGCGCTCGGGCGGCACGACGAAGCCGTGAAGACGTTCGACGAGGTCGTCGCCCGTGCGGGCGACGGCAGCCTGTACAGCCGTATGGCTCGGCTCGGCAAGGCCGACACGCTGGTGCGGGCGGGCAAGCACGAGGCCGCGATCGCGACATGGAAGGAGCTGGCGTCGAGCACGGACGAAGCGCTGCCGAAAGACGCGATCCTGATGGAGCTGGGGAAAGCGTACCAGGCGGCCGGCAACGCCGAGGAAGCGCGGAAGACGTTCACGCAGCTCGTGGACGAGCACCCCGCCTCACCGTATACGGCGGAAGCGCGCGCCGCACTGGGCAGTTGAGCCGTTCCGCCGCGTCCCTCGGCGCTCAGGACGTCCTGATCTCGTCGAAGGGACTCGGTGCCGGCCTACGTGCCGTCCTTCCTGACGTCCTTGAGCGTCGCGAACGTGGCCTGGGGAGAAAGCCGGATCCCGGTGACGTTCGGACGCGCCACCGCGATGTTCGTCTTGTACCAGAGACTGATGTAGGGCGCGTCCTCCGCCACCAGTTTCTGCACCTCGCTGTAGTACTTCCGCCGCTCCTCGTCGGTTGACGCCGTCGTCGCCAGATCGATCAGCCGATCGACGTCCAGGTTGCCGTAGTAGATGCGGTTGAAGCCGACCGGCGGGACCTGTTCGGAGTGGTAGAGTCGCCGCAGCATGTCCGGATCGGTGACACCGACCCACTGGAGCGTGTACATCTGCACGTTCCCCGAGAGAACGTCCGCATAGAAGGTGGCGAACTCGTACGAGCGCACCTCGACCTCGATGCCGATCAGCCGGAGATTCTCCTGAATCACCGCCGCCTGGAGGCGGTAGAACTCGTCGGTTGACGTCCTCAGCGAGAGCCGGAGCCGCGGCAGCGGACCCGCGCCGTCGGGATCGGGATACCCCGCCTCGTCGAGCAGCCGTCTGGCCCGCTCGGGGTCGTGTGTGAACTGGTGAACGTTCGGCTCGAACGCCCAGGCCACAGGCGGCAGGACGCCCACGGCCGGCCGGGCGAGGCCCCGGCGCAGGTGGTCGACGATCGCCTGGCGATCGACCGCGTAGCCGATGGCGTGCCGGACACGCTTGTCCTTGAGCGCAGGGTCGCGCATGTTCAGCCCGATATAGGTGTAGTCGACGCCCAGCGCTTCGGCGACCGTGAGGCCATCCTTTTCGAGCGCGTGGGCGATGTCGGGCGGCGCGTCGTTGATCGTCAGGTCCGCCGATCCCTTTCGCAGCTCGAGTCCGCGCATCGTCTCATCGGGGATGACGCGGAGGAGGACGCCGCTGTTCTGCGGCAGCCCGTCCCAGTACCCCTCGAACGCCGAGAGCACGACCTCTTCATCGGGCGCGTAGCGGACGAAGCGATACGGCCCGGTACCGATTGGAAACGTCCGAAGCGAGTCGCCGGCTCCTTCCGGGACAACGGGCATGACGAGCTGGATGGGAAACGACCCGAACGGCTCCCGCAGTGTGAACTCGACCGTATAGGCGTCGAGCGCGTGGACCGACGCGAGCATCCGGTACGCACCCTTGCGAGGCGACACGAAGGCGGGGTCGAGGAAGCTGCCGAACGTGTAGACGACGTCCCGCGCGGTCAGCTCGTGGCCGTCGTGGAAGCGGACGCCGCGGCGGAGATGGACGATGTAGGTCAGCGCGTCTGGCGTCTCGAGGCGAAGGGCGAGCGCCGGCGGTTCGGCGACGACGCGCAGCTCGTCGTCGATCGTCAACAGGTGGTCGTAGATCAACTGGTGCACGCGCTGCGACCCCTCGTCGGTGCCGATCCGAGGGTCGAAGCTGGCTGGCCCGGCGCGGATGATCACGCGCAGCATGCCGTCCTCCGGCGCGCCCGTGCCGGTCCCGCAGGCGACAACTGCCAACATCCAACCTCCAACTCCCAACACGACACACGCGTGGCGCCACCTCGGCGTGTGGGAGTTGCGGAGTTGGGAGTTGGGAGTTGACATCAATCCTCGTCGGCGATCTTCTTCAGCTCGGCCAGCAGTTCCAGCGCCTGGCGCGGCGTCGTCTCGTCGATGTCGAGCGCCTTCAGCCGGCGGAGCGCCTCATTATCGCGCGCGAGGTCGCCGGCCACGCCAAAGAGCGCGAGCTGCCGGGTCTCGGGGTCGCCCGGCGCGCCGGAGAGAGCCGGGCGCCCGCCGCGCGACAGCTCGTCGCGCTCGAGCCCGGCCAGGATATCCCTGGCGCGGGCCACGACGCCGGACGGTAAACCGGCCAGGCGCGCGACCTGGATGCCGTAGCTGCGATCCGAGCGCCCCGGCACGATCTTTCGCAGAAAGACGATGTCGTCCTTCCACTCGCGGGCGGCGACGTGCGCGTTGGCGACGCCGGGCAGCGCGTCGGCGAGATCGGTCAGTTCGTGATAGTGCGTCGCAAAGAGCGTCTTCGGCCGCGCCCGCGGGTTGGTCACCAGGTGCTCCGCCACGGCCCAGGCAATGCTGAGGCCGTCGAAGGTGGAGGTGCCGCGCCCGATCTCGTCGAGCACGACCAGGCTGCGCGAGGTGGCGCTGTGCAGGATGTTGGCGGTCTCCTGCATTTCGACCATGAAGGTCGACTGTCCCCGGGCGATGTTGTCGGAAGCGCCGACGCGCGCGAAGATGCGGTCGACGATGGGCACCTTCGCGTCGCGTGCCGGCACGAACGAGCCGATTTGCGCGAGCACCGGAATGAGCGCGACCTGCCGCAAGTACGTCGACTTGCCGCCCATGTTCGGTCCGGTCAGGATGACGAGCTGCCGCGTGGTGCCGTTCAGGTCGATGTCGTTGGGCACGAAGGCACCAGGCGCGAACCGTTCGACGACCGGGTGCCTGGCATCGGCGGCAACGAATTCGTCGCCTTCGTGCACGTGGGGCTTCGTGAAGTTGCAGACGGAGGCGGTTTCGGCCAGTCCGGTCAGGCCGTCGAGCGCGGCGAGCGCGCGAGCCGTATCCTGAATGCGCGGCGCCTCGGCGGCCACCTGGCCGCGCAGCCGCTCGAAGATCTCCAGCTCGCGTTCGAGGATCCGCTCGTCGGCGCCGAGCACCTTCGCCTCGTATTCCTTGAGCGCCGGTGTCGTGAAGCGCTCCCCGCCGGCAATCGTCTGCTTCCGCTGGTAGTCGGACGGCACCGCATGGAGGTTGGCCTTCGAGACCTCGATGTAGTAGCCGAACACCCGGTTGAAGCGGACCTTGAGCGAGGCGATGCCGGTCCGTGTGCGCTCGCCGTTCTCCATGGCCGCGATGACCTGGCGGCCGGAGCGGCTGATGGCCTTCAGCTCGTCCAGCCCGGCGTCGATGCCGTCGCGCGTGAAGCCGCCGTCGCGGGCGGCGGCCGGCGGCTCCTCGACCAGGGTTCGCTCGATGAGATCGCGCACGTCGGCGAGATCGTCGAGCTCGGCGACCAGACTGCGGAGCAACGGCGCCTGCAGGTCTGCGAGCACGGCGCGAACCCGCGGCACCGCGGCGAGCGACTGCCGGAGCGCGACGAGGTCCCGCGGGCCGGCCGCGCCGAGAGCGACGCGCGCCACCAGGCGCTCGAGGTCGTACACGGTCTTGAGCGTCTCGCGGAACTTGCCCCGATCCGTGACCCGGAATGCCAGCTCCTCGACTGCATCGAGCCGGTTGCGAATCGGTTCCAGCGCGCAAAGCGGCCGGAGCAGCCATGCGCGGAGCAACCGCCCGCCCATGGCGGTCACCGTGCGATCGATCTCGTGGAGGAGGGAGCCTTGTGCATCGCCGTCGCTCCCGGTCACGACCTCGAGGTGTCGCAGCGTGATCGGGTCGATGACGAGGCTGTCGGTGGCGCCCTTGTGCTGGATCGTTCGCACATGGGCGAGGTCGGCCTTCTGGCTGTCGCGCAGGTAGGCGACCAGTCCGCCCGCCGCCTGCACCGCGGCGGCGTGTCGCTCCAGGCCGAAGCCTTCGAGTCCGTGCGCCTTGAGCTGCTCGAGCAGCGTGCGGCGCGCGGCGTCGGGCGCGAAGTTCCACGGCTCGACCTTCGTGACCGGCAGCTGGAGCCGCGCGATCTCCGCGAAGGGAGCGGCCGTTCGGCCCGCCGAGCCGTCCGCCGCCTCCTCCGGCAGGACGATCTCGCGCGGCCGAAGGACGGCGATTTCGTCGGCGAGCGCCTGCGCCCCGTCGGCGCCGCTGTACTCGGCGGTGGTGAACTCGCCCGTGGAGAGGTCCATCAGCGCGACGCCGAACACGGATGTCGCGTCGACGATCGCCATCAGGTAGGCGGGTTCTCGGGCGCTGAGGTACGTCGCATCGGTCAGCGTGCCCGGCGAGACGACGCGGACCACTTCGCGGCGAACGATGCCCCTGGCCTTCTTCGGGTCCTCGACCTGCTCGCAGATGGCCACGCGGAAGCCCTTGGTGACGAGCTTCGCGAGATATCCGTCGACGGCGTGAAACGGCACGCCGCACATCGGGATCGAGCCGCCCCCGGCGTCCTTGGAGCGCGAGGTCAGCGTCAGGTCCAGCGCGCGCGCCGCGACGAGCGCGTCTTCGTAGAACATTTCGTAGAAATCGCCCATCCGGAAGAACACAATCGCGTCGCGGTGTTGCCGCTTGGCGTCGAGGTACTGGCGCATCGCCGGGGTGACGGAGGCGGTGGAGGGCATCGGCCGAAGTTATTATCTGTCAGGCGAATGCTGATTCTGGCCCTTGACACGACGACGGCCGCGGGGAGCTGCGCGCTCGTCGGCGCCGGACGCGTCGTGCGCGAGGAGGCGAGCGACACGGGGCGGCCGCAGGCCGCGCGCCTGCCAGGGGAGCTCGCGGCGCTGCTGGCGCGCACCGGGGTCGCGCTTGGCGGCATCGACGCGTTCGCCGTCGGGACTGGCCCGGGATCGTTTACCGGTCTGCGCATCGGTATCGCGACGATGCAGGGCCTGGCGGTGGCGACAGGGAAGCCACTCTTCGGCGTCTCGGCCCTCGATGCGCTTGCGAGACTGACCACGGATCGGCCTCGGGCGACCGACCGTGTGGCCGCGTGGATCGACGCGTGGCGGGGTGAGGTGTACGGAGCCCTGTACCTCGGCGTCCGCGCCGTGGAGGGACCGGTGGTGGCGCCCCCGCGCGACCTGCTGCGCGCGATGGCGGGGCACGCGACGCTCTTCACCGGGGATGGCGCTCGGGTGTATCGGGAGACGATTCACGCCGCGCTCGGCGACGCCGCGGACTTCACGGACCCGGTGGCGCCGCTGCTGGCGGGCGCCATGGCGGAGCTCGCCGCCGAGGCGTTCGATGCCGGCCAGCGGCCGTGGCCTGACGCGATCCGGCCGTTGTACGTGCGTCGCCCCGACGCGGAACTGGCGCGGGATCGAACCTGAATGGCACGCTATTGGATCGAACGGCTGGAGGAGCAGGCGGATCTCGAAGGCGTGCTCGAAGTGGAAGCCGAATCGTTCACCAATCCATGGACGCGAGACATGTACGCGTGGGAACTGCAGAACCGCTCGGTGTGCCACATCTTCGTCGTTCGCACGGAGGAATGCCGCGTCGCGGGTTTTTGCGCCTTCTGGCTCGTCTTCGACGAGGTGCACATCAACAATGTGGCGATACGGCCGCCCTTCCGCGCGCAGGGGATCGGAACGGCATTGCTCCGGCACGTGCTGGGGGAAGCGCGGCAGCTCGGGGCGCGGCGCGCGACGCTCGAGGTGCGTTCCTCGAACGAGCGGGCGCGGCGGCTGTACGAACGGCTCGGATTCCATGTGGCAGGCGTCCGCCGGAACTACTACACGGACCCAGTCGAGGACGCGCTCATCCTGTGGCGGGACGAGGATGGCGGCTCCGTCGCCAAGGTAGCGTGGCCCTCGGACACCACCTAGCGACGCGGCTCGCGAATGTGCTACCGTGCGGCTGGATGGTTGTTCCAGGGACGGTCTACGTCCGCAGGAGGGGCGGCCTATGAATGCAGCGGGCGCACAGGATGTGAAGACCCTGTTGCTGCACAACAACGACCAGTACCGCCAGCTCGTCGACCAACATCACCAGCTCGACAATCGGCTGCACGAACTCACCGACAGACCGTACCTGTCACCCTCCGAACAGCTCGAGAAAGCCACTCTCAAGAAGCGGAAACTTGCGCTCAAAGATCGCATGGAAGCGATCACGCGCGAATTCCTGCAAGGGCACGGCACGTCGTAGCGCTGGTCGGGGTGTGTGCGATTCGTGACTCGAAGAGCGTCGCTCGCCGGCCGTTGTTGAATCTCCACTCATCACTCGCGCATCACGAATCACACATGTCCATGCGGATCGATCCCGCCGGCTGGCCGTTCGTTGGCGGCGCGCTGGCGCTTGCCGTGGCCGCCGCGTTCCTGGTCGGCCCGGCCGCCGGCGTGGCGCTGTTCGTCGTGGCCGGCGCCCTGCTGTTCTTCTTTCGTGATCCCGACCGCGTGGTGACCCTGATGCCCGGGGCCGTGCTCGCCCCCGCCGACGGCCGGATCCTCGTGGCGGGGACGTCGACCGCGCGAGACTTTCCAGGCGACCTCTGGCAGCAGATCAGCATCTTCCTGTCGCCGTTGGACGTTCACGTCAACCGGATGCCCGTGGGAGGACGCGTGGCGAAGGTGAGGTATCATCCGGGGCGTTTCCTGCCGGCGTACCGGAGGGAATCCGGAGACCTCAATGAGTACACCGAGGTCTGGATCGATCACGGCGGCCAGCCGGTGGTGGTTCGGCAGATCGTGGGCGTGCTGGCTCGTCGAATCGTGTGCCGGACCCAGGAGGGTGCCGATGTCGCGGCGGGAGAGCGCTTTGGCGTGATGAAGTTCGGGTCACGCATGGACGTGTTCGTTCCCTCGGGCGCTCGCCTTGCTGTCACAATAGGGGAGCGCGTCGTCGCCGCGGTCACCGTGGTGGCGGTGCTGCCGGACTGATGGAGAAGAACAGAGGACTCCGCGACCCTGCGCGTGCTGAAGGGCCGCGGATCCGGATGCTGACGCCGCTCCGGGGCAGGACCGACGTCACCCAACGCCGGTTCCGCCGGGGTGTGTACCTGCTGCCGGGCATCTTCACGCTCGGCAACATGTTCTGCGGCTACGCGTGCATCGTCTACGCGATGCGCGGCGAGCTGGTGACGGCGGCGCCGTTCATCGGCCTGGCGATCGTCATCGACATGCTCGACGGGCGCATCGCGCGCATGACCGGGACGACGAGCGCCTTCGGCATCGAGTTCGACTCACTGGCGGACGTGATCTCGTTCGGGGTGGCGCCCGCCATCCTCGCCTTCACGTGGGGACTCCAGCCGCTCGGCCGTCTCGGGTGGGCCGCGGGGTTCATCTTCGTGGCGGCGGCGGCGGTGCGGCTGGCGCGCTTCAACATCCAGGCGGGCACGCACGACAAGCGCTACTTCGTCGGCATGCCGAGCCCGGCGGCGGCGGGCGTGCCGGCGGCCACCGTCTACGCGTACCCGTGGGGGTTCCAGAGCTACGCCGAGGCGCTGCCGGTGCTCGCCATCATGATCGTGCCGGCGCTGCTGATGGTCAGCACGATCCGGTTCCGCAGCTTCAAGAACATCGACTTCCGCGCGCGGCGCGCCTACCGGGTGCTCATCCTCGTGGCCGTCGGGCTGGCGCTGCTCGCCGCACATCCTGAACTGGTGTTCGTCATGCTGGCGTACGGGTACCTGGCATCGGCGTTCGTGGAGATGGGGTGGCATCGCGCGCACCGTCGGCCCGGCCACGAGGAAGACGACGGCGCGTCGGAGGGAGCGCCGAAGACCCGCTCCACGACGCACGCACTGTGGTAGGTGTCGGCGGGCGATGGGAACAGAAGAGGAGGGCCGCATGGATGGACCTAGACTCCTCGGGATCGTCGCGGTCGTGGGTGCCGGGCTGCTGACCGCGGGTGTGCGGCCTGCGGGAGCGCATCACTCGTTCGCCGCGGCGTACGACACCAACAAGCCGGTGACGGTCGTGGGCACGATCGCCGAGGTCAGGCTCGAGAATCCGCATTCCTGGTTCTTCGTCGACGTCGCGCAGCCGGACGGCCAGACCGTCAGGTGGGCGTTCGAAGGGTCCACGCCGACCTCTCTCATCCGGAGCGGGTATCGTCCGAACTCACTCAAAGTCGGCGACAAGGTGACGGTCAAGGGGGTCCACGCGCGCGATACATCCAAGAACGCCGGCGCCGCGCGGGAAATCGTCACGGCCGATGGGCGGTTCTTCACCGTCGGACCCGCCGGCACCGAGTCGACGCCGGAACGCTAAGGCGGCGTTGGCGGCTCGGTCGTCGCGCCGGGCGGGTCGTGATGGTCGGCAGGCAGTTCAACCTCTAGGCGTCACGTTCGTGGCGTGCAGTTCCAGCGGTCACCAGCGGGTCTGGAGGCTCGAGGAGAGGAGGCATCCCATGGGACGCAGGCACCTGGCTCGGCGGGGGGCCATGACGGCAGTGGCGATCGTCGCCTTTCTCGGCTCGCAGACCGCGGCACAATACCCGGCGTTCGCCCCGCCGCCGCTGCCGGCGCCGAGCGGCCCGGTGCCACGCATGCCCGATGGACGTCCGGATCTGTCGGGCGTGTGGTGGCTCGGGCGCGACATTCCGGTGGCCCCGCTGCGGGTCGGGGTTCCACAGGCAGCCAACGCCCCCCGCCGGCGGGATACGTTCGCCGATCTGTATCAACCATGGGCGCGGGAGAAGGCGAAGACGCTGGGCGACAAGGACGATCCATCGCTCAACTGTGTACCGGTGGCGTTCGGCACGAGCAACAACACCATCACGGGGCTCGGGTTCGTCGGGCAAATCGTGCAGAACGCCACATTCGTCACCATCCTGACCGAGACGTACCACAGCTTCCGGCTCATTCCTACCGACGGGCGCGCGCACCGAGACGACGCCCTGCCGTCGTACCGAGGCGACTCGACCGGCCGCTGGGAGGGGGAGACCTTCGTCGTCGACACGACGAACTTCACCGACAGGAACTGGATGCATGCGGAGGGAATGGTCTCGTTCCACTCCGACGCGCTGCACATCGTCGAGCGATTCCGGCGCGTGGCGGCCAACCTCCTCGAAGTGGAGGCCACGATCGAGGATCCGAAGGTGCTGACGCGTCCCTGGATCGTACCGAAGGTGACGCTTCAGCTCGCGCCGTTCGATCAGATCATGGAAGTGACGTGCACCAACGTCCAGACCAAGGAGCTGATGGACGCGGCCGCGAAGGAGAACTACGGCCGACGGTAAGGTGTCAGCGCTCACCTGAAAACGCGTAAATCTCGACGGTTGTCGTCGTAGGTGTTCTTCGTTCTTCTCTTCTGAAGGAAAAAGAGACGGGCTGT
>MELF01000025.1:113970-147563 GCA_001767525.1 Acidobacteria bacterium RIFCSPLOWO2_12_FULL_68_19 | reverse complement strand
GAGCAGCATCGTACCCGGAACCGTGAACCGCCCGCACCCTCGCACCCTCGCACCGTCGGACGCACCGGTGCACCCTCGCACCGTCGCACCTCGCACCCTCGCTACGTCCGTTCCTCCTGCGGCACGTAGTCGCGCCGCGTGGGACCGATGTAGACCTGACGCGGCCGGAAGATCTTCTGCTCCGGGTCGAGAATCATCTCCTCCCACTGGGCGATCCATCCGGCCGTTCGCGGGATGGCGAAGAGCACCGGGAACATCGTTACCGGGAATCCCATGGCCTGGTAGATGAGGCCGGAGTAGAAGTCGACGTTCGGGTACAGCTTCCGCGAGATGAAGTAGTCGTCCTGGAGCGCGATGCGCTCGAGCTCGATCGCGATGTCGAGGAGCGGATTCTTGCCGGTGACCTCGAACACCGCGTCGGCGGTTCGCTTGATGATCCGCGCGCGCGGGTCGTACGACTTGTAGATCCGGTGGCCGAACCCCATCAGGCGCCCTTCGCCCGCCTTCACGCGCTTGATGAAGCCGGGGATGTTGTTCACGTGGCCGATCTCGTGGAGCATGCGGAGGACCGCCTCGTTGGCGCCGCCGTGCAGCGGCCCGTAGAGCGCCGCCGCCGCGCCCGCCATGGCCGAGTACGGGTCGACGTGCGAGCTGCCGATGCCGCGCATCGAGCTCGTGCTGCAGTTCTGCTCGTGGTCGGCGTGCAGGATGAACAGGACGTCGAGCGCGCGTTCGAGCACGGGGTTGACCGTGTACTTCAGCTCGGTCATCCGGAACAGCATGTTCAGGAAATTGCCCGTGAAGCTCAGGTCGTTGTCCGGCTGGTTGTACGGGCGGCCGATGCTGTGCCGATAGGCGTAGGCCGCGATCGTCGGCACCTTGGCGATGAGGCGATGGATCTGCTTCTGCCGCGACTGCTCGTCGAAGATCTGCTTGGCGTCGGGGTAGAAGGTGGAGAACGCGCCGACCGTGCTCAGAAACACCCCCATCGGGTGGGCGTCGTACTGGAAGCCCTCCATCAGCTTCTTGATGTTCTCGTGGAGCATCGTGTGCAGCAGGATGTCGCGCGTCCACGTCTCCAGCTGCGCCGCGGTCGGCAGCTCGCCGAAGATGATGAGATAGGCGGTCTCGAGGTACGTGGAGCGCTCGGCCAGCTGGGCGATCGGGTAGCCGCGGTACTCGAGGATCCCCTTGTCGCCGTCGATGTAGGTGATCCGGCTGCGGCAGGCGGCGGTGTTCATGAACGCGGGGTCGTACGTCATCAGCCCCTGGTCGTCGGATCCGGCCTTGACCTGGCGGAGATCGGTGGCGCGAATGACGCCGTCCTTGATGGGAATCTCGTACGTCTTGCCCGTGCGGTTGTCGGTAATCGTGAGCGTGTCGGCCATGGTGCGGTCAGCTTCTGTCGTCGGAGTCCTGGTCTGGGACGGGCACAGGGTCGCCGGGGACGCGGTAGCGTCCGTCGGCCCACCGCGCCAGATCCTCGTTCCGGCATCGCTCGCTGCAGAATGGCCGCCAGCGCTCGTCGACCGGATGCCTGCGGCACAGGACGCATACCTGCGCCTTGCCCATCCGAACCATTCTAATCAATTCTCGATAGATACCGTGCCGTGGTGACGCCGTGCACGGCGGCCTGATGAATCAGCCGCGCCTCCGCGCGTCGTATAGTAGACCCCACATGGCGCGGCGACCGACACCCCCGGCGACCGGCAGACACGCGGCGGCGCCGTCGGAACTGAAGCGCGGAAAAGTCCGGCTGTCGCCGGCCGCGTAGCCGATGTCCAGTCCGGTCGAGCTGTACCTCGTCCGTCACGCCATCGCCGCCGAGCGCGGCGACGAGTGGCCCGACGATGACCAGCGGCCGTTGACCGCGCGGGGCATCGCGCGGTTCAGGGAGGCCGTCGACGGGCTGCGCGCGCTGGGGGTGGACGTCGACGAGATCTTCACCAGCCCCCTGGTGCGGGCCCACCAGACCGCGGAGGTGCTGGCGGCCGGGCTGCCCGGCAGGCCGGCGATCCGGGTGCTCGACGCGCTCGCCCCGGGGCGCGCCCCCGTGTCGGTGCTGCCGCAACTGTCCCGGGCGGCGCCCCGCCGCCGCATCGCGCTCGTCGGCCATGCGCCGGGCCTCGGCGAGCTGGCGGCGCATCTGATTGGCGCCGGCCGGGCGCTGCCGTTCAAGAAGGGGGGCGTCTGCCGCGTCGACGTCGAGAGCCTGACGCCTGGGCGGCCCGGCGCGCTCATCTGGTTCGTGCCGCCACGGTTGCTGCGGAGGCTGGCGACGTAGGTGGCCACACGCGTCGCCGTCATCATCAACCCGATCTCCGGGGCCGGCGGCCGGAAGGGCGTCGCGCAGGCGCGTGCGGAGCTGGCCGGATCGATGATCGCCCGCCGCGGCCTCGAAGTGGAGGTGTTCGTGACCGAGCGCCCCGGCCAGGCGCGCGAGCTCGCCGGCGCCGCCCTTGACGACGGCGCCTCGATGGTCGTCGCATGGGGCGGCGACGGCACCGTCAACGAGGTGGGCTCGTCGCTCGCCTTCCGCGACGCCACGCTCGGCATCGTCCCGAGCGGATCGGGCAACGGGCTCGCCCGCGAGCTGCGCATCCCGTTCGACCCGGTACGGGCGATCGAAGTCGCGCTGGGCGGACGGGAGTGCTGGATCGATGCCGGAGAGCTCGACGGGCGGCTCTTCTTCAACATCGCCGGGATCGGCCTCGACGCGCGGGTGGCGCACCGGTTCGCCTCGTCCCGCCGTGTCCGGCGCGGACTGGTCCGGTATCTCGCCATCACCGCCCGTGAGCTGCTCACCTACCGGCCGGACTACCATACGGTGTTCGCCGACGGCGCCGCGCTCAGGACTCGCGCGCTGCTCGTCGCCATTGCCAACGCCCGGCAGTACGGCAACGGCTTCGTCATCGCGCCGGCCGCGCGGCTGACCGACGGGCGGCTCGACGTGGTGGTGGTGACGGCGCGGTCGCCGCTCTCGGCACTGGTGCAGGCGCCACGCGTGTTCCTGGGGCAGATTGCCCGCGTGCCCGAGGTGGCCACCCGCGCCGCCGTCGACATTCGGGTGACGTCGGCCGGTCCGATGGCGTATCACCTCGACGGCGAGCCGTACGTCGGCGGGACGCTCGTCGCGGCGCGGCCTCGTCCGCGTGCCTTGCGCGTGGCCGTACCTGCGGATGCACGGGTATGACGTTCCGCCAGCTCGTCGTTCGGGGTCTGACCCACTACTGGCGCACCAACGCCGCTGTCGTCGCCGGCGTCGCCACGGCCGTGGCGGTGCTGGCCGGCGCGCTGCTCGTGGGCGACTCGGTCCGCGGCAGCCTGCGCGACCTGGTGCTCCAGCGGCTCGGCCGCACCGATCGGGTCGTCGCCGCGCCGGGATTCTTTCGGGAGCAGCTTGCGGACGACCTTCACGGCGCCCCTCTCATCATTCTTCCCGGCATCGTCACCGACCAGGAGAGCGGCCGGCGCGCCGGGCAGGTGCGCGTCTACGGCGTTGACGCGCGCTTCTGGACCTTCCACGAGGAAACCGTCACGGGCCCCGCCAGGGGCGGTGTGCTCCTCAGCCCGGCACTGGCGGCGGAACTGGGCGCCGTCCCGGACCGCCCGCTGCTCGTGCGCGTCGAGCGCCCGTCGGAGATTCCGCTCGAGTCGCTGCACGGCCGCAAAGACGACCTGACGCGTACGCTGCGCCTCACGGTCCGTGCCATCCTGCCCGCGTCGGAGCTTGGCGAGTTCTCCCTCGACCAGCAGCAGGGCGGGATACGGTCCGTGTTCGTGCCGCTCGAGGAGCTGCAGCGGGAGCTGGAGGTCGGGGCCCGTGTCAACACGATGCTGTTCTCGCAGTCCGGCGCCAGCGCTCGGGGCACCCCGGCGCTCGAGCAGCTCGTGCGCGACCGGGCGACGCTCGACGATCTCGGCCTGACGCTGCGCGTTCTCGGGGACCGCGGGGTGATCGTCCTCGGCGCCGATTCGGGACTCCTGGCCGACACTTCGGCGCGCGCCGCCGTCGCGGCGGCCGAAGCGGGGGGCATGAAGGCCGTCCCCATCCTCACGTACCTCGCCAACACGTTGCGTCTCGGTCAGCGGGAGATTCCGTACGCCCTCGTGACGGCGGTCGATCTGGCGACGGTGGCGCCGGCGCGGACGGCCGCCGAGGGACAGGAGCCGCCGATCGTGTTGAACGAGTGGGCGGCTCGGGAGCTCGCCGCCCGCCTCGGCGACGTCGTGTCGATGGAGTACTACCTCTGGGAGGAACCCGGACAGCTCGTGACGCGGTCCACTGCCGTCCGCGTGGCCGGGATCGTGCCGGTCGAGGCGGGGGACCGCGACCTGGCGCCGGAGTACCCGGGCATTACCGACTCGCCGACGCTGCTCGACTGGAATCCGCCGTTCCCGATCGACCTGCGCCGGATCCGCCGGGTCGACGAGCAGTACTGGGAGCAGCACCGGACGACGCCAAAAGCGTTCATTCCGCTCGAGACCGGGCAGCAGCTCTGGCGCTCGCGGTACGGCGCGCTGACGTCCATCCGGATGGCGCCGGAGGTCGGTGAGCCGCTGGACCAGGCGAAGGAGGCCTACGAGCAGCGGCTGCGGGCGAGTCTGGATCCGCTCGAAGCCGGGCTGGCCGTGCGCGACGTGCGCGGCGAGGGGCTCGCAGCCTCGCGCGGCGCCACCGATTTCGGCGCCTACTTCCTCTACTTCAGCTTCTTCATCGTCGTCTCGGGGGTGCTGCTGGCGGCGCTCTTCTTCAAGCTCGGGATCGAGCAGCGCGGGCGCGAGGTCGGTCTGCTCCGCGCCGTCGGCTTCGGGGCCGCTGACGTACGGCGTCTGTTCCTGTCGGAGGGACTGGTGCTCGCCGTGGCGGGCAGCGCCATGGGCGTGTTCGGCGCCGTCGGATACGCGGCCCTGCTGATGATCGGCTTGCGCACGTGGTGGATCGATGCCGTCGGGACGAGCGCCCTGACGCTGCACATCTCGCCGGCGTCGCTCCTTGCCGGCGCGTTCGGCGGCATCGGCGCCGCGCTCGGCTGCATCTGGTGGACGCTTCGCAGCCTCGCGCGGATCTCGGAACGGAGTCTGCTGGCAGGTCAGGTCGCCGTGGAGGCGGCGCCGACGCCGGTCCATCCGCCGGCGGAGGCCACGTTGGGGGCGCCTGGCCCGAGCCGGCCCCGCGGTGCCCTCGTCAGCCGGGCGCGCGTGGCGCTCGGACTGGCGCTCGTGGCCGTCCTGCTCCTCTGGGCCTCCGCTGCCGGGGTCGTGGATCGGAGCGGCGCCTTCTTCGGGGCGGGGGCGCTGCTGCTCACCTCCGCGCTCACACTGTGTGCGGCGGCGCTGCGGCGTCGGTCGCGCCAGGTGATTGCCGGGCGGGGCTGGCAGCCGGTGACGCACCTGGGCCTGCGGAACACCACATACCGCCCCGGGCGCAGCGTGCTGTCGATCGCGGTGATCGCGTCGGCGACGTTCATCCTGATCGCGGTCGATGCGTTCCGGCGCGACGCGGACATCGACGCGGGCGACCGGCAGTCGGGGCTTGGCGGCTACGGGCTCCTCGTCGAAACGCTCCTGCCGATCGCTCACGATCCGAACTCCGCCGCAGGGCGCGACGCGCTCAATCTGGCTGGTCTCGAGAAAACGCGGATCGAGCCGTTCCGGCTCCAGCCGGGCGACGATGCCAGCTGCCTCAATCTGTACGAGCCGCGGAACCCGCGCATCCTGGCGCCGCGCGACGCCTTCCTGCGCGAGGGGCGCTTCGCGTTTCAGAGCTCGCTCGCCTCGACCGACGCCGAACGCGCCAACCCGTGGCTGCTGTTGCGGCGCCGGGAGCCGGACGGCGCGGTGCCGGTCGTCGCCGACGCCAATTCCATGACCTACATCCTCAGGCGCCGGCTCGGCGACGACATCGTGATCAGGCGCGGCGACCGGCAGGTCAGGCTGCGGCTCGTGGCCGCGCTCCGCGACAGCATCTTCCAGAGCGAACTGCTGATGGCCGAGGACCGGTTCCTCGAGCTGTTCCCCGAGGCGGAGGGATACCGGGTCCTGCTGCTCGAGACCGTTCCCGGCGAGGTCGACGAGGCCGCCGGCCGGATCGAAGCGGCGCTGGCCGACCTCGGCGCCGACGCGACCGGCACGGCCGAGCGGCTCGCAGCGTTCCACCGAGTGGAAAACACCTACCTCTCGACGTTTCGTACGCTCGGTGGACTCGGTCTGCTGCTCGGGACCATCGGACTCGCGACGGTGCTCCTGCGCAACGCGCTCGAGCGGCGGCGCGAGCTGGCGCTGCTTGGCGCCGTCGGGTACCGGCGCCGGCACCTCCTGCTGATGGCGGCGGCCGAGAACACGCTGCTGCTGGCCGGCGGACTCGCCACCGGGGCGCTCTGTGCGGCGCTCGCCATCGCGCCGGCGGTGGCCGAGCGCGGCGGGCGACTGCCGATCGGGAGCGGCGGCGCGTTGCTCCTGTTCGGCGTCTTCGTCACGGGGCTGCTGTCCTCGCTGGTGGCCACGCGGGCCGCCACGCACGCCCCGCTGCTCGACGCCCTGAGGTCCGAGTGATGAGGCGCCTGCTCGCCGCCGCGGCTGTCGTGATTGTTGCGGGCATGGTCGTGGTGGCCGTCCTGTACGTATTCTTCGGCTTCCGCATCCGGCTCGACGGCGGCGGCACGCCGCGCCCGGCCTTCGAGATCGACCCTGACGCGCACGCGGCCGACATCGCGCGCCACCGCGAAGCGCAGCGTCAGCAGTTCGCCCGCGCCGAGGCGCCGCCGGCGCCTCTGGCGACGGCGCGGGCCGCGCCGATCGATCCGGCGCCCGCCGCGAACCCGACGACCGGTCCGGCGTCCGGATTGCCGCCGGTCGTGGCGCCGGCTGCGGCGCCTCCCTACTGGACGGATTTCCGCGGGCCGTTCCGCGACGGCCAGTACCGGCAGCGCGCCGTTCGAACGGCGTGGCCCGCGGGCGGGCTCACACCCATCTGGAAGCAGCCGGTCGGCGGCGGCTACGCGTCGTTCGTGATCGCTCGCGGCCGGGCGTTCACCATCGAGCAACGTGGACCGCAGGAAGTGGTTGCCGCCTACGAGCTGGCGACCGGCCGCGAGCTGTGGACGAGCGGCTGGAACGCGGAGTTTCGTGAATCGCTCGGCGGCGACGGCCCGCGCGCCACGCCGACGTGGGCCGACGGGGTCGTCTTCGCGCTGGGCGCAGCCGGCGAGCTGCGGGCGCTCGAGGAGACGGCCGGCCGCACGGTGTGGCGCACGAACATGCTGGAGGAGAACGGCGCCACCAACCTCGACTGGGGCATGGCCGCCTCGCCGCTCGTTGTCGAGCAGACGGTCGTGGTGCTGCCGGGAGGACCGAACGGCCGATCCGTGGTCGCCTACGATCGGCGCACGGGCGCCCGCGTCTGGTCGTCGCTCTCCGACAAGCAAGCGTACGCCTCGCCGATGCTCGTCACGCTCGGCGGCGTCCGGCAGCTCCTGGTATTTGCCGCTACGCGGCTGGTCGGCCTGTCGCCAGGTCGCGGCGAGCTGCTCTGGGAGTATCCCTGGCGGACCGCGTTCGACATCAACGCGGGACAGCCGCTGGTCCTCGGAGAGAATCGGGTGTTCCTCTCGTCCGGCTACGGCGCCGGCGCGGCCGTGATCGAGCTGTCGCCTGCCGCCGGCGACAAGACGACTCCGTTCAGCGTCCGCGAGGTGTGGCGCAACAACCGCATGAAGAACCAGTTCACCAGTTCGGTCCTGCACGACGGGTTCATCTACGGGCTCGACGAATCGATCCTGGCCTCGATCGACGCCGCGACGGGCGAGCTGCAATGGAAGGGTGGACGCTACGGGTTCGGCCAGGTGATGCTGGCGGGAGGCCACCTCATCGTGCTGACCGAGAACGGCGATCTGGCCCTCGTCCGGGCAACGCCGAAGGGGCACGAGGAGCTCGTCCGGTTCCCGGCCCTCAGCGGCAAGACCTGGAATCATCCCGCCATGGCCGACGGCGTCCTGCTCATCCGCAATCTGGCCGAGATGGCGGCCTACGATCTCCGATGAGCGGCAGGCTGCTTCTCCCGGCGATTGTCCTTGCGTGGTTCGCGGCGGGCCCGCCGCCGCCCGTGTCCGGTCAGGAGCCCCCATCGGCCGTGCGCATGATCGCCGACGAAGGGGCGGGGGCCGGCTACTGGCCGCGCTGGCGCGGGCCGTCCGGTCAGGGGCTTGCGGCCGGCAGCGGCTATGCCGACCGGTGGTCGCCCACCGAGAACATCCTCTGGAAGACGCCGGTGCCCGGCAGCGGCAATTCGTCGCCGATCGTCTGGGCGGACCGCATCTTCCTGACGACGGCGTACGAAGGGGGGCGGAAGCTGACGCTGCTGGCGTACCGTCGATCGGATGGGCGCCTGTTGTGGGAGGCGCCCGCGCCGCAGGGACCGACCGACCGGGGCGCGCACTACAAGAACGGTCACGCCTCGTCCACGCCCGCCACCGACGGGCAGCGCATCTATGTGTCGTTCGGGCCGCGGGGACTGTTTGCGTTCGATTTCGGCGGCAAGCTGGTGTGGCAGCGCGACCTCGGTCCGATGGACGCGTACCACGGCTCGGCGGGATCGCCGCTCCTCTATCGCGACCGCATCATCCTCTATCAGGACCAGTACGACGGGGCGTTCATCGCCGCCTTCGACACGCGGACCGGCCAGCAGCTCTGGCGCACGCGCAGGAACGCCGGCGCCGGGTGGGGCACGCCGATCGCCGTGCGTGTCGGCGGGCGCGACGAGGTCATCGTCAACAGCCAGCAGTGGGTGCACGCCTACGATCCGGCCACCGGGCGTGAGTTGTGGCGCTGCAGCGGCACGACGTACGAAGTGATTCCGACGCCGGTGGTCGGCTACGGGCTCGTCTTCTGCTCGTCCGGGCGTGCCGGGCCGACGCTCGCCATCAGGCCCGGCGGGAGCGGCGACGTGACCAGGACGCACCTGGCGTGGACGAGTCCGCGGGGGTCGCCGTTTGTGCCGTCGCCGATTCTCTACGGCAGCCAGCTCTACATGGTGAACGACATGGCGAGCATCGTCACCTCGCTCGACGCGCAGACGGGGAAGGCGCTCTTCCAGGGGCGGCTCGGCGTCGCGCGGCGCGAGGGCTTTTCGGCCTCCCCCGTGGCGGTCGACGGCAAGGTGTTCTTCACCAACGACGAAGGGGAGACGTTCGTCCTGCGGGCGGGGCCGTCCTTCGAGCTGCTGCACGTCAACGACATGGGCGAGCGGACGCTCGCCTCGCCGGCGCTCGTCGACGGCCGCTGGTATATCAGGACCGAGCGGAACCTCTACGCGGCCGGCCGGTAGTAGAGGACCATCGCGGCGCCGATCGACGCCAGGACGAATCCGACGAAGAGGAGCGGGCTCACCGCCTGCTTGGGCGGGTGGATGGCCATGGCGACGAAGACGTTGACGATCGGCGCGCCGCCGAAGACGAGCGGCATCACGTAGACCGGCAGGCCGCCGGCGCGGAACGACCAGATGATGCACGCGGCGCCCACGGCGCCAAGCGCGCCGGCGACCGTGGCGGTGACGAGTCCGCCGGTGCTGAACCCGCCGAGGTCGCCCTGGGCGCTCAGGCCCGCCACCGGGACGAGCACGCCAATCAGGAAGTACGCCACGCCGACGCAGAGCAGCGCCTTCAGCGGATTGCCGAGCTGCGTCTGTCCCATGTGCAGAAGCGCGCCGTAGGCGCCCCACGACACGATCGCTCCGGCGACGAAGATGACCCAGGTCATACGTGTTGGCCTCGCGTGCGACATATGTGATGGCTGGCGACGGCGATTGTATGTCATCTTGTCTGCGACGAGACCGATGAGCCAGTTCGCCTCAAGCGCCGACATCGTTGTCCGTCCGCTCCGCGAGGCCGACCTCGACCTTGCCGACCAGGTCCTGCGTCTCGCATTCGGCACCTTCCTCGGCGCGCCGGATCCGGCCCGCTTCATGGGCGACGTCGCCTACGTGCGCCCGCGGTGGCGGTCGGACCCGGGAGCGGCGTTCGCGGCGGAGATCGGCGGCGTCCTTGTCGGGTCGAACTTCGCGGCCAACTGGGGGAGCGTCGGCTATTTCGGTCCGCTGACCGTCCGCCCGGACCTCTGGGACCGCGGCATCGCCTCCCGGCTGATGGCGCCGGTCCTGGAGCGGTTCGCGGCGTGGGGCACGCGGCAGGCGGGTCTGTTCACGTTCCCGCACAGCCCGAAGCACCTCAGCCTGTATCAGAAGTTCGGGTTCTGGCCGCGGTCGCTGACCCCCATCATGTCGCGGTCCGTGCGTGCGGCCGGCGGGACGGCGGGGTGGTCTCGATTCTCCGACGTTCCGCGGGCGGAGCAGGCGGCGATGCTCGTGCAGTGCCGTGAGTTGACGACTGCGGTGTACGAGGGGCTCGACCTGACGCGGGAGATCGCGGCCGTGGAGGCGCATCGGCTCGGCGAGTCGGTGCTCGTGTGGGATGGCGGGAGGCTCGTGGCGCTTGCCGTCTGCCACTACGGTGCGGGTACCGAAGGCGGCAGCGGCGCCTGCTACGTGAAGTTCGGCGCGGCGCGTCCCGGGCCGCGCGCCGGGGAACATTTCGGCCAGCTCCTGGACGCGTGCGAGGCGCTCGCCGCACGCGAGCGGCTGCCGCGGCTCGTGGCCGGCGTGAGCACCGCGCGCCACGAAGCATATCGCCAGATGCTCGGGCGCGGGTTCCGGGCGGATCGTCTGGGGGTGGCCATGCACCGGGGGAACGACGCCGGCTACCATCGCGCGGGCGTCTTCGCCGTCGACGACTGGCGGTAGAGGCGCCGCGGTAGCCGCCGGCCGGCGCCGGCGTCCGGCCAGGCGACTGGTCCTGCCTCGTCGTACGGCCGCGCTCGGGTCCGGCTGTTCGCGACCTGCCGGCTTCGGTCCATGTGGTTCGGCGAGGCGGAGGTGGGGGCCGACCGTCCACCTCGAACGGCGCAGCCGGCTGTCAGGCTTTCAGGTCCGAACGCCCGGTTGATCGAGTTGCAGGCATTGCCGTCCCGGGCGCGCCGAGGTGGTGCAAGAACTTCGTCCTTCCTCCGGACGTGTGCTGGCGGATGGGGTCTTGCGTTTGGCACGACATCAGCCCGCACTAGTCATGAATCAGTCGTTCACGCTTCTCGGGGCTCGGTGCTCGGTTCGTGTTCACGGTCGGTTCGCGGGTTCGCGGGTCACTGGTCGGAGGTCTCTGGCTCGTCCTCGCCGGAACCCCTCGACCCGGCGCGACGGGGACCGAGGCACGGCCGCACCGAACCGGAACACGAACGGAGAAGGGAGCGCCCAGCAGTGTGAACGACGCGTTCGTGAATCATCCAGGTTAAGGGATTCGTTGACCGATCGGAAGACGAACTAGGATGCCTGGGTGAGTCTGGCTATAATCTAGCCAGACATGCGGTGTGAGTTGATCCTTGCGCCTGATGCGGGTCGGGCGTATCGAAGGCTCTCAGCCCGCCAGCGGGGCGAGGTGCGCGACGCCATGGAGCGCCACCTTCGGTTCGGACCTACGAAGGTCAGCAAGAGCCGCATCAAGCGCCTGCGCGGTGTGCAGCAACCGCAATACCGTCTGCGCGTCAACGATATCAGGGTGTTCTATGACGTTACCGAGAGTGCGGTCGAAATCCTCGCCATCATCCCCAAAGCCGCGGCGCAGAGGTGGCTCGACGAAGCGGGCACACCCGACGACAGTGGCACTGGCGAAGGTCAAGGATGACCTCTCGAAGTACCTGCGTCTGGCAGCCACGGAAGAAATCATTGTCACGCGTCACGGACGTCCTGCTGGGGTGCTCATCGGGTTTGACTCGGAAGAGGACTGGTTCGACTACCGCCTCGAACATCACCCGGAGTTCTTGCGTCGTATTGCGTCAGCGCGCGCCGCGCTCGCCCAAGGACGAGGCATTCCGATCGAGGCGTATGGCACGACCGGTCTGACCTCGCAATGGAGCCGACGCGCCAAGCGCCGATGAGGCGCGCGGCTCATTGCAACCGTTGGAGCGCGTCCTCGCGTCGTTCGCGCACGAGGTCCCTGTCGATGCACTGCGACTCCAGCCGGCGGAAGAGTCGCGCAGTGGACCAAATGCCGAACCGCTGCCAGGCCGGCGCCGCGAGAGCCGTTCACGAAGGAGGATCGATGCTTCGCACCGTCTCCGTACTCTGCACGCTCGCCGTGCTGCTCGTGGCGTCCGCGGCGGCCGGCGACGACGGCTCGCGCATCATTGTCCTCGATCACTACGTGCGAGCGACGTCGACTGCGCCGGCCATCGCGGGGCAGGTGGCGCAGATCTACGTGCGCGAAGTCGTGCTGGCGGGCACGGCTCTGCGCGGCGGTCCGGCCCCGGACGGGGTCGTGCTCTTCGTACACGGTGCGGGCACACCGGCCGAAGTCGCCTTCGACGTTCCCTACAAGGACTACAGTTGGATGGCGTACCTGGCCAAGGCGGGCTTCGATGTCTTCTCCGTCGACATGACCGGCTACGGCCGCTCCACGCGCCCACCGGCGATGAACGATCCGTGCAATCTTGCGAAGGAGCAGCAAGCACAGTTCGTTCCGAACCTGATCCCCGCACCGTGTGCGCCGTCCCATCCTGCGCCCATCACAACGATGGGCTCGGACTGGAACGACATTGGAACGGTCGTCGACTACCTCCGTGCGCTCCGGCGGGTGGAGAAGGTCTCGCTCGTGGCCTGGTCGCAAGGCGGGCCGCGCGCCGGCGGCTATGCGGCGCGGAACCCGGCGAAGGTGGCGCGGCTGGTGGTGCTGGCACCCGCGTACAACCGCACCGGACCGCTTGACGCGGCAAGCCCGACGTCCCCTGGCAACGGCTCAATGACGACGCAGTCCCACGCCGACTTCACAGCCAACTGGGATCGGCAGGTCGGTTGTTCCGAGCAGTACGAACCCGAGGCGAGCGCAGCGGTCTGGTCCGACATGCTCGCCTCCGATCCTGTCGGCGCTGCCTGGGGCGCCGGCGTACGGCGTGCACCGCGGGTGCCGACATGGGGTTTCAATCAGGCGGTTGTCGCCAGGATGCACACGCCCTTCCTGATGGTAGCGGGTGCACACGACAAGCAGGTCGCGCCTGAACGGGTTCGGGACCTCTTCGCGGATCTAGGCTCGAAGCAAAAGGTGTTCATCGACCTGGCCTGTTCGTCCCACAATGCCATGTGGGAGAAGAACCACGCGCTGCTGTTCAAGGCTTCGCTCGAATGGCTGAAGGAAGGTACGGTGAACGGAATATCCGAGGGCGAATTGAAGCTCGGCTACTGAATCGTGCTCTTCCGATCATGAGCGAACAGGCCGCCACAGCCCGCGATCGGCGGACAGGCCCGGTCACGTGAATCCTTCGCACCACGACCAATGAGGTGAACATGCGGAACCTGGTGCTCGGCATCATCCTTGGCGTCACGTCGTCGGCGTTGCTGGCCCAGCGCGGCACCGAACCCGCTCCGGATGCGGTCAGCGCCGACCCGATGCACTATTCCATCTCGTTCGAGAACGACCTGGTGCGCGTGCTTCGCGTGCGGTACGGTCCCGGCCAGAAATCGGTGATGCACACCCATTCCGCCAACTGCGTGGTCTTCCTCACCGATCAGGCCTTCAACTTCACGCTGCCGGACGGGACCTCCGAGCCCGCGTCGGTCCCGGCAGGTGCGCTCGGGTGCGGCGACGGCAACGTCCATCTCCCCGAGAATATCGGGACGCGCGAGGCCGAGTTCGTCATGGTCGAGTTCAAGAATCGCGAGAAGTTCAGCCGGTAGGTCGCGCTCGCCGACGGAGCGCCAATCGCAGGAGTGCCCATGATTGTGGTATCGAATCGCGTGCCCGTGGTCAAAGGGAAGGAAGCGGAGTTCGCCGCGCGGTTCTCCAAGCGCGCGGGGCTGGTCGACAGGCATCCCGGCTTCGTGCGGCTGGACATCCTGCGGCCGGAACCGATCACGCTGCGGGGACAGCAGATGGGCGGCTCCGACTATCACGTCGTGCTCACGTACTGGGAGCGGAAGGAAGACTTCATCGCGTGGACCGAGAGCGAAGACTTCCGCACGGCTCACTCCCAACAGACGCCCAGGGAGATATTCGCCGGTCCCAGCGTCTTCGAGATGCACGAGGTCATCCAGTCGGCTGGCAAGCCGGTGGGCGGCCCCTGAACCGCTGGACCAGCCGGCCGCGTGCTAGCATGTGGCCGCCACGATGGCCGGCGACGACGGACTGACGCGACGGACCTTTCTCGAACGGGCGGGGATCGCCGCGCTCAGCGCGGGACTTGCGGCGAGGCCGCGCGAGAGCCAGGCGCAGATCGCGGTGCCGAATTCCTCTGGCACGGCCCCGCCCGCGCTCGCGGCGCCCGCCCGGGCGTGCGACTGCCACATGCACATCTACGACACGGCGCGCTTTCCGATGCCGCCGAGCGAGCGTGCGGCGCCGGGGAGCGCCGCGGTGCCGCAGTACCGGCTCCTGCAGAAGCGAATCGGGACGACCCGCGTGATCGTCGTTACACCCCGGAACTACGCCACCGACAACCGGGTCACCGTCGACGCCGTTGCGCAGATGGCGCCCAACGCGCGAGGCGTCGCCGTCCTCCATCCGGCGGCGACCGACGCCGAGCTGGACGAGCTCCACGGCGCCGGCATTCGCGGCATCCGGTTCAGCCTCACCGACCCGAAGACGGCCGTCGTCACAGAGGAGATGATCGAGCCGCTCGCCAGGCGCATCGCCAGGCTCGGCTGGCACGTCCAGATCAACATGACCGCCGATCAGATCGCCGCGGCCGAGGCGCTGTGGAACCGCCTGCCGTCGGCCATCGTGTTCGATCACATCGCACACATGTCGGGGGCTGGGGGCGTGGCGCATCCCGCCTACAAGGTTGTCCGCCGCCTCATCGACCGCGGCCGCACCTGGGTGAAGCTGTCGGTCACCTACGACAACACGAAAGACGGTCCGCCGGCGTACGCCGACGCGGTCAGCGTGGGGCAGGCGCTCGTCACGGCGGCGCCGGAACGGCTGGTCTGGGGGAGCAATTGGCCGCATCCAAACGAAACCCGGAAACCCGACGACGCGCGGCTGTTCGACTTGATGGCGCGCTGGGCGCCGGAGGAGGGGACGCGGCGCCGGATTCTCGTCGAGAACCCACGGACGCTGTACGATTTCGCCGGCGCGTAACGACGTCCTGGTCCGGCCGAAGTCCGGACACCACGTAGGGGAACGGAGCCGCCTCATGCAACGCATCCTGCCGTACCTCCTTGTTGCGCTGATGTCCGGTGCGGTTCTCGCCGGGCAGCAATCCCGCACCGCACAATCGGCCATCCCCGGCGTGATCGCCCCGGGCACGCCTGTCGAAGTGGTGCGCGGAGGATTCAAGGGGCTGGAAGGGCCTGCCGGCCGGTCGAAATAGCGCGACTCGACGGTGAGGTCGCCATTGAAGACGCTGACGTTCGGTCTCGCGCTCCTCCTGCTGGTTTCCGGTTCGACCGTCCGAACCCAGGGGCCGCCCGCCCCCTTCCACCTGCTGGAGGCCACTATCGACGATATTCACTCGTCGTTCCGGGCCAACAGGCTGACGTGCCGCGCGCTCGTGGACGCCTATCTGCGCCGCATCGAGGCGTACGACCAGAGCGGCCCGCGGCTGAACGCCGTGCAGACGGTCAACCCACGGGCGCGGCAGGAAGCCGACCGGCTCGACGCCGCGTTCCGCGCCTCGGGCCCGGCCGGGCCGCTCCACTGCGTCCCGGTGCTCGTCAAGGATCAAGTGGAGACGAGCGACATGCCGACGACGTACGGGTCGATCCTGTTCAAGGACTTCGTGCCGCAGCGCGACGCGACCGTCGTGGCGAAGCTGCGGCGCGCAGGCGCGGTGATCGTCGGGAAAGCGACGATGGGGGAATATGCCGCCGGCTACCTGAGCACGGCGTCGGCCGGCGGTCCCATCCGCAACGCCTACGATCCGACGCGCAACGCGAGCGGCTCCTCGAGCGGCAGCGGCTCGGGAGTGGCGGCCAACTTCGCCGCCGCGGCGATTGGGGAGGACACGGGCGGTTCGATACGCGGCCCGGCGGCGGTGCACGGCCTGGTGGGGCTGCGGCCGACGGTGCCGCTCGTCAGCCGGCACGGCATGATGCCCGCCAAACCGAGCACCGACACGCTCGGACCGATTGCGCGCACGGTCGGAGACGCCGCGCGGCTTCTCGACGCGATCGCCGGCTACGACCCGAAGGATCCGATCACGGCACAGGCGGTCGGACAGATTCCGGCGACCTACACGGCGTTCCTGGCGCAGGACGGCCTGAAGGGTGCGCGCGTCGGCGTCATCCGTCAGCCGATCGATCCGAAGGCCGACCCCTCGTCTCCGGACTATCGCAAGGTGAAGGCGGTCGTCGATCGGGCCGTCGCCGACCTGAGGAGACTCGGGGCTGAAGTCGTCGATCCTGTCGCGATTCCCGAACTCGCCCAACGGGTGGCCCGGGCCTGGGATGTGAACGTGTTCGAAACGGAGCCGGCGGTGAACGGGTACCTCGCCGAGCACCCGAACGCTCCGGTGAAGACGCTCCGCGACATCCTGCTCTCGGGCAAAGTGGTGCCGTCCAGGGTCCGCGTGCTGATGAGCAACATCGGGCGCTCGCCGGAGGAAGCCGGGTACCTCCAGGCGCTGCGCATCAACGACGGGATCCGGCAGCAGGTGTTCAGCGCCATGGCCGATCATCGGCTCGACGCGCTCGTGCATGCGACCTACGACCACCAGCCGGCGAAGCTTGGCGCCCGCGACATGACCGATCCGCAGCTCGACACGACCGGACAGGGCAGCAACCGGCGGCTCAGTTCCACGCTTGGATTCCCGGCGCTGACGGTGCCGGCGGGCTTCACGACCGACGGGCTGCCGGTGGGGCTCGAGTTCCTGGCGCGGCCGTACGCCGAGCCGACGCTCTTCAGGTTGGGCTACGCCTACGAGCAGGGAACCCGGCATCGCAGGCCGCCGGCCCTGACGCCGGCGCTCCCGGGTGAGCCATGAGGGCGAGGACGGCCGCGTCGGCGGCGATTGCGTACGCGTGTCTACTGCTCGCGGCGGCCCCGGCGCGAGCGGCCGAAATCAAGGTCCTCAGCGGCAACGGTGCGCGCAACGCCATCGCCGAGCTCTGCACGCAGTTCGAGCGCGCCACCGGCCACCGCGTCAACATCCGCTTCGAGGTCAACCCGCAGCTGCAGCGGAAGATCCTCGAGGGCGAGGCGTTCGACGTCGCCATCCTCAACCCGCCGGTGCTGGACACGTTGATCGCTCGCGGCAAGGTCGTGGCGGCGACGCGCGCGGTCATCGGACGCGCGGGGATCGGGGTGGGCGTTCGCGCCGGCACACCGACGCCCGACATCTTGACGGTCGCCGCGTTCACGCGCACGCTGCTCGACGCCGGCTCGGTCGCCTATCCCGAGGAGGGGGCGAGCGGCCGGTACTTCGTCAGCCTCCTCGACCGTCTCGGGATTACGTCGCAGATGAAGCCCCGGCTGCGGCCGATGCCCGGCGAATACAACGTGGAGATCGTCGCCCGCGGCGAGGTCGACCTGGTGGTCGTCGTCGCGTCCCGGATCTTCGGCGTGCCCGGCGTCGAGCTGGTGGGGCGCATTCCGCAGGAACTGCAGACGTGGATCGGCTTTGCCGGCGGCCTCGGCACGGCCGCCCGCGAGCCGGATGCCTCGCGCGCGCTGCTGCGCTACCTCACATCGCCCTCTGCCGCGCCGGTCCTCCAGGCGGCGGGTATCGAGCCGTTCGTCGAATGAGTCCAGTCACTCGCCGGCCGCTCGTACCTCGGCCGTCCTACTTGACGACCGGTCCGCTGTCGTTCCCGCTCTCGGGAGCGGAGCCGCCGAGGAAGAGGCGCCGGCCGTCGGCCAGGATGAAATTGCGGCCGACCGCCTTGTTGCTGCCGTCGCGCGCCAGATAGCCCTCGATGACGAGATCCACGCCAACCGGCAGCGTATTCTTCGTCACGCCCAGGCGGATGAGCTGGTTCGGGCTCCCGCCCTCGATCATCCAGCGCACCAGCTGGCCTTCAGGCCCCTTCACGTCGATGTGGAACCACGAGTGGGGATTGATCATCTCCCACTTGACGAGGTTGCCCGTCAGCTTGACCGGCTTGGTGGCGTCGAACTCCCCTGCGAAGGAGTGGTGCGCCGCGAGCGGTGCCGCCGCCAGCAGCATGCCCAGAACGATGCAAACGACTGCGCCGTGCTTGGTGGTCATCGCGTGACTCCTACTGTGAAGACTTGCGAACGGCTTCTGCTGCCCGCTTCTCGTCCGCCCGCGCGCCGGCGAGCGTGTTGTAGAGGCTGTAGTTCCCTTCGTGGCATGCGTGCTCGAAGATCGGCCCGGTCGTCTTCATCATCGGCAGCTCCCCCGACCACGGCCGCGCCCACGTCGTCGGGTCGTCGATGGTGAACTGATAGAGGATCCGATCGCCGGCCACGCGGGTGAACCGCTCGACCAGGCGCATCTGCTCGCTCGCGCCTTGAAACGCCGTCCTGTCGGTGAAGTTCGTCGTCTCGACGACGAGCGTGTCGCCGTCCCAGCGGCCGATGGAGTTGCCGGTCAGTTGGCGGACGTGCTCGGGCAGATGCGCCCGGAGGTCGAGCGGGATGATCCGCGGCTCGTGGATCATCTCGACGAGGATCATCACGTATCCCTGCGTCTGGATGATCTGGTAGTAGTTGTTGTACGCCCCGGGGAGCATCGGCGGGCCGGCCCGATCCATCAGGATGCAGCGGACGCTGAGCGACTGGTTCTGCGCCGCGTCGGTCACGGCGCCCATGCGCCTGCGCGTCTCGGCGCGCTCGGCGGCGCGCCGCTTCCCCTCGGCGGTGAGCGGCGGCAGTCTTCCGTCGGGCGGGTCGAAGACGAGCGACGTGCGGAGATTCAGCGGCACGCCTCCCTGGTTGCGGTCGAGTCCGAACTGCGTGAAGTCGTAGTGCACGTCGGCGACCGTGCCCGGCACGGTCTGCTCGCTCTCGGCCGCCGCCGCCTTCTTCATGATCTCGAGCGCTTCCTCGCGGGTGAAGAACTCCCTGGTGATGTCGGGCGGCCGCTGGAGCGGGGTATAGGTCGAGTTCGTCCAGTAGCCCTGAAGGTCGGGCTGGCCGTCGGGCGTGCGGGGCGCCCTGTATCCGGCCGCCTCCGCGGTGACTCTTCCGGCCGCGGTCTCCTGGGCGGCAACGGGTGCGATCGACGCGGTGAGGGCGAAGAGGATCATGACAACGACGACTCGTCGATTGCGCATGCGATGTCCCTCTGTTTCGACTCCGGCGGGTCCAAGAGGACCCGCCCTACAATGAGCAACAGGCCCCGCCCCACAATCACGGGGCCGGCTGCTTGCGGAGGTGCCCGTAGATCAGGTCCTCCGCGAATTCCACACACCTGAAATCGAGCAACTGCGCGTTCGGCTCGAGCCGCCGGTAGAGCGGCATGGCGATCGTCCACGGACGCGTGAAGACCTTGGGATCCTCGATGGTCGCTTCGTAGCGCAGATGATCCGGGTCGGTCATCGTGAAGCGCTCGACGACATGGAGCGCGTCGCTCGAGAAGTTGCCGGAGCGGTCGAACCAGGTCTTGCCGTTGAAGCCCGTGGTATCGACGACGAGCGTGTCGCCGTCCCAGCGGCCGTTCGACCACCCCATCCAGCTGTCGGCGGGCGCCTCGGTGTGGTCGGTCATGTACAGCGTTCGCACCGCCCGCGCGAAGGTGAAGACCATCATGACGAACTGCGGCGACTGGACGATCTGGAACGGGTACGGCATGTACATCGCGCGCGGCACGCCCGGGAGGTAACATCTGATTTCGGGGTCGAGAGCGAGGCGGTTCTCGAGATTCTTGCGCCGCTGTTCCGCCGCGGGGGGCTGGTACGGGAGCCGGCCGCCCTCGATGATGCCGAGCCCCGGCGGTACCGCGCCTGCCGCGCCAAGAACCGGGACCGGGCCGGGCGAGGCGGCGTGCGGCTCGATGTCCCAGTACGCCTCGTTGAGCGCCTGCCAGATCCCGTTCAGATTCGGTTTGCCGTCGGGGGTGCGCGGGCTGCGGACGGCGGCGGCCTGGCCCGAGGCGCCCACGGTGGAGAGCCACAGCGCGGCCGCCGTGGCGACCGTGACGAAGACCCACCGAGAGAGTGGGGCAGGCATCTGCGGCTGGCGCCTATTGAACGCCCCGCCCGGCGGCGAGTCAAGATATTAAACTCGAAGGCACAGATGAGTCCTCGGCGAGTCTCTGAATTCTGTCTGCGGCGCCGCGTGCAGTTCCACGAGGTCGATTCCGCCGGCATCGCGCACTTCAGCTGGTTCTTCCGCTACATGGAGGAAGCGGTGCACGAACTGTGGCGCCAGGCGGGGCTCAGTATCGCGCCGCCAGACGCCGGGATCGCGTTCCCCAGGGTCGCCGCCTCGTTCGAGTACCACAGGCCGCTCCGCTTCGAGGACGAATTCGACGTCCGGGTCCGCATTGCGGCGATTGCCGCCAAGACGATCCGGTACGCGTGCGAAGTGACGCGCGGGGACACCCGGATTGCCACCGGCTCGATGACGATCGCCTGCGTGAGCCACCGGCCCGGCGAGCCGATGAAGGCCGTGGCCATCCCGGAGGCCATCGCGTCACGATTCGAGGTCGCGGGGATGATCTGACCGCCCGAATCGGGCTACACTCGCTTCCGCCATGCTGACGCTCGCGTTAGGGCTCGCGCTGCTCGTGCCGGCACAGCAGCCCTCGGAAACAGCGAAACCGGACCTCGCCACCATCAGCGCCCGGCTCGGCGTCTGCACGGCCGATTTCACCGTCAGAGACGCCGCCGGCGTGCCGGCCTACGCCGCCACGGTGCACGTCCGGATCCGGTACGGCTTCATGGGCCTCAAGCGGATGGATCTCGAGGTCGGGACCAACTCCGAGGGGAAGGCGCGCGTCGAAGGCCTCCCGCTCGGCGGACGACGGCTCACCTACGACATCACCAAGGACAAGCTGAAGACGACGGTCGAGCAGAATCTCACCAGCGACTGCCACGCGACCTACACGGTGTCGCTCGAGTAAGGAGCGTCAGATGACGAGGCTTCCGGCCGGGATCGTCGCGGCGGTCGCGCTGGCCGTGTCGGTCGCCGCCGGGCAGACGCTGGCGCGCGCCGGGGTGGACGACGTGCTGGCGGGCGCGGTCGCGCGCGGCGACATCCCGGGCGTCGTGGCGATCGCCGCAACGCGCTCGGGCGGCGTCATCTACCAGGGCGCCTTCGGCGTGGCCGATCTGCCGAGCCGCCGGCCGCTCCAGCTCGATGCGATCTTCCGCATCGCGTCGATGACCAAGCCGATCACCTCGGCGGCGCTCATGCAGCTCGTCGAGGCGGGCCGGCTCCGGCTCGACGACCCGGCGTCGACATACCTGCCGGAGTTCGCCGATCTCGACGTCTTCGAGCGCTTCGACGCGCGCACCGGCGCCTATCGCCTTCGCCCTGTGAAGAAGACGGTCACGGTTCGCCACCTGCTGACCCATACGGCGGGTCTTGGCTACAATTTCACGAGCCCCATCGTCCGCGACTTCAAGCCGCGCGACGGCGAGCAATTCGCCGCCGGCCCTCTCCTCTTCGAGCCGGGCGAGCGATGGCTGTACGGCACGAGCACCGACTGGGTGGGCCGGCTGGTGGAGGTGATTTCGGGCCAGGGGCTCGAGACGTACTTCCGCGAGCACATCTTCGCCCCGCTCGGGATGCGGGAGACGTTCTACACGGTTCCCGAGGACACCCGCGCCCGCGTCGTGACGGTTCATCGCCGCACGGGGACGACCACGTTCGTCGTCGAGCCGACGCAGCCGCCGCTCGCGGTTGCGCGCCCCATCGGCGGTGGCGGGCTGTCGTCGACGGCGGCCGACTACATCCGCTTTCTGCAGATGCTGCTCAACGGCGGCGCGCTCGGAGGCGCGCGTGTGGTGTCGAGCGACACGGTCGCGCTCATGGGACAGAACCACATCGGCCGGCTCGGCGTGCCGGCGCTCGAGACGGCATTACCGGAGCGCAGCAGCGATTTTTCGTTCGTCGCCGACGGCCGGGACAAGTGGGGCCTCGGGTTCCTCATCACCGCGACAGAGCAGCCCGGGAAGCGATCGCCCGGCAGCCTGAGCTGGGGCGGCATCAACAACACGTACTTCTGGGTCGATCAGCAGCGCGGGGTTGCCGGAGTGATCCTGATGCAGTTCCTGCCGTTTGCCGACCCGCGTGCGCTGGCCGTGCACGACGCCTTCGAGCGCGCCGTCTACCGGCTCGCCGGATCGTCGAAATCGTGACGCGTCGTACGTGGCGTCCGGCTTCGGCCGGACCAACGCCGTCGTCGTCAGATGCCCTCGATCCGCACCTGGACCCCAGCGGCGTTGGCAATACGGCGGATGTGCCGCTCGTTGGACGTCACGATCGCATCCCGGCGTCGGGCCGCGCCTTCGACGACCGCCACGTCCACGATATCGTCATGCCCCGCTTTCCCGGCGAGCATGCCTACAGCTCGTGCCTGCGTCTCGGTCAGCGGCTCTACATCGCACATCGCCAGGAGGCGCGACAGACTGGCCTGGCGGGAACCGCCCCGCCACGCTTCGGCCAACACAGGGGCCGGTACGACCGGCACCACCTCCTCCGTGAAGAACGCCGCGTGCAGAGCCCACATGCGCCGGTCGTTGCGCTCGGCCGCGACCAGCGCTCCGGTATCGTAGGTGACGCCGGCCATTCGCCCTCACGCGGAACGTCGCGACGATCGGTGCGTCGAGCGACCGAGGATCGAACGGGCTCGGGCCAGTCCATCGGCACATTCCTCGGCGGTAAGCACTCCATGCTCGCGCTCCCACGCGGCGATGGCCCGCCGGCCCGCTTCCAGGCGCAGCCGGTGTGCGGCTGTGTCCGAAAGCCAGCCGCTGAAGGTCGTGCCCGATCGTGTTGCGGCGCGCTCGATGTCCCGCGCCAGATCAGGCGGAAGAGAGACGGAGCGTTTGGTTCGTCGCGGCATGACGAGATGGTAGCACACGCGGTAGGACGAACCGCCGGCACCGTGCCTGTCTGTGAGTGAGCGTCGCATGCGGCTCGCGGTGTTCGAACAACCGGTAGTCGTACACGAACAACTCGCGGAGCGTTGATTCACCGATTTCCGGCACGATCCGACCGCGTTCCGCGAACGTGGCCACACTGGCCGCCGCTTCAAGGGCGCGGATAAGGACTCGCACCGCTCCATCAGGCGAATCTTCGGCGATGCTGCGGATGACCTCGTCCAGTGCGGCGGCTCCATGATCGCGCTGACCGCCGTCGGCTGCAAGCCGATAGGGGTTCGGCGGCCATTGCCCGATCGCAATACCAAGAAGTCAGATCCAGTTGGCTACTTTGAGTCCGGCGACACGGCGAAAATGCCGGGTATTGTTGGTGACGAGTGTCAGGCCCAGTGACTGCGCGTGTGTGGCGATGAGCGTGTCAAATGTCCCAATCGGTTCTCCGCGTTTGGCCAGCGCTACGGCCACTCGTCCAAACCGATCGGAGGCCAGTTGATCGAACGGCAACACCGCGATGGTTGCCACGAACGTATCGATCAAGGTGTGAAGCTTCCGAGAATTCTTCGCGTCAGCCCCGAAGCGCAATTCCGCCAACGTGATGGAACTGAGACACAACTGCGAGGGGCGATGTTCCAGCACGCGTGCCCCGACCGCTCCCTGGCCGCGCAGGGCCATACTCACGGTGTCGGCGTCGAGCATGAACTCGGGAGTCACAGCCGATGCCGTACGTCCCGGATCAGGCGTTGCTTTGGCCGAGGGATGTCTTCTGGCCACGCGCCCAGGCAAGCTCGAAAATCGTCCGACCACTGATCCGGAGCCTCGAGAATGACTCGATTGCCTTCCCGGCGAACCGAGACTTCCTGCTGCTCAGGGAACCGGCACGCCTTGGGAAGTCGGACGGCCTGGCTCCCGCCGTTTTGGAACAGCTTCGCGCGGGCGCTCTTCATAGAAAAAGTATAGATGTCTGTCTATATATGGTCAAGAGACTGGTTACCGTCTCGTTGTCCGCCGAACGTTGTATGGGTGGATCGCGCCAAACGTGGTTACCGCTCCCGCGGGACGTCCACGGATCTTTCGTGTACCGGTCGAACGGGGCCATTCTGCTCGCCAGGTCGCAATCGGTCAAGGTTCCGCTCGGTAACCGTTACTTGTGGCTTGACAGGGGTTCAACGCCAGAACGACTTGACGGGTCCCCCCGGTGTGAACGGGGCACTTCGGTGAGCGGGTCCTGCCTGTGTCGAAGGTCGGCGTGGTGGTGCTAGGATTTGGGCCACACGAGGGCGCCCCAACGCGCAACAACCGCGCGACGCCCACCCCATCGCGCAGGCGCGATGGGGACCCCGGGTTGGGGACCCCGGCCGAGGAGGTTTCGCATGCCGTCGCCCGTTCGCCACCGGTTCCCGTGGATAGCGGCCGCGCTCGTCGCGCTGGTGACGGCGGCGCGGCCGGCCGAGGCCGAGGTCAAGCGCATCGTCATCGACAAGAAGGTGTCGCCCGCCTTCGACGGCCGCACCTTCGGCAGCGCCGGGCAGTACGAGACGCTGGCGGGACGCGCCTTCGGCGAGCTCGACCCGAACGATCCGCGCCACCGCCTCATCACCGACATCCTGCTCGCCCCGAGGAATGCTGGCGGGAAGGTCGAGTACATGGCGACCTTCTATCTCGTCAAGCCGATCGACATGTCGAAGAGCAGCCGCCTGATGTGGCACGACGTGCCGAACCGGGGCGGCCGGATCACGATCGCCGAGTCGGAGCGGCTGCTGGGCGACGTGGGTCTGAGCAGCGGCTGGCAGGGCGACAACTCCGGCAACACGGCGCCAGGCGACGCCAACGACTACGTCGTCGTGCCGGTGGCGAAGCATCCGGACGGGTCGCCCGTTACGGGCCTCGTGTTCGGGCGGATTGTCAACGCGAGCGGACCCGACTCGCGGCCGATGATCGTCAACGCCAACCCTGTTCCGTACAAGCCGGTCACGCTCGATACGGCGAAGGCGCGGCTGGAGACCCATACCGCCGAGACCATTGACGGCAAGGTGAGCGGCGTGCGCCCGGTGCCGGCGGGCGACTGGGCGTGGGCGCGCTGCGGCGCGTCGAACCCGTTTCCCGGCACGCCGGATCCCACGCAGATCTGCGTGAAGGGCGGCTTCGATCCGAAGCTGCTGTATCAGGTCGTCTTCACGTCGCAGGACCCCTACGTTCTCGGCATCGGGTTCGCCGCCTTTCGCGATGTCGCCTCCTTCTTCAAGCACGCCGAGCGCGACGAGGCGGGAACGCCGAACCCGGTGGCCAGGCAGGTGTCATGGGTCATCAGCCGCGGGCGCTCGCAGTCGGGCCGCTTCCTCCGGGCGCTGCTGCACCTCGGCTTCAACCAGGACGAGCGCAGCCGACAGGTGTACGAGGGCATGTGGCCGATCATCGCGTCGGGCCGGCTGCCGCTGAACGTCCGCTTCGGCACGCCCGACGCCGCCTCGAAGCTGTACGAAGGCGGCATGGAGGGCCCCGCGTGGTGGACGCCGTGGGCCGACCCGGTGCGCAATCTGCCCGCCGCCAGCATCCTCGATCGGTGCAATGCGACGAAGACGTGCCCGAAGATCGTCGAAATGCTGGGCGGCACCGAGGCCTGGGCGCTCTACATGAGCCCGAGCTGGATCGGGACAACGGCCGAGCGCGATATCCCGCTGCCGGCCAACGTGCGCCGCTACTACATCGGCAGCACTCCCCACGGCGGCGGGCGCGGCGGGTTCACCGTCGTCGCGGGAAAGCCGCCCCAGTGCCCGGGTCCGGGCTTCGGGCGAGGAACGTTCGCGGAGAACCCGATGCCCTACACGGAAACAACGAACGCGCTGCGCGTCCACTTCCGGAACTGGGTGATGAAGGACGCGGCGCCGCCGGCGAGCCGATATCCGAGCCTGGCGAACGGCCACCTCGTGGATCCTACGAAGGAAGCCACCGGATTTCCGACGATTCCCGGCGTGCCGGCCGGCGCCCCGACCGGAATCGTCAGTCCGATGCTCGACTATGACTGGGGACCGGCCTTCAACCAGATGGATGCCTCTGGGGTGCCGTCGACGGTGCCGCCGGGGATCAGGCACGTCATCAGGATGAAGGTGCCGCGCGTCGACGCCGACGGCAACGAACTGGGCGGTGTGCCGGTGGTGCTGCGCGCCGCGCCACTCGGGACCTATCTCGGCTGGAACATCGTGGCCGACGGGTTCCACCAGGGGAAGATCTGCAACTACGCCGCCGGCATGATCCCGTTCGCGACGACGCGAGCGGAGCGGATCGCCAGCGGCGATCCGCGGCCGTCGCTCGAGGAGCGGTACACGAACCACGACGGCTACGTCGAGGCGGTGAAGGTGGCGGCGGCCGGCGCGGTGCGTGACGGCTTCCTGCTGCCGGCCGACGCCGATCGGCTCGTCGCGCAGGCGCAGGCGAGCAACGTGCTGGCGCCACAGAACACCAGCCAATAGACGGGGGGTAACGGTGCGACGGTGCGAGGGTGCGACGGTGCGACGGTGCGTCCGAGGGTGCGACGGTACGTCCGAGGGTGCGACGGTACGTCCGAGGGTGCGACGGTACTGACCTCTATGTCTAGGACGATTCTCCTCCTGGCGGCTGCGGGGCTGCTGCTCGTGCCGCTCGCCTCGTCGCAGTCCCGGCAGATGCGCGAGCTGCCTCTCCTGCCGCAGCACGTGCACTGGGGGTACTACGACGCCGGGTTGAAGCCGGTGCTCCGCGTCGCGTCCGGCGAGACGGTTCGCGTCGAGACGATGATCGCCCGTGGGCTGGCGCGGCTGCGGGCGGCCGGCGTCTCCGAGGCCGAGATTCCGGAGTCGATGAAGGCGGTGGAAGCGGCCGTGACCGAGCGCGGCCCCGGGGCGCATCCGCTGACCGGTCCCATCTGGGTCGAGGGCGCCGAGCCGGGCGACGTCCTCGAGGTCCGGATCCTCGGCTTCGAGTTCCTGCATCCGTACGGCGTGACCGGCTTCATTCCGGGCGGCGGCACGCTGCCGGACGAGTTCCCATACACGCGGTTCAAGCTGTTTCGCTTCGACACCGCGCGCGGCGTCACCGAGTTCGCCCCCGGCATCACGCTGCCTCTGGCGCCGTTCTTCGGATCGATCGGCGTGGCGCCGAACCCGCTCGTCGGGCGGGTGTCGAGCGGTCCGCCCGGTCACCATACGGGCAATCTCGACAACAAGGAGCTCATCGCGGGATCCACGCTGTATCTGCCGGTGCACGTGCCGGGCGCGCTGCTCTCGATGGGCGACGCGCACGCGATGCAGGGCGACGGCGAGGTGACGCTCACGGCGCTCGAGACGTCGGTGCGCGGCACGGTGCAGGTGATTCTGCGGAAGGGGATGCGCCTGAACTGGCCGCGCGCCGAAACGCCCACACACTACATCACGATGGGACTCAATCCCGACCTGGACGAAGCGTCCAAGCTCGCGACGCGGGAGGCCATCGACTTCCTCGTCACGGAGAAGAAGCTCACTCGAGACGAGGCGTACATCCTGACGTCGGTGGCCGTCGACCTCCGCGTGACGCAGCTCGTGGACGGGACCAAGGGCGTGCACGCGATGATCCCGAAGTCGATCTTCGCGAAATGAGGGCCCCATGCACAGGACGGTTGTCGGACTGATCCTGCTGTCGGCGCTCGTCGTCGCGCAGGGGCGCGACGTGCCGCGCTTCGAGCCGGACCCCTCCTGGCCGAGAATTCCCAACGACTGGCAGTTCGGCGAGGTGTCGAGCGTCTCGATCGACGCCCAGGATCACGTGTGGGTCCTGCAGCGGCCGGGCTCGCTCGAGCCGGCGGAGAAGCCGCGCGCGGCGCCGCCGGTCGTCGAGTTCGACGCGGCCGGCACCTTCATCCAGGCGTGGGGCGGGCCGGGACCGGGATACGAGTGGCCGGAGGTCGAACATGGCATCTACGCCGACCCGAAGGGATTCGTCTGGATCGGCGGCAACGGCGAGAAGGACCATCAGATCCTGAAGTTCACCCGGGGCGGCAGGTTCGTGTCGCAAATCGGCCGGGCGGGGCAGAGCAAGGGGAATGCCGACACGGCGAACCTGAACCGCCCCGCCGACGCATTCCTGCACGAGGCGACCAACGAGCTCTTCGTGGCCGACGGGTACGGCAACCGCCGGATCGCCGTGTTCGACGCAGGCACCGGCCGCTTCAAGCGGATGTGGGGGGCATTCGGGAACCCGCCGACCGACGGCCCGCCGGCCAGCGCCGATGCCGACCCGAAGGGCGCGCCGCAGTTCGTGCAGCCGGTGCACGCGGTCCGGGTGTCGCGCGACGGACTCGTCTACGTGTCGGATCGGGGCGGCAAGCGGGTGCAGCTGTTCCGCCTCGACGGCACCTATGTCAGCCAGGTGTTCATCGGGCGCGAGTGCCGGGCGCCGGCATGCGGCAACGGGACGACGGCGGCGAGCACCGCGTTCTCCGCCGACCTAGGACAGCGGTTCCTGTACGTCGCGAACAGGAGCCAGGCGAAGCTGATGGTCTTCGATCGGCGCACGCTCACGCTCCTCGACGAGTTCGGCCGCTGGGGATCCGCGCCGGGGGAGTTCGGCACGCTCCACCACATGAACATCGACTCGAAGGGCAACCTCTACACCACCGAAGTCACGCCGCTCCAGCCCGTGAACCGGCGCGTGCAGAAGTTCGCGTTCCTGGGTCTGGCGGCCGCCACGCGGTGATTGGTCTCACCGACTGGATGCGCGCCTCGCGGGAGGAACGCGAGCGCGCGCGCCAAGGCTGTCTCGACCGCATCGCCCTCCTCGACCCGTCGATTCACGCCTGGGTCCGGGTATCGCCGCAGCCGGCCACCGGCGAAGGACCGCTCTCGGGCGTGCCCTTTGGCGTCAAGGACATCATCGAGACGCGCGGTCTGGCCACGGAGTTCGGGTCGCCGATCTACAAAGGCCGGACCGGCGCCGAGGACGCCGCCGTCGTCCAGGATCTGCGGCGGCGCGGCGCCATCCTCCTGGGGAAGACCCAGACGACGGCGTTCGCGTACCGGACGCCGGCGCCGACGCGGAACCCACGCAACCTCGCGCACACCCCCGGCGGCAGCTCCAGTGGATCGGCGGCGGCGGTGGCCGCCGGGACGGTGCCGTTCGCCCTCGGCACGCAGACGCTCGGGTCGGTGCTGCGGCCGGCCTCCTTCTGCGGCGTCGCCGGCTTCAAGCCGACCTACGGGCTCGTGTCGCTCGACGGGGTTCTTCCGCTCGCGCCGAGCCTCGACACGCTGGGGTTCTTCACCTCGTCCGCCGCCGACATGCTGGCGCTCTGGGAGGCGCTGGGACATCCCAGCCCGTCGCCCGCCGCGGACTTCGCGCTCGGCATCCCCGAGCCGCTGCCGGATGTCGAGCCGGCCATGGCCGCCGCGCTGCAGCGCACGGTCGCGCGGCTGCGGAAGGCGGGTATGGCCGTCGAGCCGCTCGATCTTGGCGGCCTGCTCGCCGAGCTGCACGCCGCCTCGCGCGTGGTGATGGCGTACGAGGCGGCCGGCGTGCATCGGGAGCGGTACGAGGCGTACGGCGCGCAACTGGCCGACCTGGCCGATCTCGTCCAGGAGGGACGGGGCGTCGGGAGCGGGCGGTACGACGACGCGCGGCGACATATCGCCGCGTGCCGCGAGCGCGCCGCGGAGATCCACGCCACGACGCCGGTCGTGCTCGTGCCCGCGGCCGTGGGCCCGGCGCCGTTCGGCCTGGCCTCGACCGGCGATCCGCGCATGAACTCACCGTGGACCGCGCTCGGCACGCCGGCGATCACGATTCCCATGGGCGACGCCACCGGCCTGCCGCTCGGCGTGCAGCTCACCGGCAGTCCGGGCGACGACTCTCGAGTGCTGCGCGTGGCGGTGGAAATCGAACGAGTCCTGCTCAACGGAGGCGGAAGCTGAGTACGTCGTTCGACGGTCCGCCGCCGCCGCACCCCGTATTGCCGCCGAACAGATAGGCCTGGCTGCCGATTGCCGCCGCCGCCGCCGCGTGTCGCCCCGGCTGCAGGGGCGGCAACGCGGTCCAGCGGTCGGTCGTCGGATCGTACGCCTCGACCTCGGTAAACGTGGTGCGCGCCGCGGCGTCGCGGCATTCGCCGCCCGCGTAGACGATGCGGCCGTCGAGGGAGAACGTGACGCCCGCGCTGCGGGCGGTGGGAAGCGGCGCCGCCGTGCTCCACGTGTTGCGCTCGGGGTCGTACACGTCGTGGCGCGCGGTGTTGTCGACGGTGGCGTCGGTGCGCCCGCCGACGACATGAATGCGTCCCATGGCGACGGCGATCCCGAGATGGTCGCGCGCCAGCGGCAGCGGCGCGGCCAGACCCCAGGTGTTGGCAGCCGGATCGTAGACCTCGTGTGTCGCCACGGTCCGGCGTTCCATGTCGCGCCCGCCGATGGCGTGGAGCCTTCCGTTCAGCGCGACGACGCCAGAGGCGCCGCGCGGGGCCGAGAGCGGCGCGACCGCGCGCCAGCGATCGGTCGCGGGATCGTATTCGAACACGCGATTGATCGCGCCGGCATGGACGTTGGCGACGAAGCCGCCGACGACGTAAATCCGGCCGTTCAGCGCCGCGGCGCCGGCATGCGAGGCGACCGACGGCATGAGCGCCAGTTCCCGCCATCCTCCGGTGGTGGGGTCGTATTCCTGCGTGAACGCGTTGGCTTCCACGCCGCGCGAGTTGCCGGAGATGACATAGATCTTCTCGTTCAGCGCCACCGCGGCCGTTTCCGACCGCTCGTACGGCATGGAGCCCGTGGGCGACCAGCCCGCGCCGGCCTGGGACATGGCGGCGATGGACAGCGCCGCCAGGACGAGAGGAGCCTTCATCGCGCCCTCCTCCTCACTGACGCTTGGGATAGTTGCCGAACTGTCGTCGTGTGCCGGGCTTCCACCCAGGCTGTGCCGGAATGAAATCGTCGCGGTGGGGCATTTGTACTTTCGAGAGGCTCGTGGCGTCGAGGACGTCGGTGTCCTTGACGATGTCGTTGAGATACAGCACGTAGGCGGTGACCGCGTACACCTCGTCGGCGACGAGCGAGCCCGGCTTGGTCCACGGCATGGCGCGGTTGATGAAGTCCCAGACGGTGGTGGCGTATGGGACGAGGCTTCCCTGGATCTTCACCGGCTTCGCGTTGCCGAGCGGAATGAGCCCGCGATGGAGCGCGGTGCCGGTGCCGTTCGGGCCATGACAGGCCGCGCACTTCTGCGCGTACACCCCGGCTCCGTCTCTCGCCGTGCCTCTCCCCGGTGGCAATCCGGTCCCGTCGGGCGCCACCGCCGTGTCGGCGGCCCTGATGTCCTCGGCGCTTGGCGTCCGTCCGAGCCCATAGGTCGGTCCCTGTGCCTGTGCCGGCACGCACGCGGCGAGCGTGACCGCCGCGGCGAGGAGACGCTCACGGCAGCGCATTGGTCACGCTCCCGTCCCGGGCGATCTTCCACGGCTGGATGCCGTTGAAGTGGTCGGCCTGATAGAAGTAGTCGATGGTGGCGTTCAGGATCTTCGCCGCCTCCTCGATGGTGGGCTGGACCTCGCCGCGTTGGTCCGTGCAGCGCGACTGCAGCACGGCCTCTTCGCCGTTCCACCGCCACGGGAAGCGGAAGCGGGTGTGCGCGTGCGGCAGCACCGGCTGCTGCAGTTCCGCCTCCCGATAGGTGCGGCCGCCGTCGGTCGACACGTCGACCCTGCGTACGATGCCGCCGCCGCTCCATGCCAGCCCGGTGATCTCGCAGAACCCGGGGCCGGGCAGGTGCTGCCCGCCCGACGGTCGCGTAATGACCGATTTCGGCCCCAGCTCGAACCGGAACCACAATCCCTTGCCGTCGGGTCTGGTGTCGGCGTTGTTCCCGCTCTCGTGCCACGCCATGTAGGGCTGGTCGACCACGTGAACGCGGCGCAGCCACTTGACCGCGCGAATGGCTTCCCACCCGGGCACCACGAGTCGCAGCGGATAGCCCTGGTGCGGGCGCACCGGTTCGCCATTCTGCGCGTAGGCGACCAGGGCGTCGTCGAGGGCCTTCCCGAGCGGAATGCTCATGGTGTACCGGTTCGAGTCCGACCCTTCGGCCACGATCCAGCTCGCCTGCTGCTGAACGCCGCACTCCGCGAGCAGAACCGACAGCAACACCCCCGTCCATTCACTGCAGCTGGTGCGCCCGTGCACCAGTTGGACCGACTCGCGGTTCGGACCACGCAGCGGCCGGCTGTTGGCGTTGCACTCGAGGAAATGGATCCGCGACACCGACGGGAAGCGCTTCAGCTCCTCCATCGTGAAGGTCAACGGACGGTCCACCATCCCGTGCAGCAGCAGCCGATGCTGGCGCGGATCGATATCGGGAATGCCGTTGACGTGGTCCATCAGGTAGTGGAGGCCGGAGGGTGTGATGATCCCGTCCAGTTCCTGGAGCGGCGTCATCAGCGCGGTATCGGTGATGGTGGTCGGCCGGCCGGTGGTCCTGCGGACGAGGTTGGCGAACCGGGAGGGTTGGCCGTAGGCGAGCAGACCCTGAGGCTCGTAGGGTGCGGCGGTCTGACTGCGTCCCGGCCGGGTCGCTCCCATCACAAACCCGGCCAGGGCGCCGCCGCTCGTCAGGAAACGACGACGGTCGGAACGGGGATGCGAACCCATAGGAGGTTCTCCTTCCGAAGTTGTCGAAGGCGCGGTCATAGTAGCAGAAAGCCCGGATGACGTTCGCCGTGTTCGACTTCGAGGCGCGTCGGTCACTCTCGGACGCCTGGATCCACATCGTCGGGGGTCCGATCGAAGGTTCATTCTCCCGGGTTGGCGCTAGAATGCGCTGAGCATGGGTCTGGCCGCCGGCACGCGCCTTGGGCCGTACGAGATTCAGTCCGCCCTTGGGGCCGGCGGTATGGGCGAGGTCTATAGAGGTCGAGACACTCGCCTGAACCGCACCGTCGCCATCAAGGTGCTCCCCGAGCACATCGCCGCCGACCCGGCGCTGAAGCACCGGTTCGAAGTCGAAGCCAGAACGCTCGCCGCCCTGAGCCACCCGCACATCTGCCCGGTCTTCGACGTGGGCCACCAGGAGCCTTCGACGGGCTCAGGCCAGGCGGTCGATTTCATCGTGATGGAGTACCTGGAGGGCGAGACGCTGGCACAGCGGCTCGCGAAAGGGGCGCTGCCGTTCGAGCAGGCGCTCGAGTACGCCATCGAGGTCGCCGACGCGCTCGACAAGGCGCACCAGGCACGCATCGTCCACCGGGATCTGAAGCCAGGCAACATCATGCTCACCGAGAGCGGAACGAAGCTGCTCGACTTCGGCCTGGCGAAGCTCAAGGTGTCCCCCGTGTCGACGCTGTCGGCGCTGACCACGCAGGACAGTCCGCTCACGGTGCCGGGCACGATCCTCGGCACGATGCAGTACATGGCGCCGGAGCAGCTCGAGGGGAGCGAGGCGGACGCGCGCACGGATCTCTTCGCCTTCGGGGCGCTCGTGTACGAGATGGTCACCGGCAGGAAGGCGTTCGACGGCAAGAGCCAGGCCAGCATCATCGGCGAGATCATGCACGGCGAGCCGG
>MELF01000025.1:0-113907 GCA_001767525.1 Acidobacteria bacterium RIFCSPLOWO2_12_FULL_68_19 | reverse complement strand
GTCCGCCGCGGGCTCGAATGGATCGCCGAGGGCCGCTCCCAGGTCAGCGCGCCCACGCCGGCGGCAGTCGCGCGGCTGCAGCGGCCGACGTGGCGCCGGGCGATCCCGTGGGTGGTGGGGATGCTGCTGGGCGGCGCCGTCGCGGGAGTGGCGGTCTTACGCCTCAACCGAGGCGAGCCGGCGAGCCCACCGCCGACCACGCGCTTCGTCGTCGCCCCGCCGGACGACGCGGCCCTGACGAACCAGGCCGGGCGCGACGTGATCATCTCGCCCGACGGGCGCCGGATTGCGTTCCTGGCCAACGATGCCCGGCGCGGGCGGATGCTGTTCGTGCGCGACATCGACGCGCTCGAAGCCCGGGTCGTGCCTGAGACCGAGAATGCGCAGGATCCGTTCTTCTCCCCCGATGGCGCGTGGATCGCGTTCGAGCGCGAGACGACGCTGGTGAGGGTGCCGGCGACCGGCGGGCCGGCCCAGGAGATCTTCGACGCCGGCGTCGGTATCAGCGCGACGTGGAGCGACGCCGATACGATCGTGTTCGCCACCAACGACGGCTTGTATCGCGTACCCGCCGGCGGCGGCTCGGTCGAGCGGCTGGCGCTGGAGCGGGAAGGGGAGCAATACCTTTCACCGAAGGTGCTGCCGGGCGGACGGGCCGTGGTGTTCTACGTCAGACGGACCGGCGACCTGAGTGGGAACACGGATCGGCTGGGTGTGCTGTCGCTGGAAACCCGGGAAGTGCGGATGCTCCTCGAAGGTGCCAATCCCCTCTATGCGTCGTCGGGCCACTTGGTGTTCGCCCGCGGCACCACGTTGATGGCTGTGCCGTTCGACGTGGACCGGCTCGAAATGACGGGTAGTCCGGTCGCGCTCGTCGAAGACGTCCGGCGAACGACGGCGGCCGATTACTGGCTGTCGGACAACGGGACGCTGGTGTACGTGCCTGGCGCCGGATCGATGGGACGCGCGGTGACCTGGGTCGGGCGGGATGGCCGCGAAGAGGCGCTCCCGATGGAGCCGAGCGACTACTCCGGGCCGCGGTTGTCACCCGATGGGCAGCGCGTGGCCGTGGCCGCCGCCGGAGACATCTGGGTCCACGACCTGGCGCCGAGCATGACGGCGCGGCTGACGTTTGGTCCCGCGAGCGACGTGAGGCCGATTTGGACGCCCGACGGCGAGCGCGTCGTCTTCAGCTCGAACCGCGAGAAGAGCTTCGACATCTACTGGACGAGAGCCGATGGCGCCGGAACCATCGAGCGGTTGACGGCGTCGCCGCAGAACGAGTTCCCGTTCGCCTGGAGCAAGGATGGACGGACGCTGATCTTCGCGGAATGTCGTACCCATCTGCTGGCGGCGTGCGACCTCCAACTCCTGTCGGTGGACGGCGGCCGGAAGACCACGCCGCTGCTGCATTCCGAGTTTAACGAGACGGCGCCTGCGCTGTCGCCGGACGGGCGGTGGATGGCGTACGAGTCGAACGAGTCGGGACGGCCCGAAATCTACGTGCGCCCCTTTCCCGGCGTGGAAAGCGGGCAATGGCAGGTGTCGTCCGGCGGCGGCACGGAGCCGGCATGGAGCCCTGACGGGAAGGAACTGTTCTATCGAAGCGCCACCAGCCTGATGGTGGCACCGGTCGAGACGGGGGCGATTCCCAAGTTCGGCCGGACGCAGCCGCTCTTCGGCGTCGGCCGATACGCCGCCACCGTGGGCCGCTACGACGTGTCCGTGAAAGGGGATCGATTCCTCTTCGCCGCTCCCGTCGCCGGAGAGGCCTCCGCGCACCTGGTCGTGGTGCAGAACTGGGCGGAAGAGCTCCGGCGCCTCGTACCGACGAATTGAGCGTGTGACGCCCCGTGCGCGTCACGGCCACCGGAGGCGCGCCGCGCCGAACGGCGTCTCGGCGCCGGTCCGCTTCACCAGGTGGCCGTACATCAGCTCCTCGACGAACTCGACGCACTTGAACTCCAGCAACTGCGCGTTCGCGTCGCGGCGGCGGTAGAGCGGCACCTGAATCGTCCAGGGGCGCGTGAACACCTTTGGATCTTCGATGGTGGCACGGTAGTCGACGAGGTCGGCGTGCACGAGCGTGAAGCGCTCCACGAGGTGGAGCGCCTCGCTGTGGAAGTTGCCGGCGCGGTCGAACCACGTCTGGTCGTTGAAGCCGGTCGAGTCGACGACGAGCGTGTCGCCCTCCCAGCGGCCGGTCGATTGTCCCATCCATGAATCGACGGGCGGCGGCTCCGCCGGTCCCATCCTGATCACCCGGCTCGCGCTCGCGTACTCGTACGCCATCAGGATGTCGTTGCCGGCGGTCTGCAGGATCTGGAACGGATACGGCATGTAGGTCGCGCGCGGCAGTCCCGGCAGGTAGCACTTGACCTCGGGGTCTCGCGCCAGCCAGTTCTCGTAGTTCTCTTTCTGTTTCGCCGCCGCCCACCCCTGGTAGGGAATGTCGCGACCCTCCACGACGGCCTGCCCGGCGGGGATGGCGAAGGTGGCGCCCAGCTCGAGCACCGGCCCGGGGCGGGCCTCATGGTCCTGGAGATTCCAGTGTGCGGTGCCCATCGCCTGCCAGATGCCGTTGAGGTCGGGCCTGCCGCCGGCGGTGCGGGGCACGGCGGCCGGAGCCGTCTGTCCCGTCGCGGGCGCCCGCATGGTTTCAATCGCGGCCACGGTGACGGCGGCGGAGGCGAGCGCGATGACGGCGCTTCTCAACCAGGTCTTCATGCGACCTCCTCGCGGCATGGGGTCAGACCCCGGTCATCGGGGTCTGACCCTCAACGCGCGACCCGCGCTGAGCGTGTTGGGGATCGCCAGGTTCCCCTCGTGGCACGCGTACTCGAAGATCCGGTAGTCCGGCTCGCGATGCAGCGGGATTGCAACGCGCCACGGCGCCGTGAACACCTTCGGATCCTCGATCGTCGCCTCGTAGTCGATCGTGTTCTCGTCGACGCGCGTGAAGCGCTCGACGACGTGCAGATCCTGGCTCTGCGGGATCGACCGCACGCGCTGGGTGGCCGCGTTGGTCGCGATGCTCCCCTTGTCGTTGTAGTTGGCGATGTCGACGACCAGCGTGTCGCCGTCCCAGCGGCCGACCGAATCGCCGTTCCACAGGCGGATGCCGCTCCCGACGTGCGGGCGGGAGTCGGTCGGGATGATGCGCGCCTCGTGGATCATCTCGTAGACGATTGCCACGTAGCCGGGGCCCTGCAGGATCTGGTAGCCGGATCCGTAGCCGGTGGGGAAGATGCCGCCCGGCACGCCGCGTGTGATGCACCGCTCCCACGGCGTGTGATGCTCCCAGTGGTCCTGGATGTGCAGCAGCTTGAAGGTGCGCTGCTCCTCCGCCCACGGCAGGATCGGGACGCGCCCGTTCGGCGGATCGACCACGAGCGATCGTCCCTTGGCGAGCGTCCTGCCGGTCGTGTCGGTGAGGAACGCCGCCGGGCCCGTCCCGCGGCCCGTCCCGTCCGTATCGCCCGAATAGAGCGCGAGGTCGTCGCGTTCGTCGGGGACCTCGAACGGCGTGGCGGTGTAGTTGGTCCAGACACCCTGCAGGTCCGGTTGGCCGTCGGGCGTGCGCGGCGGCGTCCACCCGTCGGCCGATGCGCCGGTGCTCGCACCCTGGCAGGCGGAGGCGGCGAGGGCGAGCGCGATGGCGACGGCGGCGCCGCGATGCCGGGCGCGCATGTCACCGCCCCTCGCCGGGCGCGCCCGTGCCGGGTGAGCCGATGAACAGCTTCTTCCCATCCGGCAGCGTCACGTCGCGGCCGTTCGCCCTGTTCGAGCCGTCCCGCGCGCGATACCCCTGGACCGTGACGACCATGCCCGCCGGCACCGAGCTCTTGTTCCAGCCGCGCCGGAGGAGGGCGTTCGGGGCGCCCCCTTCGACCATCCAGCTCACCACCTTGCCGTCGGGGCCCTTGACGTCGATGGACAGCCACGCGTGCGGATTGATCCAATCCATCTTGGTGACCGTGCCCGTCAGCGTCACCGGCTTGGTCCCGTCGAACTCCGCCGCGAAGGAGTGGTGCGCCACGGCCGGCGCACCGCCCGCCAGCACGGCAAGGCCAGCCGCTGCGATGACGAGCGTCGTTCTCATCGACCTGACCTCCTGTCTTACTCCGTCAGCCCCAGCCCCTCCACGCCGCCGAACTGGCGGATGTGGTGGTCGAAGGTGCGCGCCAGGGCGTCATGGTATCACTGCGCCGTCAGTGTCTCAGTCGCGTTGGGCTCCGCGCCGTCGTGGCGCCTATATAATCCCACCGTTTGGCGCTGCCCCGCGACATGCGCCTCGGCCGACACGACGAGGTAACCGGACGGTTGTGTGCGACGGTGCGACGGTGCGAGGGTGTGACGGTGCGACGGTGCGTCCAACTGTGCGAGGGTGCATCCGATGATGCACCGGCGCGTCGGCCCCGCAGATAGAATGCCCGTGGGAGAGATGGACATGCGCATCGAACAGGAGGATCGGGTGGCCGTGGCGGAGATACGCAGCGCCGTGCCGGGGGTCATCGCGGTCTACCGGTTCGGATCGTCGGTCAGCGGTGAGCGGAGTCCCGGAAGCGACGTCGATCTGGCCGTGCTCGCGGCCGCCCCCATCGATCCCGTGCTTCGCTTCGACCTGCAGGAGCGCCTGGCGTCGGCGCTCCACCAGAGCGTCGATCTGGTCGACTTGCGCGTCTCGTCTTCCGTGATGGCGATCCAGATCATCGGAAAGGGACGCGTACTTCTGGAGACGGATGCCTCGGCCCGAGGCCGCTTCGAGGACCTGACCTACGGCGTCTATGCCCGCCTCAACGAGGAGCGGCGCGGCATTCTCCAGCGCGTGGCCGCTGAAGGCACGGTGTATGGCCGATGATGTCCTGCTGAACAAGGCGGCGGCCATCGAGCGTGCCGTGCGCCGGGCGCGAGAGGAATACGGCGCGGATGACGCGAACCTGCTGACCAACCAGACGCGCCAGGACGCCATTATTCTCAACCTGCAGCGCGCCTGCGAGAGCAGCATCGACGCGGCGATGCATCTGGTTCGCGTGCACCGCCTCGGGATTCCCCAGGAGACCCGTGAGGCGTTCGACATGCTCGAGGCCGCCGGCCGTCTTGACGCGTCGCTCGCGGTCAGACTGAAGAGGATGGTGGGCTTCCGCAACGTGGCCGTTCACGACTATCAGAAGCTGAGTCTCGACATCGTCCGCCATATCCTGGTGGAACGCCTCGACGATTTCCTGGAATTCACGCGCGTGCTGCTCCGCGATGACGACGCGCCAACCGGCGAGGCGCGAGAGTAGTCTGCGCGCACCCCCTGGACCTGAAACCCGCCAACGTCAAGGTGCGCGAGGACGGCACGGTGAAGGCGCTCGGCAATGTAGGGCGGGTCCCTGGCGCTGGGCACCCCGGACCCGCCGGGTCTGAAGACCCGGCCTACATGCATTCGCAGTCGCCCACCATCACATCGCCGGCATTGATGACCGGCGATGACGCAGCTCGGGATGATTCTCGAGAGTTACCCGAACGCGTAGATGCGCCCGTCCTGGGCGCCGATGACGAGGCGCCCGGCCGCAATGGCGGGTGAGGCGGTGATGGCCGCGCCGATCTCGAACTCCCACACCTTCCTGCCTGAGGACGCCTCGAGCGCATAGAGCCGCCCGTCGCTCGAGCCGACCCAGACGCGGCCGCCGGCCACGACGGGGGAGGAGTCGACGCGCGCGCGCGTGGGGAACGTCCAGACGCGCCTGCCCGTTCCGGCGTCGATGGCGTGCACCACCTTGTCGCGGCCGCCGAGGATCACGCGGCCGAGGTCGAGCGCCGCCGACGAATAGAAAGGAAACTGCGCGCTCTTATCGGTATAGCGCCAGACCACGGCACGGCGCTTCAGGTCGAGCGCCAGCACCTCGGAATTGAACGTGCCGAAGTAGGCACGGTCGCCGTCCACGAGCGGCGAGGCGCCGGTGTACGCTCCCGATTCGATCTGATAGGCCTCTGAGCCGTCGGCGATCCGGATGGCGCGGAAAATCGCATCGCAGCCGGCGACGAACGTCAGGCCGTCCTGCACGGCCGGGGTCGCGTGCACCATGCCGCGCGTCGCCACCTTCCACCGCAGCTTCCCCGAATGCGCGTCGAGCGCGTAGAGATGGGTGTCGTAGGAGCCAACGAGGACCGTGTCGTTCACGACGACGGGCGAGGACTTGATCTCCGCGCCGGTCCGAAACGTCCAGAGGCGCGCGCCGTCGCCGAGCCGCACGGCGTGCACGAGGCCGCCTTCGTCGCCGATGTAGACGGCCTCGGTTCCAACCGCGGGAGACGACTCGCCGATGAGATTCCCGGTCGTGTACTTCCAGCGCAGCTTGCCCGAGGCGAGATCCAGCGCGAGCAAATCGCCCGTGCCGGCGCCGACGTACACGACGCCGCCGGCAATGGCGGCGGAAGAGTCAATCGGGTCGCCGCCCGTCTCGTAGGTCCAGAGGAGCGCGAGGGTCGGCGGGAGCACGGCGGCCGAGACGCCCGTCAGGCGCGGCGTGCCGCGGAACTGGCGCCATTCATGCGCGGGCGCGGCGCGCGGCGCCTGCGCCGCAGTCGTGGCCGCAATTGCGAACACGGGCCACAGAAGCACAGAGACACGGAGACCTCTCAATACCAGGCGTGCTCTGTGCCGCTGTGTCTCTGTGGCCCGTCTCGCGGCCCGTCTCATTTGATCGCAATCGCGAAGAGCTGACTCCGATTGTTCAGGAAGATCGTCCCGTGCGCCGGGGCGATGGTGGCGTAGACGGCGCTCCCCATGTTCATCTCCGCGAGCACCTTCTTCTCCTTGCCATGCGCCATCACGACGACGTCGCCGTCCTCGTCGCCGAGGTAGACCCGGCCGTCGGCCACGAAAGGCGATCCCCAGACCGCCGCCAGCAGATCGTGCGTCCAGTAGAGCTGGCCGGTCCTGGCGTCGAGACAATGCAGGTATCCGCTGAAGTCGGCGATGTAGACGAGGCCGCCCGCGACCGCGGCGGTCGAGATCGAGCGGCGGATCCTGTCGAAGTGAAAGATGCGTCCCGTCTGGGTGATGTCGCCGCGCTTGGTCGCGTCAATCGCGTAGAAGTGGCCGACGCCCTCGCCGTGCTCCGGATCCTGTCCGTTGGCGACGTACACGCGGTCGTCGACGACAACCGGCGTGGAGATCATCTCGTTGCGCGTCCGCGGCCAGACCGAGTCCTTCGGATTGGTGTCGAACTCCCACAGCTTCTTGCCCGTGTCGGCCTCGTAGCCGCGGACCCAGCCGTCACCCTGTCCGGAGACGACCTGCAGCACGCCGCCGATGCGGCCGACCGACGGCGTGGACCACTGGCCGTGGAGGATGCGGTCTTCCACCGAGTTGTCCTCCCAGACGAGCGCGCCGGTGTTCTTGTTGAGCGCGATGATGGAGGGCGCCCGGGGCGACGGAATGTTGACGTGGCTCTCGTCCTGCCCGTTCGACGTGCTGACGTAGACGAGATCGCCCCAGATGACCGGCGACGAGTTCGACATGTTGTGGGGGTACGATCCCACCTGCTCCATCATGTCGAAGCTCCAGACGATGTCGGCGTCGAACGGACCGGTGAGCTTCTCGTCCTTGACGGGGCCGTCGTTCTCGTTGTCGCGGAACCCCTGGATGTCGAGGCAGTGCACGACGCCGCGGTTGCTCACGTAGTAGAGCCGCTCGCCCTGGACGAGCGGCGAGCTGGCGACCCCCTGGAACGGCCAGTCGTTGGCGCGGCCCGACTCGAGCTTCACGTGCGTCTGTTGCCAGAGGAACTCGCCGTCCGACTCGCGGAACGCCATCAGCACGCCCCGGTCGCCCGGCTGCTTCGGATCGCGCAGCCGCTCGTTGTTCGTGCCGACGAAGACCATGCCGCCGGCCACCACCGGGTTGCCGTAGCTCTGGGACCCCAGCTCCGCCATCCACTTGATGTTCTTCCCGGTCTTGACGTCCCACTCGGCGGGGAGCCCCTTCATGCTCGACACCATGTTGCGGTCGGGGGTGCCGCCCCACATCGGCCACTCGCCGGTGGCCGGGTCGGACGCCGAGAGGCGCGACGGCCCTCCGCTCCCGCCGATGACGACGAGCGCGGCACAGAGGAACGTGAATCGGATGAAGCGGCTCTGCATGGCTATTGATTCTGGGTCAGCACGAAGTTGTCGTAATAGGCGCCGAACTGCGCGTTCATGAAGAGGCCGGGCGCCCCCTGCCGGTTGCCGATCGGATCGAGCTTCTCGAGGGTCCAGGCGGCCGGCTCGGGCTCGCCCGCCGGCCACGCCTTGCCGCGCGCCCGGACCTGCCCGTTCGGCATGTTCTCGACGCGGAGCTTCAGGCGGTACCACGTGTCGGGCTTCCAGGCGAACGGCGCGGTCACCGTGCGGACGGTTTCCGGTTCCCACGGCTCGATCTTCAACCGCTGCGCGTTGCCGTAGAGGACGAGCGAATAGCGCTGCGCCGTGATGCCGACGTCGCCGAGCTGCCGCCGGCGCGTGTTGGCGCGCACGTCGGCCTCGAAGGTGTAGTCCGACCAGGCCACCGGGCCGATGAAGGCGCGCCCGCGCATGAAGATCGTATCGACCGGCGCCTTCTGCAGCACCTTCTGTCCGTCGAGCGTCGCGACCGACATGGCCATCGCCTGCGCGTTCACCCAGCCCGGCGGCACGGCCTTGTCGGGATAGTCGTCGAACGTCTCCTTCCACGGGAGCGAGTGGACGATGCGGGCGCGCGCCTGCCCCTTCAACGTGCCGGCGGTGGCGGTGATGAGGCCCGCCTGCTCCTTCCCGTCCGCCGCGGGCGTGAAGGCGCCGTTCCTCACGGTGCCCTGGAGCCCCTCGAGCACCCACGCCACGTTCGTCTCCTCGCGCAGCAGGCGCCCCTTGTCGTCGAAGGTCCGGGCGCGCAGCTTCACGGTCTGCCCCGGCTCCAGCACGAGCTCCGTGGGGAAGACCTGCAGGTGCGCGGGGACGCCCTGGCCCGCCTGGGCCGGCTCGTCAACCGCGAACCCGCTGACCGGCCTCGGCTGCTTCGAGCCGATCGCGTACACCGCGTCGCTCGAGACGAAGAAGATCCGGCCTCGCGACACGGCCGCGCCGCCGAGCACCTGCTCGGGCGTCCCCTCCGAGCCGCAGCAGCTGAAAACGCTGTTCGGGAGCTGCACTTTGCTGAGCATCTCGCCGCGGTCGGCATACGGGCGGACGATGTGGAAGGTGCCGTTGTCGGTGCCGACGTAGATCTTGCCGTCGGCCAGGATGGGCGGCGCCTTCTGGGCGGTGGCGAGCTCCAGCTCCCACAGCTCCTTGCCGGTGTCGGTGTCGAAGGCCTTCAGGTGGGAGCCGTTGTCGATCTGGTAGAGGCGGGAGCCGTCGACAATCGGCGGGGAATAGGTGAACTCCAGTCCCTTCACCTCCCACTTCGCCGTCTTGATCTCGCCGGTCTCGGCCCCGTCGATCGCCGCCAGCAGGCCGAGCTCGTTGCCCGCGACGTTCTCGTCGCCGTGCGACACGAAGACGGCGCTGCCGCGGACGGCGACGCCGGTGTTGATCGAGCGCCTCGAGGCGGGGAAGCTCCACACGCGCTCGCCGGTCTGCGGCTTGATGGCGTGGATGCCGCCGTCGCCCAGCCCGGCGATGAACAGGCGCAGGCCGTTGATGGTGGCGATGACCGGCGAGGCGTAGGCCGTGTCGTAGGGCCGCCCGCCCGGGGTGGCGACGTACACGACGTCGCCGGTGCGCTTGTCGAGCCCGATGATGCGGTGGCCTCGCGCGGCTGACGACCCCCAGTTCGACACCGGAGCACTCACGATCACGAGATCGTCGTCCACCACGGGCGACATCGTGCGGCCGCCGTGTGTCGTAAACGCCGCGAACTCTTCCCCGAACGAGCGCGACCAGAGGAGCTTTCCGTCGCGGCTGAGCGCGATGGCCTCGGCGCCGCCGCTGAACGCGTAGATGTTGCCGGTGTCCGGATCGGCCGCCGGCGAGGCCCAGCCGACGCGGTGCGCCGGCACGTCGCTCTGATAGAGGTTGAACTTGTATTCCCAGATCACCTTGCCGGTATCGGCGTCGAGCGCCATGACCCTCTCCTGGAGGTTCGCGCCGCGGCCGGCCGGGTTCTGCACGTACAGGCGATTGCCCATCACGATGGGCGCCGAGCGGCCGCCGTAGGGCGCCCGCCACAGGAAGTTCTCGCCGTTGAGCGTCCACCGGTCGATGAGGCCCGTCTCGCGGGAGACGCCGTCGCGGTTCGGCCCTCGCATCTCGGGCCAGTCGCCCACCGGCACGCGCCGCGGCCCCTGAGCCTCGAGCGCGATCGACAGCGCCGCGAGCAGTGCGGCGCCGAGACAGAACGTCTTCAACATGGCAATCAATATACGCTCAACGCCGCCCCGGGTGCTTACCTCGGCGTCCCGGCGCATAATTACGCGCATGCAGCGAATCCTGGCTGTGCTCGTCTTCGGTGCCTCGATCCCTGTCGCGGCTGGCGCGCAGAATGTCGCGCCCGGCCAGGTCGCACCCATCCAGCTCCCGACGGTCGTCGTCACGGCGCAGAAAGAGCCGGCCGATGTGCAGAGGCTGCCGGTCAGCGTCACGGCGGTCGGCCGCGAGACGCTCGCCGGCGCCGGCGTCACCGTCCTGCGCGAAGCGGGAATTTACGCACCCAACGTCCAGTTCACAGACTTCACCGCGCGGAAGCTGAGCAATCCGCGCTTTCGCGGCATCGGATCGAGCCCGGCCAACCCGGCGATCACCACCTATTTCGACGGCGTTCCGCAGCTCCATTCCAGCACGTCGAGCCTCGATCTGCTCGACGTCGAGCAGGTGGAGTTCGTCCGCGGGCCCCAGAGCGCGCTGTTCGGCCGCAACACGCTGGCGGGCGTCGTCAACGTCACCAGCGCGCGGCCATCGCTCACCGACTGGAGCTACTCGCTGGGTGCACCGCTCTCGAACTTCGACTCGCGGCAGCTCGGCGCCAGCGTGTCGGGGCCGCTCGCCTCCGGCCGCGTCGGCGTGAGCGGCGCCATTGCCTACGGGCGCCGCGACGGCTTCACTCGCAACGTGGTCACCGGGCACGACGTCGACCGCCGTTCCGCCTTCCTGGGCAAGGGGCAGGTGCTCTGGACCCCGTCGAGCGTCTGGGAGACGCGGCTCATCGTCACCGGCGAGCGCGCCCGGGACGGCGACTACGCGCTCAACGACCTTGGTGCGGTTCGCCGGAATCCGTTCGAGGTGGCGCGCGACTTCGAGGGGCACACCGACCGCGACCTCGTCGGCACGACGATCCTGGTGCGGAGAGCGGACAGCCGGCTCACCGTGTCGTCGACGACGGGCGTGGTCAACTGGAAGACGGTGGACGAGACGGACCTCGACTACACGGCGCTGCCGCTGCTGCGTCGGCACAACAGCGAGGAGAGCGTCCAGGTCACCCAGGAGGTGCGGGTCGCGTCGGCGGCGGCCGCGCCGTACCGGCTCCTGGACGAGGTGCCGCTGCGGTGGCAGGCGGGCGTCTTCCTGTTCACGCAGAACTACGACCAGGATGCCGTCACTGGTTTCTCGCCGTTCGTGCTGTCGCCGCTCGTGCCGCTCGCCGTGAGCCAGCACGCGCCGCTCTCGGCGCTCGACGATGCCGGCTTCGGTCTGTACGGACAGGGGACCGCCACGTTCGCCGATACGCTGGAGGTGACCGTCGGCGCCCGGTTCGATCGCGAGCACAAGGAGGCGTCGCTCAATACCTTCTTCGCGCCGCCGATCGCGCCGGGCCGGCTTGTCGAGCCGGAGGAGAGCTTCTCGAACGTCTCGCCCCAGGTGGCCGTGGCGCTGCGGCTCCAGCCGAACCGGATGGTGTACGCGGCGGTCGCGCGCGGTTTCAAGGCGGGCGGGTTCAACGCGGCGTCGCCGGCCGGGTTCGAGGCCTACGGCGAAGAGCACACGTGGAACGTGGAAGGGGGCGTGAAGACGGCGTGGCTCGGCGGCCGCCTCACGGCCAACGCCGCCGTGTTCCGCATCGACTGGGACGACCTTCAGCTCAACCTGCCCGACCCGCTGGTCCCCGCTCAGTTCTTCATCGCCAACGCCGGGCGCGCCGTGAGCAAGGGCGCCGAATTCGAGGTCAACGCGCGCGTCCGGCCGGGGATCGATCTGTTCAGCGCGATCGGGTTCACCGGCGCCACCTTCAAGGCGCGGAGCGTCTCGAGCGGCGTCGTCGTCGCGGGCAGCGAGATCCCGAACACGCCCGACTACACGGCGACGTTTGGAGGCGCGGTGTCGCGCGCCGTGCGCGCCGACACCACGCTCTACGGCCGCGCCGAGGTGACCTTCTACGGCGCGTTTCAGTACGACGATTTGAACCGGGCCGGACAGAACGCCTATTCGCTGGCGACCTTCCGCGCCGGCGCGCGGGGCCGGACCGTGTTCGGCGAGGCGTGGGTGCGAAACGCCTTCGACACGCGCTACGTGCCGGTGGCCTTCGCCTACGATCCGCGGCTCGCGCCGTCGGGCTTCATCGGCGAGCCCGGGGCGCCGCGCACGTTTGGAATGAGCGTGGGAGTGGGCTTTTGAAGGTGCGCGCGCTGGCGATCGGCATCCTGTGCGGCGCGACGCTTCACGCGCAGACCGCCGACTGGCCGCAGTGGCGCGGGCCGGCGCGGGCCGGCACCTCGCCGGAGACCGGGCTCCTCCGCGAGTGGCCCGCGTCGGGGCCGCCCCGCGTCTGGTCCGCGTCGAATCTGGGCGCCGGGTTCGGCTCGGTGGCGGTCGGCGGCGACCGCGTGTTCGTGCAGGGGATGCAGAAGACCGACAGCATCGTCACCGCGCTCAACCGCGCAGACGGCAAGGTGGCGTGGACGCGAGCGATCGGGCGCGCCCAGGACAACTACCAGGGGCCCGGACCGCGGGGCACGCCGACCGTCGACGGCGACCGGCTGTACGTGCTCACGGAGAACGGCGACCTCGCCTGTCTTCGCGTGCCCGACGGCACGGTCGTCTGGCAGCGCAACATCCTGCAGGAGTTCGGCGGCCGCAACATCGGCTGGCTGATGAGCGAATCGCCGCTCGTCGACGGCCCCCGCGTGATCGTGACGCCCGGGGGCCGGGGCGCCGGAATGGCGGCGCTCGACAAGATGACCGGCCGCACGATCTGGACGACGAAGGAGTTGAACGATCAGGCGGGGTACGCGTCGCCCATCGCCGCAGACGTGCAGGGGGTGCGCACGATCATGACGCTGACGGCGGAGGCGGGCATCGGCGTGCGTGCCAGCGACGGCAGGCTGATGTGGCGCTACCCCCGCGTGGCGAACGACACCGCGAACATCGCCACGCCAGTCTATTTCGACAACAAGGTGTTCTACAGCTCCAACTACGGGGTCGGCGGGGCGCTGCTGACGCTGCGCGCGGAGGGCGGCGGGGTGCGGGCGGAGGAGGCGTACTTCACGCGCGACATGCAGAACCATCACGGCGGGCTCGTGCTGGTGAACGGCTACCTGTACGGCTTCAGCAACGCCATCCTGACGTGCCTGGAGTTCGCCACCGGCAAGACGGTCTGGCGCCACCGGAGCGTCGGGAAGGGGTCGCTCGCCTACGCCGACGGGCATCTGTACCTGCTGAGCGAGAATAACGTGGTCGGGCTCGCCGAGGCGACGCCGGCCGGGTACCGTGAGACGGGACGCTTCACGATTCCCGACCAGGGATGGCCGTCATGGGCGCATCCGGCGGTGAGCGGAGGACGGCTGTACATCCGGAATCAAGGTATTCTTACGGCCTTCGACGTAGCCGGTAGGCGGTAGGCGGTAGCCGGTAGGCGGTAGGCGGTAGGCGAGGAGGACGGACAAATATGCGTCGCGTGGTGATGACACTCGTGCTCGTGGGGAGCGCCGTCATGGGAATCGAGGCGCGACAGGCGGCAAGCGACGTGACGCAGTGGCGCGGCGCCAACCGCGACGGCGTCGTCACCGGCTTTACGCCGCCCGCGTCTTGGCCGGAGCAGTTGACCGAGCGCTGGAAGGTGGACGTCGGCATCGGCTACGCCACCCCGCTCGTCGTCGGCAACCGGGTGTACGTGTTCTCGCGGCAGGGTAACGACGAGGTGATGAGCGCGGTCGACGCCTCGAGCGGCAAGGTGCTGTGGCGTACGGGGTATCCGGCCCCCTTCGAGATGAGCAGCGCCTCGAAGTCGCACGGGCCCGGTCCGAAGTCGACCCCCGTCTACTTCAACGGGCGCCTCTATGCGATCGGCATGACGGGTGTCGTGACCGCGTACGACGCCGCCACGGGCAAGCAGCTCTGGCAGAAGCCCGGCTCGCCGGTCGTGCCGATGTACACCACGCACGCGTTTTCCCCGGTCGTGGAGCGTGGGCTCGTGATCTTCCACGTCGGCGGCCACGACAAGGGGGCGCTCACCGCCTTCGACCTCAATACCGGCGCGGAGAAATGGAGCTGGGCGGGCGATGGACCCGGCTACGGTTCCCCGATCGTCTCCGACTTCAGCGGCGTCCGCCAGGTTGTCACCATTACGCAGGGGAAGCTCGTCGGGGTCGACGCGGCCAGCGGCGCGCTGCTCTGGGAGCGACCGCTGGCGAGCTCGAACTTCACCAATTCGATCACCCCCGTCCGCTTCGGCCAGTCGATCGTCGTCTGGACCAACGTCGGGCCGATGCGCGCCCTGAACATCGCGCGGCGGAACAATCAGTGGGTGGCCGAAGACGTGTGGGAGAATCCGGACGTGCCGAACCGGCTGAGCAACGCCGTGCTCGACGGCGACGTCCTGTTCGGGCTGACGAGCCGCAACATGGGGCAGTATTTCGCCGTGGACGTGAAGACCGGCAAGACGCTCTGGACGACGGAGGGGCGGCAGGCCGCCAACGTCGCGCTGGCGCGGGCCGGCGACATCGTCTTCAGCCTGGAGAACGACGGCGAGCTCGTCCTCTTCCGGACGAGCCGGACCGGGTTCGAGCCGGTCCGCCGCTACCGGGTCGCCGCCGAGGAGACGTTCTCCACCTGGGCGCAGCCGGCGATTTCAGGCACCCGGATCTTCATCAAGGACGCCTCTTCGCTCGCGCTCTGGACGGTGAACTGATCGCGAGCTCGCTCGCGTTGACGGGCCACAGAGGCACAGAGAGACAGAGGGATCACGTTCTTCTCTGCGATCCCCCTTCTCCGTGGTGTTCGTGTTTCCGTGTGGCCCGTTGAAGGGCGGGCGCCGCTAGCCGAGAATCTGCTTCGCGATCGTCTGCAACTGCAGGTTGGACGTTCCCTCGTAGATCTGCCCGATCTTCGCGTCCCGGTAGAGCTTCTCGACCGGATAATCCCTGACGAAGCCGTAGCCGCCGTACAGGTTCACCGCGAGGGAGGTGACGCGCTCGGCCATTTCCGAGGAGAAGAGCTTGCACATGGCCGCCTCCTTGAGGAACGGCTGCCCGGCGTCTCGCAGCCGAGCGGCGTTGTAGACGAGCAGCCGCGCGGCCTCGAGATCGGTGGCGGCCCGGGCGAGCTGGAACTGGACGCCCTGGAACCCGGCCACCGCCCTGCCGAACTGCGTCCGCTCCTTCGTGTAGTGGACCGCATGGTCGAGCGCGCCCTGCGCGAGGCCGATCATCTGCGCGCCGATGCCGATGCGCCCCTCGTTCAGCGTTTCGATGGCCACCTTGTACCCTTTGCCGACCTCGCCGAGCACGTTGGCGCGCGGGACGCGGCACTCTTCGAACAGCAGCTCGCACGTGCTGCTGGCGCGAATGCCGAGCTTGTCCTCCTTGCGCCCGACGGCAAAGCCGGGGACGCCGCGTTCGACGACGAACGCCGTGATGCCGCGGTAGCCCGCCTCCGGGTTGACCGTCGCGAAGACGATGAAGATCTCGGCCTCGACGGCGTTGGTCGTCCAGAGCTTGCGGCCGTTCAGCACGTACCCGTCGCCGCTCTCGACCGCACGTGTCGCCAGCGCGAACGCGTCGCTGCCGGACCCGGCTTCCGACAGCGCGTAGGCGCCCACCGTCCGGGCCGCCAGGCGGGGGAGGTACCGGCCCTTGATGTCGTCGGTTCCCCACCGGAGCAGCGCGTTGATGACGAGCGTATTCTGCACGTCCACCAGGACGCCTACGGACGGATCGACGCGGGAGATCGCCTCGACGGCGAGCACGGCGTGAAAGAACTCCGCGCCAGCGCCTCCCTGCGCTTCCGGCACCTCGATGCCCATCACGCCGAGCTCGAACAGGCGGTCGATGAGCTGGCGCGGAATGCGCGCCTGCTCGTCCATGTCGCGAACGTGCGGACGGATTTCGCGGTCGGCGAACTCGTAGACGCTGTCGCGGAACAGCGCCTCATCGTCGCTGAGCGTGGTCAGTCCCTGTGAGGCATCGGCTCGTTGCACCTGGGTCGCTCCGAGAGGCCACGAAACGGCGGAGACACGGAGCCAGTCGTGCGCAAACGTCCGTGCCTTTGTGACGCATGGCCCGTGTCACAGGTGGTATTATCGCGGAAAGCGGAGCACGACAGGTATGAGCCGCACGCCGACCGCACTGGTTCTCGCGCTGACGCTGGGGCTCGTTCTGGTGGGGCGCCCCGCCGCGCAGCAGCGCAGTGGGGCGCAGCAGACCGACGCCGCTCCGCCGGCCGCCCCGCCGCCTGACGGCGCCGCCGCGCCCGCGCAGGGTGACGCGCCGCAGCAGCCCACCTTCCGCGCCGGCGTCAACTTCGTCCGCGTCGACGTGATCGTGCACGACGGCAAGGGAGAGCCGGTCACGAGCCTCACGCAGGCCGACTTCGAAGTGCTCGAGGACGGCCGGCCGCAGGCGATCGAGCAGTTCCGCCTGATCCGCCTCGACGGCAACCCGCGCCCGGGCGACCCGCCGCCCCGGGAGCTGCGCAGCCGCATCGACGAAGAGGTGGAACTGTCGCGCGACGATGTCCGCGTGTTCGTGTTCTTCTTCGACGACTACCACGTGCGGCTCGGCAACTCGCTCGCGATCAAGGAGCCGCTCGTCCGGTTCATTCAGACCCAGCTGCGCCCGAACGACATCGTCGGCCTGATGTATCCGCTGACGCCGCTCGACGGCGTGTCCTTCACGCGGAACAAGGCGTCGATCGTCAGCGCCATCGAGCGATTCGAGGGACGCAAGTTCAACTACGAGCCGCGCAACGCGTTCGAAGAGCAATACGCGCGCGCGCCGTCCGAGGCGGTGGAGCAGATCCGGAACCAGGTGGTCATGACCGCGCTGCGCGGCCTGGCCACGCGGCTCGGCGGCCTGCGCGAAGGGCGCAAGGCGATCGTCCTGGTCAGCGAGGGGCTGACCGCGCTCCTCCCGCCGCAGCTCCGCAACGCCGATGCCTCGCTCGGCCGCCTCGATCCGCGCAACCCCGCGGCGGGCAATCCCATGGTTGGCGAGAACAGCCAGCGCGAGGAGGTGGCGGCCTGGTTCGCCCAGTCGGATCTCTACTCGCAGATGCGGGACGTGTTCACGGCGGCCAACCGGAACAACGCGGCGATCTATGCCGTGGACCCGCGCGGGCTCACGCCGTACGAGTTCGGCATCGACGAAGGGGTGGGGCCGCGGCAGGACGCGCGGGCGCTGCAGTTCACCCAGGACACGCTGCGCTCGCTGGCGGAGGAGACCGACGGCCGCGCCATCGTCAACCGCAACGATTTGTCCCCAGGGCTGGCGCAGATCGTGCGCGACTCGAGCTTCTACTACCTGATCGGCTACAACTCGACCCAGGCGCCGAACGACGGCAAGTTCCACCAGATCACCGTACGGCTGAAGCGGCGAGGCCTCGAGGTGCGGGCGCGCAAAGGGTACTGGGCGCTCAGCGCGGAGGAAGTGGCCCGGGCGAGCACGGTCGTGCCGGAGACCCCCAAGCCGATCCAGCAGGCGCTCGCCTCGATTGCGACCTCGGTGCAGGCCGGCAAGTACGTGCGGACGTGGCTCGGCACCTCGCGCGGCGACGAGGGGAAGACGCGGGTCACGCTGATCTGGGAGCCCCTCTCCCAGCCGCCCGGGGCGCGCCGCGAGCAGCCGCAGCCGGGACGCGTGTCGGTGATTGCGGCGCGCGGCAACGGCGATCTCGTCTTCCGCGGGCGCGCGCCCGAGGCGGCGCTCGCCTCGACCGCGCCGCCGACGCTGCCGGGCGCGCCGCCAGCCGCCGGGCCGCAGCGTCTGGTCTTCGACGCGGCGCCGGGCGAGCTGGAGCTGCGCCTCTCGGTCGAGGCCGCCGCCGGAGGCGGCACGCTCGACAGCGAGATCCGGACCATCACCGTCCCCGATCTGAGCTCGCCGGACGCGGCGCTGAGCACGCCGCGCGTCCACCGCGCCAGGACCGCGCGCGACTTCCAGACGATTGCGGCCGACGCGGCCGCCGTGCCGGCCGCGGGGCGTGAGTTCTCGCGGACCGAGCGGCTGCTCATCCGCTTCGACGTCTACGGCGCCGCGACGCCGGCCGCGGCGCTCCTCAACCGGAACGGCGAGAAGATGACCGACGTCCCGGTCGCGCCCGCCAGGGCGGGCGGCACGCACCAGATCGACGTGAGCCTCGCCGCCATCGCGATCGGTGAGTACCTGGTCGAGATCACGGCGAAGGGCGCAACCAACGAAACGAAGGAACTGGTGCCGATCCGCATCGGGTCGTAGCGCCGCTGGTCCGCACCGGCGATCGACGGGCCGTTCGCGCCTGGGCTAGGCGTACATGCCGCGCAGCCGTGTCACCGTGCCGACGCGGGAGATCGCCACGATGTACGCCGCGGTGCGCATATCCACCTTGTACTTCAGCGACGTCTGCAGCACGTCGTGGAACGCTTCGTGCATTTTCTTCTCGAGACGGGCGTTCACCTCGCTCTCTTCCCAGAAGTAGCCGTACCGGTCCTGCACCCACTCGAAATACGACACGGTGACGCCGCCGGAATTGGCGAGGATGTCGGGCACGACGAAGATGCCGCGCTCGTGCAGGACGTTGTTGGCCTCCGGCGTGACCGGACCGTTGGCGGCCTCCACCACGATGCGCGCCCGGATCGCCGGCGCGTTCTCGATCGTGATCTGGTTCTCGAGCGCGGCGGGAATCAGCACGTCGACGTCGAGCGCGAAGAGCTGTTCGTTGGTGAGCGGTTCGCCCCCGGGGAAGCCGGCGACGGTCCGGTGCGCGGCGGCGTGTTCCAGCAGCCCGGGGATGTCGAGCCCCGCGGCGTTGTACACGCCGCCGTTCTGGTCCGTGACCGCGACGATGGTGCCGCCCGCTCTCGCCAGCAGGTCGGCCGAGACCGATCCGACGTTGCCGAACCCCTGGATGGCGATGGAGGCGCCCGGGAGATCGCGGCCGACGTGCCGGGCGGCCTCGCGCGTCACGATCATGACGCCGCGGCCGGTGGCTTCACGCCGTCCGAGCGAGCCGCCCAGCTCCAGCGGCTTGCCGGTGACGACGGCGGTGGAGGTGTGGCCGACATGCATGGAGTAGGTGTCCATCACCCAGGCCATCACCTGATCGTCGGTGTTGACGTCGGGCGCCGGGACGTCCTTCTCGGGACCGATCGCGTCGATGATCTCGGCGACGTACCGCCGCGTCAGCGCCTCGAGCTCGCGGCGCGACATGCGCGTCGGGTCGCACACGATCCCGCCCTTGCCGCCGCCGAACGGAATGTGCGCGACGGCGCACTTCCACGTCATCCATGCGGCGAGCGCCGTCACCTCGTCGAGCGTCACGTCCGGGTGGTACCGGATGCCGCCCTTGGCGGGCCCCAGCGTGATGCTGTACTGGACCCGGTAGCCGGTGAACACCTCGATCTCCCCGTTGTCCATCTGCACCGGACACGAGACGACGATCTGCCGCTTGGGGTGCGTCAGGATCCTCCAGATGCCGGGGTCGAGGTCGAGGAGCCGGGCCGCTTCGTCGAACTCCTGGAGCATCGCCCGGAAGATGCTGCCGTGTTCAGCCATGTCTCGCCCTTATTGTAGGCCGGGCCCTTTCGGACCCGGCTGCCCCGGTCGCCTGCGGCGACCGGGGTGACGTGTCCTGCAGAAACGTTGCAGATTCTGCGTACTCGGCGGGGCCCGCCGATCGCAGAATCTGCGACGATCACCGAGCGCCGCCGCGGGGATTCCATGGATGTGCGTGCAGATCGCGGCGTGGCCCTTGTGGCGCGCGCTTCGCGACGTCCGGGGCGTGGGCCGGCCCTCCCCAGACTACACGCATCAGGGGCTCAGCACTGCCTACGCCCACAACGTCATCGATCACGCCGAAGCGTACGTCGATGGCGAAGTCCACACCAACGGCATGGAGAACTTCTGGAGTCTCTTGAAGCGGGCCATCAAGGGAACTTACGTGTCGATCCGAAAGGCATTGCATTGAGCCTTGAGCCAGAGCTCAAGGGATAACTACGAACCGATTAGTCGATCTGATGTTCCGAGGCTCGCTCCCTGGGTCTGGCCTCTGCTTCCGCTTGTTGCGGGAAATATCTCGCGGCGCTTGCGGGCGATCTCGCAGGGGGCATGGCGGGTTCCAAGCTTGACTGGTCGCTTCCGCACGCCTGGGTTGGCACGAGTTTCGGGTGAGGAGCCAGGCCAATGAGACGCCAGCAGTACCGCAAACGCCGGGCGCCGACATTCCTTGCGGTCATCGCCGGCGCCTTGGTTGCGGCGTGCGATAGCCCGACGGGGCCAGAGGGCCGGGCGGCCGCAATTGTCATTGGCGACGTCACTACGACAGCGACCTTTGCCCGCCCTGAAGGCCTGCGATTTCTGTACGGGATGCCTTTAGTACTCCGCGAGACGGGCGGGGTCGGCGCCACCATCACCGAGGTCACAGCGACCCTCACCGAGGTGTCCGGTGCGTCTACAACCGCTCGACTCTCCCCTGCAGACGTGTTCGGGACGGCTCGAATCACTGCTCGAGGGACGCTCGCATCCACCACGATCGCCCTGGCTGCCACACCGTCAACAGCCAGCGAGATGAGCGTGCGAGTGGCGTTCAACGACGATCGCGGCAACGCCGGATCAGTGCAGGCGTCATCGGTGGTGAGGCTCGACCTCAACGGCAATTGGAGCGGCCCGCTTCGGTTCCCCACAAACCCGCGAGCTGACTTGTCCCTTGGGCGCGTTACGATCGTTCAGAGCGGCAATAGCCTGACCGGCGAGCTGGTCAGTCGGGACGGCATACGGTTCCCGTTGAGCGGTGGCGTGGACGCGCTCAGACCGTCGCTGCAGGTCAACGGCCTGACGTCTTGCGGCATTGTCATGCTGGTTGAGGAATTCCAGTTCGGCGGTGGCCACACGCGCCGCATGTCCGGCCGAGCGGGAGGGCGATGCCCCGGCACTGTCGACGGCACCTTCGAACTGGAGCGCGGTTCGTGATCGCATGGACTGCCCGCCTCGCTGACGTGCCCGGCTCCGGGACACTAAAGCGGATCTTGGTTGTACCTTCTCTTGCCATCATGGCCGTCGTCGCGTCCTGTGGCGGAGGCCCGCCTGGTCCGACGTCGCCGACCCCTGCGACCTCACGCTATCCGATGATGGTCGGCAACTGGCGTGGGACGCTGACGGTGGAGCAGTTCGTGACGCCGGGGAGCGGCGAGAGAACCGTCAGCGTCTGCAACGAGACCTGGGGCATGACGGCGCAGACCGAAGGCCGGTTCTCGGGCACGTTTCAGGCCGAGGGCGTCTGTGCCCACTCTGGCACCATGTTCGGGACCGTGTCGATATCGGGGGCAATCACAGGCCTGACGTTCAGCGCCTTCGTCGGGAGCCCCGGGGAGACATCAACCTGCCGGCGGGTGTCCGGAGACGGCGTCTATACCGGTGTTCTGAGCGGCACCTCCTTGACGGCGCAGACGGCCGAGCGCACCGTCTGCGCGGTCACTTTCCTCACTTTCGACAGGTCGTACAGCCTCTCGATGAACAAACAATAGGGCGTAGAGCGGGCAGGCCGGGCCTCGAGAAATTACCGAAAGATCACCGCCGCACCGCCCGGGGGCGCGCAGGATAGATGCCAGACAGGGCCGAATAGTGGCGTGTCGGGTGGGGTGGACGCTGGCGATCGCGCTGTGGGCTCTCGGGGGAGCCGCCGGCTGCGGGCGCTCGCCGACGGCGCCCGCGCCGCCGCTGCCGGATCTCTCGGGCCACTGGGAAGGGGCAATCAACATCACGAGGTGGCCGCTGCCCACACCGATGGGGATGGATCTGACCGACGCCGGCGGCATGCTGAGCGGCCTGGGCGGCGGCGCGGACTGCCGATTCTTTCCGATGTGCGGCAGCTTCAGCTCGTACGCCGTGTCCGGCAGCCACAACGGCGTCCGCGTGACCCTCAATGGCGTAACGCCGTCCGGCAGGACGTGGACGCTGATCGGCACGCTGAGCAACAATGCCGCCAGAATGTCGGGCACCGGGAGCGGCGGCGACTTCGACCCGTCGATGTGGGAACTCGATAGGCGGCCGTAGATCTTTCCTCAATACGGGGAGGCGACCATGTCGTGTCACACTCGCGGCGTGCGCACCGGCCGGGAAGGCATTCGTGCCGTCGTCGCGTGTCTCGCGACACTCGCGTTTCTCCTCGGCGTCCTGCCGATAGGAGAGTGGGCAGCCTCCGCGCAGCAGCGAGACCCGAGCGTCGCCAGCGCCCGTCCGCCCGGGCCGATCAACCCGCTGGCCTGGGATGAAAAAGCTTTGGACCTTCTGGGGATCCTGAACGCTCGCGAAATCGCAGGGCCGCTTCTCGAGCGTTTCTACCGGGCGGGAGGAAGCTTCAGGCGGGTGGACGTCTCCTTCCCCCGGGGTCAAGCGGCCGCGTACGTGCTCCGAGAGAAGATCCTCAAGTTCGACGTGAGCAAGGTCGGTCCAGACGGAACGCCTACGGACCTCGGTCCCGATGACGTCGCTTCGATCGTCCACGAGATCTGGCACGCCTATCGCGAGCAAGTGATCTTGCGGGGCTACGATCCGGACACCAAGCGGATCTTCGATGCGACGGTGCGCTGGCTCGAGAAACAGCGGATCCAGGATACCGAGAGCAACGAGGTGGTTGTCGCTGGTTCGATGTGGTTCTTCGACGAAGCGGAGTTCGTCGACGAGTACGTGGGGGGGCTCATCGATGTTCTGGTGAATGGGTACCTCGAGACGGTCGATCGCCCGCAAGCGCAGGAGCAGTGGCGGAGGGCGGTCGCCGTCATCAAGAGGGCGACAACGCTCCAGGGATATGTAACGAAGGATGGTCCCAATTATCGCGTGACGGTACCCCCACTGCCAGAGCTGGTAGACCACCTGATCACGCTGCTCGGTCTGGAGTTCTCGGCACCTTCGTTCAAGCCGTATCGGCTCTTTACGTTCGCGGACGCGGCCAAGCTTGCGCCGGGCATCAACAGCTATTACGTGTCGGGCCACACGGACCCCGGGGATCGTGACGCTCAAAGGAAAAATTCAGCGGCGTGGGGACCTTCTTCCGATCCCGATCCCGCATTCCGGCTTGCAGATCCCAAGACGGTGTCTTCGGGGCTCTTCTCGGGTCGCACCAATACGCGCGATGGTATGACGGTTTACGAAACCAGGATGACGCGCGACGGGCTGGTTGTCGGGACGGTCATTGAGAAGACCCCCCAAGGTGACGTGTACGGACCAGTAGTCGCTATTCAAGACGCCGGCATTCTCGTGGGCTGGACCAACTGGGGCAATGATCTGAAGGGCGGCTCGTCGTGGGCCGCCCTCAGAGCCCAGATCTCCATCACGGCCTTTCCTTTTTCTGAATCGTCACTTCAGACAGCCATCGCGCGTGGAATCGAAAGAGGCATGCTGCCCGTCACGATTGACGGCTTCGCGGCGGTGTCCCGCTCCCCAGCGAATCTGCGGATGGGCTTTGCGTATGACGTCGTCTACGTTGCCGTGAAAGCCAACTTCCAAGTCGAGGTTCAGGTCAAACAGAGCACCAAAACCGGCAACAGAGTCGATTTTCCCGCCGAACCGCACGTCGTGGCCGAGCACATCCTCCGGACGATTGGGGAGCGACTAGGACACAGTGGTGGAACGGAAGCACCTTTCCCGCGCAACGTTGAATTTGACCTCTCCTCTATTTACGAGGACCTCGCGGAGCTGCAGCAGCGGGAAAAGCGGCTAAGGGATGCCACGATCTCGGCTGACACCCGGAAATCCTGGGAGAGGGACCGCGAAATTACGCGCAGGAAGCTTGGGATCAATTTAGGACGCTACGAGTCGTTCCTCAAGGCGATTGGCGTCTCAGAGGGAAGTGAGTTCTACCCGAAGGTCTACGAGACGGTCGCCGCGATACGCGCCGCCGGCATCGAACCGCTGCCCGAACTGGCTCCGACTCCGCCCGCCGCGCAACCAGATTCGATCTCCCCCCGGCGCGATTCACCTCGGCCGGCGCCGCCGACCTCGTCCACGCCGTCGGCCCCCTCGCCACCTGGCTCCGCGAGGCCTGGACCAAGGGCGGCTCCCGTGCCGCGCGTGCCGGAACCACCTCCCGCGATTCCGCAGCTGCCCTCGATGCCTTCGCCGGTCGATCAGATCCTTCGGCTGGCCAGGCACTACGACAAGATGCCGCCCGAGATGCAGCAGGAGTTCGTCGCGAAGATCCGCGAGGTGTGGCCGAAGCTGTCGCCTGAAGATCGGGCGAAGTTCCCCGCGTGGCTGCGCAAGATGATGGGCAACTGATGCGCCGCGCACGCCCGACTTGCGGGCACTGACGGGTTGTTGAACCGCGCATGAGATGGACGACACCGCCGCCGGTCGTGATTCTGGCACTATCGCTTCTGGTCGCGCCGCGCGCCGACCACGTGCGTTCGACCACGGCCGTTCCCCAGACCTCACAAGGCGACGCGGCGCGGGGCCCTGAAACGGCGGCGGGCACAATCGCGATCGACCCCAACCAGTACAGGCTCATGACAATCGGGACAGGCTTTCTGCTGGCATCCATTTCCGATCGAAACCGTCAGCCGGTCCCGATCCCGCGCGGCTGGCTGGTGCCGAGTGAAGATCAGGAAGCCCAGGCGGGCGCGTACGTTTCCTCGTTCAAGTACGCCGAAAAGGTCACCTCGTTCGAGATCGGCGACGGCCGCGTGGGGCTTCAGATGTCGTCGTACGACGTTCAGCAGGAAGGCTCCGCACAGGCGGCTGCCGGCCGCGACGTCTTCCTCGTGCTCGATCCGCGGCGCGGCCGCCTGTACGATCCCGGTCTTCGTCTCGGCGTCACCAGACACAGAGTGCGCTCGCGAGGGTGCTTCGAGGGGTCGCAGTCCAACTTCCTGCTCTCCGACATCAACCGCGACGGGCGCCTGGACCTCGGAGCGATCCTGGAAGAATTCGTCTGCCGGGATGTGGTGAAGGATGGCGTGGAGACGCTCGAAGGACCGGTATACGTAAGCCATCCCACTCGCTGGTACGTCTTCGCCGGGGACGGCTGGAAGCTGGACGAGCGCTTTGCCGGTCGATTACCGGCCGGGAGCCATCTCGAGCTGCCCGCGACAGGTACGCCGGTGGGTTTCTTGAAGACGATACTGGACCGGCGGCCATGAATTCTCGCCACGCCCGGGCACTACGATTCGCCGCCTTTCCTTCGTCGAACGACGCGGCGCGCGTCCGCGATTACCGTAATCGCACGCGGAGGCCGGCGCCCACCTGATAGAGGACCGATGGGAGCCGGTCCTGGAACTCATCGCTTTCACCACGACGCACGAAGACCGCGCGGAACTGCGGTCCGAGCGACACGCGTGAGGACAACGGCACGCTCAGCTCGGCGCCCGCGACGATCCCGAGATCCGTCACCTGCCGAGCTTCCGTGAAGACCGAAAATGGCTGGTCCGTCGTACGCTGTCCGAACCGCCGGAATCGGGCGACCGTGGTCGTGCGCGACCAGACACTGCCCGCCCCGACCGCGCCCGTGAGCTGAGACCGCCCCACGCCGCCGCGCACCAGGAATAGGCCCGACAGCGTCACATCGCGATGCGCGTGGTCCCAGGTCGTCGCGTCGCGGCCCCACGTCTGCTGGACGTCGAACGACGCGGGCATGCCGAGCTCGGCCGAGAATCCGAGGCGCGGCGTCACGAACGCTCCAACCGCCAGCGAGCCCTGGAGCGCCGATCCCTCAATCGCGGGTGAGAGGACGCTCGGATTCTGTCCGTCCGGTTCGCCGGAGCGAGACACGGTCATCCCCACGGCGCCCCCGGCAAACCATTCAGGCTGCGGCGCCGGCGCCTGCTGCCCGTGCGCGGCGCAGGGCGCCAGTATGAGGATCATCACCGTGCCCTGAGCCACGATTCGTTCGCGGAGAGTCATCGTCGGCGTAGACACCGCGTCAGAAGATCTCGACCAGCTCGACGCGCCGGTTCTTCGCCCGCCCTTCTTCGGTCCGGTTCGATGCCACCGGCGCGAGATAGCCGACGCCGCTCGCCTGGAGCCGGGCCGCCGCGATCGTGTGCTTCGAGACCAGCGTCTGCACGACCGCCTCGGCGCGCCGCCGCGAGAGATCCATGTTGAACTCGAGCGTCCCCTCGGTGTCGGTGTGTCCGACGATCTGCAGCCGCAGCTTCGGATTGTTGCGCAGGAGCGCCGCGATTTCGGTGATGGCGGCATCCGACGCGGCGGTGATGGCCGCGCTGCCGGTGTCGAAGAAGATGCCGTACAGCGCGACGTGTCCGGACTGGCTGATATCCTCGGCCATCGCCGCAGCGTTGACCGTCACCAGACCGGTGTCCATCGGCTTGAGCTCGACGACGTCGAGGTGCGCGACGGTGCCGGTGATGGACGTGGTCGTTTCCGCAACGTACACGAAGACGTAGACGTCGCCTTCGCGCCGCGCGAGCCGGGCGGCGACGTAACGCTGGATGCGGGGACCGACGATGAAGACGTCTCTCGTGGTGCCCGTGCGCGTAAAGACACGGTTCGACCGCTGGTAGAAGGCAGCGCCGCAGGCCGCGTTGCCGCACTCGAACAGCACCTTGAACGCCTGCTTGGCCAGCGCGGACGTGTAGTTGCTCAGCACCTCGATCGAGGTCCGTCCGGCGGGCAGGCGGTAGAGGATGCGAGTCAGTCTGCCCTGGAGAGTCTGGCGTTTGTCCCAGACGGGTGCGCTGACGCTTCCGCCGGCCCGTCCGAGCACGGCGGCGTATTCGTCGAAATCGCTCTGAACGTAGTCGATGATCTGGGAACCCTGGAATCGCGTGATCATCGGGTGGTCGGCGCTTCCCGGAGCGTCTTCCTGGGCGCCGGCCGGCGAAGCGACGGCAAACACGATCGCGGCAGCGCAGGCGGCGACCCGGCAGCGATCCCTCATCACCTGTCCTCCTTGGAACGTCTCGCCCCTCAGCGACGTCGTGTCGTCCCTGCAGACGACCGGGACACGCCGTTAGCAGCCGATGACCGCCTGGATCGCGACGATGCGGTCCACCAGCTCCGCCTCTTCGCCGGGCGTGAGGTTCCTCATGAACGCCCGCCCGGACACCAAGCGGAGGAGCTGGTCCAGCTCGTGGCACACCTTCTTCGTGCTGTTCTTCTTGTCCGCCTCGAGCGCCTTGAGCACGCGGTCGAGCCGGTTGAGCGAGCTGCGCGTCAGACCGCGTGTCAGGTCGAGGCCGTCGATGTAGGCTGCAAGGTCCGTGATGAGTGTTTCGGCGTCCTCGCCGCCGCCCCCGCCGCCACCGCCGGACCCGCTGATTCGGTACAGCACCGCGTGCGGGGCGCCCTCGACCATGTCGGTGCCGGCGATCAAGCCGGTCTCGCTGAGGTGCAAGCGATGGCCGGTCCACCCGCCAAGTGGGAGATCGACGATGCCGCCCGCGGCCGTCCAGGAGAACGGAACCGGCCCGACCCCTTCCTCCGAGCGATAGCCGACGACCTGGCCGGCCTCATTGAGGTCCGTGACCTGGCTGTTGGGACCGAAGTCGACCATGCCGCCTGCCAGAGTCCAGGAGAATCCGTGATCCTCGCCGCTTCCGGCCTGATAGGCACGACCGATGACTTGGCCGGCCCCGTTGACGTCGCCGACGACTTCGCTGTAGAGAGCTCCAGGCGTCAGGTCGAGCATCCCGCCGGCCGCCGTCCACGAGAACGCGTGATAGGCAGCATCTCCAGCGGTGTAGCTGTGGCCGATGACCTGGCCTTCGTTGGTGACCGCAACCGCCCGGCTGCGGCTGCCGCCAAGCGTCAGATCGACCATCCCGCCGGTGGCCGTCCACGAAAACGCGTGAACCTCGCCGCTCGCCGTGTAGCTCTCACCGATGACTTGTCCAGCGTCGTTGACGTCTTGGGGAAAACTCTCGACGCCTCCGAGCGTACCGAAGTCGACCATGCCCTCCGTGGCCGACCACAGAAATGCGTGGGTGACGCCAGTGCTCATGTCATAGCGCGTACCGATGACTTGCCCGACCTCGTTGATGACCACCGGGCGGACACCCGAACCCAGGTCGTTCATTCCGTCCGCGGCGCTCCACAAGAATCCGCGCCAATCGAACCCCGCCGTCAAACCCAATCCGACGACCTGGCCGGCCTCGTTGAGGTCTCTGACCTCGCTGTAGTAGCCACCAAGGGTCAGGTCGACCCTGCCGCCCGCCGCCGTCCATGAGAACCCGTGTTGCTCGCCGCTCCACGTCCCCCTGATGCCGATCACTTGCCCCGCCTCGTTGAAGTCAAGTGGATAGCTGACGCGGTCGTCGGGCGTCAGGTCGACGATGCCTTCCGCAACCGTCCAGGAGAAGGCATGTTCCAAGCCGCTCGCGGTCTGGCCATGACCAACCACCAGTCCCGCCTCGGTGACGGCAAGCTCATAGACGCGGTCGCCGCCAAGCGTCAGATCGACCATCCCTCCCGCAGCCGTCCACGTAAAGCCGTGGTCCTGGTCATAGTCACCGGCGATGAGGTTACTGTGGCCCACAACCTGCCCTGCGCCATTTACAGTGCCCCTTGTCCCGTAATATCCCGATCCCGAGGCATAGCTGTAGTCGCCGCCAAGTGTGCCGAGATCGGTGATCGTCACGGTCACCTCCCCGGCGACACCTCCACTGCAAACGAACGCGAGCAGCACGCTCGACAAGACCTTCACCCAGCCTGAGGTGCGACAACGCCGGAGCCACTTCCGGCCAGGAACCCCCAGTCGCACTCGAAAACTCCGGCGATCTCGAAACGTTGCGCGCGTCATTGGAGAGCCTCACCAGCGAAAGCCGCCGTCCACGCCCGCGGGAAGGACGCGATGGCCGGCGGACGTGTCCGAATCTCAGGTTGTTGCCCGTTGGAAGCGTCCCTTGCTGGGAGTGATACGACATACGCGCCGCCCAAGTCCTGACGTAGTGGTGATCTTTTGGTTATTTCTTCACGGACAGGTTGGCGCAACGAGCACGGTCCCCAACCGGCGGGAAAAATCACGCCTTGCGAGGCCTCCTGCTGCGCGCCGCCCTCGGAGACGACGCGCGCTTGCCGCGATTCATAGAGACGAGGCACCGGAGGGCCGTCCTGTGCCCCACAGCCGGTTCGGACACGCGCGCGGCGCAACGCCGCCCTCGTCTCGCACGCGGGCACTGATGTTCGTCAGGGCGCACGGCAGGGCATGTTATCATGATATATTGCCTTAATGGGAAATATCGTCAGACGCCTCCTGGACCTCCGCCTGCCGCGCGGGCAATCGGCGTTCCTCTGGGGGCCGCGACGAGTCGGCAAGAGCTTCTGGATCCGGCAACACCTTCCGCGTGCCCCGCTCATCGATCTGCTGCAATCGGACGTCTACGGCGAGTATGCGAGCCGCCCGTCCTTGTTGCGCGAGCGGTTCGCCGCATCCCCCGACCCGCTGATCGTCATCGACGAGGTGCAGAGGATTCCCGCTCTCCTCAACGAAGTGCATTGGCTGATCGAGAATCGCCGGCAGGCGTTCCTGCTCACCGGGTCGAGCGCCCGCAAGCTCAAACGGGGCCACGCCAACCTCCTGGCCGGCCGCGCCTGGCGGCGTCAGATGGTCCCGCTGACATGCCTCGAAGTCGATTCTCTCGATCTGGAGCAGGTCATGGTGAGCGGGCTCCTGCCTCCGCACTTCCTCTCGGCGCACCCGTTGGAGGATCTGCGCGCCTACATCGGCGACTATCTGAAGGAGGAAATCGCCGCCGAGGCGCTGACCGCACACATCCCGTCGTTCGCGGAGTTCCTGCGCGTGGCGGCCATCAGCAGCAGCGAGTTGCTCAACTATACGAACGTCGCGCGCGAAACCGGCGTGTCGGCCAAGGTCGTTCGGAGCTACTTTGGCATACTGGAAGAGACCTATCTGGGCTTCCGTCTGCCGGCGTGGCGTAGGGCCCGGAACCGGCGGCTCATCCAGACCGAGAAGTTCTTCCTCTTCGACGTAGGCGTGTCGAACTACCTGGCCCGGCGGCAACCCCGGCTGGGCAGCGCCGAATTCGGCAAGTCCTTCGAGCACTACCTGCTGATGGAACTGAAGGCCTACCAGGCGTACCGACGGCCGGAGCTCGGCCTCCACTTCTGGCGCACCGCCGCCGGTCACGAAGTGGATTTCATTCTCGGCAGCCTGGACGTGGCCATCGAGGTCAAGGCGAGCGCCCGCGTCCACGAGGGCGATCTGGGCGGCCTGCGGGCCCTCCGCGAGGAGCAGCGCGTCAGGCGCGCACTCGTCGTCTCCCTCGAGCGGCAGCCACGCGAGATCGAACGCGGCATCGAGGTCGTGCCGTGGCGGACGTTTCTCGACGAGTTGTGGAGCGACGAACTGGGCGTGTGAACTGCGGACCGCCCCTCACTCCGTATTGTGGGCCGGGTCCTGTCGGACCCGGCTAGAATGAGACGGATGACGAGCGCGACTCCCGGCCTCGATGCCGTGCGATCGACGCGCCGCGGCGCGCTCACGACGGTGTCCGGGCGCCCGGTCGAGCGCCTCTACACGCCGGCCGACGTCGCCGGGCTCGACTATCAGCGCGACCTCGGCGACCCGGGCCAGTTTCCCTACACCCGCGGCATTCACGCGACCGGCTACCGCGGCAAGCTCTGGACGATGCGGCAGTTCGCCGGCTTCGGCACGCCCGAGGAGACCAACGCGCGCTACCGGCAGTTGCTGGCCGCCGGCGGCACCGGGCTGAGCGTGGCCTTCGACCTGCCGACGCTGATGGGGCGGGATCCGGATCACGAGCTGTCGCTCGGTGAAGTGGGCAAGTGCGGCGTCAGCGTCGCCTCGCTCGCCGACATGGAAGCGCTCTTCGACGGCATCGATCTCGGCCGCGTTACCACGTCGATGACGATCAACTCACCGGCCGCCATGATCTTCGCGATGTACCTCGTGCTGGCCGAGAAGCAGGGCGTGAGCTGGAGGACGCTGTCCGGGACGGTTCAGAACGACATCCTGAAGGAGTTCATCGCGCAGAAGGAGTACATCTACCCGCCGCGCCCGTCGATGCGGCTGGTGACCGACGTGTTCGCCTTCTGCGCCGAGCACGCGCCGAAGTGGAACACGATCTCCGTGAGCGGCTACCACATTCGGGAGGCCGGCGCGACGGCGGCGCAAGAACTGGCCTTCACACTGCGCGACGGTGTCGAGTACGTGCGGTTCGGCATCGACGTCGGGCTCGACGTCGACGTGTTCGCCCCGCGCATCTCGTTCTTCTTCAACTCGCACAGCGACTTCTTCGAGGAGATCGCCAAGTACCGCGCGGCGCGGCGAATCTGGGCGCGGGTGATGCGGGAACGGTTCGACGCGCGCAGTCCACGGTCGTGGCAGCTCCGGTGCCACGCGCAGACGGCCGGCGTGTCGCTCACCGCGCAGCAGCCGTACAACAACGTCGTGCGCACGGCGCTGCAGGCGCTCGCGGCGGTGCTCGGCGGCGCGCAGTCGCTGCACACCAACTCGCTCGACGAGGCGCTCTCGCTCCCGACCGCCGAGGCGGCGACGCTGGCGCTTCGGACGCAGCAGATCATCGCGTGCGAAACCGGCGTGCCGAACAGGGTCGATCCGCTCGGCGGCTCCTACTTTCTCGAGTCGCTCACCCGCGACCTCGAGCAGGAGGCGCTCGCGTACTTCGAGACGATCGACGCCATGGGCGGCATGGTCGAGGCGATCGAGCGTGGCTACCCGCAGAAGGAGATCGCCGAGAGCGCGTACCGCTTCCAGCAGGCGGTCGAGCGCGGCGAGCGGGTGATCGTCGGCGTCAACGAGTTCGTCGAGGCCGACGAGGAGCCGATCGGCACCATGTACATCGACCACTCCGTCGCCCAGACGCAGTGCGCGCGGCTCGACCGCGTGCGATCGACCCGCAGTGCGGGCGCCGTTCGCACGTCGCTGGCGCGGCTGCAGGACGGGGCGAGGAGCGGCGGGAACGTGATGCCGCTGCTCATCGACGCGGTGCGCGCCTATGCCACGATCGGCGAGATGTGCGACGCCCTGCGGCAGGTCTGGGGCGAATACGAGGAGGTTCCGGTCATCTGACGGCCGATACAGGGCATGGCCAGGATTCGAGTTGTCATCGCCAAACCGGGCCTCGACGGCCACGACCGCGGCGCGCGGGTGATTGCCCGGGCGCTCCGCGACGCGGGCATGGAGGTGATCTACACCGGCCTCCGGCAGACGCCGGAGCAGATCGTCGCCGCGGCGCTGCAGGAGGACGCGGACGTGATCGGCCTGTCGATCCTGTCGGGTGCCCACATGCACATCTGTCCGGCCGTCATGGCGCTGCTCGGGGAGAAGGGGCTTCGCGACGTGCTCGTCGTCGTCGGCGGCATCATTCCCGACGTCGACATCCCGCGTCTCAACGCGATCGGCGTGCGGGGCATCTTCCTGCCGGGCACGCCGATGCAGGAGATCGTCGACTTCATCCGGAAGCACGCCCGGACACGCGTGGAGTCGGTGTGAGCGACCCCTTCGACTCCGCTCAGGGCAAGCCCGGTGACTCCGCCCAGGGCAAGCCCGTCGACTCTGCTCAGGACAAGCCCGATCCGGTGGGCGACTACCTGGAGCGGCTGGACCATCTGCTGACGACCCGCGCGGCGGAGCCGCTGCCGCCTGCCGAGGGTACCGCCCCGCCGGGCGCGACGAGCGCGGAGGCGCCGCCCGCCGCGTCGAACCTGGTCGCGGACGCGTTCGTGGCGATCCTGGCGCTGGAGGAAGGGGAGCCCGGCGCGCGGCCGGTCCGATTCGTGACAGGCGACGCCGAACCGCGCATCAGCGACGCTCTGGTGGAGGAACTGACCCGCCGCATCATCGAGCGACTCGCGCCCGACCAGGTGCGCGCCGTCGTTGCCGACGTCGTCTCCGAGGTTGCGGAGCGGCTGGTGCGAGAGGAAATAGAGCGGATACGACACACGCATGCCTGACCTCGACGATCTTCAGCACCCGATCGTGCTGCCGGAGAAGCCCGCACTCGAGGGGCTCGAAGCCAAGTGGAGCGCGCGATGGGAGCAGGACGGCACCTGCCGCTTCGAGCGCGGACGGCCGCGCGCCGAGGTGTACTCCATCGACACCCCGCCGCCGACGATCAGCGGATCGCTCCACGTCGGCCACGTCTTCTCGTACACCCACACCGACGTCGTCGCGCGCTTCGAGCGCATGCGCGGCAAGGCGGTCTTCTACCCGATGGGGTGGGACGACAACGGGCTGCCCACCGAGCGGCGGGTGCAGAACTACTACGGCGTGCGCTGCGATCCGTCACTCCCGTACGACCCGGCGTTCCAGCCTCCGGAGAAGCCCGGCAAGCACCCCGTCTCGGTGTCGCGGCCGAACTTCGTCGAGCTCTGCCTGCGGCTGACCGCCGAGGACGAGAAGGCGTACGAGCATCTGTGGCGGCGACTCGGCCTGTCGGTCGACTGGTCGATGACGTACGCGACGATCGGCCGCCGGGCGCAGCGCATCTCCCAGGCCGCCTTCCTGCGGCTGCTCGGGCGCGCCGTCGCGTACCAGCTGGAGGCGCCCACGCTGTGGGATGTCGATTTCCGCACGGCCGTGGCGCAGGCCGAGCTCGAGGACCGGGAACAGGCCGGCGCCTTCCATCGGATCCGGTTCGCCCTCTCGGCTTCGCTCGCGGCGCGTCCTGGCCCCTCGTCTCTCGAGATCGACACCACGCGGCCCGAGCTGATTCCCGCGTGCGTCGCCCTCGTCGCCCACCCCGACGACGAGCGGTACAGGCCGCTGTTCGGCAGCGAAGCGGTCACGCCGCTCTTTGGCGTCGCCGTGCCGATCCGGCCACATCCGCTCGCCGACCCGGAGAAGGGCACCGGCGTCGCCATGATCTGCACGTTTGGCGACGTGACGGACGTGACGTGGTGGCGCGAACTGAGGCTGCCGGTTCGTGCCGTCCTCGAGCCGAACGGAACGCTCCGGCCGATCCGGTGGGGCGAGCCGGGCTGGCCGTCGCGCGACCGGGCGCGGGCGCAGCAGGCCTACGACCAGCTGGCGGGCCTCTCGGTCGGCAAGGCGCGGGCGCGCATCGTCGAGCTGCTCCGCGAGTCGGGCGACCTCCTCGGCGAGCCGCGGCCGATCACGCATCCGGTGAAGTTCTACGAGAAGGGCGAGCGCCCCCTGGAGATCATCACGAGCCGCCAGTGGTTCATCAAGACGATGGAGTACCGGGACGAGCTGCTCTCCCGGGGCCGAGAGCTGCAGTGGCATCCGGACTACATGCGGCACCGGTTCGAGAACTGGGTGAACGGCCTCGCCGGCGACTGGTGCATCAGCCGGCAGCGGTTCTTCGGCGTGCCGTTTCCGGTGTGGTACCCGGTGGCGCAGGACGGCGCCGTCAACTACGAGCGGCCGATCGTCCCGGACGAGGCGCGGCTGCCTGTCGATCCTTCGACCGACGTCCCCGCCGGGTATCGCGAGGAGCAGCGGGGCCGGCCCGGAGGCTTCATCGGCGACCCCGACGTCATGGACACGTGGGCGACTTCGTCGCTGACGCCACAGATCGCGAGCGGCTGGCTCGAAGACAGCGACCTCTTCGGGGGCGTGTTCCCGATGGATCTGCGGCCGCAGGCGCACGACATCATCCGGACCTGGCTGTTCTCGACCGTGCTGCGGGCGCATGTCGAGCACGGATCGCTGCCCTGGGCGCACGCCGCCATCTCCGGCTTCGTCACCGATCCCGACCGCAAGAAGATGTCGAAGTCGAGAGGGAACGTCGTCACCCCGATGGGACTGCTCGAGGAGCACGGGTCCGACGGGGTCCGCTACTGGGCCGCGAGCGGGCGGCCTGGCGCCGACACGATCTTCGAGCCGGGGCAGATGAAGGTGGGGCGCCGCCTGGCCATCAAGATCCTCAACGCGGCCCGCTTCGCGCTGCTGCAGGCGGAGCCGCGTGGACCGATCGTCGAACCGCTCGATCGCGGCATGCTGACGAGTCTGGCCGCGCTCGTGCAGGAAGCGACCGAGCAGCTCGAGGCCTACGACTACGCGCGGGTGCTCGAGCGGACCGAGCGCTTCTTCTGGAGCTTCTGCGACGACTATCTCGAGCTCGTCAAGGCGCGCCGCTACGGCGATCTGACGAGAGAAGGGGCGGCGTCGGCCAACAGCGCCATGCTGGTGGCGCTGTCGGCGATGCTGCGGCTCTTCGCGCCGTTCCTGCCGTTCGTGACCGAGGAAGTGTGGTCGTGGTGGCGGCCGGGATCGGTCCACCGCGCGGCGTGGCCGACGGTGGAGGAGGTGCTGGCGCCGGCCGGCGGCGCCGACCCGGCGGCCGTGGAGGTGTTCGCGCAGAGCCAGGCGGCGCTGGCCGACGTGCGGCGCATCAAGGCGCTCGCCAAGAAGCCGGTCAAGGCGGTGATCGAGCGCGCCGTGCTGCCCCGCCGGTTCGAGCCGCTCCGGCCGGCGGCGCACGATCTTCGGGCGGCCGCGCACATCCGGGACTTGACCTTCGCGGACGTCCCGGAGGCCGACCTGACGTTTGCCGAGGAGCCTGCCGCGTGACGACCGCGACGTCGACTTCGCTCGAGCCGCTCGAGCCGGGACTCTACCGCGAGATCGTCCGGCGCGCGCTCGCGGAAGACTTCGGCTGGGGCGACGTGACGACCGAAGGAGTCGTCGATCGCGACCGGAAGGCGCGCGGGGTGCTGCTGGCGAAGTCGCGCTGCGTGATCGCCGGCCTCGAGGTCGCCTCCGAAGCGTTTCGGCAGATGGACCCAGCCGTGGCGGTCACCGCGCACCGCGCCGACGGCGACTGGTGCGAGCCGATGACCGTGGTGGCGGAATACCGCGGCTACGCGGCGGCCATGCTGACCGCCGAGCGCACGGCGCTCAATTTCGTGCAGCGGCTGTCGGGCATCGCCACGCTCACGCGGCAGTTCGTCGAGGCGGCCGCCGGCCGCATCGTGATTCTCGACACGCGCAAGACGACGCCGCTCCTGCGCGCGCTCGAAAAGTACGCGGTCCGCGCCGGCGGCGGCGCCAACCACCGCAGCGGGCTGGACGACGGGATTCTCATCAAGGACAATCACATCCGCCTGGCCGGCGGCGTGGCGGCGGCGGTGACGCGCATGCGGAAGGCCAACCGCGAGATGCCGACCGAGGTCGAGGTCGAGCGGCTCGAAGATGTCGACGAGGCGCTCGGCGCCGGCGCGGACATCGTCCTGCTGGACAACCTCTCGACCGCCGACATCATCGAGGCGGTCGAGCGGTGCCGGGGCGTGGCCAAGACGGAGATCTCCGGCGGCGTGACGCTCGCGCGGATCCGGGAGCTCGCGGCGACCGGCGCCGACTCCGTCTCAATCGGCGGGCTCACGCATTCGGCGCCCGCCGTGGATCTGAGTTTCGAGATCGAACCGGTGTAACAGCGTTCGCCGGTGCGCCGTGCCCTGGTGTTCGGGTGCCGGTTCACTAGTTCACGTGCAGGAATTCATCGCACCGATGAACCTTCAGGGTCCCGCACCGCTGCCTCCCGAGTTCGCCGAGCCGCTGGCCCAGGCGGCCGGGCGCCTCGGACCCTTCGGGCGCCGGATCCTGTGGTATCCGGAGGTGCCGTCCACCAACGACGTCGCGACCGTGCTCGCCGAGCGTGGTGCGGCCGACGGATGCGTCGTTGCCGCCAACGCCCAGTCGGCCGGGCGCGGACGGCACGGACGACGCTGGGCGTCGCCGGCGGGTGCGGGACTGTACGTCTCCACCGTGCTCCGACCCGGACGCCACGCGATGCGGGCGCTGACGATTGCCGCCGGCGTGGCCGTCAGTGAGGGCATTCAGGCGGCCACGGGCCTCGAGGTCGGACTCAAATGGCCGAACGACGTCTACGCGGGAGACCGCAAGCTGGCGGGTGTGCTTGCCGAAGCGGCCGACGCGATCGAGTACGTCGTGCTCGGATTCGGAATCAACGTGATGCCTGCGGCGTATCCGCCGGACATCGCGGCGCGCGCCACGAGCCTCGAAGACGAGCTCGGCCGGGTGGTCGATCGCGGGCTGCTGCTCGCCGAGTGCCTGTCGGCGCTGGCGCGGCGGTACGGCGATCTGCGGGGCGGCCGGACCGGCGCGGTCATCGAGGCGTGGCGCCGCCGCGCGGGGCGCACCCTCGGCCGCCGCGTGCGGTGGGAAGCCGCCGGCTCCGCGATCGAGGGGGTCGCGGAGAATATCGACGACACGGGCGCGCTCCTGGTGCGAACGCCGGCCGGCGTCGTTGCGGTGACTGCAGGTGAGGTGAGATGGGTCTGAAGTGAGAAGTGTGAACGACGACCGTGAGACGTACTGCCGCGACGTCGAGAGCTATCTCTGCCGCAAGAACGACGGTCATCTCGTCCGCATTGTCGGTCCCGCCTTCGAGCAGGTGTGCGGATGGGCGGCGCGCGGTGTTCCGCTGAAGGTCGTCTGTCGCGGCATCGACCGGTACTTCGAGCGGTACTACGCGAAAGGGCCGCGACGGCGTCCCGTGCGGATCGAGTTCTGCGAGGCCGACGTGCTGGACGTGTTCGACCAGTGGCGCCGCGCGGTGGGCGTCGGGGCGGCAGCGTCGGCGGCGGGCATCTCGGGCGATGACGGCGGGAAGGAGGTGCGGCCGCGGGCGTCGCTTCCCGCGCACCTCGAGCGTGTCGTGGCGCGGCTCACCGCACTGCGCGCCGGCGACGAGCGCGGGTGGCTCGACGGCGCCATCGACGCGTCGGTGCGCGAGCTCGACGCCGCCCGCGCCGGGGCGAAGAGCCTCCGCGGGGAGCGGCGCGAGGCGCTCGTCACGCGACTGCGCGAGCTCGATCGCCGGCTCGTCGAGGCGGCGCGCGCCGGCTGCGACCCGGCGGTCGTGGCGCGGCTCAGGGACGAGGCCGACGAACAGCTGGGAGCGTTCCGCCCGCGCATGACGGAGGAAGCCTACCGCCAGTCGCAGCAGGCGTGCATCGATCGCCTGATCCGCGACTACTTCAAGCTGCCGATGATCACCTTCGAGTAGTGCGATGGTGGCGACGGTGCGACGGTGCGACGGTGCGTCCGACGGTGCGACGGTGCGACGGTGCATCCTGGCGTGCGATGGTGCGATGGTTCGCGTCCCTACCATCGCATCGTCACACGTTCGGCTCGTCGCATCACTGCGCCCTTGCACCGTCTTACGCACTCTCGCACCGTCGCACCCTCGGACGCACCCTCGCACCCTCGCACCCTCGCACCGTCGCACCGTCTTACGCACTCTCGCACCGTCGCACCCTCGGACGCACCGTCGCACCTCATGAGTCTGAGTCTCGGCACAGAAATCACCCTCGACATCGAGAAACCGGCTGCTGGCGGCTGGATGCTGGGACGGCACGAAGGGCTGGTGGTCCTCGTGCGCGGCGCGATTCCTGGCGAACGGGTGCGCGCGCGCGTCGGCCGTGTGGGCCGCGACATCGCCTACGCGGAGGTGGCGGATGTCCTCGTGGCATCCTCTGATCGCCGCGAATCCGAGAGCGACTGGCGGTGCGGAGGCAATGTGCTCGCTCACGTCGCGTACGAGCGACAGTGCCGGCTCAAGGGCGAGATCATCCGCGACGCGCTCGGACGGATCGGCCACGTGGCGCTGTCAGCGCCGCCCGAGGTGCTGCCGTCGCCCGAGCGCGGGTACCGGATGCGGGCGCGCCTGCACGCAAGACACGGGCGCCTGGGATTCTTCCGTGAGGGGACGCATGAGGTCTGCGATGCCGCATCCACGGGACAACTGCTGCCGGCGACCGGCGACTGGATTGCGGAGACCGAGCGCCTGCTCGCGCGCGACCGCGTGACCGGCCTCGTCGGCATCGAGATCGCCGAGAACATCCCGGGCGACCAGCGCGCCTGCCATCTGGAGCTGCAGGCGGGCGCGGAGGCGTCGGCATTTGCCGTCCTGGCGGAAGGCGGCGCGCTGACGGGCCTGTCGGCCGGCCTGGCGGACCATCCCGGCGGCCGGACGCTGGCGGGCACGCCCGTCGTCGGCGACGTGCTGCACGTCAGGCCGGGCGATCCCGCGACGGCGCTGCGGCTGCGCCGCGACGTGCGGGCGTTCTTTCAGGGCAACCGGTACCTCCTCGAGACGCTCGTCCGCCACGTGGTCGCGCTGGTGCCGCCCGGCCCCGTCGTCGACCTCTATGCGGGCGTCGGACTGTTCGGGCTGTCGCTGGCGGCGGCCGGCTTCGATGAGGTCACGCTGGTCGAAGGCGACCGCGCCAGCGGGCCGTCGCTAGGGGAGAACGCCGAGCCGTTCGGGACGCGCGTTCGAGTCGAGCACCGCAGCGTCGAGTCGTTTCTCCAGTCGTACGCAGGGCGGGTTCCGCCGAGCGCCGCGACGGGAGCGCGACCGGGACCCGCCGTCGAGACGACGTTCATCGTAGACCCGCCGCGGACGGGACTCTCGAAGGAAGCGCTCGGCGCCGTCGTGCGGCGCGGACCGGCGCGCATCGTGTACGTGTCGTGCGACGTGGCGACGCTGGCCCGCGATGCGCGCACGCTGCTCGACGCCGGCTACGAGCTGGAGCAGTTGACCGGCATCGATCTGTTTCCCAACACCGCGCACGTCGAGGCGGTTGCCGCCTATGCACGGCCCCGCAGAGCGGCTGCCGCGTCCTAGCCTGGATGATTCACGAACGCGTCGTTCACACTGCTGGGTGCTCCCTTCTCCGTTCGTGTTCCGGTTCGGTGCTGCCGTTCCTCGGTCCCCGTCGCGCCGGGTCGAGGGGTTCCGGCGAGGACGAGCCAGAGACCTCCGAACCTTGAACCGCGAACCCCGAACACGAACCCTGAACACGAACCGAGAAGCGACCCTCCCTGCCAAGATAGCTGAGACACTTTCCCTATCGGAAATTACGGTGCAGGGCGGGGAGGTGCAAGGACCTTGATGAACCCGATCCGCAGGATGCTGGTAGACCAGTCGCCCGTGGGAGAGCCGGAGCGGAGGGGCGACGAGCGAAGCGAGGCGCCCCGTAGCGAAGGGTCTCCCACGGGCGAGCGCGCGGTCGCCCCGGTGCCGCCCGACCCCGAAGTGCCGGCCCGCCACGTCCGGCGACGCTTCACGACTGCCTACAAGCTCGAGATCTTGCGGAAAGCGGACGCGTGTCAGCGGCCCGGCGAGCTCGGGGCCTTGTTGCGCCGCGAAGGGCTCTACTCGTCGCATCTGGTGACCTGGCGCCGCCAGCGCGCGCACGGCTTGACGCCCAAACCACGCGGTCGGAAGAAGACGGCGGTCGATCCGCGGGTGAAGAAGTTGGAGCAGGAGAATCGGCGCCTGACGTTGCGGCTGGACAAGGCGGAGGCCATCATCGCGTTCCAAAAAAACTCTCGGGCCCGGCGCGGCCGTCCCACCTGCTGGACGAGAAACTCCCAACCAGCTACTGTCGTGCGCCCCGGGGGGAGTGGCCGCCAGCTTATTGGTGTCCTTACGAACCCGTAAAAAAACATGGTCCGGGGGTGTCTTGCGCACTTGATAGTGGTGACGCCCTCACGGCGATCCCGTTTAGGAAAGTGATCGATTGCGCCACCCCTGCTCCCGGGCATTCCGAGGAGGTTATCGACATGCCCAGGACAAAGCCGCGCACGCGATCATCGAAGCAGCTGTCCACGATCCATCCCGATGCCGCCGGCCTCGATGTGGGTTCGACGTTTCACGTCGTGGCCGTACCCGGCGACCGGGACGACCAACCGGTGCGGACGTTTCGGACCTTCACCAGCGATCTCCACCAGTTGGCGGATTGGCTGAAGGCGGTCGGCATCACGACGGTCGCGATGGAGTCGACGGGGGTCTACTGGATTCCTGTCTTCGAGATCCTCGAAGCGCGGGGCTTCGAGGTGCTGCTGGTGAATGCCCGCGACGCGAAGAACGTGCCCGGCCGGAAGACGGATGTGAACGATGCGCAGTGGTTGCAGCAGCTCCACCAATATGGACTGCTGCGCGGAAGCTTCCGGCCACGAGACGGCGTCGTTCGCCTTCGTGCGTATTTGCGCCATCGCGAACGGCTGGTCGACTACGCCGCCGCGCACATTCAACAGATGCAGAAGGCGCTCATACAAATGAACGTGCAGCTCCATCACGTGGTGTCCGACATCACGGGGCTCACGGGCCTGCGCATCATTCGCGCCATCGTGGCTGGCAATCACGCACCCGAGCAGTTGGCGACATTTCGGGATGTGCGATGCCACGCCTCGGAGGAGACCATCCGCGAGGCGCTGACCGGCAACTATCGGCCTGAGCACGTCTTTGCCCTGCGACACGCGCTCGAGATCTACGACGTGCACCAGACCAAGATCGCCGAGTGCGACGTTGAAATCGAAGCGATCTTGGCGATATTGAACGACGCGCGTCAGGCGCCTCGCGATCCGCTCCCGTCTGTGCGGCACGCCAAAGCCCGCAACGAACCCAGATTCGAGGCGCGGCCTGCGCTCTACACCTTGCTGGGCGCCGATCTGACCCAGATCCACGGATTCGGTCCCTACACCGTGTTACGACTCGTCGGCGAGTGCGGCGACGACATGCGCAAATGGCCGACGGACAAGCACTTCACCTCGTGGTTGAGCCTCGCACCCGGCAACAAGATCTCGGGCGGCCGTGTACTCAGCTCGAAAACGCGTCGGTCGGCGAACCGGGCGGCCGCGCTGCTTCGGATCGCGGCCGTCAACGTGGGCCGGACCGACACCGCCCTCGGCGCCTTCTATCGGCGCCTGGCCGCCCGCATCGGGAAAGCGAAGGCCGTGACCGCGACCGCTCGGAAACTCGCCGTCCTGTTCTACCGAGCCCTTCGATTCGGCCTGGCGTACGCCGATCCCGGTGCGTCTCACTACGAAGCACGATACCGGCAGCGCGTGGTCCACACCCTGCACCGGCGCGCGCGCGAATTGGGATTCACTCTTGTCGCGAACTCGGCGGCCGGGGCTGGAGTTTCTTAGGAAAGTTGCCGAGCTCCTGGGGATCCCCCTGAAACCGTTCGAGTCCGACGAGACCGACTGATGCAGGCCGTCGAGACGACGAGCCCCACGATGGGGACGGCGGCGGCCTGCGATGCCTTGGGCGTCGCGCGCGCATCCGTGTATCGGCGGCGGCAACCGGCGCGCCCGCCGGCGCCGCGGCCGACGCCGCCGCGGGCCCTGGATCCGATCGAACGGCAGACCGTACTCGAGACGCTGCATAGTGAGCGCTTCCTCGACGCGGCCCCCGCCCAGGTGCATGCGACCCTGCTCGATGAAGGGACCTATCTCTGCTCACCACGCACGATGTACCGGCTGTTGGACACGGCCGGCGAGATCAAAGAGCGCCGCGCTCAGGTCCGCCGCCCGCACTACGCCGCGCCCGAGCTGCTGGCGACGCAGTCCAACGAAGTGTGGAGCTGGGACATCACCAAACTGCTGGGGCCGGCGAAGTGGACGTACTTCTATCTCTACGTGATCCTCGACATCTTCAGCCGCTATGTCGTCGGCTGGATGCTCGCCCCACGCGAGACCGCCGCCCTCGCCGAGCGGTTGATCGCCGAGACCTGCGCGAAGCACGCGATTCACCCCGGCCAACTCACGATCCACGCGGACCGCGGCGGCGCCATGCGCAGCAAGCCGGTCGCGCTGCTCCTGGCCGATCTCGGCGTGACGAAGACCCACAGCCGGCCGCACGTGTCCAACGACAATCCGTTTTCTGAAGCGCAGTTCAGAACGCTCAAGTACTGTCCGCAGTTTCCTGAGCGCTTCGGATCCCTGGAAGATGGGCGCGCGTTCGGGCAGGCCTTCTTCCGCTGGTACAACCACGAGCATCGACACAGCGGGCTCGGCTTTCTCACGCCCGCCGTCGTGCACTTCGGCCACGCCGCTCCCGTGCGCGCGCATCGACAGCAGGTCCTCGCCGCCGCCTACGCCGCCCATCCCGAGCGCTTCGTGAAGGGACGGCCACAGCCGGCGGATCTGCCCACCGCCGTCTGGATCAACCCGCCTGTCAAAACACCGACGCGCCAGGATGCCCCAGCAACGACGATCGTCACCGCGGACGACCTCCAGGTCGACCCGATTTCGGGCGCCGACGACCACTCCGCAGTCAGCGTGATCGATCGCCGCGCGACTCTAATTACGTCACCCGTGGTGTCTCAATGTCATTGACAGCGCCCGGAGAACCGAGAAGCGTGAACGACTGATTCATGAATAGTGCGGGCTAGACGTCGGCCGCCACCGGGTCTGCCACTTCGCCCTGAGCACGGCGCGATCGACCTCCTGCCCGCGGAGATACACCTCTGAGCGGCAGCACCCTCGCACCATCGGACGCACCATGCACCGTCGCACGATGCACCGTCGGACGCACCCTCGCACCCTCGCACCGTCGCACCTCGCACCATCTAGTGTTCCGCCGCCTTCACGAACGCCTCGAAGAGCGCCCGGAACTCGCCGGTGCGGTAGAAGTTCTCCGGGTGCCACTGCACGGCGAGGCAGAAGCGCCGCGACGGATCCTCGACGGCCTCGACCACGCCGTCCGGCGCGGTGGCGACCGTCACCAGGTTCTTGCCGGCCGCCTTGATCGCCTGATGATGGCGGCTGTTCACCTGACAACTGTCCGCCTCGCTGAGACTGTCCCGCATCAGCGTCTCGAGCAGCGAGCCCGACTCGAGCCAGACCTCGTGCACGAGTGTGAACGGCTGGTCCGATCCGTCGCGCTCGTGCTTCAACGAGCCCGGCATCTGGGTCGCGATGTCCTGGACGAGCGTGCCGCCGCACGCCACGTTCAGCAGTTGAATGCCGCGGCAGATCGCCAGGACGGGCAGATCGGCGTCGAGCGCGCGGCGCACCAGCTCGATCTCGTGCCCGTCGCGCCCAGGTTCGGCAGCGGCAAAGGAGGGATGCCTCGCCTCGCCGTACAGCGAGGGATCGACGTCGCCGCCGCCCGTCAGCAAGATGCCGTGCGCGCGAGACGCGACGTCCGCCGGGCGATCGACGGCAAGGTCGAGCACCCACGGATCCCCGCCCGCCCGCCGGACCGCCTCCTCGTAGTCGTGCAGCTTGCTGCACCGGGTGATGGCGATCAGGGACATGTCATTTCATGTGCGATGGTGCGAGGTTGCACCGTCGCACCATCGCACCCTCGCACCGTCGGACGCACCGTCGCACCCTCGCACCGTCGCACCTCGCACCCTCTACATCCGTGGCGGCACAGCGATCCCCATCAGATCGAGGGCGCGTGTGAGCTGGTTGCGCACGTACATCACCGCCGCGGCCCGCCAGCGGCGCACGTCGTCGCGCTCTTCGTTCAGGACGGGGGAGCGATGGTAGAACGCGTTGAACGCCTGCGCAAGCGAGAAAGCGTGCTTGGCCAGGACCGAGAACTCGAGGGAGCGCGCCACCTGTTCGACCACTTCGTCGAGCCGCGCCGCCTCGAGCACGAGGTCCCAGATGTCGTGACTGCCGTGTTCACCGGTGAGCTCGCCGGCCGGCACCTCGCCGAGCGTGGCGAGCAGCGCGGGTTCGTCCAAGCCGTCGCGCTGCCGCAGTTTCTGGAAGATGTTGTTGGCGCGCACCACCGCGTACTGGATGTACGGGCCGCTCTCGCCCTCGAAGCTGAGCGCCTCGTCCAGGTCGAAGACGATCATCTTGTTCGTCGAGAACTTGACGAGGAAGTACCGCACCGCGGCGACGCCGATCATCTGCGCGATCCGGTCGCGCTCGGCCTCGCTGAACTCCGGGTTCCGCGCCGCCACCTCGCGCCCCGCGCTGCGCGTCAGCGTGTCGAGCAGGTCGTCGGCCTTCACGCCCAGCCCCTTTCGGCCCGAGACGGAGACGAACGGACGCTTCGCCTCCTCGGAGTCGGGCGGGGGCAAAAATCCGATCTCGCGGGCGGTGGCGTGCGACAGCGCCACCATCTCGTACGAGAAATGATGCGAGCGCTCGGCGCCGTCGGGGTGGCCCGCCGCCACGAGCGCCTGCTTGAGCAGCTTCTGGAGATACGACTGCCGGACGTCGATGACGTTGTAGACCGAGGCCGCGCCGCCAAACGGTGGGTGATCTCGCTCGCCGTTGGCTGAACAGGTGGCCCAGAGCGGCCCGTGCGGGCGCTGGTCGAAGACGCGGTACTGGAAGTCACGGCCGAGGAGCCCGAGTTTCCAGAACTGGTAGGCGATGTCCTTGCCAACGTAGGTGACGACGCCGTTGGAACGGACGATGACCTTCTACCGCTCGCCCGCGTCCTCCTCGTCGGGGTCGGACGCGGGTTCGATCGAAGCGTCGGCGTGTGGGCCCTGGGCCTTGGACGTTGGGCCTTGGGATGTGGGACGTGCCTCCCCGTCCTCCTGAATCGGCATGACCCAGCAGCCGGCCAGCGGACCGTCGCTCTTCAGGTACACGGCGCCGGTGGTCTTGAGTACCTCGAATGCCTGCGCCCAGAACCTGAGCCGCAGGATGTCGCCCTCCCACGTCAGCAGGTCGTAGTCGACGTTCATCCGCGCCATCGTCCGCAGGTGGCATCGAACGATGCGATCGGCGATGAAGGCGCCGATCGCGGCCGCGTCGTTGCCGTCGTGCTCGATGTCGCGCAGCGTCTCGGCCCGGTGCGACAGCCGCGCCTTGTCCTCCTCGTACCACTCGGTCACGCGCGCGTAGAGGTCCCAGCAGTAGTCGTCGAAGCGGGTCGAGTCGGCGAGCTGCCGGATCCCGTCGAGCGTTCTGCCTTCGAGCGTACGGAAGCCGACGACGACGTCGGCCACCTGGACGCCGGTGTCGTCGATGTAGTTCTGGATCTCGACCGGAATGCCGCGGAACCGCAGCACCCGCACCAAGGTGTCGCCGAGGGCAGCGTTCCGCAGGTGACCGATGTGCGCCGCCTTGTTCGGGTTGATCGCCGTGTGCTCGACAATCGCCTTGCGGGCGATGGCCGGCGGCGCCGGGAGCTCCGGCGCGAGCCGGTCGACGAGGAACGCCCGGCGCTCGAGGAATACGTTCAGGTACCCGTTCGGCGTCGGCGCGACGCGGGCGATCCCGTCGAGCGCGCCGAAGGCGCCGGCAATCTGCTGCGCGATGGCGCGCGGCGCCTTCCTGAGCCGCCGCGCCAGCTCGAAGGCCACCGGCGTGCCCAAGTCGCCGAGCGTGCGACTTGGCGGGTACTCGATCGCGACGGCGGGTATCTCGCCCTCTCCGAGCGCGTAGAGCTCCTTCAGCACGCGCGTCAGATGCGCGCGAAGGCGTTCATGAACGGGGAGAATCATGGTACGCTGTGCGAAGCAGCCAGGCGCGCCCGCGCGTAGTCGTCGGGTGTGTTCACATTGAGCAGCAGGCGACCATCCCGATTGAAGGGCAAGAGCTCATCCGGACCGATTTCCCTCACGTCGAGACCCTCGAGCGCGTCGCCGACGCGCAATTCCCCCGCCTCGATCCGGGCGCGAACGTGCGCCGCCATGCGGCGCGCGTACGAGGCGCACAGCGGATGACGTCCGCCCTCGTCACGCGGCACCGCGACGTCGGCCTCGCGTCCCCGCTCCACGAGCCAGCTCACGAACGCCGCCGTCAGGAACGGCATGTCGCACCCGATGACGAGCACCTGGTCGGTGGTCGCCTCCACCAGCGCCGTGTACAGCCCCCCCAGTGCGCCGGCGCCAGGCACGAGATCGCAGACGACGCGCACCCCGGACGGATCTGGCCCCACACCGCGCCGGTCGCTCGTCACGATCAGGATGTGTGGAGTCAGCCCGCGCAGCACCGCCATCTGCCTGTCGAGGATCGACGCCGCCCCGACGACGAGCGCGCTCTTGTCGATACGGCCGAGCCGGCGCGCTTGGCCGCCCGCGAGAATGGCCGCGGTCCAGGAGCTGGTTACCAATCGGTTCGGGCTCTCCATTAGAACATGACTGAGGGAGGGATCGGCCGTCTGCTCATCGCGAGCCTGCATCAGGCGATCGCCGACCTCCTGCCGACGCGGCTCGAATTCTACGAGGCGTGGCTGAATCCGGCCGGCCTCCGTGACGGCCGCATCGGGTTGGCGCCACTTGCCGCGGTGTTGAGCTTCCTCCGGCAGGAAGGGGAGGCGTACCGCCTGGTGACGGCACGGGCAGGCGAGTACGCGGCCGAGTGGATGGTCGGCGACATGGCGGCCTACCGCCGGGCGATCCTGCGGGCAGCGCCCAGGGCCGTACGCGTGCACCTGGTGCTGCGGTTGGCGCGCGCGTTGGTTCGCAGGACGTACGGGGGCAGCCGGGCGCTCATTCGCTGGCGGAAGGGACGGGGCGCCATCGACATCCGGGGCTCCCTCTTCTGTGAAGTGCGGGACCGCGTGCCACAGCCGCTCTGTCAGTTCTACGCGGCGGCCACCGGCCGGCTGTTGTCACTATTCGACGTCGAGATGGACGTCGAGGCCGAACGGTGCCGGGCGACGGGCGCGGGGCAGTGTCTGATGGTCGTCCGTCCCAGTGGAGCAGCCGGATGAGGTCACGACATATCGAGGCGCAGGGGCACCGGGGCGATTCGTCTTCACGAGGATTCAGGGCCTCGGTGGCTCGGTGTTCAGCGACCACGCTGTTGTGCGTGCTCGCGGCCGCGGGCGTCGCGGCGCAGCCGCCTCGACCGGTGTATCTGGTCATCCCGTTCGAAAACGCGTCCGGGGAGCCTCGGGTGCACTGGCTCGGCGAGGCGTCGGCGGTCCTGCTCACCGACAACCTGGCTGCCCTCGGGGCGGCGGCGATTCCGCGAGACGACCGCCTGCGCGCGTTTACGCGGCTGCGGGTGCCACCGGTCGCCGCGCTGAGCCATGCCACCGTCATCCGCCTCGGCGAGGTCGTGGGCGCGGCGTACGTCGTGGTCGGTTCCCACGAAGTGCTCGCCGACGAACTGATCGTGCGGGCCCGCAGCATCCGTCTCGATACCGGGCGGATCTCGCCGGAACTGGTCGAGCGGGGCCCCCTCTCGGCCCTGCTCGACATCTATGGCCGCATCGCGTGGCGACTGGTGCCGGACTCGCCGGTCACGGCCGCACAGATGGAGCAGACGTACCCGTCGCTGCCTGCCTTCGAGCAGTACGTCAAGGGACTGCTTGCGGAAGCGCCGGAGACGCGCCGTGCGTTCCTGTCGCAGGCGCTGCGGCTTGCACCGGACTTCCAGCGCGCCCGTCTGGCGCTCTGGGGCGTGCACCACGGCGAGGGGGAACATCGGGCGGCGCTCGCTGTCGTTGGTCAGATCCCCGCGGACGACCGGCTCGGACGGCGGGCGCGTTTTCTGGCCGGGGTGTCGATGCTCCACCTGGGACAGCACCAGGCCGCCTTCGAGGCGTTCAGCGCGCTGAACCGGGAGTCGCCAGACCCGGCGCTGCTCAACAATCTTGCCGTGGCGCAGCTCAGGCGCGCCGAGGCGGCGTATCCCGGCGGCCGGCCGGTGTCGTATTTCGGAGAGGCCGTGACGCTCGACGGCAGCGATCCCGATCTGTTTTTCAATCTGGGTTACGCCTACTGGCTCGACCGCGATCCGCAGGGCGCCATCTACTGGCTCCGCGAAGCGGTTCGCCGGAATCCCGCCGACGATGCGGCGCACTACGTCCTGGGGGTGGCTCTGCAGGCGTCGGGGAGTGCCGCCGAGGCGGCCCGCGAGAAGGAGCTGGCGCGGCGGTTGTCCTCGACCTACGCGGACTGGGAGGTGAAGCAGCCGGGCGTCAACGCGGCGCCGCGCGGGCTCGAGCGCATCAAACTGGAGATCGATGTGCCGGCCGCGCTCCGCGTCGACGCGGCGGTCGTCGCCGCCGAGCAGCGCGATCAGCGCGCCGTCGCGGCGTTTCACCTCGAGCGAGGCCGCCGTTTCTTCGAAGAGGGACGCAACGAGGAGGCGACGGCCGATCTCCGCCGGACCGTCTTCCTCGCTCCCTACGACAGCGAGGCACACCTGCTGCTCGGGCGGATCTACCTGCGCACCGGTCGCCAGCAGGACGCCGTCGAGGCGCTGACGATCGCCGCCTGGAGCGATCCAGCCAACGCCGATGCGAAGGCGCTGCTCGAACAGCTCCGCTGACGGCTGAGCTGTGCTAAAATGTGCAGCAACCTAACTCATGTCCGATGAAGGACTTCACGAGATCCAGCTGAACGGGAAGCAGCTCGTCTTCCTGTTCATGGCCGCGACCGTCGTGGCTGTCGTGGTTTTTCTTTGTGGCGTGATGGTGGGGCGGGGCGTGCCGCAGCGAGCCGGCGTCGGTCCGGCCGTTCCCGGTCAGGGGCTCGTCGATCCGACCGCTGCGGCGCAACTGGTTCCACCGCCGCTGGCCGTGGCCAGCACCGGCGCCGTCTCGATCGCGGCGGGCGAGGCGCTCACGTATCCCGAGCGTCTTGGAGAGCCGGCGCCTTCACCCGAGACGCTTCAACCGCTCGCGGAGAACGCCGTGTTGACGCAGCCCGCCGGAGCTGCCGCGCCATCGCCCGCGCCGGCAAGGCCTGCTCCGGTGGCAGCAAGACCGGAACCCGTTGCCGCCAGGCCGGCGCCCGCGCCGGCGAAGCCCGCGCCGCCGACAGCCGCCGCGCCAGCGCCGAAGCCTGCACCTGCGGCTGCCGCGCCGAAGCCGGCCGCTCCGGCGCCCAAGCCTGCGGCTGTGGTCGCGGCCGCGAAACCGGTCGTACGCGCCGCGGCTTCCGCTCCCGCGCCCAAGCCCGCCGTCGCGTCTGCCGCGAAGCCTGCGACACCGGCGCCCTCCGCTGTGCCGGCCGCAGCGAGTGCGGCGGGCGCCTCCTCGCTAGCCGAGCCTTCCGGCCGCGGGTTCGTCGTCCAGGTGGCGGCCGTCCGTAAGCGCGCCGAGGCGGAAACGATCGCCCGGCGCCTCAGCGCGAAGGGCTATCCCACCTTCGTCACGACGGCCGGCGCCAACTTCCGCGTCCGCGTCGGCAAGTACGACGATCGCCGCGCCGCCGAGGCGATCGCCGGACGGCTCGAGCGGGAAGAGCGGTTCAAGCCCTGGATCACGCGGTAGCGGCGCTACCCTCTACATTCGGCCGTGGTCGACGAACCGCGTGACCACCTTGATGGTTGCGCGCGCGACGTCCTCGAGATCGTCGTCCGACATCGATGCGAAGAACGGGAGTCGAATCAATGACGTGCTCACGCGATCGGTGTGTGGAAGGCGTGGCAGAGGACGCCGAAGGCGCTCGCGCGCGAATGGTGACGAATGGAGCGGGATGTAATGGAACGCCGCGTCGAGGCCTTCGTGTCGTAGCGCGCGGATGACATCATCGCGCACCTGGGCCGGGACGAGTATCGCGTAAAGATGCCAGCTGCTGCTGACCCCGGGCCGCTCGCGCGGCAGTTGCACCAGACCGCGGATGGGCTCGAGCAGGGACGTCAGGCGTTCCGCCAGTTCGCGCTTGCGCGCGAGGATGGCCGGGAAGCGCCCAAGCTGAGCCTGAAGCAGGCTCGCGAGCACGTCCGACGCAGCGTAGCTGCTCCCCTCGTCCACCCACGTGTAGTGATCGATATCGCCTCTGATGAACTGGGTGCGGTTGGTCCCTTTCTCGCACACGATCTCGGCCCGGTGCGCATCGTCGTGCCGACGGCATACGAGGGCACCTCCCTCGCCGCAGACGATGTCCTTGGTGCCGTGGAAGCTGAAGCACCCAAAGTCGCCGATCGTCCCCAGCGGCCGTCCTTCAGCCGATGCGCCAAAGGCGTGGGCGGCATCCTCGATGACCTTCAGGCCGCGACGGGAGGCGATCTCGAGAATCCGATCCATGTCGCATGCGTGACCGGCGTAATGCACGACGATGATCGCGCGTGTCTCGGGGGTAATGCGCGACTCGATGTCGGCTGGATCGATGTTGAAGGTGTCGGGTTCGATGTCGGCGAAGACGGGAATGGCGCCGGCCCGGACAACGCTCGTGGCGGCCGACACGAATGCGAAGCTGGGACAGATCACCTCATCGCCGCGTCCAACGCCCGAGAGCGTGAGGGAGATTTCGAGTGCGGCAGTACACGAGGAGACGAACAGCGTCGGCGTCCCCAGGATCGCCGAGAGTTCCGCCTCGACTTCTCGCCCGATCGGTCCGCGGCCCGAGAGATGACCGCTGCACATTGCGTTCGCGACCGCCCGGACCTCCTCTTCGCCAATCCACGGCCGGTGAAGCGGGAGGCGATCTCGCCGAACGGACGTGCCATTCTCGATGGCCAGCGGTTCGTTCGCGAGATCGATGTCTGACACGCGCAGGTCGCTCATCGCAATCGCGAGTGTATCATTTCACCTACGAACACAGCTCCGCTGGGCGCGGAGTCGATGATCCAGGACCAGCCGACCGACACCACGATACCCGTCCTCAGCGTCGTCGTGCCACTGTTCTGCAGCGTTGCAACGCTCGCCGAGTTGCACGCACGCCTGACGCGAGTTGTGTCTCGACTGGATTGGCCGTCCGAAATCATTCTCATCGACGACGCCTGCCCGCGCGGGTCTGGCGAGGTGGCCGAGCGGCTTGCCGGGGTCGATGCCGCCGTGCGCGTCGTACGGCTGGCCAAGAACGTGGGACAGCATCGCGCGGCGCTCATCGGGATCTCTCACGCCCGTGGTGACCGCATCGTTGTCATCGATGCGGATCTGCAGGATCCGCCGGAAGCCCTCGTCGCACTCGTTCGAGCCCTCGAGGACGGCTACGATGCGGTGTTTGCGCGGTTCGATTCACGCGCCGAAGCGTTCGGCCGCGCAGTGACGTCGCGGATGTTCAAGACGATCGTCAACCCGCTCCTGTACGGCATCCCCGCCGCGACTGGCATGTTCCTGGCCATCACCGGCCGGATGCGCCTGGTTCTGCTCTCGTTCGAGACGACTCACGTATACCTGCCGGGGTTGATCGGGCTCTCGGGGCTGCCTCATTGCACCGTGTCGGGGTCGCGCGTGATGCGGCCGGCGGGTCGATCGGCGTACACGGCGTGGAAGAGACTCCGATTCGCATGGCACGTGATGCTGTGCTGGGCGGAATGCCGCGTATCGCGTCGGCGCGGACGCCGCTGAAGATCACTTGGGCTCGACGTCGCGGCGTTTGACCCGGGCGGGGGAACCGGCGACCATCGAGTGGGCTGGGACGTCATGGGTCACCAGCGCGCCGGCCGCAACGATTGCCCCCTCACCGATCGTCAGCCGCTCTCTCACGATCGCTCCGAGACCGATGTAGGCGCGGGAGCCAACCTGCACTTCTCCCGCCACGTTGACGCCCGGCTGCAGAGTCACGTAGTCCCCGATCCGGGTGTGATGGCCGATCCGGGCACCCCTGTTCACGAACACGTGCGAGCCAAGCGTCACATGACTTGCCACGAGTACGCCCGTTGATACCAGCGTGCCAGGACCGATCGTGCCGAACGGGAGCACGACGCTGCTCGGATGGACGAATGTCGGAAAAGACGCTCGACTTCGGACCTGATCGATGAATCGGATCCGATGTGTCGTCGACAGGGCACAGAGGCATTGCGCGCCGGCCGGCAGGTCGTCGACCCAGATGATGGGAAGACCGGACGCATGGGTTCTCGTCCGGCCTCGGTCGAGGTTCTCGACAAACCCCGCGACCGGAGTTCCAGCATGCCGCAGCAGAGCGAGGAATTCGTCCGCCAGCACTCCTGTGCCGAGAATGTAGGTGCCGTCGGCCTGAGTTGACCCTCCGCCTCGGTCGGACACGATAGAAACCCTCGGGATCCATCGTACCGCACACCCGGGTGATGTCAGAAGAATCGCGCTACACTGCGGCGATGCGGCACTTCTGGCTTCGCGACGGGGCGCGCCGGCTCGTGTCGGCGCTCGCCTTCGGCGGTTGCGTCGCTGGGATCGCAGCCCTGCTGGGGAGTCGCGACCTGGAGAGCTATGAACACGTGTTCTTTTCGCTGGATCGTGGAACGGCGGTAGAAAGCGTGCGTGTCATGGGTCATCCCGTCTATACCCTGGCGCTGGGACTCGGGGTCCGACTCCCGCTGCAGGGGAGCGTCGGCTCGTCGCCGGGCGCGCTGCTCGCACCATTTCTCCCGGCGCCGCTCGCCTACTGGCTTCTGCTGGCGTTCTCGATCGGGGCGGCTGTTCTGGTGGCGCGGCACGCGCTCGCGCCGCTCTGCGGAGGCGCCGTGTCGTGGCTGGCGGCGGTGCTCCTCTTCTGGTCGGCGCCGATCGTCGACTACACGATCTCCGTCGACTGGCTGGGCACGGCCCTCACCTATTGCGCGTTCGTCGCGTGCGTGTTTGCGCCACATGCGCTATTGACGCTCCTGGATTCGGCACCGTCCCGAGCGGCTCGGTGGATCGCCGCCCTGTCGGTCGCGGGTACGGTCTGGGGGCTCATTGCCGTCTCGCATGCGGGACACTGGCCGATCCTCGCGGGTACGCTCGTGCTCGCATCGATGCTGGCCCTGTGTCGATCCGAGCACCCACTCCGACTGAGATTGTCGGCGGTGGCTGCGCTGGCCACCGCCCTGCTGGTGCCGGTCGCGTTGCAGGTTCCAGACATCATCCGGGAGCTCCAGGCCGCAAACACCGCGGCGACTGGTGAGTTGAAACGAATTGTGGAGAACGCGGACGTAGGCCTCATGTCTGCCAACGCGTTCCCGTTTGGACCGGTGGCGCCGCGACTGCCGTTCACGTATCTCCCGCTCGCGCTGGTGTCCCTCGTCCTCGGATTGAGAGCCGGCGACGTTCGTCTCCGGAGGCTGATCCTCGGAAGCGCGTTCATCTCCCTCGTCCTTGGCGCCGGTGCGGCGGGGTTGTCGCCGGGTACCTCGGTCTACGCGCCGACCGTCACATGGGCCATGAGAGACCCGGCAATCGCGTTCGCGGTGTTCAGCGCCGCATGTGCGGCCGGTGTCTTCCGCGTGCCACGCCTGACCAGTCGGCTGACAGGCGGTTTGGCTCTTGCGGCGCTCGCACTCGCCAGTCTCCAGAGTCCTGCCTACGCGACGGCCCTTGCCCGGAAGGTTGTTCGGCAGGACGGGAATCGCTGGAGCTGGAATCGTGATCTGTTGCCGCCCGGGGAGCGCCTGGTGACGCGAGGTCTCGCGCCGGGTGCACTACTGAAAGGCGGGCGCCTCGCGTTCTGGCCGGACGCGCGCGGCGAGATGCGCGATCGGCGGCGGGCCAGCACGGATTTCGCCGACGCAGGCTACCCGCTCGTCACGGCTTGGACGAAACTGCGGACGATGCGGGGTCTCGTCGAACCCAACGAGTGGCTGTTCAATGAGACCACCGACCTGCCGTCCCGGATCCTGTGTGACGCGGCGGCCGTCCACTTTCTCCAGCTGCGCTACTTGTTGCTGCCCCCTGGAGTCGAGTGCGCACCCTGGTCGCGACTGCCCGGCCTGGCGATCGATGGCTGGCTGGAGATCGGTGTCGCCCTGGAATCGGATGACCGCGTCAGGGCGCTTCCCGCCTCCGGCCTGCACGGGCCGCTGGCACATGAGCCGGCATTGTCGGCGGAATCCCGGCTGCTGCCGACACTGACGCCACTACCCAGAACGTCGGTGGCCATCGATGCGCGCGGTATCGTCGTCCGCCTGGCAGACCCGGTGGTCGCCGCCGGGCGGGCGCTGGTGCTTCCAGTGGCCTACGATCCGGCATGGCGCGCCTCGTCTGGCCAGGTGCGCAGTGCAGGCGGCCTGCTGGCTCTCGTCGGGGTGGACCAGCAGCAGGTGACCGCTGCATTCGTGCCGGACGCCGTCGCCGTCTTGCGCGCGTGTTCGATGACAATGGCCCAGATGCTCGCCGTCGGTGGACTGATCGGATTGGCCTCCCTTCGGCCGGTGGCCCAGCGTGCCGGCTAGCTTTCACTGCCGCTCGTACCACATGATCCAGTCGCGCCCCCCGTCCATGTAGACGACCGGCGTTTCGCCGGCCAGGCGCATCGGAACGGCCGGCAGCTCGAACAGCGGAGTGTTCGTCAGGAGCAGGCCGCCCGGCCGCAGTATCGCCGCGATGTTGCCGAGGGCGAGCGACTGCTCGAACACGTCGTAGTAGATGAGGATGTTGGTCGCGATCACGAGGTCGAACCGCTCCTCGGACGTCAAGTCCGGCCGCTGCAGCACGACGTTGAGATCCTCGGCCGCGACGGCCTGCACGACGTCCGGCCGGAGGCGCACCGCCCGCATCCGCACGGCCGGCAGAGCCGGGATGGGCGGCACCGGAGCGGTGCTCTCGCCGATCCACGCGCCAATCCGTTCCCAGTAGGACACGAACTCCGGCGTCCACGGCTGCGCCTCGTTGCGTGGGAAGTGCAGGGTGTAGGTGCGTCCGGCACGCGCCGCCTGGACGACGGCGTCGAGGTGCCGGTTCACCCGCGGACTGAGGTCGTAGGCGGCTACCCGTAGCACCTGCGGGTCGGCGAGATCGAGCCGCCGCAGCGAGTCGATGACGGCAAACGGCTGAATGGTCTGGATCGGGTAGACGTCCAGCCCTTCCTGCTTGTCGGCGAAGTCGAGTCCGGGGCCGACGACGGCGACCCGCCGCACCTGGCCGCGCGTCAGGTACTTCCTGGCGGCAAGGTCCTCAAGGGCGCGCTCGATGGCGAACGCGGCGTGAATCGACGTATCGGAGGCGAGACCGCGCTGTCGGAACAGCGTCGCGCCGGCCGGGCGCTCGCGGAAGAACTCCTCGTACTCGGCGAGCATGCGCCGGAGCGCGTCGAGGAGGAACCGCTCCGCTTCCTGCCGCCCCTCGGCCGTCGCCAGCGTCAACCCGTTGCGCTCGATGACGCCGCGCGCGAACTGGAGCCGCTCGTTCCCGCTCGGCGCGGCCATTGCCGCCGCCAGATCGCGCGCTCGCATCTGCACGACCGGATCGGCGGCCACGATCTCCTCGGCGCGGCCCGGCGGCGCCTTGCCGCCCGCCCAGGCGGCAAAGCTGTAGCGAGGCTGCTTCGTGAAGGTCACGCCGAACAGCAGCAGCGTGACGACCGAGTCCTCGTCGCCGCGCTCGAGCCGCCGCCGGATCTCCATGTCGCGGCGTGTCACCCATCCGGGCCACGCCGCTTCGCGATCGGCCGGCGAGAGGGTCCGGAGGTCCGGCGGGAGGAGGTCGGCTCGGAGGACGTCGAGGACGGCGGCGACCTCGCCGTAGGTCACGGCCCTGGATGCGGGCGCCGCGGCCGAGGCGAACCCCAGGGCGGCGATGAGCAACGCAGAGCAGATGGCGATCTTCATCGCTGGTCCGGGCCCGACGCGGCGGCGCCGAGCCCGGTGGCGTGCGGTGTCCGGCTCAGAAGGTGGCGCGGAATCCGAGCTGGAACTGCCGTGGTTTGTACGCGACGTTGTCCTGGGCGACCGGCGCCCCGAAATTGGCGGCGTTGATCGTCGTCACATAGTTGCCGTAGTTGCGGTGGTTGAACAGGTTGAAGACCTCGACGATGCCGTCGACGGCCACGCCGCGGCCGAGGGAGAACCGCCGCAGGATCCGCGTGTCGACGCGGTGGAGCGGCTTGCCGACGAAGCTGTTGCGCGGCACGATCTCGCCGGTGGCCGGATTGAACCGGTTCGATCCACCCGATCCGACGTTGCGCGTGTCGCCGCCGAAGGCGGCGGCAAAGCGCATGCCGGAGCCGTAGAAGTACAGCCCGCTCAACTGGAAGTCGTAGGGCAGTTCCCATACGCCGTTGAGCGTCGCCCGGTGCCGCTGGTCGGTGACGGCGTAGGTGTACTGGCCCCCGAAGTCGGGCGGCGACTGGAACGGCAGCGGCGCGTACCGGACGTAGCCGTCGGGCCCGAGCGTCGCGCTGACCGGCGGCGGATCGGCGTCCTTCACCATGCCCGCCGTATAGGTGCCCGAGAGCTGGTAGCCGCGGCTGAAGCGTTTGGTGAACCCGGTCTGCAGCGCGTAGTCGTTCATGTAGCCGTCCTGGCTGAACCGGACGACGTTGGCGAGCCCCCAGTCGGGGAACGCGCGCCGGCTGAGGTCGGTGAACGGGTAGTTGACGCCGGTCGCCGGGTTGTACGTCAGGTTGACGTTGCGGATGATCTCGGTGTTCTTCAGCCCCGTGTAGACGAAGTCCGCCGTCACGGCGATCTCGGTGCCGATCTGCTGCTGGACGCCGACCGACGACTGGTGGCTGTAGGGGATGTCCATGGAAGGGCTGTTGATACGCGTGAGGTCGAGCCGGTAGCAGCCGGGCGCGTTGTTCGTGGCCGGGCACGTTCGCGCCACGACCTGCTCGTAGGTCGGCTCCGGCCCGTTGAACGGGTTGGACGCGAAGTTCGGCCGGCCGTCGTAGCGGATCTCGGGAATGACCGTCTGCATCAGCGCGTGCGTGTAGAAGCTGTCGCGCGCGAACATCTGCGCGTAGAAGCGCCCGTACCCGCCGCGGACGACCGTCGTGTCGGTCATGCTGTAGGCGAAGCCGACGCGGGGCGCGACGTTGTTTCTGTCGGCCTTCCGGTTCGGCGGCAGGAACGGACGCACTTCGAGGCCGAGGTTCTCGGCGAAGGCGCCGACCTCCACGTCGTAGCGGACGCCCACGTTCAGGGTCAGCTTCGAGGTGATCGACCAGTCGTCCTGGATCCAGACGCCCGGCATGTGCTTGGTCTCCTCCATGTGCGGATCGCCGAACGCCTTGCGGTAGCGCACCAGGACGCTGCCGGGAATATCGTCGAGCCGCCACGTGGACGGATCGTTCCAGACCGGGAAGATCTGCTCGATGTTGCGCGGCACCGCCCCGCCGCGCGCGTCGAGCCAGCCGCGGCAGTAGTTGCACCAGAACATGTCGCTGATCGTGTTGAAGAGGTACTCTCCCCCGAACTTCAGGTCGTGGCGGCCCCGGGCGTTGAACGAGAGCGTGACGTCGTCGCGGAACGTGTAGGTCGTGGGATTCCACCGGAACGGCGTCCGGCCGACGTCGGTCAGACCGGGACCGACCGACAGGGCGCTGTTGAACTGAATCTTCCCGACCTTGTCGTCGCCGATGTACGAGGTCTCGTCGCTCGTCTGCCGGTAGACGCCGACGTTGACGACGTTGACGGCCCGGTTGCTGAGGACCTGGGTCAGCTGCGCGTTGACGCGCTGCATGCGCGCCAGCTCGCGCGTGGTCGCCGACGGATGGTCCGTGGAGCTGTTCAGGTCGAAGCGGTTCGGCAGCATCTGGCTCCAGAAGTTGCTGCTCACAGCGAGCCGGCGCTGTCCGCCCATGTCCCAGTCGACCCGCGCGCCGGCCTTGTGCTCCATGCGGTTGCCCCGGAGGTCCTGGTTGAAGGACGGCCACGGCGTCGTGAACGCCACGACGCGCGGCTCCCGCTCGACCTCGTAGTGGCCGAAGAAGTGGAGCCGATCTGTCTTGATCGGGCCGCCGAAGGTGGCGACGATCTGCTGGTTCGAGTAGGGCAGAATCGTGCGGCGGATGAAGTCGGGCGAACCCCACTTCGAGTTCCGGAAGTATCCGGAGAACGATCCCTCGAACGCGTTGGTGCCCGACTTGGTCACGGCGTTCACCTGGATGCCCGCGGAACGTCCCTGCGCGGCGTCGAACCGGTTCGAGATGAACTGGAACTCGGCGATCGACTCGCGGCTGAAGTTCGGGTTGGTGAACGTTCCGGCCACCGTCTGCGTGACCTGCTGGCCGTCGATGTTCACCTGGTAGGTCCCCTGCGTGCCGCCGCTGCGGCCGGTGCGGGCCACCGGCCCGCCGGTGCCGTTGGTGCCCACTTCGTTGGCGCGCGAGCCGGGCATCAGGATGACGAGCTCGGTCCAGTTGCGGCCCGACAGCGGGATTTCCGACAGTTGCCGTGAATCCAGGTTGGCCCCGACCGTCGACTGCCGCGTGTCGATGAGCGGCGCTTCCGCCGTCACCGTCACCGATTCCTGGAACGACGAGGGGACCATCTGCACGTCGATGGTGACCGTTTGTCCGACCAGCACCGTCACGCCGCTCCGCGTGACGGTGGCAAATCCCTGCAGCTCCGCGGTGATGCGGAAGCCGCCGATCCGAACCGGGATGCGGTAGATACCCGTTTCGTCGCTGACCCCGAGGAACGTGTTCCCCGTCGCTTCGTGCACCGCGGTGACCGTCACGCCTGGCAGCACGCCGCCGGTCGAATCGGCGACCCTGCCGGTAATGACCGCCTCCTGTGCCCGGCCTGCCGACGGCAGAGCCAGGAGCGCCCCGGCGGCAAGCAGCCACGCGACCGTCCGAGAAGATTTCATCCAGACCTCCAAGAATGCCAATTCCGTGTTGTCCCGACGAGCGTACACGATCTCCAGCGTTCCCCCGGGGCGCGCCTGTCGACGGCGCCCGTCACGATCCGAACCGTGTCGGCGACGGACGCACAGAAGGCCGGCGGCATCGCTGCGCGCAAGGGGTTAAGATTGCCGCCATGCCGTCACCTCCCGACAGCGCCGGCGTGCACCTTCCGCCGCCGCTGTTCTATGGGGCGGCTCTGGTCGGCGGCTGGCTGCTGGAGGGCCGGTGGCCGATGCCGGTCGGCGGAGGCGCCGCGCGGACGGCGCTGGCGTGGGTGTTGGTGGCGGGCTGGGCCGTGCTGGGTGGAAGCGCCTTCGGGATGTTCTGGCGGAGCCGGACGAGCCCGATCCCGTTCCGGCCGGCCGCGGCGCTGGTGACCGCCGGCCCCTACACCGTCACCCGGAACCCGATGTACGTGTCGCTGGCGCTCCTGACGGCCGGTCTTGCCCTGTTCCTGAACACGTGGTGGACCATCGTGCTGCTCGTACCGGCGGTCGCCGGCGTGCAGCAGTTCGTCATCGTGCCGGAGGAACGCTACCTGCGGCGGCGCTTCGGCACCGAGTACGAGCAGTACACGCGCCGCGTGCACCGTTGGCTGTGACGGTCAGTTCTTCCACGGCCCTGGAGTGCTCACGATCGACCTTGCGATGAAGTCCGCCAGCACGTAGTTGCCGGTGAGCGTGTAGTGGCAGCAGTTGTCCATGTACACGGGCGCGGGCTCCGCGTCCAGCACGCGCGTCGCGTCGAAGAACCTCACGTGCCGCGCCCGCAGCTCCGAGGCGCCGGCGGCGACGAGCAGCGGATAGCCCTCTTCGACGCTTCGTTTGTACGGCGAGGCGTCGCTCAGCGCCGTGGCCGTCTCGTCTTCGGAGAACCGGCGCCCGGTGAAGTACTGGTTGGGCTGCAGGACGTGCACGTAGACGGCGCTGCGCGCCTCGAGCATCTCGTGCATCAGCGTCGAGGACCGCGCCCAGAGGTCCGCGATCTCCGCGAAGAGCGCGGCGCGGTCCTTCGGCGCGACCGGCGGCGTCGCCTGGATGAGACGGTTCTCGGGCGGATTCGACGGCAGCGTGGCGAACCGTCCCAGCGCCCGCGTGTACCGGTCGAGCAGCCACCGGTAGTACCGGTCGAGGACGAAGTCCACCGCGGCGATCCGGTTCGCGGCGATCCGGCCGGTCAACGCGGTGAGCCGGCGGCGGTCGCCGAAGATCGCCGCGAGCGTGTCCAGCTTCTGCGGCGTCAGCGCGGACTGGTTGACCAGGTCGATGAGCGGGTCGAGGTGCTGCACGCTCGGCATCGAGGCGTCGAAGCCGCGCTCGTCGTTGAGCGCGCCGAGCGCCACGTCGTTGAAGCCATCGAGGTTGACGACGAGGTCGAGTCGCTGGCCGCGCGACAGGAAGTAGGCGAGCACGAGCGCCTGCTGCGGCTGCTTGTACCCCTCGTGGCTGAAGCAGAGCGGCACGATCTCCCTGGCGCGGAAGAAGGGATGGCGTGCGAGCTGCTCGACCATCCGCGGCGCGCCCACCTGGCAGAACCACAGCCCGACCGATCCCCCGAACAGGCCCACCAGGAACTGCCGGTCGCCCGTTCCGGTGAACGGGTACGCGTGGGGTGAGACGAACCCGAAGTTGTTCGTGCGCAGCCGGGCCGGCGCCGAGCTGTTCGCGCGGAGCGACGCCGGAATGTCGAACGGCACACCCGGCCGGTGGGTGACGCCGAAGTAGGGATGCACCGCTTCGCCCACGACGAGCCGGTCCTCGGGCGCCGGAAGGAGCGCCTGATACGTCCGGCGATGCGTGTAGAAGAGCGCGCCGGTCTCGATGTAGTAGACCGCCAGCGCCAGCAGCTCGGCGCAGAGCAGGGAGGCGACGAGGCCGGTCAGCAGTCGAGCGGCGGTTCCCCTCCTCACGATGCCCGGCAGGTGGCTCGGCGGCGGCTACGCGCCGGCCTGCCGCAGCCGCGGGAAGAGCGCCAGCGCGTTGTCGCGCTCGATGGCACGCTGGGCGGGGGCGCTGAAGCGAAAGCTCGTGAGCCCCTCGGTCACCGTCTCCGCGCGCGCGAATGGATAGTCGGTGCCGAACAGCATGTGCGGAAGCGGCACGAGCTTCGTGAAGGTCGGCAGCGTGTACTCGTTGAACGCCTGCGCCGTGTCGTAATAGAACTTCTGGATCTCGTACAGCACGCCGTTGGGCAGCTCCGGCGTCTTCGCGTTCGCGTTCACCCCGAACCGCCCGGTGATGTACGGCATGGTACCGCCGCCGTGCGACCAGATGAAGCGAATGTCCGGGAACCGGGCGGCGGCGCCGCTGAACAGCACGCTGGCAATGGTCAGCGTGGTCTCGGTCGACAAGGTGATGCCGAGGGCGCGCCCGTTCGGCAGCAGGTTGGCGCAGCACTCCGCCCTGACCGGATGCGTGTAGACGACGGCCCGGCGGCGGTTGAGCTCCTCCATGACCGGCGTGAAGGCCGGATCGCCGAGGTACTTCCCCTGGTAGCTGCTGAGGAAGCAGGCGCCGTCCGCCTTCAGCGTGTCGAAGGCGTACGCGATTTCGCGCAGCGCCCCCTCGACGTCGGGCAGCGGCAGCGTGGCGAACACGCCGAACCGGCCGGGGTGGTCCGCCATCAGCCTGGCGCCGTACTCGTTGCACTCGCGGGCCAGCCGCCTGGCCGCTTCGTGATCGCCGAACCAGACGCCCGGCTCGCTCGTCGAGACGATCGAGGTTCCGACGCCGTCCCGGTCCATGTCTTCGAGCGTCCGGGCGACGCTCCAGTTCATCAGCGGAAGCTGGCCCGTGTTCCGCGCCTTGATGGCGGCGATGAATCCCGGCGCCGAGAAGTGGCAGTGGACGTCGATGCGATGCGGCGCAGGAGCTGCGGCGGGTCCCGCCGGACCCGCCGCCACCTGCGCGAGCAAGCGGGGGCGCGACGCCACGGCGGCCGCGCCGAGCGCGGTCATTCCGGCCAGGAAGCGCCGCCGCGTGTGGTTCATCGGATCGCGATGAGCTCGGTGAGCAGCTTGCCCCGGGCGCTCGCGGAGGGCACGAAGCGCTGCACCCGCTCGCCGTTGTACACCTCGCCCGTGTAGATGTTGCCCTGCGAATCGACGGCGATCATATGGAGCCCGAACCACTGGCCTCCGTTCTCGCCGCGGTTCCCCATGTTGCCGATCACCTTCCCGTCGGTACGGTTGAGGAACCAGATCTTGTCGTTCGTCAAGTCCGAGATGAACAGGAACCGCTGCTCCTTGTCGGGCGAGAACGCCACGCCGCCGGTCGAGCCGCCCGCCCCGGTCTGCGGCGCCACGACGAACTCCTTCAGGAACTTGCCGTTCTTGTCGGTGACGTGGATGCGGTTGGCGTTGCGGTCGGCCGCGTAGACGAGCCCGTCGCTCGAGACGTTCAGCGTCAGGTGGCCGGCGAAGTCCTTCGGCATCGGCCCGTTCGGCGTGTAGTCGTGGTCGGCGTCGTTGATGCTGATCTCGGAGAGCGGCTTGCCGTACGCGCCCCAGCCGCGCTTGAACGCCAGCGTCTTCAGGTCGTAGACCATGACGCGTCCGCCCAGGTAGCTGTCGGCCACGTACATCTCGCCGTCCGATTCGATGATGCGGATTTCCTCGCTCTGACCGAGGATCATCGGCGAGGACGGCGGGTACTTGGCGCGGAAGGCCGAGACCGCCGCGCGCTGCTTCTCCTGGGCGGCCGGATCCGGCGTCCCGCGGCCCTGCTGCGGGACGGTGCCGGTCGGCCCCGGGCTGCCGCGGCCCGGCACGCGCGCCGCCTGACCGCGTCCGCCGCCGCCGCGCCCCCCTTCGGTCTCGGGCGCGCGGGCGACTTCGCCGACCTGCATGCCGGTCTTCGGGTCGTACTTCCGGACGGTGTCCTGGCCGATGTAGACGAACCCCTGGGAGTCGACGTCCATGCCGTGTCCCTGCGGCGCGTCGAAGGAGCCGATGACGTTGCCCGCCTTGTCGAAGTGGATCATCGACGGCGGACGGGTGCAGCAGTCGGCGACCGGCGGCGTCAGCTCCGCCTGCAGCTCGACGTCGCGCAGGTCGTTCGGGCGGTTCAGCACCCAGACGTTGTCGTCGCTGTCCACGGCGAGGCCGGTGACGCCGCCCATCTTCCATTTGTTCGGCAGCGGCTTCGGCCACGTCGGGTCGAACAGATATCGCGGCGCGGCCGATGCCTGCGCGAGCGCGTCGTGGTTGGTGGTGGCGATGACCGCCGCCGCGGCCGCCGCGGCGGCGAGCGCGAGCCCGATAGGTCGAAGGGCGTTCATCTCGGCCTCAGAAGAGCGGCGTCTTCGCCAACTGCTCCAGCACCTTGCCCCGGGGGCTCTCGGCGGGGACGAACCGCTGGACGCGCTCGCCCGCGAATACTTCGCCCGTGTAGATGGTGCCGCGCGAATCGACGGCAATCATGTGCAGGCCGTACCAGAGACCGCCGTTGTCGCCCATCTGGCCCATCTGGCCGACGATCCGGCCGTCCTGCCGGTTGAGGAACCAGATCTTGTTGTTGGTCAGGTCGGAGATGTAGAGGAAGCGCTGCTCCTTGTCGGGCGAGAAGGCGACACCGCCCGTGGAGCCGCCGACGCCGGTCGTCGGCGCGACGATGAACTCCTTGAGGAACTTGCCGTCCTTCGTGGTGACATGGATGCGGTTGGCGTTGCGGTCGGCGGCGTACACGAGGCCGTCGTTCGAGACGTTGATCGTGAGGTGTCCGCGGAACTCCTTCGGCATCGGCCCGCCGGGCGTGTAGGCGCGGTCCGCGTCCTCGGTGCTGACCTGCGCCAGCGGCTTGCCGTAGGCGCCCCAGCCGCGCTTGAACGCGAGAGTGGTCAGGTCGAAGACCATCACGCGCCCGCCGAGGTAGTTGTCGGCCACGTAGACCTCGTTGTCGGCCTCCATGATCCGGATCTCTTCGAGGCCGCCGACAACCATCGGCGTGCTCGGCGGGTACTTCTTGCGGAACTCGGCGCGTGCCGCCGCAGCCCTGGCGGCTGCCTCCGGATTCGGCTGCCCGCGGCCGCCTGGCGGCGTGAGGAAGCCGGCGACCGGTCCCATGCTTCCGCGCCCGGGAACGCGCGCGGCCGCGCCGCGGCCGCCCTCGCCGCCGCCCTCGCGCTCGGGCGTCCGGGCGATCTCGGCCACGAGCTTACCCGACTTCGAGTCGTACTTGCGGACGGTATCCTGGCCGATGTAGACGAATCCCTTGCTGTCGACGTCCATGCCGTGTCCCTGGGGCGCGTCGAAGGATCCGATCACGTCGCCGGTCTTGCTGATATGGATCATCGACGGCGCCCGCACGCAGCAGTCGGCGAGCGGCGGGGTGAGCTCGGCGTGGAGCTCGATGTCGGTCAGGTCGTTCGGCCGGTTGTGGACCCACACGTCGTCGTTGCGGTCGACGGCGAGGCCCGTGACGCCGCCCATCTTCCACTTGCTCGGCAGCGGTTTGGGCCACGCCGGATCGAACAGGAAGCGCGGCGCGCTCTGCGCGAACGCCCCCGCGGCCAGGTACCACACCATCGCGGCCACGCCTGCGGCGGGCAGCAGTGCCGCCGGCCACGTCTTTCGCCCGGTTCTCGTCATGACAGATTTCTCCTGAATCAGTCCCGAAACGTCGGTCACACGGTATGAACAGAGGGTCGTCGCGGAGTCTAGCCCCCGGCAGGAGGTGCCGTCAATCGAGGGTTCAGGTGACAATGACGGTGTTGGACTACTTCCTCGCGCTGCTGTCGGGCGCACTGCTCGCGCTGAGCTTTCCCCGGTTCGGTCACCCCGCGTTCGCCTGGATTGCGCTCGTCCCGCTGCTGCTGGCTGCCGGCGGACGGCTGCGTGCCGGGCGGCCGATGAGCGCGCTGCGGGCGTTCACGCTCGGCCTGGTCGCCGGCCTCGTGTACTTCGTCGGCACGATCTACTGGACCGGGGCGGTGCTGCGAACCTTCGGTGGCCTGGCGGCGCCGCTGGCGGCACTCGCCATGCTCCTGCTGGCGTTGTACCTCGCGCTCTTTCCGGCGCTCGCGGCGCTCGTCATGAGCCGGCTGGCGCGCGGCGCGGGCGCGCGGGCGCTCCTCATCGCCCCGGCCGTGTGGGTGGCGACGGAGTACCTGCGCGGGTCCTTGTTTGGCGGGTTTCCGTGGGTGCCGCTCGGCAACAGCCAGGTCACGGTGCTGCCGGTGGCGCAGCTCGCCAGCGTGCTCGGCGTGTACGGCCTGTCGGCGCTCGTCGCCTACGTGAACGGCTCGCTGGCCTATGCCCTTGTCACGGGCGGCCGGGCGCGCGTGGCGGCGGTGGCTGCCGCCTTCGCCGCGCTTACCGCGGTCGGCGGCTGGGGGGTGTGGCGGGTCGCCGACGGCGCGCTCGTGCGCGAGGGGACGCCGGTTCGCATCGGCCTCATCCAGGGGAACATCGCCCAGGACGACAAGTGGAATCCGGGCGAGGCGCGGCGGATCTTCACCACCTACATCGCCATGACCCGGGACGCCGTACGCCGGGGCGCCCAGTTCGTCATCTGGCCGGAATCCTCCACGCCGTTCATGTTCGAGGAAGACCCGGCCGGCGCCGAGGCGCTCCGGGCGCTGGCGCGCGAAGTCCAGGTCCCGATTCTCTTCGGGAGCGATGAGGTGGATCGCGGCGCCGCCGCCGTTCGCCTCTACAACGCCGCCTTCCTGGTGACGCCTCGGGGCGAGACGGGCGCGGTGTACCGCAAGATCCACCTGGTGCCCTTCGGCGAGTACATCCCGTTCAAGGAGTGGCTGTACTTCGTGTCGCCCCTGGTCGAGCGGCTGGCGGAGTTCGCGCCGGGAACCTCGGCCGTGCTGCTGCCGGTGGGGCCGCACCTCGTCACGACGGCGATTTGCTACGAGGTGGTCTATCCCTCGCTCATCCGCGACGCGGTCGCCGCCGGCAGCCAGCTCCTGACGACGATCACCAACGACGCCTGGTACGGATCTTCGTCGGCGCCGTACCAGCACTTCGAGCTGGCGTCGATGCGGGCGATCGAGCAGGGACGCTACCTCGCCCGCGCCGCCAACACCGGCATCAGCGGCGTCGTCGATCCGTACGGGCGCGTCGTGCGGCGGTCCGCCATTTTCGAACAGGTCGGCCTGGTCGAGGAGGCGCGGGTGCTGAGTGGGCGTACGATGTATGCGCGGATTGGCGACCTGGCCGCCTACCTGGCGATCGCGGTCACCACGGTGGCGCTCGTGACGATTCGGGAACGGAGGCGTGTTTGGCAGTCGAAATCGACGATCTGATACGACGGTACGACGACCTGAGCAGCCGGGCTGCGGAATTGCGGAGGCATCTTTGAGGGGGCCCGCCTCGAAGAACAGCTCGCGGAGATAGAGAAGCGGATCGCCGAGCCGGGCTTCTGGACCAACCAGGCCGACGCGCAGAAGATGATGCAGCGCCGGCGGCGCCTCGAGGAGGACCAGACGCTCCGGCGGTCGCTCGTGCGGCGCGCCGACGACCTCGGCGTGCTCGTCGAGTGGGCGAACGCGGGCGAGGACATTGGCGCCGACCTGGTGCGCAGTCTCGACGAGCTCCAGGCGGAAGTCGAGGCGGCGGAAACGAAGAAGATGCTCGGCGGCGAGCACGACCGGGCCAACGCCATCGTGACCATCCATCCCGGCGCCGGCGGCACCGAATCGCAGGACTGGGCCGAGATGCTGCTCCGGATGTACCTGAAATGGGCCGAGCGTCGCGGCTTCCGGCGCGACGTGATCGATTACCAGCCTGGCGAGGAAGCCGGGATCAAGAGCGCGACCTTCACCTTGACGGGCGAGTACGCGTTCGGCCTCATGTCGGCGGAGGCGGGCGTGCACCGGCTCGTCCGGATCTCCCCCTTCGATCAGGCGGCGCGGCGCCACACCTCCTTCGCGTCGGTGTTCGTCTGGCCCGAGCTGCCCGAGGACGTCGACGTCGAGATCGAGGACAAGGACCTCCGCATCGACACCTACCGGTCGAGCGGCGCCGGGGGCCAGCACGTCAACGTGACCGACTCGGCGGTGCGCATCACCCATCTGCCCACCGGGATCGTCGTCTCGTGCCAGAACGAGCGATCGCAGCACAAGAACCGCTCGTCGGCGATGAAGGTGCTGCGGGCGCGGCTCTACGACCTGAGGACGAAGGAGCAGCAGCAGAAACTCGAACAGATTGCCGGAGCGAAGAAGGAGATCGGCTTCGGCAGCCAGATCCGGAGCTACGTGCTGCAGCCGTACCAGATGATTAAGGACCACCGCACGAAGGTGGAGGTGGGCGACGTCAACCGCGTGCTCGACGGCGACCTCGATCCGTTCATCAAAACGTATCTGATGCAGAAGGCGAGCGGGACGCTGGGGGCGGCGGCGCTGGTGGAGGAGGAATAACGGTGCGAGGGTGCGAGGGTGCGATGGTGCGTCCGAGAGTGCGAGGGTGCGACGGTGCGCGACCGCCACTTCATGTGCCTGGACCGCTATGCGGGGAAGCCGGACATCTTGCGCACCGCCTCCACGCAGGCCGCATCCGGCGGCGGCAGAAATGAACACGTCTATCGAAACCCTGGGGCTGCGCGGCGGGAATTCTTGAGGGAAACCGGCTGAGGGCGGTCGCCCCGGCGCATGGCACAGCTCGTGCTCGTGACCGCGGCGTCCCCGTCGCGCCCGCGAGGGGGTGCTGGTGACGATGTAGAATCGGGCCGGACGGCCCGATCGAGGAGGCTGTGGGCGTGGAGAGCCTGGACGAGCGGGTCGCGTACCTGGAACGCCGGATGGAGGTACACACGGCGCTCGTGGCCGATCTCCGAGTCGATGTCAGAGGCATCCGCGCCGGACTGGGCCAACTGCGGTCTGATCTGCGCACCGAAACGGGCCAGTTACGCACGGAGATGGGCCAGTTGCGTGCGGAGATGGGGCAGTTGCGCGGAGAGATGGGCGGTCTGCGGTCGGAGCTGCGCACGGATATGCGCGGGCTGCGGTCTGAGATGTGCGCCGACATGAGCGAACTGCGGTCGGACGTGCGCCGCCTGGACCAGAAGATGGACCGCCATTTCATGTGGCTGGTTGGCGTGTTGGTCGGCGTCCTTCTGGCGCTCGTGGGTCTCGCCCTTCAGATTGCCCGCTCCCAGCCGCTCTAGCCGTTGCCAGATCGGGCTCGATCCGGACACTCCGTACTCGAATCTGTCCACGTACCTGTGTCTGCCCGCGCGCTATACTCCGACTCCATGAAGCACGTACCCACGCGCCTGGCTGCCGCCTGTGTGGCGGTCGTGCTGGGCCTTTCCGTTGCGGCATCGGGCCGGCAGCGCCACGGGCCCGACTGGGCGGCGGCCGAGGGCGAAATCCTGCGCCATTTCCAGACGCTCGTGCGGTTCGACACGGCCGACCCGCCGGGCAACGAGACGCCGGCGGCCGCCTATCTGCGCCAGACGCTCGAACACGAGGGGATTCCGGTCCAGATCTTCACGCTCGAGCCGAACCGGCCCAACGTCGTGGCCCGGCTGAAGGGGAACGGGAGCAAGCGGCCGCTCCTCCTCATGGGCCATACCGACGTCGTCAACGTCGACCCGGCGAAATGGACGCACCCGCCGTTCAGCGCCGCCCGCGAGGGAGGCTACATCTACGGCCGCGGCACGCTCGACGACAAGGACAGCGTGACGACGGGGCTGATGATCATGCTGCTGCTGAAGCGGCTCGACGTCCCGCTCGACCGCGACGTCATCTTCCTGGCGGAAGCGGGCGAAGAGGGGAATACGCGCGTCGGCATCCAGTTCATGGTCGACCGGCATCTCCGCGAGATCGAGGCGGAGTACTGCCTCGCGGAAACGGGAGGCATGGTTCGCGAGCGCGGCGAGGTGCGGTACGGCACCGTGCAGACGCTGGAGAAGATCCCCCGCGCCATCGACCTGACCGCCCGCGGCGTCTCGGGCCACGGCTCGGTCCCGCTCGTCGGCAATCCCGTCGTGCACCTGGCGGCAGCGGTCGCGCGCGTCGGCGACTGGCACTCGACGATCCGCCTGAACGAGACCACCCGGACGTACTTCGCGCGGCTCGCCGAGATCTCGTCTGGCGCGGAAGCGCAGCGGTACCGCGACGTGCTCGATCCGGAGAAGGCGGCAGGCGTGGATCGCTACTTCCATGCGAACGATCCGGCCAAGGCGGCCCTGCTGCACGCGACCGCGTCGCCGACAATCATCGACGGCGGCTACCGGCTGAACGTGATTCCTTCGGAAGCCGTGGCGCGCCTGGACCTCCGCATTCTGCCGGATGACGATCCGGCGGCCGTGCTCGACGGCGTCCGAAAGACGGTGAACGACCCGTCGGTCGAGGTGGCGTTCGCGCCGCGCGATGTCCGGCCCGGAGGCACCTCGCGCCTCGAGACCGAGGCGTTCACGGCGCTCGAGGACGCGGTGCGCCGCCATTACGGCGCCCCGACGCTGCCCATCATGAGCACCGGGGCGACCGACATGGCCTACCTCCGTGCCAAGGGGGTGCAGTGCTACGGCATCGGCCCGGCGGTCGACGCCGAGGACGCGCCGAAAGGCTTCGGCTCTCACAGCGACCAGGAACGGATCCTCGAGAGCGAGCTCTATCGGTTCGTTCGCTTCACGTGGGACGTCGTCGTGCAACTCGCAGCGAGGAGATGAGGACCATGTCGTTCACGCTTCCGGGTTCTCGGTTCCGGGTTCGTGTTCCGGTCCGGTTCGGCGTTCCGGTGCTCCTGTTCGCGTTCGCCGCCGCCGCCCACGCCGAGGTGACGCGCGTCGAGGTCCTGAAGCGGAGCGACCTCTCGTATGCGGGATACGAGAAGCTCGAGGGGCGCGTCTATTTCGCCGTCGATCCGGCCGGCCGGCGCAACGCGGTCATCGTCGACCTCGACGCCGCGCCGCCGAACGCCCAGGGACGCGTGGAGTTCTCGGCCGACTTCTACGCGCTGCGGCCGAAGACCGGCGGCAACGGCGTCGCCATCGTGGACGTCGTGAACCGTGGCAACAGGGTCACGCGGATGTTCAACCGCGTGACGGCCGGGAGCGATCCCGACGTTGGCGATGGGTTCCTGCTGCGGCGCGGCTTCACGGTGATCGCTGTCGGCTGGGAGTTCGACCTGCCCGCGGGCGGAGGCGGGCTGCGCATTCAGGCGCCGGCGGCGCAGGGCGTTACCGGGATCGTCCGGACGTTGATCGAAGTGGACCGCCGCGCGCCGACCTACCGGCTCGCCGACGACGTGCCGGCCTATGCGCCGTCCGATCCCGACGGCCCCGACAGCGTGCTGACCGTGCGCGACCGCCTGTCGGACGCGCCGCAGACGATTCCGCGCAGCCAGTGGCGGATCGCCGGCGACGCCGTCTCACTCGACGGGGGGTTCGAGCCCGGACGTGTCTATGAGGCCGCCTATGAGGTGGCCAATCCGCCGATCGCCGGGCTCGGTCTGGCCGCAGTCCGGGACATTGCGAGCTGGGCCAAGCACTCCGCCGACGCCGTGACGCCCGCGAAGTACGTCTATGCGTTCGGGCAGTCGCAGACGGGGCGATTCCTGCGCGAGTTCCTCTATCTCGGCTTCAACGCCGACGAGCGCGAGCGGCTCGTCTTCGACGGCGTGATCGCGCACATTGCCGGCGCCGCCCGGATCGATATCAACCGCCGCGGCTCGACGCCGACCGCCGGCAACGCCTTTGTCGGCACGTTCCCGTTCGCCGATCGCGCCGACCGGGATGCGGTCACCGGCGCCACCGAGGGGCTGCTCGAGAACGACCGGGCGCGCCGCCACCAGCCGAAGCTCTTCCTGACCAACAGCAGCGTCGAGTACTGGATCGATACCGGCCGCGCCGCGGCCCTCGTCCACACGACGCCCGACGGCATGCGCGACGCGGCGCTCGGCGACAACGTGCGGGCGTATCTCTTCGCGGGCGCCCAGCATACGCCGGGGCCGTTCCCGCCCCCGGCCGCCGGCCGTGGCCAGCAGCGGGCGAACCCGCTCGATTACACGCTGTCGCTGCGCGCGCTGCTCGTTGCGCTCGACCGCTGGGTGAGGGAGGGCACGGCGCCGCCGCCGAGCCGGCATCCGCGGCTGGCCGACCGGACGCTCGTCCGGGCGCAGGATCTGGCGTTTCCGGCGATCCCGGGCGTTCAGTCGCCGCGCGCGGTCGCGCCGGGCCGCCGCGCCTTCAATGGGCTGCTGCCGGCGAGCGGTGGGGAAGGCGCGGTCCAGCCGCTCCTGGTGTCGCAGACCGACGCCGACGGCAACGAAGTGGCCGGAATTCGCCTGTCGGAAGTCGCCGTGCCGCTCGCCACCTACACCGGCTGGAATTTCCGGAACCCGGAGATCGGCGGAACCGCCCGTCTGGTGGGCAACACCGGTTCCTATATTCCGTTCGCTCGCACGCAGGCCGAGCGCGACGCCCGCCGCGATCCGCGACCGTCGATCGAGGAGCGGTACCCGAGCCGCGGCGCGTATCTCGCCAAGGTGCGCGAGGTGACCGACGCGCTCGTGCGCGATCGGTACGTGCTCGCGGAGGACGTCGACACGGTGGTCAACCGCGGGTACGAGCACTGGGAGCTCCTGACGCGCACGACAACGACTTCTGCCAGCGCGAGGTAGAGAGATGCGCACCCGTCACCGACTGTCATGCACCGTTGCTGTCGCCCTTGCCGTCGCGTGCGGCCTGGGGGTGAGGGGCCGCGCGACGGACCGCCCCCCGGTCATCGGCCGGAATGCCGGCGCGTCCGCCGGGCACCCGCTGACGACGGCCGCCGCCATCGAGATCCTGCACAAAGGGGGGAACGCCTTCGACGCCGGCGTCGCCGCGCTGCTCGTCGGCGGCGTTGTCGAGCAGGACCTCTACAGCCTGGGAGGCGAGGCGCTCGTGCTCGTCTATCCGCGCACCACCAGGAAGGTCGTCTCGGTCGTCGGCCAGGGATGGGCGCCCAAGGGCGCCACGCTCGAGTCGTACGTCGCGCAGGGCAAGACGCTCGCCGGCGCCGGCCTCAATCCGGCGGTGATTCCCGGCGCGCTGCACGCCGCGCTCACCGTGCTCGAACGCTGGGGGACGATGAGCTTCGAGCAGGTGTCGGCGCGGGCGATTGACTATTCCGCCAACGGATTTGCGCTGCGGCCGCTGACGGCGCAGGCGATCAAGGGCAATCTCGACTTCTTCGAGGGGTGGCCGCAGAACCAGAAGTACTGGCTGAAGCCGGACGGGTCCGCCCCGGCGGCGGGCGAGACGATCACGCTGCCGACGCTGGCCCGTACGCTGCGCCGCATGGTCGAGGCCGAACGCGCCGCCCGCTCGCGCGGCCGGGCCGCGGCCGTGGCCGCCGCTCGCGACCGCTTCTACAAGGGCGACATCGCCGCCGAGATGGTGGCGTTCCTCCGGCAGCACCAGGCGCCGTACGAGCTGGCGGATTTCGCCGAGTTCTTCGCCAAGGTCGAGGAGCCGGCCAGGACGACCTACCGCGGGTACGAGGTCTACAAGCACTCGTTCGGCAGCCAGGGACCGGTCCTGCTGCAGGCGCTGAACGTCCTCGAGCAGTTCGATCTCCGCTCGATGAAGCACAACAGCGCCGACTACCTGCATACGGTCGTCGAGACGCTGAAGCTCGCCTACGCCGATCGCGACAGCTACTACGCCGATCCGGCGTTCGTCGAGGTGCCGGGCGAAGGGCTGCTCTCGAAGGCCTACGCCCGGGAGCGTGCGGCGCTCGTCGACCCGCACCGCGCCTCGCGGGCGTTCATCGCCGGCAACCCGCTGCCGTTCGACTCCCGGGTGAAGGCGTGGCGGTTCTGGGTTGCGAACATGGCCGACGCCGTGCAGCCCGGCGCGACCTCGCCCCAGGCCGAGCCGATCCGCGGGACGATGAAGGACACGACGCACATCGCGGTCGTCGACAAGGACGGCAACGTCTTCGACAGCACGCCGAGCGGCGGCTGGATCGGCGGCGCGGTGATCCTCGGCGAGACCGGCATCGGGATGAGCGTGCGGGGCGAGCAGTTCTGGCTCGACCCGCAGCGCGCCGCGCAGCTCCGGCCCCGGTCGCGCCCGCGCTACACGCTGACGCCGAGCATCGTGCTGCGGAACGGGGAACCGTTCATGGCGCTCGGCACGCCCGGCGGCGACAACCAGGACCAGACCATCCTGCAGGCGCTGCTCAACGTCGTCGAATTCTGGCCCGAGTGGTACCCGAACCTGCACGAGGCATTCGAGTGGCCCCGGGTCCAGACGCTGCATTTCTACGGCTCCTTCTGGCCGCACGATGCCGGCTTCAACAAGCTGAACGTCGAAGCGGCCGTGCCGGACGCGGTCTTCGAGGAACTGAAGCGGCGCGGTCACGACGTGGAGCGGATTCCGAAGTACGGCATGTCGGGGTGCGCCACAGCGGTCGTCGTCGACCCGTCGAACGGCAACCGGATCGCCGGCGCGGATCCGCGCCGCGATTGCTATGCGATGGCGTACTAGCAGGCCCAAGGCCGCAGGCCCCAGGCCTCGGGCCCTTGTCGCCGCGGCTCTCGCCGCGGCGACGCTCACGCCGTCCGCTCAAACGTCCTCGTTCTCCGTCGTCGAGGCGAGCATCGTCGAGATGCAGCGGGCGATGGCGGAGGGGCGCGTCACCTCGCGCGAGCTGGTGCAGGAGTCGTTGACGCGCATCGCGCTCTACGAGGATCAACTGAACGCCGTCATCACGGTCAACCGCCGCGCGCTCGACGAGGCGGCCGAGCGCGACCGTGAGCGGGCCGCGGGCCGCCTCCGTGGGCCGCTTCACGGCATTCCGATCGCCCTCAAGGACAACATCCACACCACGGACATGCCGACCACCGGCGGCGCGCTGGCGTTTGCGGGGCTGGTGCCGCCCTACGAGGCGACCGTGACGCGGCATCTCCGCGACGCGGGCGCCGTCCTCCTGGCGAAGACCCAGATGACGGAGCTCGCCAACTGGGTGACGGTCGGTATGCCGCCCAACTACAACAGCCTGACCGGATACGGATTCAATCCCTACGATCCGAGGCGCGATCCGCGCGTCGCGACGCGCGACGGCCGTCCGGCCCTCCCGACCGGCGGATCCAGTTCGGGCATCGGGACCGCCGTGAGCTTCTGGGCGGCAAACGTCGGTACCGAGACTTCCGGATCGATCCTCAGCCCGTCGAACCAGACGATGCTTGTCGGCATCAAGCCGACGGTAGGGCGGATCAGCCGGTACGGAATCATCCCGATCAGCGCGGATCAGGACACGGCCGGCCCCATGGCGCGGTCGGTCGCCGACGCCGCGGTGCTGCTCGGCGTGCTGGAGGGAGCCGCGCCCGACCCGAACGATCCGGCCACAGGCGCCTGCGGTCGGCCGCCCGCCGGGGACTACACGCAGTTTCTCGACCGCGGCGCGCTCGAGGGCGCACGCATCGGTATCCCGCGCGCGTTCTTCTACGACCGCGTGACGCCGCCCGGCGCGGCCGAGCCGCGCCCCACGACGCCCGCTCGGGGCGTCCCTGGCAGCGTCGAGGGACGAGGCGGCCTGACGCCAGGGCAGCGCGAGGCGATGGAGGAAGCCATCGCCATCCTGAAGCGGGAAGGTGCCACGATCGTCGATCCCGCGGACATCCCCAGCGTCGTCGATCCCGAGCGGGATCGAAACTTTCTGGCCTGGAGCATCTGTTCGGGCGTGGAGAACGCCCGCGGCCGGGATCGGGACTGCTCGATTGTGTTCAAGTACGGCATGAAGCGCGACTTCGGCGCATGGCTCGCCTCGCTCGGCCATGCGGCGCCGGTCAGGACGCTCGCCGAACTCCGCCGGTGGAACCTGGACCATCACGGCGCCGGCACGTTGAAGTACGGACAGCAGAATCTGGACGTCTCGGACGAGATCGACCTCGGACGCGACCGGCGGCGCTACGAGGCCGACCGGCGAAAGGACCTGTTGGTTGGCGGCGCACACGGCATCGACGAGGCGCTCGGCACCGACCGGCTGGACGCGCTGCTCTTTCCAGGTTCGACCGGCGCGGCGCTGGCGGCGAGGCCGGGCTACCCGACGGTCATCGTGCCGTTCGCCCTCGTGCCGACCGCGCCGACGCCGCCGTTTCCGGCGGGCTTCGACGCCCGCCCGGCGCCGTTCGGGGTCAGCTTCACCGGGACCGCGTGCAGCGAGCCGCGGCTGCTCGCGCTGGCCTACGCCTTCGAGCAGGCGACGCGGCGGCGCGTGCCGCCGGCGTTGTTTCCCTGAGGCGGGTCCAAGAGGACCCGCCCTACAGGGGTACGCAGGCCGGGTCTTGCTTTTTGGACCCGGCTTGGGCGTCTAATGTGGACAGGAGGCCGACCACCATGTCGGGAGAGGGCGTACTCAGCCTTCGGGAGATGCTCCACGGGCTGTTCCACTTCTGGGACGAGCACATCAGCAAGGACGGCGCGTGGTGGATCCTGGCGCTCGACAGCGTTCTGTTCATTCCGCTCATCGTCGCGGTCTTTTTCTTTCCAATGGCCGTGCTGATGATCCTGGGGGGCGCGGCGGCCCTGACGGTCGGGGCGGTCGGGCTGCGGCGGATCTTCCATGCGCGGCCGCCGCACGCGTAGGGCTCGGGCCTCCGTCTTCAGGCTGTGGGCGTCAGGCGGGATCGGGTTCGGCCAAGCCCGTAGGCAAGGACCCAGGGCCTACTCCGAGGCGGGGACGGGCGCCAGACCCTGCGGCTGGGTGCCGTTGATGAACGCTTCGGTCAGGCCGGAGTCGAGCGTCACGAATGCGATGTTGCCCGGCGGCTCGAAGTCCGGCGGCATGTCGCGGTCCGGGCGCGTCCCGATGTAGGCCCGCATGAACTCCATCCAGATCGGGAGCGCCGCCGACGCGCCCGTCTCGCCGTTGCTCGTCCCGCCGATCGGCTTCTTCTCGTCGTAGCCCACCCACACGCCGACCGTCATGTCGGGATCGAAGCCGATGAACCACGTATCGGTGTAGTCGTCCACCGTCCCGGTCTTCCCGGCCAGCGGCCACTTCAGCGCGGCGGCGGCGGCCCCGGTGCCGCGCTGGACCACGCCGCGCAGCAGGTGCGTCATCACGAAGGCGGTGTCGGCGCGAATAGCCTCGTGCGCCACCGGCCGATTCTCTTCCAGGATGTTGCCTTCGCGGTCGGCGATCGTGGTGACGGCGTACGGCGTCATGCGGACGCCCTGATTCGGAAAGACGGAGTAGGCCGCCGTCGCGTCGACGAGCGTCGCTTCCACCGAGCCGAGCGCGAGCGACAGCACCGGCGGGATGTCGCCGGGAAGTCCGAGCCGCGCCGCGTAGCTGACGACCTGCTGCGGCCCCACCTCGACGAGCGCCTTCACTGCCGGAATGTTGCGCGATTGTTCGAGCGCCCGCCGGAGCGTGACCGGTCCCTCGAACGTCCGGTCGTAGTTCATCGGCTCGTACCGCGGCTGGTTGGGCCCGGCTTCGAGTGAAATCGGCTCGTCGACGAACGTCGACAGCGGCGTGAAGCCGCGGTCGATCGCCGTCGTATAGACGATCGGCTTGAAGACGGATCCGAGCTGCCGCCGGGCCTGCGTGGCCCGATTGAACTTGCTCCGGTCGAAGCTGAATCCGCCGACCATCGCGCGAATCTCGCCCGTCCGGTTGTCGATTGCCACGAGCGCGCCCTCGAGTTCCGGCGGCTGCTCGAGCGCGACCGCCTGCGGCGCCCCCTCGCGTGCCTGGCGCGCGTCGACCTCGATCAGATCGCCCACGGTGAAGAGATCGGCCGCCGACGCCCGGCGCGTCCACGCGAACGCGCTTGGAGGCAGATCCACTATGTGTGACCCGATACGGACCCGGGCGTTCCCGGGCGCTCCTCGCGCCGGCACTGCGACGACCACCGCCGGGACGATGTCGCCGGCCCGCACGGGCTCGGACCAGCGCGGCAGCGTGAACCGATCGATCCGGTGCCCCTCGGCCACGATGTTGCGCGCTGGCCGCCGGTAGCCGCTCCGGCGTTTGTCGATGCGGCGCAGCCCCCGATCGACGGCCATGTTCGCGGCGCGCTGGAGGTCGACGTCGAGCGTCGTGTTCACCCGCAGGCCGGCGTGGTAGAGCGCGTCGGCGGTGTACCGCTGCTCGAGCGTCTTGCGGATGTCTTCGGCGAAGTACGGCGCAATCGACGGATCGGGCGTCGGCCGTCCGCGGACGACCAGCGGTCGGGCCGCCGCCGCGGCGGCCTCTTCGCGCGTGATGTACGCCTCGTCAGCCATGCGCGGGAGCACGTAGTTGTCGCGGCGCGCGCGCGCCTGCTCGGCGTTGACGAAGGGGCTGAGGCGGGCGGGCGTTTGGACGATAGCGGCCAGTGTGGCCGCTTCCTCCAGCGAGACCTCCTTCGCCGACTTCTCGAAGTACAGCCTGGCGCCGGCTTCCACGCCGTACGCGCCGTGCCCCATGGTCACGTGATTGGCGTAGAAGGCGAAGATCTCGCGCTTGGTATAGCGCTTCTCCAGCTGGACGGCGACGATCGCCTCCTTGATCTTCCGCTCGAAAGAGCGCTCGAAGATGCCGCCCCGCATGTAGTTCGACAAGAAGAGCATGCGCGCGACCTGCTGGGTGATCGTGCTGGCGCCGAACCGCTGGCCGTAGAGGATGTCCTTGACCGCGGTGATCACGATGCGCGACGCGCTCAGGCCGAAGTGCTGCTCGAAATCGGCGTCCTCGCTCGCGATGAGCGCCTGGCGCAGGACGGGCGCGATGGCGTCGTAGTCGACGACGACGCGGCGTTCGACGGCGAACTCGGCGATGACCTGACCGTCGCGCGCGGCGAGCCGCGTGATGGTGCTCGGCTGGTAGCTGTCGAGTGCGCTGATCTGCGGCAGGTCGTCCATGTAGGCGAACAGCACGCCGCTGAGGGTGCCGCCGAGCGCGGCCATCAGGAACAGGGCGATGAGGCCCGCCTGTCGGGCCACCTGGATCACGACGCGACGCCGCGGAGGCGAGGTGGAGGTGGCGGCTTGGTTCATCGTGTTCCCGGCCAAGTATAACAGCGCCAACTGGTTGTGCGGTCGAGCCTTACGGTACACATTCGATTGGTTGGCGCCGCGGAAATTGACTGCATCACACTCAGGTTTGATAATAACAGTCAGCTAAATCGGCTGGGTTTCTCCCGTACCGCGCGCGAAGGACGCGACGACATGAGCAAAATCATCGGCATCGATCTCGGCACGACCAACTCCGTGGTGGCTGTGATGGAGGGCGGCGAGCCGACGGTCATCACCAATCCGGAGGGCAGTCGCCTCACCCCATCCGTCGTGGCGTTCACCAAGACCGGGGAACGGCTCGTCGGTCAGGTCGCCAAGCGGCAGGCGGTGACCAACCCCGAGAACACCGTCTTCTCGATCAAGCGCTTCATGGGTCGGCGCTACGACGAAGTCACCGAGGAGATGAAGATGGTGCCGTACCGGGTCGTGTCGGCGCCGAACGGAGACGTGCGGATCAAGATTGGCGACCAGGAGCTGGCGCCGCCGCAGATCTCGGCGATGGTGCTGCAGAAGCTCAAGCAGGCTGCCGAGGAGTACCTGGGTCAGCCGGTTGCGAAGGCGGTCATCACCGTCCCGGCGTACTTCAACGACGCGCAGCGGCAGGCCACCAAGGAAGCGGGCCAGATCGCCGGGCTCGAGGTGATGCGGATCGTCAACGAGCCGACTGCGGCGGCGCTCGCCTACGGTCTCGACAAGAAGAAGGACGAGACGATTGCCGTCTATGACTTCGGCGGCGGCACGTTCGACATCTCGATTCTCGAAGTGGGCGAAGGGGTGGTCGAGGTGAAGGCGACCAACGGCGACACGCACCTCGGCGGCGACAACCTCGACCATCGGATCATCGACTGGATTGTCGCGGAGTTCAAGAAGAGCGACGGGATCGACCTGAGCAAGGACCGGATGGCGCTCCAGCGCCTGAAGGAGGCCGCCGAAAAGGCCAAGATGGAACTCTCCACGGTGATGGAGACCGACATCAACCTGCCGTTCGTCACCGCCGATCAGAGCGGACCGAAGCACCTGCAGATGAAGCTGACGCGCGCCCGGTTCGAGCAGCTCGTCGAGGACCTGCTGCAGAAGACGGTCGGTCCGACCAAGCAGGCGCTGGCCGACGCCGGCGTCGATCCCCGCAAGATCGACGAGGTGGTGCTGGTCGGCGGATCGACCCGGATTCCGCGCGTGCAGCAGATCGTCCGCGAGATGTTCGGCAAGGAGCCGCACAAGGGCGTCAACCCGGACGAAGTGGTCGCCGTGGGCGCCGCCATCCAGGCAGGGGTGCTCGCCGGCGAGGTGAAGGACTTGCTGCTGCTCGACGTGACGCCGCTCTCGCTCGGCATCGAGACGCTCGGCGGCGTGATGACGACGCTGATTCCCCGCAATACGACCATTCCGACGCGAAAGAGCGAGGTGTTCTCGACGGCCGCGGACAACCAGACGAGCGTCGAGGTGCACGTCCTGCAGGGCGAGCGGCCGCTGGCCCGCGACAACCGGACGCTCGGCCGCTTCCAGCTCGTCGGGATTCCGTCGGCGCCCCGCGGCGTGCCGCAGATCGAGGTGACCTTCGACATCGACGCCAACGGCATCGTGAACGTCTCCGCCAAGGACATGGGAACCGGCAAGGAGCAGAAGATCACGATTACGGCGTCAAGCGGCCTCAACAAGGACGAGGTCGAGCGCATGATGAAGGACGCCGAGGCGCATACCGAGGAGGACAAGAAGCGGCGCGAGGAGATCGAGACGCGCAACCGCGCCGACCAGGCCGTGTACGCCGCGGAGAAGATGCTGCAGGAGATGGGCGGCAAGCTGGCGCCGACCGACAAGTCGGCGGTCGAGTCGGCCATCGAGGCGCTGAAGAGCGCCCTGTCGGCCAACGACACCGCGGCGATGACCCGCGCCATGGAGCAGCTGACGCAGGCACAGCATCGCGCGGCCGAGGCGCTCTACCGTCAGGCTGGCGCCGCCGGCACCGGTGCCGGCGGTGATGCCGGTGCCGGCGCCGGCACGGGAGCCGCCGGCGGTACGGCGGGCGCCCAGGGCGAGGTCATCGACGCGGAAGTCGTGGACGAGGAGAAGAAATGACAACTCCCAAGTCCCAACTTCCAACTCCCAATGCCCGAATCGCTCTTGGGCGTTGGGCGGTGGCGATTGGGCGTTGACGTCGGGGTATGGACCTCTACGTCGTGCTCGGCGTTTCGCACGCCGCCTCCGAGACGGAGATCAAGCGCGCCTACCGGCGCCTGGCGCGACGGTACCACCCGGATATCAATCCGGGCGACCGGATGGCGGTGGCGCGATTCCGGCAGATCCTCGAGGCGTACGAGACGCTGATCGATCCCGAGCGCCGGTCGCGCTACGACGCCGGTCTCGTCACCGAGGAGTCCCCTCCGGCGAGCGGCTTCGAGGGGTTCGACTTTTCATCGCGCGGCACGGATCAGTCGGCCACCTTCGGCGACCTGTTCGCCGACGTGCTGACAGGTTGCGGTGCGCGGCGGCGGCCGCCCGAGCGCGGCGTGGACCTGCATCAGACCGTGCCGCTCGCCTTCGAGGAGGCGTTCTCGGGCGCGACCCGAGCCGTCACGGTGACGCGCCGCGAAACGTGCCGGACGTGCGCAGGCACCGGTCGGACGCGGGTGAGCCCGGGCCCGTGCCTCGCGTGTCAGGGATCCGGCTCGGTGCGGTCGGTTCGGGGGCACATGATCTTCACGCGCAGCTGTCCCACCTGCGGCGGGACGGGTCAGCAGCGCCCGCGCCCGTGCGAGCCGTGCGGTGGGACGGGACAGGAGACGCGGAGCGAGACGGTCCAGGTACGGATTCCGGCGGGGACCAACGACGGCGAGCGCGTCCGGGTGCCGGGCAAGGGGAACGCGGGATCTGGCGGCGGGTCGCCGGGCGACCTGTACATCACCGCGCAGGTGGCGCCGCATCCCCTCTTTCGGCGCGAGGGCGACGACCTGCACATGGTCCTGCCGATTGCCATTCACGAGGCGGCGCTCGGCGCCCGGATCGACGTGCCGACGCCCGACGGCGGATTCGCGCGACTGCGCGTCCCGCCGGGCACGCAATCGGGACAGCGGTTCCGGCTGCGCGAGCGCGGCGCGGCGTCGACGCGCGACCTCCGGCGCGGCGACCTGGTCATCGAGGCGCGCCTGATGCTGCCGAAGGTGCTGGACGAGCGCTCGAAGGAGTTGCTGCGGGAGTTCGGCCGCATCAACGGTGAGAACGTGCGCGAGCCGTTCGGCGAGACGGGCCACAAAGGCACGGAGACACCGAGATGACACGGGTCGGCTCTGCGCCGCAGCGTCTCGGCGGCCGGTGGGGGTAGGCGATGGCGAAGCGGGCTGAGCGCGGGAAGGCGTACTACATGATCAGCGCGGTGTCGCAGAAGTACGACATCCATCCGCAGACACTGCGGCTGTACGAGCGCGAAGGCCTGTTGAAACCGTCGCGAACCGACGGAAACACACGACTGTACTCGGAGGAGGATCTCGAACAGCTCGAGACGATCCTCACGCTCACGCGCGACCTCGGCGTGAACCTCGCCGGCGTGGAGATCATCCTGAACATGCGCCGCAAGATCGAGCAGATGCAGCGCGAGGTGAACGAGTTCATGGACTATGTCAAGCGTGAGCTCGCCCGCGGCATCGACGACTGGGAGCAGCGCCTGAGCACCGCGCTCGTCAAGTCGTCGCCGACGGATCTGGTAAGGCACACGCCCAACACCGCTGGCGCCGAGTCGGCCCAACGCTCGAGACTCAAGACGCAGAAGTAGTTCCGGGTTCACGTGTGCGCCGTCCGGCACGCACGTCGCGGTCCGTGTTTTCGAGCTGTGCGCGCTGCGTTTTGGGCTAGGATAGGTCGTGGCCTGCTCGTTCTGCGACGACACCGGCTGGAAGACGGTCGAGATCGACGGTGTCACGCGGGTCGCGCGGTGCGAGTGCCGGCGCGAGGCGGCGGCGGCGACGCTCGTGGCCGAGGCGCGGATTCCGCGCCGCTACCAGCACTGCGATTTCTCCAACTACATCGCGTACAACGAGCAGCTCACCAAGGCGCTGCAACACGCAACGCGTCTGGCCGACGGGTTTCCGGTCGTCGAGCGCGGGCTGTTCCTGCTCGGCCCGCCAGGCGTCGGCAAGACCCACCTGGCAGTGGCCGTGCTGCGGCAGGTCATTGGCGGGCGTGGCGCGCGCGGCCTCTTCTACGACACGCGCGATCTGCTGCGCGTCATCCGCAGCACCTACAACCCGGTGAATCAGACCGCCGAAATGGACGTGCTCAGGCCGGTGATGGAGGCGGACCTGCTCGTCCTCGACGACCTCGGCGCCGAGAAGACATCCGAATGGGTCGATGAGACGCTGAACCTGATTGTCAACGCCCGGTACAGCGCCCAGCGCACCACGATCTTTACGTCGAACTACGAGGACAAGCCCGACACGACCGACCCCGACTCGCTCCTGTTCCGCATCGGGTACCGGATGCGGTCGCGCCTGCACGAGATGTGCGAGTTCGTCGACCTCGATGGCGCCGACTACCGCGAGCTGCCGCCCAACGGGGGCGTCGACGATCTGGTCACGTTGTGGAAGCTGCGTACGAAAGCCTCGCGCAAGGCGTCGCTCCCGTCACGCTCGGCCAGCCAGGCGCGCGCCCCGCTCCGCGACCGGGAGAAGCCCGATGCCCGCACCGACCTCAAGTGGTCGGGTGGACGGGCGGGATCCTGATCTCAACACCCAAGACCCAAGGCCCAACGTCCAAGGCCCAACGCCCAACACCCAACACCAACGCCTTACACTGAGCAGCGTGCTCGGCCTCTACATTCATGTCCCGTTCTGCGCGGCGATCTGCAACTACTGCAACTTCAACCGTGGCCTGTTCGACGCCGGGCTGAAGGACCGGTACGTGGCGGCGCTCCTCGCCGAGCTCGAACGGGCGGCGGACGGTTCGCCGGTGGACACGGTTTATTTCGGCGGGGGCACGCCCTCCCTGCTCGACCCAGGGGAGATTGCCGCCATCATCGAGCGGTGCGCGCGGTCGTGGGCGCTCGCCTCCGATTCGGAGATCACCCTCGAGGCAAACCCGGAAACGGTCACCTCCGAGCGGCTGGCCGGGTTCCGGGCCTCCGGCGTGAATCGACTCAGTGTCGGCGTGCAGTCGTTCCGGGACGAGGAACTCGGTCGGTTGAGCCGGCTCCATTCGGCGGCGCGGGCGACCGAGGCGTTCCACATGGCGCGCACCGCTGGATTCTCAAACATCTCGCTCGACCTGATGATGGGGCTGCCGCAGCAGAACGAAGCGGAGTGGCTCGAGTCGGTCGAGGCGTTGATTGACCTCGGCCCCGAGCATGCCTCCCTGTACCTGCTGGAGATCTATCCGAACGCCCCGCTCCGCGAGGCCATGGCGATCGGCCACTGGTCGGTGACGCCCGAGGATGAGGCCGCCGGAATGTACCTGTCCGGTCTCGACAGGATGGACAGGGCTGGATATGTGCAGTATGAGATCTCGAACCTAGCGCGTCGAGGCCGTGAGTCCCGGCACAACCTGAAATACTGGACCGACGGCGAGTGGCTTGGATTCGGCTGCGGCGCCCATTCGACGCGAAACGATGCCCGCTGGCGGAACCTCGCGTCGACCGAGGAATACGTTTCGGCAGTGGCAGCCGGACGGTCGGCCGCGATCGACCGGCGGACGCTTTCGGCCGAGGCTCGGCTCGAAGAGGCGCTGTTCATGGGGCTTCGGTTGAGCGCCGGCCTCGACGTGCGGGCCGTCCATACCCGCTACGGCGTGGACGTGTGGGCGCGGTACGGCGCCGAACTCCATCCCTTCGTGGATCAAGGGATTCTGCACTATGATGGCCGCGCCCTCGGGTTGACGAGGACGGGAATGCTTGTAGCGCACGAAGTAATGACCGTTTTCATACGGTGAACTTTGCGGTAGAGTATCCGCCTTTCCCGCCTTTTCCAGGAGGCTTGAAGATGCGACGACTGTCCGGGTTACTCGTAGCTGGCGCGCTGATGCTGCTGCCGGCGTTCTCGCAGGGCCATGGTGCCGCCTACGCGCAGGCGGCGCAGGCGCTGACCTTCGATGGCGACACGGCGCTCTGGTCGGTCTCCATCAAGGCGGACAAGACCGCCGACTTCGAGCAAGTCATGTCGAAGGTGCGTGAGGCGCTGATGAAATCGGACAAGGCTGAACGGAAACAGCAGGCAGGGGGGTGGAAGGTCGTCAAGGGCGCCACGCCGCTCAAGGACGGCAGCATCGTCTACACGCATCTCATTCACCCGGTGGTGAAGGGTGCCGACTATACGATCATGGCGATCCTGTACGAGGGCAACCCCGATCCTGCCGAGCAGCGGAACCTGTACGAACTGTACCGGGGCGCGTTCAGCGCGAATCTGGGCGCCAGCGCCGGCACCGTCGTCGTCGATCTCGCGAAGCAGTAGCGGCGCGCGACGCGCCCGGAATGCCGAGCCACGGACAGCGGCCGCTGTCCGTGGCTTTTCTTGTAGATCGGGGTCCCCGACGCGCGGATTTTGCGCGTTGGGGTGCTATAGAGTAGGGCTCATGCGCATTGCACGCACCCTGTTTGCCGCCGCGGCAATCGCCGCGAGCCTCGCCGCCGGCGTGTCCGCCCAGGTGCCGCCGGCCGCGTCCGCTCCTCCACAAGCTCCGCCGCCGGCCGGGGCGCCTCCTCAGCCTCAGCAGCCGGCGGGGAGCACGGCACCGCCGATCGTCCCGGCGCCGACAGTGCCGGCACCGGTGGCGCCGGCCGGGGCGCGAACGTTCCTCGCACCGACCGGCATGATCCTGAACGCCGTGCGGGCGGAGCGTGTCGTCGATTTCGAGCTCGTCATCGGGTACCTGCAGGCGGCGCTCGTCAAGTCGGCGGGTGCGCAGCTGCGCGCGCAGGGCGAAGGGTGGCGCATGTTCAAGGCAACCGAGCCTGGGCCGAACAACACCGTTCTCTACGTGTTCCTGCTCGATCCGGCGCGCCCGGGGGCCGACTACGCGCTCGGACCGATCCTGAGCGATGCATACCCGGATCAGATTGAGCAGATCTGGAAGCTGTATCAGGGTGCGCTGGCCGGTCCCGGGAGTCAGAGCCTGTTGAATCTGACGCCGGTCGAGCCGCCGCCGCTGCCGCCGGCCGGGGCCCCGGTGCCGTTGCCGGGTGCGACGCCACCGCCGCCCGCTGTCACGCCAGGGGCGCCCCCTGGCGGCGCGCTGCCCCCCCAGACGCCATCGGGTCCGCCCGAGTTGCCGCCGGCGGTGCAGTAGATCGGGGCCATGCCGCCGGGCGCCCTTCGCGCTCGGCGTGTCCTCAGAACGCGACGTTCAGCCCGGCGTACACGCGGTGGAGCGTTGAGTGGAGCGGCTCGCCGCGCAGATTGAATATCCGGTAGTCCAGTCGGACCCCAACCGGACCGAGCAGCGAAATCTTGGCGCCGCCGCCGGTATTGAAGCCGGCGTGCGTCTCCTGCCGCATGCCCAGCCGCTCCCGATAGAGACCTGCGCCGGTGGTCAGGTAGAACTGGATGCCGGCAACCGGGACCGGCGTCTGCAGCAGCACGTTCCCCATGCCGGTGCGGAGCGACGGTGCGGCGTCCTCGACCGACTCGCTCGTGTCGGCGAACTCGAACTCGAAGCCGACGACGAGCAGGCTGACGCCGAGCGCCAACCCTTTCGCCGGGCGGTTGGCCGGAGTGGTTGTGCTGCCGATGAAGAGTGTCGCATCGGCCAGCGCGGGTGCGGCGGTCACGAGCAGCAGCGCGGCTGCGGCAACGACGGTGCGAAGCATACCGAATGATACGATCAGTCGGTAGCCGGTAGCCGGTAGCCGGTAGCCGGTAGCCGGTAGCCGGTAGCCGGTAGGTGGTGGCCGGTAGGTGGTGGCCGGTAGCCGGTGGCCGGTCGCTGGTGGCCGGTAGCTGGTCGCAACGATGGATCTGCGGTTCACCGAGGATCAAGAGCTGCTGCGGCGGGCCGTCCGCGAGTTTGCCGAGAGCGAGATCCGGCCGCACGTGCGCGGCTGGGACGAGGCTCAGCACTTCCCGCCCGAGTTGCTGCCGAAGCTCGCCGCGTTGGGCCTCATGGGGATTCAGGTTCCCCAGGAGTACGGCGGCGCCGCGATGTCAACGGTCGACTACTGCATCTGCATCGAAGAACTCGCCAGGGTCGATCCGTCGATCTGTCTGTCGGTGGCGGCGCACAACGGCCTTGGCGCCGCCCACATCGCGGCATTCGGCACCGACGAGCAGAAGCGCACGTACCTCGCGCCGCTCGCTCGCGGGGAGAAGCTGGCGGCCTGGGCGCTCACGGAAGCGTCCGCCGGGAGCGACGCCGCGGCCATCCGGACGACGGCGATGCGGGATGGGAGCGGCTGGGTCATCAACGGCTCGAAGCAGTTCATCACGCACGGTCGCTCCGGCGACCTCATCGTGGTCATGGCGGTGACGAGCCGCGGGAAGGGAAGCCGCGGTATCTCCGCCTTCATCGTCGAGCGCGGCACCGCGGGGTTCCGCGCCGGCAGGAAGGAGGATAAGCTCGGCATGCGCGCCAGCGAGACGAGCGAAGTCCTCTTCGACAACTGCCGCGTGCCGGCGTCGCAGATGCTCGGCGCCGAGGGGCAGGGATTCGTCAACGCCATGCAGGTGCTCGACGCGGGACGAATCGGCATCGCGGCGCTCGCGGTCGGGCTGGCGCAGGGCGCCTACGACGCGGCGCGCGAGTATGCGTTCGCGCGCCGGCAGTTCGGGCAGCCGATCGGCGCCTTCCAGAGCATCCGCGCCAAGCTCGTCGACGATGCGGCGCGGATCGAGGCGGCCCGCCTGCTGACGTATCGCGCCGCTTCGATGCGCCAGGCCGGGCGGCGTACGACCCTCGAGGCGGCCATGGCGAAGCTCTATTCGAGCGAGACGGCCGTTCGGGTGGCGGAGGACGGCGTGCAGATCCACGGCGGCTACGGCTTCGTGAAGGACTACCCGGCGGAGAAGTTCTTCCGTGACGTGAAGCTCACCACCATCGGCGAGGGGACCAGCGAGATCCAGCGCCTGGTCATCGCGCGTCAACTCCTTGCCGCCTGATTCCTCTCTGACGGCCGGCGTGCTGGCGGGCGACCCACGCGCCATTGCGCGCGCCATGTCACTCGTCGAGGACGAATCGCCCGCTGGAGCCGAACTGCTGCGTGCGCTCTTCGGGCGGACGGGCCGCGCGTTCCTCGTCGGTGTCACCGGCCCGCCCGGGGCGGGAAAGAGCACGCTCGTCGATCGGCTGACGAGACGGGCGCGCGAAGAGGGCAAGGCAGTGGGGGTGATTGCCGTCGACCCCACGAGCCCCTTCAGCGGCGGAGCCGTCCTCGGCGACCGCGTACGGATGGGACGGCATGCGTCCGATGCCGGCGTGTTCATCCGCAGCATGGCCACGCGCGGCCACCTGGGCGGCGTGGCGCGCGCGACGAGCGATCTGGCGCTCATCCTCGATGCGGCCGGCAAGGAATTCATCTTCATCGAGACGGTGGGGGTCGGCCAGGACGAGGTCGATATCGCCCGGACCGCCGACGTCACGGTTGTCGTCCTGGTGCCCGGCAGCGGCGACGAGGTGCAGGCGCTCAAGGCGGGCATCATGGAGATCGCGGATGTCTTCGTCGTCAACCAGGCCGATCGGGAGGGCGCGGACCGGCTGGTGCAGACCGTTGCCGCCAATCAGGCGCTGCAGGCGTACGCGCCCGACCAGTGGCGGCCGCCGATTCTGAAGACCGTGGCGACGACCGGTGAGGGCGTGCCGGAGCTGTGGGGATCGATTACGCAGTACCGGATGCATGCAGCCTCGGGCGACGGGCGGCGCCGGGCACGATACGAGCAGCAGTTGCACGAGCTGCTGTCGCGGGCGTTGCTCACGCATCTCGAGCGCACGCTGCCTCCTGGAGAGCTCGCGCGCGTGGTCGGGCGCATCGCGGCGGGGGCGATCGATCCCTACTCGGCGGCACACGAACTGATGCAGCGGGTCGTCGCGCCCTCGGGATCCCGGACCCAGGATCCCGGATCCCGCCCATGAAAGCGGTTCTCGATCACGTCGGGATCGCGGTGCAGGACCTCGACGAGGCGCTCGCCTTTTACCGCGACGCGCTCGGGCTGGAGGTCGAGGCGCCGGAAGAGGTGGCGACCGAGGGCGTGCGGGCGCACGTCCTGCCAATGGGGTCGTCCGCCATCGAGCTGCTCGAGGCGACGCGTCCCGATTCGCCGATCGCGCGCTTTCTCGCCAGGCGCGGCGCGGGGCTTCATCACATCACGCTGCGGGTGGACGACATCGCGGCCGCCCTGGAGCAGCTGCGCGCCCGCGGTGCGCGCCTCATCGATGCGGAGGCGCGCCCGGGCGCAGGAGGGGCGCTCGTGGCGTTCGTGCATCCGTCGGCCGCGCACGGCGTGCTCGTGGAGCTGAAGCAGCCGGCGCGGCCGGCATCGGCGCTCGTGCCGAAGCGGCTCTCCTGGGGCGATGTCGAGCTCGTCTCCGTGCACGACGGTCTGTTCGGACTGGACGGCGGCGCGATGTTCGGCGTGGTGCCGCGGGCGCTGTGGGAGGCCCAGGCGCCACCGGACGAGCGGAACCGGATTCTGCTCGCGATGCGCCCGCTCGTGGTGGACGCGTCGTGGGGACGCCTCATCATCGATTGTGGCGCGGGTGACAAGATGCCAGCCCGGCAGCGCGACATCTACGCGCTCGATCGGCGGCGGCACCTCGACCATGCGCTGGCCGATGTCGGGCTGGCGGCCGAGGCGATCGATCTGGTCCTGCCGACGCACCTGCACTGGGACCACTTCGGCGGCGCGACCACGCGGCGCGACGGGGCGCTCGAGCCGCGGTTCCGGCGGGCGCGGTACCTGGTCCGCGCGGCGGAATGGCACGACGCGACGCACACGCACGACCGCAACCGTGCCAGCTACCTCCCGGACGACTTCCTCCCGCTGCAGGAGGCCGGCGTGGTCGACTACTTCGAGGAGGATCGCGTCGTCCGGCCCAACGTCCGGGTCGTGCGGACCGGCGGCCATACCGGCCAGCACCAGATCGTACTCATCGAATCGAAGGGACGGACGGCGGCGTTCGTCGCCGATTTGATTCCAACGACGGCCCACATCCGAGACGCATGGGTCATGGGATACGACCTCTTTCCCATGGAGACGCTGGCGTTCAAGCAGCGGTTCATCCGAGAGGCGATCGAAGGCGAGTACCTGATCTTCTTCGAGCACGATCCGCTCGTTGCCGCCGGCTACATCCGCGAACGGGACGGACGCCGCTACGTGGACGCGGTGCTGTGAGGCCCGCGCTGCGGTCTATACTGCCGGACATGTCGCGTCGTGACGAAGTAGACAGCAGATCGTCTGCTTCACGCTGTTCCTCTCCAGCGGGTGCAAGTCCCGCCTCGGTAAGCGCCGGAGCGCCGAGTAGCAGACCCCAGGCGTCGGGAGAAATCCCGGTGGCCCGAGCGGGGTGTCAAGAGCCTCTTCGGAGGGAGCCAGTCCGCGGGCCGCAACATCAAGTGAAGCCTGCAGCCTCGACACAGTTACAACCCGAGAGCCGAGCCGCTCATGTCTCGGCGAAGGCCACGTCTCCCGCGCCTCAGTCCGGAGGAACACGCGCGGGAGGTCTCGGCGGGGTACAGGGCGCAGCACGTGGACATGGAGCGGAACGGAACACGAGAGGCCCGTCTGCACAGCCCGGGTCGGGGCGACGTGGCTCGTATAAGCCGACGGCGAAGTCGAGCGCGGTGCAGCGGGCGTCCGAGGGGACCGTAGTAGTGCCGAGCCTCGCGACGAACAACGCGAGGGGAGCAAAGGGTCCCTGCGGTGGTCATGGTGGTCGAGCAAGCACGCGCAAGGGCATGACCGCGAGGTCCAATCACCCCGGTGGGCGTCCGCCCATCGACAAAGTGCGCCAATTGCAACGCCACCTCTGGGTCGCGGCCAAGCGATCCCCGGAGCGCCGCTTCCACGCGCTAATGGATCGGATCTGGAGGCGTGACGTCCTCCAGGAGGCGTGGCGGCGGGTGAAGGCGAACCGCGGCGCGGCGGGCGTCGATCGCGAGACGCTCGGCGCACTCGAGCACTACGGCGTGGAGCGCATGCTCGACGAGCTTCAGGCCGTGTTGCAAGCGGGCACGTACCGGCCGCCTCCGGTCTTGCGGCGGTACATCCCGAAGCCTGATGGCCGTCAGCGGCCACTCGGTATTCCGACGGTACGAGATCGCGTCGCGCCGATGGCGACGACGCTGGTGCTGGAGCCGATCTTTGAAGCGGATTTCCGCGCGTCATCGTACGGCTTCCGACCCAAGCGCAGTGCGACCCAGGCACTGGAAACGCTGCGCGTGCACGGCGCGCGCGGTGGCAACCATGTGCTGGACGCGGACATCCGTGACTACTTCGGCAGCATCGACCAGACGAAGCTGCTCAAGCTGGTCGGCCTGCGGATTTCGGACCGGCGGGTGCTGAAGCTGCTGCGGCAGTGGCTCACGGCCGGGGTGATGGAGGATGGCCAGCGGCGCGAGACGCGTGCCGGTACACCGCAAGGCGGCGTGATCTCCCCGTTGCTGTCCAACATCTACCTGCATGTCCTCGACCGGGTGTGGGGGGACAAGTGTGCGCGGGTGGGCACGCTCGTCCGCTACGCCGATGACTTCGTGGTGATGTGTGACACGCGCGCGCAGGTCGAGGAAGCCCGCCGCCGCGTCGAGCACGTGCTCACGCGACTCGGGCTTGAGCTACATCCGGAGAAGACGAGACTCGTTGATCTCTCACGGGGCCGTGAGGGTTTCGACTTTCTCGGGTGTCACCTGCGTAAGCGCATGAGCGGACCCATCTGGGAGCGGGCACGACAACGTGTCTACTACCTGCAGCGATGGCCGTCTCAGCGCGCGATGCGTCGGGTGCGCCAGCGTGTGCGAGATCTCACGCTGCGGCGTCGGTGCCATGAGGACCTCCGCCTCGTAATTGCGGACCTCAACCCGGTGCTGCGTGGCTGGGGACAGTATTTCCGTACAGGCAACGCGGCGGACCACTTCACCGACCTTGACGCCTACGTCGAACGCCGGCTGCGCGGCTTGCGGCTCAAGCGCGCCAACGGCCGGTGTGCGGCGGGTCAGATCGTGCGATGGGATCGCCCCTTCTTCGAGACATTGGGCCTCTGCCGGCTGCGCGGAACGATTCAGTATCCGGGAGCAGCGTAATGCGGCGATTCAAAGACCACCTGGTAAGCCGTGTGCGGGAAATCCGCACGCACGGTTTGAACGGGGGTCTTGCTGACACTCAGTCACTGACTGGAGACAAGTAGGATCTACCAATGGACGCACGCCCGCTGCTGGCGGAGGTGGCGCGCCGGTTGAACGATGCCCGCCTCGATGCGGTACTGATCGGCAATGCGGCGGCGGCGCTGCCGGTGGCGGCGCTCGACGATATCATCAAGAGCAAGCGCGGGCGCGGCGACCCCGCGACCTGGCCGTGCTGGACGTTCTGGAGAAGACCCGTGAGGAAGCGACGAAGTCGCAAGGCGCGTCTGGCGGCCGTCCGATGCGAAAGTGAGCGCGCCGTCCTCGAGCTGATCAGGCGCCGGCTGGCGCTCGCGCCGGAGCGCCGTACGAACTTCCTGCGGAAGCGGGTGGGCATCGGCCGGAGCGCATTGTAAACGGGAGCCAGCCTCCAACTACCAACTACCAACTACCAATCATGGACTCAGTGCACATCGGCATCATCGGCGGCAGCGGCCTGTACGACATGGCCGGCGTCACCGACCGCAAGGACGTGACGCTCAGCACGCCGTTCGGCGACCCGTCCGGCCCGTACGTCATCGGCACCCTGCGCGGCCGGCGCGTGGCGTTCCTGGCGCGGCACGCGCCGGGGCACCGGATCCTGCCGTCGGAGATCAACTTTCGCGCCAACATCTTCGGGATGAAGCTGCTCGGCGTCGAGTACATCCTGTCGGCCAGCGCGGTCGGCAGCCTCAAAGAGGAGTACAAGCCGCTCGACATCGTCATTCCCGATCAGTTCTTCGACCGGACGAAGGGACGGGCGAGCACCTTCTTCGGCCGTGGGCTGGCAGCGCACGTGGCCTTCGCCCACCCGTTCTGCAGGATCCTCAGCGGCGTTGCGTTCGAGAGCGGCCGCGCCTCCGGCGCGACGATCCACCAGGGCGGGACGTACGTCTGCATGGAGGGCCCGCAGTTCTCGACGCTGGCCGAGTCGAAGCTGTACCGCTCGTGGGGGATGGACATCATCGGGATGACCAACCTGCAGGAAGCCAAACTCGCCCGCGAGGCGGAGATCTGCTACACGACGATCGCGCTGGTCACCGACTACGACTGCTGGCATCCCGAGCACGACTCGGTCACCGTCGACATGATCATCGCCAACCTGACACAGAACGCGAAGACAGCCGAGCAGATCATTGCGGGCGCCGTGGCCCGGCTGCCGTACGAACGGACTTGCGAGTGCGCCGCGGCGCTGAAATACGCGCTCGTGACGCGCCCGGACGTGATTCCCGTCCAGATCAGGCAGGATCTGGCGCCGATCGTCGGCAAGTACTTGTCGGTCACGGAGCCGCAGGCGTGAGCGATCGCCGCTTCGACGTCACGGCCATCGGCAACGCGATCGTGGACGTGATCGCGTCAGCGGACGAGGCGCTGCTCCTCGAGCACAGGCTCCGGAAAGGGGCGATGTCGCTCGTCGACGCCGCCGAGGCCGAGCGGCTCTACCGGATCATGGGACCGGGGCGCGAGACGTCCGGCGGGTCCGCGGCCAACACGGTGGCATGGATTGCCGCGCTGGGCGGCCGCGCCGCCTATATCGGCAAGGTCGCCGACGATCAGCTCGGCGACGTGTTCACCCACGACATCCGCGCCACCGGTGTCACCTACGACACGCCGCCGCTGAATGAAGGGCTGTCAACCGCCAGGTGCCTGATCTTCGTGACGCCCGACGCCCACCGGACGATGCAGACGTTCCTCGGCGCAACGACGCGGCTCGGTCCAGAGGACGTGAACATGGACTACATCGCCAGGTCGCGGATCGTGTACCTGGAAGGGTATCTGTGGGACCAGCCGCGCGCGAAGAAGGCGATGCGAGACGCGGCGCTGCGGGCGCAGGCCTCGGGCGTGAAGGTCTCCCTCACGCTCTCCGACGCGTTCTGTGTCGACCGATTTCGTGACGAGTTCCTCGAGTTGGTGGAGCACCATGTCGATCTCCTCTTCGCCAATGAAGCCGAGATCCTGTCGCTGTACCAGGCGCAGACGTTCGACGAGGCGCTGCAGCGCGTACGCCCTCACTGCGAGGTGGCCGCGCTGACGCGAAGCGCATTGGGGTCCGTGGTCCTGAGCGGCGACGAGGTGCACGTGATCGATGCCGAACCCGGAGTCCGTGTCGTCGACACGACGGGCGCCGGCGATGCATACGCCGCCGGCTTCCTGTACGCGTACATCCAGGGGTGCGATCTCGCCACCTGTGGGCGGATGGGGGGCGTGATGGCCGCCGAAGTCATCGGCCACTATGGGGCCAGGCCGGAATCCGACGTGCGGGCGCTCGCGGCCGGGGTGCTCAGCGGTCGAACGACTCGCGGCGGCCCGACTCGGACAACTTGATCACGTAGCGCTCCGGGTGTGTCCGGAACATCTCCTGCATCTCCGCCAGGCTCGCGGCGCCGCTGTAGCTGATCGCGGAGCAGAGATGCTTGACGAGGTCCCGCAGCAGCGGACGGACCGAGCCGCGCGCGGGGACGCTCACTTCCATCCCTTCTTCCCCGAGCGCTTCGACGTCGGCCGCCTCGGCGTCCTCCACGTCCAGCCGGTCGACAATCGCCTGGAGCGACGCCATGCCGCGGAACACCTTGAACGGGACGTGCACCGTTCGGTTGGAGTCGGGCAGCAGGACCGGCTTCTGCACGGTTTCGCCCGGGGTCTCGGCCGTGCCGGCGAGCATGCCGCCGAGCATGACCGTGTCGCCGCCGAAGGTGAGCGCCTGTACGAAGGCGCCGTGGCGCCGGACGCCGCCATCGGCGATGAGCGGCACGCCTCCGTCGGCGGCGGCGCGGCACTCGACGAGCGCCTGCACCTGCGGCACGCCGTAGTTGGTGTTGAGGCGCGTCGTGCATCCGCCGCCGGGCCCGATCCCCACCTTGACGGCGTCGACGCCGCGTTCGAGCAGGAACCGCGCGCCCTCGGCGGTGGCCACGTTGCCGGCGACGAGCTGCACGTCGCCGAAGCGCCTCCGGAACGCCTCGATCGCGCGCGCCATCACGACCGAATGGCCGTGGGCGATGTCGATGACGATCGCATCGACCTCGGCCCGGAGCAGCTCGGCGGCCCGCTCGAGGAAGTCGCCCGTGGCGCCGATGGCGGCGCCGACGCGCAGCCGTCCCTGGCTGTCGCGGGTGGCGAAGGGAAGCTGCCGGTGCACGATCAGATCCTTGGCCGTAATCAGGCCGCGCAGCGTGCCGTCGGCGTTGAGGAGCGGCAGCTTCTTGATCTTGTGCCCTCGCATCAGCTCCTCCGCCCCGGCCGGCTCCAGCTCACCGGTGTGCACCGTCAGGCGCTCGCGCGGCGTCATCCGCGAGGCGACGGCGCCGGCGAGGGTGGCAAAGCGCAGATCCCGCGCTGTCAGCAGCCCCTGGACGCGGCGCCGCTCGTCGACCACGACGAGCGTGCCGACACCGGTCGCGCGCATCCGCGCGTCGGCCTCGGTCAGGCTCGCGCCCGGTCCGATGGTGTACGGATCGCCGATGATGCCGTGCTGCTTGCGCTTGACGATCTGGACCTCGCGCACCTGCGGTTCGATCTCGCCGCTGCGGAAGCCCCGGTCGATGACACCGAGGCCGCCTTCTTCGGCGACGGCAATGGCCATCTCGGACCGCGTCACCGTATCCATGTTGGCCGAGACGATCGGCCGCTTCAGGAGGAGGCCGCGGGAGAAGCGCGACGTCAGGTCGATGAGCGTCGGGTCCCGGCGTTCGACAACGCTGTACTGGGGCGTGAAGAGGAAGTCGTCGAAGGTGCAGCCGCGGACGAGCTCGAAGAGGGCGGACATAGGCACAGGTTACCGCGCCTGCCACCGATCACGGAACACCGAGGCCTCGAGGCGCCGAGACAGGTGGAAGGCGTCTCGGCGTCGCGGTGTTCACGGCGGTGAAGGCCGCCGCGATTACAGCCCCGCCGCGAACCGCGTCTTCGCGGCGGCCACGATCTGCGCGTACTTCGCCTGTGTCAGCTCCCACTCCGTTTCGACGAGCGACAGCCGCGCGTCGTTCAGCTCGGCCGCGGTGATGACGCCGTTCTCGTAGGACACCTCGGCGATGTCGAGGCTCTCCCGGGCGAGCTCGAGCGCTATCCGCTGCGTGGCCACGATCTCGCGCGCCGCTTCGAGCTCGGTCGAGGCCGTCGCCAGCTCCAGCCGCGCGAGGTCGAGCGCCGCGGTCCCCGTGTACTGCGCCTGCCGCACCCGCGCGGTCGCCGCCGCGCGCCTGGCGGCAACCGTCGGCGCCGCAAACAGCGGAACCCGGAGCGCCAAGCCGAACTGATAGCTCCGGTTGGTGTTGTTGAACAACTGGTCGACGCCGTCCTCCTGGTACTGAAAGTTGCCCGCCAGCGCCACGGTTGGCTTGAGTTCGGCGTTGGCGAGCGCGACGAGGCGTTCGGCCGCCTCCCGCTGCTGGGCGATGGCGCGGATATCGGGTCGCACGCCGAGCGCCTTCCGCAAGTCAGCGCCTGCCGGCAGCGGCGGGACGTCGTCGAGCGTTCCCGCCAGCTGCAGCGGCGCGTCAGGTGGCAGCGACAGAACGGTTCTGAGGGCCTGGTGCGAGACCTCGGCGCTGCTGCGCGCGCGGATGAGGCGGGCGCGGGCGTTCGCCAGCTCCACTTCCGCGCGCAGTACGTCGAGCCTGGCGGCGGAGCCGGCCTCGAAGCGCGCCCGCGAGAGCTCGAGATGCCGTTCCGCGATTCGAACCCCCTCGTCTGTCGTACCCACGCCCTGATCGGCCATGAGCGCGGCATAGAACGTCTCGTAGACGCGCAGCGTGAGCGCCTGCTGCGCGCGCTCCAGCTCCAGGCGGCTCCCTTCCTCGCTGGCGGCCTGGGCGCCGTAGGCGTGCGTCAGTCGTCCACCCGTGTAAAGGGGTTGCGAGATGTCGACGCGCACCACGTTCTCCCGGACCATCTTCGCGCGGAAGTTCTGCTCGGTGGGCCCGAACACTCCCGCCGGAATCTTCAGGAGCGGCGACGCCTGGGTCGGCGTGTAGAGGAAATTCAGGTCGACCGAAGGCAGGAAGGCGGCGCGCGCCCCGGCCACGTTCGCCTGGCTCTCGCGAAGCCGCTCGCGCGTGGCCTTGAGGCCCTCGTTGCGCGTGACCGCCAGCTCCAGCGCCCGGTCGATGGTGAGGGCCGGCGGCGGCGATTGCGCCCAGGCAGACGCGACGGTCAGGAACGCACCCACGAGCGCCAGCAGGATCAGGACGCCCGCGATCCGTCCGGCGGTCTGCACGCTCGCCGGGAGCGGCGCCTGCCGCCACGCCCTGAACCGCGCGACGGCCCGCTCGAGCAGCAGGTACGCCACCGGCACGACGACAAGCGTCAGCATCGTCGAGGTGATGAGACCGCCGATGGTCGCAATCGCGATCGGCGAGCGGAACTCGCTCCCGTCGCCTGTCTTGATGGCCGACGGCAGCATGCCGAGGATCATCGCCACCGTTGTCATGACGATCGGCCGCAGCCGCACGGGCCCGGCGTGGAGCAGGGCATCGTCGAGCGGCCGTCCTTCGCGGCGCAGCTGGTTCGTGTAGTCGACGAGCAGGATGGCGTTCTTCGTCACAAGCCCCATGAGCATGACGACGCCGATCATGGCGGGCATGCCGAGGTTCTTGCCCGTCACGAGCAGGAGCAGGAGGGCGCCGACCAGCGCCAGCGGCAGCGAGAGCATGATGATGGCCGGCTGCAGGAACGACTCGAACTGGGAGGCGAGCACGATGTAGATGAACGCGACGGCGAGCACGAGCGCGAGCCCCATCGCCGCGGCCGATTCCTGCATCAGCTCGACGTCGCCTGCGAAGCCCCACTCGAAGGTCGGCGGCATCGACACGGTGGCGACGGCCCGTTCGATCTCGGCGGTGACGTCACCGAGCGCGTAGCCGGGCGCCAGGTCGATGCCGATGGTCGCCTGACGCCGCCGCTGCTCGCGGTCGATGCTGGCGGGGCCGACGGCAGGCGCCAGGTCGACGACCTCGCCGGTCCGAACGGCGGTGCCCGCCGGGGAATAGAGCGGGGTGCGCAGGATCGCGGCCGGATCGTTCCGGAACGCCGGCGCCAGCCGCACGCGGATGTCGTACTCGCGGTCGCCCTCGCGAAAACGGGTGGGCACGATCCCTTCGACCATGCCGCGCAGCTGGGTCGCGATGCCGCCGACGCTGAAGCCGAGATCGGCGGCGAGCGAGCGATTGATCCGCGCGACGATCTCCGGCTGCCCGCTCTCGAGATTGCTGCTGACGTCGACGGTGCCCGGCACCGTCCGCACGCGCGCCTGGATCTCGCCGGTGACGCGCTGCAGCGCCGCGAGGTCGTCGCCCCGGACGAACACGTTGATCGGCGGCTCGTAGGGCGCTCCCTGCATGAACTCTGGATCGGCGACCTTGCCGTCGACAAACGGCATGTCCGCCAGGAACGCCCGGACCTGCGCCTTGATCTCGCCGACGCCGCGCTCCCGCTCGGTCTTCTTGGTCAGGCGGACGCGCAGGTTCGAGGCGCGGACCTGGCCGTTGACGCCGACGGTGCTGAAGATCTGCGTCACCTCGGGAATCCCGCGGATCTCGCGCTCCACTCGCGCCACCGTCGCGACGCTCTCCGCGAAGGACGTGCCCGGCGGCAGCTCCACGATCGCCTGGAACTCGCCCCGGTCCTCCACGGGAACGAACTCGGTGCCCATGACCGCCGTCGTGCTCAGGCTCGCGACCAACACCGCCGCCGCCGCGGCCAGCGTCGTCCACGGATGGCCGAGCGCCGCGGCGAGCACGCGGTGGTACGCCCGGTCGAGCCGGTCGTAGGCGCGCCCCCACGCTTCGAACATCCGGCCCGTCCAGGTCCGCATCCGCGCGTCCGGCGGGATGTAGCGGACGAAGCGTGACGAGAGCATCGGGTCGAGCGTGAACGCCACGAACAGCGACATCGCCACCGCGAACGCGATCGTGAGCGCGAACGACTTGAAGAACTGGCCGACGATGCCGGTCATGAAGCCGACCGGGAGGAACACCGCCAGGATCGTGAACGTCGTCGCCATGACGGCGAGGCCGATTTCGGAGGTGCCCCGGCGCGCGGCCGTCACCCGGTCCTCCCCGTGCTCCATGTGCCGGTAGATGTTCTCGCGCACGACCACGGCGTCGTCGATGAGGATGCCGATGACGAGCGACAGCGCCATCAGCGTCATCATGTTGATCGTGAAGCCGGCGATCCAGATGAAGAAGAAGGTGGCGATGACCGAGGTCGGCAGCGCGAGCGCGGTGATGAGCGTGGAGCGCCAATCGCGCATGAAGACGAAGATCACCAGCACCGCCATCAGCGCGCCGAAGACGATCGATTCGCGGACTTCCGCGACGTTCTGCCGGATGAACTCCGAATCGTCGTGCACCGGCCTGACCTCGAGCTGGGGGAACGTCGCGCGGACCCGTTCGAGCGCCGCGCGGACGCGCTCGGCGATCGCGGCGGTGTTCGCTCCCGATTGCTTCTTGATCGAGAACGACACGGCGTCGGCGCCGTCGAGCCGGGTCGTGGACGTGCGCTCCTCGAAGCCGTCGATGACGCGCCCCACGTCGCCGACGCTAAGGGTCGAGCCGCCGTCGGATCGAAGGATGACCTCTTCGATCTCCTCGACCGTCGTGAACTCGCCTTTGGTGCGCAGCGACACCGTCCTTCCGGGCTGTTCGAGCGTGCCGCCCGGCAGGTCGAGGTTCTCCGCGCCGAGCTTCTCGGCCACCAGCGAGAGCGGCAGGTTCACCGCCTCGAGCCGGCCCGGATCGAGCTCCACCTGGATTTCCCGCACCTCGCCGCCGTTCACTTCGACGGCGGCGACGCCGTCGATCTGCTCGAGCAGCGGCTTCACGTCGTCTTCGACCTGCCGACGCGTGACGTCCGAGCGCTGCGACGAGCCGACGGCGAACGTCATGATCGGCAGCGCGGCGACGTCGAAACGGACGATCGTCGGGTCCTCGATCTCCGCCGGCAGCCGGCTCCGGATCGCGGCGACCTTTTCCCGCACCTCGGCCGCCGCCGCCTGGGGATCGATCTCGAGGCGCAGCTCCAGCCCCACGCGCGAGACCGACTCGGTCGAGCTCGAGACCACGCGCTTGACGCCGTTGATCCCGGCGACGGCGTCCTCGATCGGCTGGGTCACCAGCGTCTCGACCTCCTCGGGCGAGGCGCCGGGATAGACGACCGTGATGTTGACGAATGGAAAATTGACCTCGGGAAAGAGGTCGATGCCGAGCCGCGTCATCGACACCACGCCGAGCACCATGAAGCTCATGATGACCATCGTGGCGAACACAGGACGGCGAATGGAGACGTCGGAGATCCACATGGTCGTTCTCCGCCGGGCCCGGAAGGGCCCGGCTCACTTGAAGATCGGGGTTACCTTCGCGCCGGCGCCGACGTCCTGACGCGCGTCCGAGACGACGATGTCGCCCGGCTGGAGGCCGGCGGCAATCTGAACGAGGCGCCCGTCGGTGATCCCTTCCCTCACCGGCACGGCCGTCACGATGTCGCCATCGATCCGCAGCGCGACGCGTGTCCCGTCGCGGGTCGTGATCGCTTCGCGGGGAACGGCGAGGGCCTGGGGCGCGCGCTCGAGCGGGATGGTGGCCGCTCCGTACATCCCGGACAGCAGCGCGCCGTTCCGGTTGGGGACCCGTACTTCGATTCGGAAATGGCGGTTCCGGGCGTCGACTTCCGGCGCGATGGCGGTCAGGCGGCCCTCGAAGACCTCGTCGGCCCGGGCCTGCGCCGCCACCCGCGCCGGCATGCCGACCCGGAGCCGTCCCGCGTCGAGCTCCGACACCCCGGCTTCGAGCTTCATCACGCGGAGATCGGCCACCACGACCACCGGCGTGTCTCCCTGCCCAACCAGGCTGCCGGCGTCGTAGTGCCGCTCGACGATGACGCCGTCGATCGGGGAGGTGAGCGTGGCGTCGCGCCGCACTTCCTGCGCGCGGCGGAGCGACGCCTGCGCCTGCGCGAGCGCCGCCCGGGCCAGATCGCGCTGCGCCGCGCCCGCGCGCCGGGCGGTGTCGGAGGCATCGAGCCGCTGCCGCGGCAGCGCGCCGCGCTCGAAGAGCTTCTGCGCTCGTTCGTGTTCGAGTGATGCGTTCGCCAGCGCCGCTTCCGCCGCTTCCAGGCCGGCCTCCGCCACGCCGACGGCTGCGGCGGCGGCATCCACCTGCGCGTCGATTTCACGCCGGTCGAGGAGCGCCACCGCCTGTCCGGCGCGGACACGGTCGCCGATGTCGACCATGACACGGGAGAGGGTGCCCGGGAGCTTGGACATGATGGCCACGCGCGTCTCGGGCATCAGATTGCCCGAGATGTGCAGCGTCGACTCGAGATCCGTGACGTCGACCTTGACGGCCGCGACGTCGGTGTGGTGCTCGACGGCGGGCGGGGCGGCGGCGGCAGCCGGCGCCTCCGATTGGCGGCACGCCGCCGCGGCGGCCGCGAGGAGGCAGAGCACGGAAGCAAGGAGAGATCTACGCATGGTTGTGTCCGACGGTCGAAGGAGCGGTGTCCGGCAGGTGAAATGGGCATGGCGAAGCCACGAACGTGGTGCGGACCGGCGTGGTGAAGCCAGCCAGCATCGCATCGAGCAGATCGCGAGCGAGCGCGTCGGGGTCTTCGCCGGGCGCGAGCCGCTGTGCCAGGCCGATGGTGGCGGCGCCGAGCATGCCGACCCAGCAGACGTGCAGAGCGGCCGCGGGATTCAGCTCTTTCGAGAACTGCCCCCGTTCGATGCAGGCCTGGATGTCGGCTTCCGCTGCGGTCGTCACGTGTTGGAAGAATTCGAACCGCTGGAAGTCCTGCCCAAGGCTTGGGACGGAGCGGTCGATGAACATCAGCCCGAAATACTCGGGGTTCAGCTTGGAGAACTCGTAGAACGCCCAGAGTCCCCGGCGCAGCCGGTCGAGCGGATCCGCGACCCCCTCGATTGCGCCCAGCAGATGACCGGCCAGGCTGCGAAATCCCTCTTCGGCGAGCGCGAAGAAGATGTCGTCCTTGCTCGGGAAGTAACTGTAAATCGCCGCGGGGCTGTACTCGATGCGCTCGGCGATCTTGCGCATCGAAACGTTGTGGTAGCCGTCGGTGACGAACAACCCGCGTGCGGCGGTCAGGATCGCGTCACGCGTGCGGTCGCGGTCGCGTTGCTGTCGCTCTCGTGTACCCATCTAACGCCAATCATGGATCGAACGATGTTCAAAAATCTAATGGCGTTAGGATCACAGCGATCACGGGCAAGTCGTCCGCCCGTATTCAGCCAAGCGACGGTCTCGTTAAGTTATTGACCTGTTGGATATTACGCTTTGAGAACGGCTGTAGACGCGACACCGTAGGCCAGCGCCGCAGTCGATAAAGTGACCGAGAATCCCCAGTTCATCGCGAGAAACACGGCAAGCGTCGCTCCAACGACTGACAGCGCGCCGTTCAACCCCCAGCCCCAGGGGATGAGTGCGGGGCGCGACGCGGCGACGAGCCGCATGCCGGCCGGCAGTGGGATCCCGAGCACGATGCCGACCGGGACGAGCAGAGCGGCCGCGGCCGTAATGCGGAGCGGGAGGGGCCACGCAATCGCGACGTCGACCACTCCGGTGAGGAGCGCGGCGCTGACGAGCGCGATGCCGACAGAGGTCGCGAGCGCACGACGCGCGGCCGCCCGGAGCCGGTCCTCCGCGATCCGGCGGCTGACCAGGCTGCCGAGGCCGGTGCCCAGCAACAGGGAGCAGAGCGTGACGGCCAGCGAATAGACCGGGTGTCCGAGCAGGAGCACGAACCGCTGCAGGAGCGCGACTTCGAGCAGCATGAATCCGGCGCCGAGCGCGCCGAAGTACAGGAGCCAGCGGCCCCAGCCAGGGTCCGGCCGCTCCCGGCCGGCGACGAGCGGTCCGATGACGAACAGCGCCACGACGAGCGCCGAGATGCCCATCAGCGTCAGTAGCGCGCTCAGCCCGTTCCCGAACAGCATCGACCGCCCGAATGCGACGTTGAACTGGTCGCCGAGCCGCGTCGTGTGAAAGAAGAACGGCCGATCGTCGGTGGTGGGCGAGATGTCGAGCGGATACGTCTCGAGAAATCGCTGGCGGTTGCCCGCCAGGATGAGACGCGCGTAGTCGGTCACGCTCGTTCCGGTGCGCGTCATCTCCACGGGACTCTCAGCCGTCGTCGGCGGCCTCATCCCGGGCGCGTAGAGCACGCTGAAGCCGAGCCGGTCGGTGATCTCCAGGAGCCTGGCTGTCTCGGCGCGGGTGAACGGCCGTTTCTTGAGCAGGAAGGTCGCCACGCGGCCGTGGCGGACGATCGCCAGATGCTGCGCCGCATCGAGGCCGCGGGCGGCGCACGCCTCCTGGGCGAGCGAGACGAGGCGAAGGCCGTCGAACACCCAGCGCGTGATCGTGAGCAGCCCCTCGTCGTTCAGATGATCGAGGTAGTCGCCGAAGGCTTCGGTCGTGTACAGCGAGTTCTCCGTGAGCGTGTAGGCGCCTGCGGCCGTTGCCGCCCAGGTATCGACGAGCGACGCCTGAATCACGTCGTAGCTCGAGGCGCTCCGACGCACGAAGCTGCGGCCGTCATCGACGTGAATGCGGACGCGCGGGTCGGCGTAGATGCCGCCCGAGTAGTCGCGGAACCGGCCGAGCATCACGTCGCCGACGATGATGGGATTGATCTCGACGCCGTCGACCCGGCGTGCCCCGAACAGGAGCGCCGACACGAGGTCGCGCCCGCCGCCCGGTCCGATGACGAGCGCGGTGAAGCCGCCGGGACGCTCGACCAGGTGGTAGCCGAGCGCGGTCAGCTCGTAGCGCAGGTACGCGGCGTCGGCGGGGGTCGTTCCCCCGAGAATGGGCGTCGACGCAGCCGAGTCGATGTCCATGAACAACGACTTGCCGCGGACACCGCTGAAGGCCGGGCTGAGCGACCAGTCGCCGTGGGCGCGGTCGTAGACGGCGACGCGGGAGAACGAATTCCACTTGCTGAACAGGATCCGGTCGCCTTCGTGCCCCTTGGTGTCCACGACGTCGAAGGGCGCGACGCCCGTCGCCTGCGCGGCCGCCGGTACGCCGAAGAGCGCGACAACGGCAGCGAGCACGCGGCCGCGGCGGACAGGGGGCGCAAAGCAGACGGCGGCGGCGAGCGCGAGCCCTGCCGCGGTCAGCACGACGCCGGGGGCGCCGAGCTGGTTGAGCAGCGGAATCAGCGCCAGGCAGCCGCCCGCTGCACCTACCAGATCCGCCCCATAGACCACGTTGAAGCGGGACGCCAGGCGGGTAAAGGCGATGGCGATCACGGCGCCGCCCGTGAAGAACGGCAAGGCCGCCAGGCCGTACACGACGAGCATGAGGGCAAGATTGGACGGCGAGTAGTTCAGGCCGACGCGAATGCGCACCAGACACGCGAGCGCGACGACCGTGCCGATGGCGTGGACGAGCGCCGCGCCGGTCAGGAGGTCCTCGGTGCCGACGGGCGCCAGCCGCCGGCGCAGGACGTAGACGAAGACGCCGCTGGCGCTCAGGCCGAAGAGGGCGATCGAAATGGCGAGGAACGCGAAGTGGTAATACATCGTGACCGAGAAGATGCGCGTCAGCGCGAGCTCGGTCATCAGGATCGCGGCCGATACCGCCCCGACCCCCGCCACGGTGCGCGAATCGGCACGTGCTGGACACACCCGGTGGGACATCGACCGGAGTCTAACAGGCCTGCCGCGGCGACGCACTGCGTGCGGAGGCGGGGTCGATCGCCGACGATCGCGCGACGCCCGTTGCTGGCGGATAATTCCGGCGTGACGATCCTGACCGCCGCCGCCGTCGGGTGGGTGGCGGTGATCCTGCTCACGCCCTGGTTGCCCGTGCCGGCGGCGGGAATCGTGTACCTGTTCGGGTCGCGCCTCTGTCACCAGATCGCGGAGCGGTCGATCCATTTCGACGGCGTTCAGCTTCCCGTGTGCGCACGCTGTCTGGGCGTCTACATGGGCGCGGCCGTGGCGCTGCTGCCGGGTCTGCGGAGCCGGCCTGGCCGCGCGGCGCGGAGCCCCGTCTGGGTACGCCACGTGGCGATTCTGGCGCTGGCCTTCAATGGGGCGACCGTTGCCGTCGAACGGATCGATGTCTGGCAGGTCTCGAGTGGCGTGCGGGCCATCGCCGGCGCCATGCTCGGCGCGGCCGTGGGGTTCGCCGTCGCCCACGTGCTGCGACCCTGGCGCGCGGAAGTCGTACAGTAGACTTACGAGCGATGCCGATCGCGGCGGCGGACGAGACCCGCTCCCTCCCGACGACCTATCTGATCTGCGCGGCCGCCTGGGCGCTGCCCGGCGCGGGACATCTGTGGCTCGGGCGCCGTCAGAAAGGGCTGATCTTCCTGATCGCGCTCCCGCTGATGTTCGCCTGCGGGCTGTGGCTCGAAGGGCGCCTGTTCCCGTTCGAGCTGACGCAGCCGCTCGTGGCGCTCGCGGCCTTCGCCGATGTCGGCGTCGGCGTCCCGTATTTCGTGGCCGCGGCGACGGGCCGGGGGGGCGGCCGCGCCGTCGCGGCGACCTTCGAGTACGGCAACGCCTTCCTCATCGTTGCCGGCCTTCTCAACATGCTCGTCGTCCTCGACGCATTCGACGTGGCGCAGGGGCGCAAGTGAGCTCGCACCTGGCGGCGATGGTCGTCTTCGCGGTCTTCGTGTCCGTGGTGTTCGCCGCGTTGATGCGCGATGAGCCGCGGGAGCAGCTGCGGTTCGGCCTCCGGCTGTTCGGCGGGCTGGTCGCCGGCGGCATCCTGGCCGGGTGGCTTCTCTATCCGCTCCCGTTCTGAGTGGGCCGCACGCTTCAGCTCTGGGGCCCTGTCGCTCTCTACATGGCGGCGATCTTCTATGTGTCATCCTTGCCGCAGCCCCCGGTTCCCGCCGGCGGCGACAAGCCCTGGCACGCGTTCGCCTATGCCGGCCTGGCGGTCGTGACCGCGCGCGCGGTGGCCGGCGGTCTGCCGCGGCGGCTGCGTCTGCGCTCGGCGGGGCTGGCGGTCGCGGTCGCCGTGGCGTACGCCGTCAGCGACGAGTTCCATCAGATGTTCGTGCCCGGCCGCACGGCCGACGTCTTCGACCTGATCGCCGACACGGCCGGCGTGTGTGCGGGCACGGCGGCGTGCTGGGCGTGGGGTATAATCGCGCCAACCTCGCGCGATGGGCTTTGACAATCTTCTTCTCGAGCGCGACGGCGCGGTCGCCGTTCTCACCATCAATCGTCCGCAGGTCCTGAACGCGCTCAACGCTCCAACACTCGACCAACTGCGCCTGGCGGTGCTCGACTTCACCCTCGATGCGAGCGTCCGCGCCGTCGTCATCACGGGCGCGGGCGACAAGGCGTTCGTCGCCGGCGCCGACGTCCGCGAGCTCGCCGTCCAGCGGCCGATCGAGGGGAAGGAGCACGCGCTGCGCGGGCAGCACGTCTTCGACCTGATCGAGAACATGGGGAAGCCCGTCATCGCCGCGGTCAACGGCTTCGCCCTCGGTGGCGGATGCGAGCTGGCGATGGCGTGCACGCTTCGTGTCGCGGCCGAGACCGCGCGGCTCGGCCAGCCGGAGGTCAATCTCGGCATCATTCCAGGCTACGCGGGGACGCAGCGACTCTCGCGCCTCGTGGGGAAGGGTGTCGCGCTCGACCTGCTGCTGTCTGGACGGCATGTCACCGCGGCCGAGGCGCTGCAGATCGGTCTGGTCAACCGTGTCGTGCCCGCCGCGGAGCTGATGGCCGAGTCGAAGAAGCTGGCCTCGGAACTGGCGGCGAAGCCGCCCGTGGCGGTGCGCTACATCATCGAAGCGGTCAACCGCGGTCTCGAGGTCTCCTTCGACAAGGCGCAGTTCCTCGAGGCGACGCTCTTCGGGCTGGTGGCGTCGACCGACGACATGCGCGAGGGCACGACGGCGTTTCTCGAGAAGCGCAAACCGGAGTTCAAGGGCAGGTAAGCGGAGGCATGGAGCTCGCAGGCACGAGTACCGCCGCCGGGTGTCGCTTCGCCGTCATCGTGTCCCGCTTCAACGAGGAGGTCACCGGTGGCCTGCTCGCGGGCGCCCGCCGGGCGCTCGCCGACGCGGCCGTGCGGGACGAGGACATCACGATCGTGCGCGTGCCCGGCTCGTTCGAGATTCCTGTGGCGGCCCTCCGCGCGGCGAAGACGGGCCGCTTCGACGCCGTGATCTGTCTCGGCTGCGTGATCAAGGGCGAGACGATGCATTTCGAGTACATCGCGGAGGCGGCGTGCCGCGGGATTGCCGATGCCGCCCTCGCCACCGGCGTGCCGATGGCGCTCGGCATACTGACGACGCTGACCGAGGAGCAGGCGCACGCGCGTGCCGCCGACGGCCCCGGGAACAAGGGGCGCGAGGCGGCGCGGGCAGCCGTCGAGATGGCGACGCTCTTCCGGCGGCTGCACCAGGGTGCGGGCGGATGACGACGAGGACGGAGCGTCGGCCGGCCCCTCGGACCACGAAACAGGCGCGCCATCACGCGCGCGAGGCGGCCCTGCAGATGCTCTACCAGTGGGAGGTGGGCCGCGCCTCGATGGCGGACGTCCTGCGGACGTTCTGGCTGCACGACGAGCCGCCGGCGAGCGAGCTCGCGCCCGACCACCGGGCGTTTGCGGAAGCGCTCGCCACGGGCGTGGCGGGCCATGTCGGCGGCCTCGATCCGATCATCGCCGAGGCGGCCGAGCACTGGCGTCTCGAGCGGATGAACGTGATGGACCGCCTCATCCTGCGGCTGGCCGTGTACGAGTTCCTGCACGAGCGCGACACGCCGTCGCGGGTCGTCATCAACGAGGCGCTCGAGCTCGCCCGCACGTTCAGCACCGACGATGCGGTGCGGTTCATCAACGGGCTGCTCGACGCCATCCGCCGCCGGCTGGAACGCGAATGACGACGACCGAGGACTCCGATCAGGTTCTCCAGCGGCGGGCCAACCTCGAGGAGCTGCGCCGGCTCGGCGTGGCGCCCTACCCGAACCGCTTCGACCGTCAGGCGACGGTCGCCGAGATCGTCTCCGCGCACGGCGGCAAGTCGGCCGAGGAGCTCGACGCCGCGCGCATCACGACTCGGACCGCCGGCCGGATTCTCGCGATTCGCAGCTTCGGCAAGGCGAACTTCCTGGTGCTCGGCGACGGGCAGGCGCGCATCCAGGTGTACATCCGCGAGGACTCGCTCCCCGCCCGCGACTTCCGGATCTTCAAGCTGCTCGATTTCGGCGACTGGGTCGGCGTCGAGGGGCGGCTCTTCCGCACCAAGACCAGGGAGTTCACGGTCTGGGCCTCCCGGCTCGAGTTCCTGGCCAAGTGCCTGCTGCCGCTGCCGGAGAAGTGGCACGGCCTGACCGACGTGGAGATTCGCTTCCGGCAGCGCTATCTCGACCTGATCGTCAACCCGGAGGCGCGGCAGTTGTTCGAGCTGCGCAGCCGGGCGGTGACGGCGATTCGCGAGTTCCTCGTGGCGCGGGGGTTCCTCGAGGTCGAGACGCCGATGCTGCAGTCGCTCCCGGGCGGCGCGCTGGCGCGGCCGTTCGTGACGCATCACAACGCGCTCGACGTCCCGCTCTACATGCGCGTCGCACCCGAGCTGTACCTGAAGCGGCTGGTCGTCGGCGGCATCGAGCGCGTCTTCGAGATCAATCGGAACTTCCGCAACGAAGGGATGTCGGCGCAGCACAATCCCGAGTTCACGATGCTGGAGTTCTACTGGTCGTACGCCGACTACACGGACCTGATGTCGCTCACCGAGGACCTGCTGGTGGACGTGGCGCGACAGGCGCTCGGCGCCGACGAGCTGCAGTACGGCGATCGGGCCATCTCGCTGAAGGCGCCGTTCCGGCGGCTGCGGCTGCGGGAGGCCGTGCGGGCGGCGGCCTCGAGGCGTCTGGGCGTGGAGGTCGCCGAGGGCGATCTGCGCGCGCGGGACCGCGCGGCGGCGCTGGCGGCGCGGCTCGGGATCGAGGTGACGCCCGGCATGGAGGCGGGCGCCATTACCGTCGACATCTTCGAGCGCCTGTGCGAGGACGAGCTCGTCCAGCCGACCTTCGTGCACGACTTTCCGACCGAGGTGTCGCCGCTGTCGAAGCAGACGCAGGACGACCCGGAGACGGTCGAGCGGTTCGAGCTGTACGTGGCGGGGATGGAGATCGCCAACGCCTTCAGCGAGCTGAACGACCCGGCGGAGCAGCGGCGGCGGTTCGAAGCGCAGCTCAGCGCGCGGGCGGCCGGGCAGGAGCAGACCCACGCGCTCGACGAGGACTACGTTCGCGCCCTCGAGTACGGCATGCCCCCGGCGGCCGGAGCGGGAATCGGGATCGATCGGCTCGTGATGCTGCTGACCAACAGCCACTCGATTCGCGACGTAATCCTGTTTCCGCTGATGAGGCCGAGGTAGGTGGTAGCCGGTAGCCGGTAGCCTGTAGCCATGACGTTCGAGCTGTTCGTCGCCCTCCGCTACCTCCTGGCGCGCCGGAAGCAGGCGTTCATCTCCGTCATCTCGCTCATCTCCACGATTGGCGTCGCCGTCGGCGTCATGGCGCTCGTCATCGCGCTGGCGCTGATGACGGGACTGCAGGGAGAGCTGCGCGACCGCATCCTCGGATCGACCGCCCACGTCTACGTCTGGAAGACGGGCGGCATCGACGACTACCGGGCCGAAGTGGATCGGATACGACAGCTCGACGGCGTGGTGGGCGCCGGTCCGGCCATCCTCGGCAAGGCGCTCATCTCGACCGCTCGCGCCGATGCGTTCATCTCCCTCAAGGGCGTCGATCCGGAGCTCGAGCCGAGCGTGACCGACATCGGCCGCGCGATTGAACGCGGCAGCATCGCGGGGCTCGAATCCAAGACCGAGGAGGCGCTGCCCGGCATCCTCGTCGGCCGTGCCCTGGCCGAGCAGCTCGGCGTCGACGTGGGCGACACCGCGTCGCTCCTCACGCCGCAGGGCACCTTGTCGCCGATGGGCATGATTCCCCGGACGCGCCGCGTGCGGGTCGCCGGCATCTACGTGCTCGGCCTGTACGAGTTCGACGCGGCGTACGGGTTCGTGTCGCTCGCCTTCGCGGAGCGGCTGCTGGGGAAGGCCGCGCCCGACCTGATCGAGCTGCGCGTCGACGACATCGAGGCGGCGCCGGCCGTCTCGGCGGCGATTCCCGAGGCGCTCGGCGGCGGCTACGTGAGCCAGGACTGGGCCGACATGAACCAGGCGCTCTTCTCGGCGCTGTGGCTCGAGAAGATGGCCATCTCGATCACGATCGGTCTGATCGTCATGGTGGCGGCGCTCAATATCGTCGCCTCGCTCATCCTCCTGGTGATGGAGAAGGGGCGCGATATCGCCATTCTCAAGACGATGGGGACCTCGTCGCGGCGCGTCATGACGATCTTCATGCTGCAGGGCCTCGCCATCGGGGTTGTCGGGACCGCTGTCGGCGCCTCGGCCGGTGTGGCGCTGTGCTGGGTGCTCGACCGCTACCGTCTGATTCGCATCCCCATGGACGTCTATCAGATCGCCTACGTTCCCTTCGTCGTGCAGCCGCTCGATTTTGCCGTGGTCATCGTGTCGGCGGTGCTCATCTGCTTCCTGGCGACGATCTATCCGTCGCGGCAGGCGTCCCGGCTCGATCCCGTCCAGGCCCTCAGGTTCGAATAGGAGGTGCGATGATGCGACGGTGCGATGGTGCGTCCGACGGTGCGACGGTGCGTCCGACGGTGCGACGGTGCGACGGTGCGACGGCGGGTGCGCAGTGCACCCTCGAACGCACCACCGCACCCTCGTACCATTGCACCGTCGGACGCACCATCGCACCGTCGCACCATCGACACCGTCGCACCTGAAGCATGGCGTTCGTCACCGTTCGCGGGCTGAACAAGTCGTACTCCGTGGGCAGCCAGCGGATTCACGTGCTGCGCGACCTCGACCTCGAGGTCGTGACGGGGGAGATGCTGGCGATCGTCGGCGCGTCGGGCGTCGGCAAGAGCACGCTCCTCCACCTGCTCGGCGGCCTCGACCGCTCCGACGCCGGCGCGGTCCGGGTTGGTGACGCCGATCTGACGGCGATGCCCGACGCGGCGCTCGTCGAGTTTCGGAACCGGAACATCGGCTTCGTGTTCCAGTTCCACCATCTGCTGCCGGAATTCGACGCGTCCGAGAACGTCGCGATGCCGATGCGGATTGCCCGAGTGTCGCGCGAGACGGCCGAGCGGCGGGCCACCGAGCTGCTCGTCCGCGTGGGGCTCGGTGAGCGGCTGGCGCACCGGCCGGCGATGATGTCGGGCGGAGAGCAGCAGCGCGTCGCCGTGGCGCGGGCGCTCGTCATGCAACCGGCGCTGCTGCTGGCCGACGAGCCGACGGGCGATCTCGACGAGAACACCGCCGACGCGCTCCATCGGCTGCTGCGGGAGATGCACGCCGAGCACGGGCTCACGTCGATCATCGCCACGCACAATCCGCGCCTCGCCGCCGCGTGCGACCGGGTGCTGCGGCTGGAGCAGGGAACACTACACCCTATCTAGACGTGCGAGGGTGCGAGGGTGCGAGGGTGCGTCCGACCCGGCTTCAGGCGGAAGAGGGCGACTCACGTGCGCTCAGGAACAGATCGCCAACGAACCATTCACAGGTGTCCGGTGACGGCCGCCGCCGTCGATGTGGGCGGTCGCGTGGTCCAGCTCACTGGTGGCATCCAACACACGTGTGCGCTGCTGGACGCAGGCGCCGTGCGCTGCTGGGGCCAAGGAGTTGGGGTCAGCTGGGGTACGGGAACACGAGTCGCATTGGCGACGACGAGACCCCCGCCGCCGCCGGGAGCGTCAATGTAGGCGGCATGGTGCTACAGATCGCTGGAGGCCAGGCGCATTCGGTGGTGGTCTATTCGCCTGACGCCGACTTGGACGGTGTGACAGGCGCGGGCGATCTCTGCCCGGTCACTCCGGTTGGCTCCGCCGTAACGGATTTCGGGTGTGCCGCCGCGGATCTCGTCGGTCCGCAGGGTCCAGCCGGGCTGCAAGGTCCACAGGGTGTGCCCGGTCCCACAGGTGCGACCGGGCCCCAGGGTCCAGAGGGACCGATGGGTTCGCAAGGGATTCAGGGCGAACAGGGCCCTGTCGGTCTGCAAGGACCAGGGGGCCCGACAGGTCCGCAGGGCCCCGCGGGATCGGACGCGTATGTTCCAGTGGGGTCCGCAATCCTGCTGCCACTGTCCGGGCCGACGGCCACGCCACCCGCGGCGCCGAGCGCCTATGCGCTGATGGGTGTCTTCAAGCGTGAACGCCCAGCCGGCGACAGCAGCTGGTTCGCCGTCTATGTGAAGATTTCACCGTAGCTGCCGACGGTCGCGACGTGCGTGTGCATAGCACGCCCGGTGTACACTGACGAGAGGCCACCATGATCAGAACGGTAGAAGCGGTCATCGACGAAGACGGGAGTGTCCGCCTGCTCGAACCGATTCAGCCGTCCAGGGCTCGACGGGCGCTCGTCACCATCCTGGACGAACAACCCACGACGCACGTTTCCGAGACGGCGTTGCTCAGTGAGGCGGCTCTCGCCCAGGATTGGAGCCGGCCTGAGGAGGACGAGGCGTGGGCGCACCTGCAGCAGGTGCGATAGTTCTCGTCCAGTTCCCGTTCTCCGACCTGTCACGGACGAAGTTACGGCCGGCCGTGGTCCTCGCGGATGCCGGCCGCGGCGACTACGTGCTGTGTCAGGTCACCAGCAAGGCGTACGGCGACCGTCGAGCCGTCAGGCTCGAAGACGCCGATCTCGCGAAAGGTTCGCTGCGGATCACCAGTTTCGCCCATCCCGGGAAGCTCTTCACAGCCAGCCGCGACCTCATCACAGCAGAGGTTGCCACACTCAATCCTCGAACACTGAAGCAGGTCGTCGAAGCAGTCACTGACCTCCTGCGAGGTGGTCGTCGATAATTGGCGCAACGGCGCGCCGGAGTTCACGAGGCAGCCCGGGGCGATCCTCGTCACGATCTCGCGCCAGTGCACATCCCACGGGGTCTGCGTTCTGACGGCGATGCTCACACTTCTGCCGCTCGCGATGATTGGAGCAGTCGTGTGGTGGCTGGCCCGGCTCGCGGCGCGCCTACCGGCGAGTGAGCATCACGCCCGGGGCCGGGCCGTCGACCGGTAGCGACGCCAGGTACGCCGTGATGTCGATGATGCCCTCCGCGGTCAGCTTCTCGACCGCCTTCTTCATCAGCGGCATCAGCGGGTACGAGCCGGCGCGCGTCCCCTGCTGGATGTCGAAGATCTCGCGCGCGAGATAGCTGGGCGACCGGCCCGCCAGCGGCGGGATGTCCGGCCCCATGCCCCTGAGATCCGGCCCGTGGCACGTGGTGCAGGCCGTCGCGCGGCCGAACGCGTTCAACACGACTTCACGGGCGTTCCGCCCGGCGACTACTTCATCGCGGCGCTCACCGAAGTCGATCAGCGCGACCTCGGCGACACGTCATTTCTGGAGCAGGTCTCCGCAAGCGCGCTGAAGATCACGCCGGGTGAGGGAGAGAAGAAGACGCAGGACCTGCGATTGGCGATCGGTGACCGGTGATTGAATCGGCAATCGCCGATTGCCAATCTGCAGTCGGAGATCGCATCGCCGATCGCCCACCACCGATCACCCATGTCTCGAAGACACGCATCCGCGTCACGTCTACGTGGGTCATCGTCGAAGCCTCGAACCGGATGTCTCCCGGTAGTGTAGCCGTCCTAGGCGTCACGGGCCAAACGGCAGAGGGTACGTCCTGGCCTGCCCGCGATGCGGGGGGCGTCTGCGGCTGATCGCGCTCATCGAGGAGGCGCGTGCGAGCCACCCCGTTCTGGGCCATCTCGGCCTGCCGACCGAGGTGCCCGCGGCCTATCCCGCGCGTCCGCCACCGATGTCCGTCGGGCCCTTGGGTCGGGTCGATCGCTCTGTCGATGACGACCTCGCCGTCCCGTGAACGTGGCGTGACGACCCGGCCGCTGGTCGAAAGAGGAGAAGTGCGCCCGCTCGCCTGACTTGCCTGACATTCTCTTGACACGCCGGTCACTACCGGCCGATCATCCGCGCTGTGCCTTGGCCATCCGCACTGTGCGCGGGGTGATGCGGGCTGTAAATTCTGGCATCGTGGGCCCTTCGGTCGCATGAGCGGTCTTCGGTTGAGCTCGGACCGGGCGGAAAAGGCACTATGGGGGTATCCATTTAACCGGAGTAACGGTGTAGACTGCCGCGGTGGATCACCCTCGCGCCGGCACCCACTATCCGAGGTCCGTGGGCGAATTCCAGG